>NZ_CP133888.1:2640000-3300000 GCF_041228405.1 Salinilacustrithrix flava
CACTTCGTGAGCCACCAGCCCAGGCCCCACTCGTCGTCGGTGCCCGGGACCTCGACCTCGCCGTTGCGCATCTCGGCGATGGCCTTGGCCGGGACCACCTGGCGGTCCTCGACCGAGCGACCGCCGCGCAGGTGCATGGCGGCGAAGGTCAGCACGTCCCCGGCGCTGGCGATGATCCCGCCGATCGGGGCGTTGAAGCGGGACAGCACCCACGGGGCGACCGACGGCGTGCCCTGGTCGTCGTGGTGGTGGCCGGCCGCGACCCGGTGGACGATGGCCTGCTCGGCCTGGGTGACGGTGTGACCGAGCGCCAGGGGCCGGAGCAGGCGGCGCTGCAGGGCCCGGGCGTAGTGGTCGCCGGTGGCCTCCTCGACCAGGCGGCCGAGCACCCCGTAGCCGGCGTTGCAGTAGGAGAACATGTCGTCGGGGTCGTGGAGCTGGCCGACGTCCTCCAGGGTCGACACGTAGCGCCACAGCGCATCGGGGTTGCGGCCGCAGTCGAGGAAGTGGTCGCCCTGGATGCCGCTGGTGTGGGCGAGCAGCTGGCGCGGCGTGATGGTGAGGGTGGCGGTGTCGTCCTTGACCCGGAACTCCTGCAGGGCGCCGCGCACAGGTTCGTCGAGCTCCACCAGGCCGGCGTGCACGAGCTGGAGCACGAGGGTGGCGGTGTACACCTTCGAGATCGATCCGAGCTGGAAGAGCGTGTCGGTCGTGGTCTCCACGCCGGTGCCCACGTTGGCCACGCCACCGGCGACGAGGACGAGCTCGTCGCCTCGCAGCACGCCGACGACGGCGCCGGGCACCGCGTGGGTCTTCAGCGACGCGTCCAGCGTGGACTGCAACGTCGGTCGGAGGGTCTCGAGGGCCGGCATGCGGCTGAGGAGGGTAGTGGCTGGGCGTTCCGGGGTGGCCCCTGGCACGCCGTCGGCGATGGTCGGCCCGGACCGGCCGGGCTCTACCCTCGGGGCCATGTTCGCCGACCGCGTGGACCGGGTCCGGGCCCGGATGCAGGACCTCGACGTGCAGGTCCTGCTGCTGTCCGTCGGCCCCGAGCTGCCCTACCTCACCGGCTACGAGGCGATGCCGCTGGAGCGCCTCACGATGCTCGTGCTGCCCGTCGACGGTGACGCCACGCTGCTCGTACCCCGGCTCGAGGCGCCCCGCGTCGTCGACCGACCCGACGTGTTCCGCCTCGAGGCCTGGGACGAGACCGACGACCCCATCGCCCGCACGGCCGAGCTCGTCGGCGGCGCGCCCACGGTGGCCGTGGGGGACCGGATGTGGTCCCGCTTCCTCGTCGACCTCCTGCCCGCCGTCGGGGTCGAGCGCTGGGTCCGGGGCAACGACGTCGTCGGCCCGATCCGGGCCGTCAAGGACGCCGCCGAGGTCGAGGCCCTGCTGGCCGCCGGCGCCGCCGCCGACCGGGTCGCTGCCCAGCTCCAGTCCGGCCAGATCCCGCTTCGGGGTCGCACCGAGGCCGAGGTCTCCGCCGACATCGGTCGCCGCCTCGTCGACGAGGGGCACCACAAGGTCAACTTCGCCATCGTCGCCGCCGGCCCGAACGCGTCCTCGCCGCACCACGAGCCAGGCAGCACCGTGATCGAGGACGGCCAGGCCGTCCTGTGCGACTTCGGCGGCACCATGCACGGCCCCGGCGGTGTCGGCTACTGCTCGGACATGACCCGCGTGGTCGCCGTCGGCAGCGCCCCCGACGACCTGCTCGAGGCCTACGCCGCGCTCGAGGCCGCACAGCAGGCGGCCGTGCACGGGGCCGTGGTCGGGGTGACCTGCGAGTCGGTCGACCGCATCGCCCGCCAGCGCCTCGTCGACGCCGGCTGGGGCGAGTGGTTCATCCACCGCACCGGCCACGGCATCGGCATCGAGGAGCACGAGGACCCCTACATCGTCGAGGGGAACACCACCCCGCTCGTCGCCGGCCACGCGTTCTCCGTCGAGCCGGGCGTGTACCCGCCCGGTCGGTGGGGCATCCGCCTCGAGGACATCGTCGTGGCGACCGACGACGGTCCCGTGGCGTGCAACCGGGCCGACCACGGCCTCGTCGTCGTCGACGCCTGAGAACCGCATGATCGAGCTCGACGCCGCCACGTTCTGCCTCCAGTGGGCCACCGGTGGCCTGCTGTTCCTGTGGGTCACCACCCGCCGGCGCGAGGTCGGCATCGGCTACGGCTGGCTGATGCGGGCCACCTACGGGATCATCGCTGCCATCGGGGTGGTCGCCGGGTTCCGCTACGGCGACGACCTCGGGCGCGAGCTGGCCGGCATCGGCGTCGTGGTCGCCACCTCGGTCGCCCTGGCGGTGAGCGTGGTGCGCCGCAAGGCCGGCGTGGCGGGGGAGCGGGAGCGGGTCGCCGTGAAGTCGGCCCGCATCACGGCCATGACCGGCATCGACCGGGACATCGACGGCCCGCGCGACGACGTCCCCGAGTTCCCGCCGGTGCTCGACCTGATCGCCCCGGCGATCGGCGTGATCGGCCTGCTCTTCGGGGCGGCGGCCGCCACCCAGGGCGATGCCTCCTACGTCGTGTCGCTCGTGCGGGTGCTCGCCGGCGCTGCGTTCCTCGGCGCGGTCACCGACGCCATGCTCCTCGGCCACTGGTACCTGGTGCAGCCCGGGCTGGCTCGCGGTCCGCTGCTCGAGCTCGTGCGCTGGACGGCCATCACCTGGCCGGTCGAGGTCGTGGCCATGCTCCTGCCCACCGGGATGGTGTCGGTGCTGAACGGCTCCATCGACGACGGCTACGGCGGCATGCTCGGCTGGTTCTGGATCGCCTGCGCCATCGGCACCATCGCCCTCGTCGCGGTCACCCGGGCAGCCCTGAAGGAGCGCTACTACTCGGCGGTCATGGCCGCCACCGGCCTGCTCTACCTGGCCATCCTCACCGCCTTCGGCACCGACCTCGTCGCAAGGGCCGTGCTCGCGTAGTAGCGAAAACCCTGCTCGTGGGGTGTACTGAACCCATGCCTCGTGCCATGTGGAGCGGGTCGATCAGCTTCGGGCTGGTCAACATCCCCGTGAAGCTCTACGCCGCCGTCAGCCGCAAGTCGGTCCGCTTCAACCAGATCGACCGCAACACCGGCGCGCGCATCAAGTACAAGAAGGTCTCCGCCGACTCGGGTGACGAGGTCACCAACGACGACATCGTCAAGGGCTACGAGCTGCCGAGCGGCGACTACGTCACCGTCTCCGACGACGAGCTGGCCCAGCTCGACCCCAAGGCGAGCCGCACGATCGACATCGAGGAGTTCGTCGACCTGGCCGACATCGATCCGGTCTTCTACGACTCCGCCTACCTGCTCGCGCCGGACAAGGCCACGGCCAAGCCCTACGCGCTGCTGGCCCGGGCCATGGAGCAGTCGGGCAAGGTCGGCATCGCCCGGGTGGTGATGCGCACGAAGCAGTACCTGTGCGCGGTGCGGCCCCAGGACGGCAAGCTCGTGATGTCGACGATGGTCTACGCCGATGAGATCAACGACCCGGCCCAGATCCCCGAGCTCGCCCAGCTCGACGACGTGGAGGTCTCCGACAAGGAGCTGGTGATGGCCGAGCAGCTCATCGCCTCGCTCAGCGAGACCTTCGAACCGGCCAAGTACACCGACACCTACCGGACCAAGGTGCTCGAGGTCATCGATCGCAAGGCCGCCGGCGAGGAGGACGTGGTCACCACGCCCGAGCCGCAGGAGGACAAGGTCGTCGACCTCATGGCCGCCCTCGAGGCGTCCGTCGCCGCGGCCAAGGAAGCCCGTGGTCGGCACCCCACGGCGGCGGCTCCGGGGACCGTGTCCGGTGACGAGATCGCCGGCGAGGACGGGCCCGCCGACCAGGACGCTGCGCAGACCGCGTGACCGAGCGGCTCGTCGAGCTGGACGGCCGGCGCCTGAAGCTCACCAACCTCGACAAGGTGCTGTACCCGGAGACCGGGTTCACCAAGGCCGAGGTCATCGACTACTACGCCCGCATCGCGCCGGCGATGCTGCCCCACATCGCCGGCCGGGGGATCACGCTGAAGCGGTTCCCCGACGGGGTCGAGGGCGGCTCGTTCTTCGAGAAGCGCTGCGCGTCCCACCGACCCGAGTTCGTCAGCACGATCGACGGGCCCGGCGACCGGGGCGGGGCGATCGGCTACTGCAACCTGGACTCGGTCCCGGCACTGGCCTGGGCAGGGAACATGGCGGCCCTCGAGATCCACGCGCCGATGGCGCTCGGCGCCGACATCGAGTCGCCCCAGCTGTGCGTGTTCGACCTCGACCCGGGTGAGCCGGCGACGATCATCGAGTGCGCCCGGGTCGGCCTGGAGCTGCGCGACGTGCTCGCCGGCATCGGCCTCGAGTGCGTGGCCAAGACGTCGGGCTCCAAGGGCATGCAGCTGTACGTGCCGCTGAACGCGCCCCACACCCACGACCACACGAGCGAGTTCGCCCACGCCGTCGCCCGGGTGCTCGAGAAGCACCGCCCCGACGACGTCACCTCGGTGATGGCGAAGGCCCAGCGCCCGGGCAAGGTCTTCATCGACTGGAGCCAGAACAGCCGCCACAAGACGACCGTGGCCGTGTACTCGCTCCGGGCCAAGGCGAGCCCGACGGTGTCCACGCCCGTGACCTGGGACGAGGTCAGCGACTGCGCCGACGGCGAGCCGCTCTCCTTCACCGCCCCCGACGTGCTCACCCGCGTCGCCGAGCTCGGCGACCTCTTCGCGCCCTGCGCCACCCAGGTCCAAGAGCTGCCAGCTACCTGACGCCAGAGGAAACTGGCAGCGACCACGGAACGCTTCTGGCAGCGACCACGGAACGCTGTCGGACCCCCGGACCTACGCTGCCCCGACGGGTGCTGCGGCACCGACGACTTCCCCCAGTGCAAGCGAAGGGGAGCAGTCGTGCCCGTACGTCCCGAGGACCTCATCGTTCCGGTGCTGGATGCCCAACACCACCTCATCGATCCCGATGGTGCAGCCGAGGTCGGCGTGCACCGAGCCCAGCTGCACCGCATGGAGCGCCACGGGCACCTCGACCGCATCGGTCGAGGGCTCTACCGGCTGCGCGATGCGCCCGAGACCTGGCACCAGCAGACGCTTGCCGCGATCAAGCTGGCGAAGCCGCCCGCCCAGGCGTCGCATCGCGCCGTGGCCCGCCTGCTGGGCGTCCCGACCTACGAGGCGTCGCGCCCGGAGATCACGATTCCGTCGAAGCGCACCTTCCGCCGCGAAGGCGTGATCGTGCACCAGAGCCGAGACATCGCCTACGTGCCGCCCGTGCTCATCGAAGGCATCCCGTGCACCCCGCCCCGACGCCTCGCGGTGGACATCGGCGCGGTCCTCGGCGAGACGGCGTACACGACCGTCCTGCGCGAGCTGCGACGGGACCACGGCCTGTCCTGGAAGCAGCTCGCCGCCGTGCTCCGGCTGCACAGCAACCGGGGCCGTGACGGGTGCGGCCCGCTCCGACGCCAGCTCGAGCGGTACTACGGGGTCGAGGGGATCCCGGACACCACCCTGGAGCAGACCGTCCTCGACCTCTTGATCGATGCGTGGCTGCCGCTACCCGTGTGCCAGCTGGTCGTACCGCTTCCGAACGGCCGGTACTACCGCATCGACTTCGCCTACCCGGCCGTGAAGCTGGCCATCGAGATCGACGGCCCGCACCACGAGCTCCCCGAGGTCGCGGCCCGAGATGCTCGCCGGGACCGACGCCTGCGCCAGCTCGGTTGGACGGTGGATCGCTTCGACGAGGACGAGGTGATCTTCTACCCCGAGCAGGTCCTGATGGCGATCCGTCGGCGCTTGGTGGAGCTCGGCGTCGACGTCACCCGTGTTCCGCCACCGCTGCCAGATCTCCGAGACCGTCCGATCGATCGGCGCCCCGTTCCGTAGCCGCTGCCAGTTTCCCCCGGGGGGTCAGCCGACGGGGCGGTGGGCGGCCATCTCGGTGGCCGGCGCCGGCACGCCGAGGAAGTAGCCCTGGCCGTAGCGGCAGCCGAGGGAGCGGCAGATCTCGAGCTGGGCCTCGGTCTCGATGCCCTCGGCGACCACGTCGAGGCCGAGGGCATCGGCGACGCCGGTGACGGCCCGGACCACGGCACGGGCCTGGGGGGATTCGGCGAGGTCGCTGAGCAGGGCGTTGTCGAGCTTGAGGATGTCGATGGGCAGCGTCCGCAGGATCGACAGGGACGAGAAGCCGCTGCCGAAGTCGTCGAGCGCGACCCGCACGCCGATCTGGCGGCAGTCGCGCAGCACCGAGGCGGCGTGCTCGGGCTCCTCGAGGAAGGCGTCCTCGGTGAGCTCCACGATGAGCCGGTCCACCGGAAGGCCGGCGGCGTCGGCTGCCCGCCGCAGCACGTCGGGCAGCTCGTCGTCCCGCAGCTGGATCGGTGACACGTTCACCGACACCCCGACCGGATCCGGCCACGCGGCGGCCGCCTGGGCCGCGGTGTCGATGATCAGCCGGCCGAGCTGTGCCATGCGGTCGATCTGGTGGGCGACGCCGAGCACCTCGGGCGGCGGGATCTTTCCGAGGTCGGCCAGCTCGAGGCGCAGGAGCGCCTCGGCGAAGTGGACGCCACCGGAGTCGATCTCGATGACCGGCTGGTAGTGCAGCGGCACCGTCGGCTCCTCGATGACCGAGCGCAGGCAGGACTCGATGCGGTGACGGCGGGCCGCGGCCGCGCTCATCGCCTGCTCGTAGATGGTGTACCGGCCGCCGCCGCGAGCCTTGGCCCGGTACATGGCCAGGTCGGCGCGGCGCAGCACCTCGTCGGGATCGGTGTCGGCTGCGAGCACCACGACGCCGACGCTGGCCGTCACCACCGTGTTGCCGTGGCCGAGCTGGAACGGTGCGCGGAGCGCCTCGAGCACGGACTCGGCCACCCGGGCCGCACCACCGGTGTCCTGGAGGTCCTCGGCCAGGACGGCGAACTCGTCGCCGCCCAGACGGGCGAGCGTCTGGGTGCTGCGGAGCACCGACGAGAGGCGCTCGGCCACGGCGCGCAGCACCTCGTCGCCGAAGGCGTGGCCGAGGTTGTCGTTGACCAGCTTGAAGCGGTCGAGGTCGAACAGCAGGAGCGCGGCGGCCATGCCGTCCTGGCGGACCCGCACGGTGGCCTGCTGCAGCCGGGCATGGAGGAGCGCCCGGTTGGCGACGCCGGTGAGCTGGTCGTAGAGGGCGTGGCGGGTGAGCTCGGCCTCGTAGGCGCGCTCGGCGGAGGCGTCGCGAGCGAACAGGGTGTAGTTCACGACGTGGTCCTCGTCGCCCAGCTCGGGGATGACGACGAGCGAGACGGGCACCTCGACGCCGTCGCGATCGACCAGCACCTCCTCGCCCCGCCAGGTCTGGCCGGATCGCACCCGGCGGGTCAGCTCGAGGGATCGTTCTGCGCCTCCGCGGAGCGTGTCGCTCACCCGGCAGGGGAGTCCGTCGCCGTCGCGCAGGATGAACCGCTCGGCGGCGGCGTTCCACCAAGCCGGCATGCCCTCGGCATCGGCGATCAGCACGATGTCCTCGGTGTTGCCGAGGGCGTGGCCGAGCTGCTGCGTGGTGCGCTCGGACCGGAAGCCCTCGGCCACGACCACGCCCATGACGATGCCGGTGAGCGCGATCACCGCCAGGAGCACGACGACATCGCCACGGTCGAACGCACCGCGTGCCCCGATGGCGAGGGTGGTCGGCACCAGGCCGGCGATGATGGCGGCGGCGATGGCGGAACCGGGGTGGGCCCGGCGGAGGGCGACCAGCACGATGGGGGCCAGCGACAGGTAGAGCATGTCGACCCGGTCGATGAGGAGCGCGGTGGCGACCGGGACCGCGACGACGCTCACGATCTCGAGGAGCCCGAGGCCACTTCGGAGCGGCGGCCGGGGGGCGACGATGACGTCCGCCCGACGCATCGTGATCCCGAGGACGATGGCTGGAGTGACGCTGAGCATGCCGATGGCGTCGCCCTGGAGCCACGTCCGCAGCGAGTCGAGCTGGTCCGCCGAGGCGATCACGTCGGCCCACCGGAGGATGGCTGTCCCGAAGACCGCCCCGGGCAGGGCGCCGACCAGCAGGCCGCCGGCGAGGATGCCGAGGCTGCGGACATCGGGGATCGTCGGGTCGAGCCGGGCCCGTCGCAGCGCCAGGCCGACGAGGGCGTAGGAGCCGCCGACCAGGACGGCGTTGAGCACGGTGAGCCCGACGCCGAAGTCGGCGGCGACGTCGAAGATCGCGATGCTGACGATCAGCTCGGCGACGATGGTCGGCACGACGAACCGTGCCCCGCCCAGGAGCACGGCGGCCACCGCCAGGCCTGGCGCCGGGTACCACAGCGTGACCGAAGCGGCGCCGCTGACCGCCTCACCCCAGGCGGCGAGCGCCACGTATGCGCCGACCATGACCGCGTGCTGCACCCACGGCGGGGGATCGAGCGCCGCGATGCGGTTCACGCGGGCAGCGTAGGTCCAGGCGCCGATCCCGGGTCGGACCGATCCTCCGGGCGTTCCGTGGTCGCTGCCAGTTCCCTTCAAGGGTCCCGCCCGGGGAGCGGCGAAGGCCCAGGAGCGCTACCGGGCGACGAAGTACTTGGCCCGGGGGTGGTGGCAGATGAGTGCTGAGGTGGACTGCTCGGGCTGGAACTGGAAGCCGGTGTCCTCGCTGACCTCGATGCCGATGCGCTCGGCGCCCAGCAGCGTGGCGACGGTCTCGTTGTCCTCGAGGTCCGGGCAGGCCGGGTAGCCCCATGAGTAGCGGCCGCCGCGGTACTGCTGGCGGAACAGGCCGTGCAGGTCGGGGCCGTCCTCGTCCGCGATGCCGAGCTCCTCGCGGATGCGACGGTGCCACAGCTCGGCCAGCGCCTCGGCCATCTCGACGCCGATGCCGTGGACGAGCATGTACTCCTGGTACTTGTCGGCCGCGAACAGCTCGGCCGTGCGCTCGGAGACGGCGTGGCCCATGGTCACGACGTGGAAGGCGGCGACGTCGACGACGGTCTCGGCGGGGCTGGCGCCGACCGGGCGGAAGAAGTCGGCCACGCAGAGGAACGGCGCTTCGCGCTGGCGGGGGAACGGGAAGCGCACCCGCTCCTCGGTGGCGGTCTCGTCGGTCCAGATGACGAGGTCGTCGCCGTCCTTGTTGGCCGGGAAGTACCCGTAGACCACGGCGGGCTGCAGGAGCCCGGCGGCCTTGGCTTCGGCGAGCTGGCTGCGCAGCTGGGGCCGGATCCGGTCCTTGAACTCGGCGTCGGTCTCCTTGGTGCCGTCGGCCTTGGTCTCGGGCCGGAACTGCCACTGGTTGCGGAACAGGGCGGTCTCGTTGATGTAGCCGGCGATGTCGTCGATGGCGATGCCCTTGACGACCTGGCTGCCCCAGAAGGGAGGCGTGGGCACGTCGACGTCGGTGACCTCGGGGGAGCGGTCCGGCAGCTCCAGGTCCGCGTCGGCGGAGGGATCGCGCTCGGCGATGCCGGCCCGGGCCCGCACGGTGGACTCGGACGGGACGGTGCCCCAGTCGGGGTCGTCGGCCTCCTCGCCGGCGCGCACGGCCCGGAGGCGGTCCATGGTGCGCAGGCCCTCGAACGCGTCGCGGCCGTAGAAGAGGCGGCCGTCGTAGACCTCGCGCAGGTCCCGCTCGACGTAGCTGCGGGTGAGCGCGGCGCCGCCGAGGATGACGGGGAGGTCGGACAGCTCGCGCTGGTTCAGCTCCTCGAGGTTGTCGCGCATGATCAGCGTCGACTTCACGAGCAGGCCCGACATCCCGATCGCGTGGGCGCCGATCTCCTGGGCCTTGGCGATCATGTCGCTCACCGGCACCTTGATGCCGAGGTTGTGCACCTCGTAGCCGTTGTTGGTGAGGATGATGTCGACCAGGTTCTTGCCGATGTCGTGGACGTCGCCCTTCACCGTGGCCAGCACGATCCGGCCCTTGGAGGTGTCCTCCTCGGACTTCTCCATGTACTGCTCGAGGTGGGCGACCGCGGCCTTCATCGTCTCGGCCGACTGCAGCACGAAGGGCAGCTGCATCTCGCCCGATCCGAACAGCTCGCCGACCACCTTCATGCCGGCGAGCAGGTGGTCGTTGATGATGTCGAGCGGGGCGATGCCGGCGGTGCGGGCCTCCTCGAGCTCCTCGACCAGGCCGTTGCGCTCGCCGTCGATGATGCGCTGCTTGAGGCGCTCCTCGACCGGCCAGTCGCTGCGGTCCTCCTTGACGTGCTCGACGGACTCGACGTCTTCGAACAGCTCCAGGACCTTGGTGAGCGGGTCGTAGTCGGGGTCGCCGCCGGACAGCGCGCCCTCGGTGCCGCGGCGGTCGTAGACCAGGTCCATGCAGGCGTCGCGCTGCTCGTCGGGGATGCGCGACAGCGGCAGGATGCGCCCGGCGTGGACGATGGCCGAGTCGAGCCCGGCCACCTGGCACTCGTGCAGGTAGACGCTGTTCAGCACGTGGCGGGCGGCCGGCTTCAGGCCGAAGGAGATGTTGGACAGCCCGAGCGTGGTGTGCACGCCGGGCAGGTGCTCCTTGATGAGGCGGATGCCGTCGAGGGTCTCGATGCCGTCGCGGCGTGACTCCTCGAGGCCGGTGCCGAGGGTGAGGGCCAGCGGGTCGAAGATGAGGTCGGAGGGCTCGAGGCCGTAGCGCTCGACGGCGATGTCGTGGATCGCCCTGGCTGCACGCAGCTTCCACTCGGCGTCGCGGGCCTGGCCCTCGGTGTCGATGCAGGTGCACACGACCGCGGCGCCGTACTCCTTGGCCAGGCTGAGGAAGCGGTCGAGCCGGGTGCCGGGCGCGTCGCCGTCCTCGAGGTTGACCGAGTTGAGGATGGCCCGGCCGCCCAGGTGCTGCAGGGCCGTCTCCACCACGTCGGGCTCGGTGGAGTCGATCATCAGCGGCACGGTGGACTGCGTGGAGAACCGGCTGGCCACCTCGTGCATGTCGGCGTTGCCGTCGCGGCCGACGTAGTCGACGCAGACGTCGATGACGTGGGCGCCGCCGGCGACCTGGTCCTTGGCCATCTTGACCGTGGTGTCCCAGTCGCCTTCGATCATCGCCTCGCGGAACGCCTTGGAGCCGTTGGCGTTGGTGCGCTCGCCGATGATGAGCACGGACAGGTCCTGCTCGAACGGGGTGAAGGAGTACACCGACGTGGCACCGGGCAGGTGCTCGGGGGTGCGGGCCGCCGGCGTGAGGTCCTTGCAGTGCTCGGCCAGCAGGCGGATGTGCTCGGCCCCGGTGCCGCAGCAGCCGCCGACCACCTGCACGCCGAAGTCGGTGATGAAGCGGGACTGGGCCTCGAGCAGGCCCTCCGGTGTGAGGTCGTAGTGCATGGCGCCGTCCACCACCGAGGGCAGGCCGGCGTTGGGCAGGGCCGAGATCGGCATGCGCGAGTGCTGGGACAGGTAGCGCAGGTGCTCGCTCATCTCGCCCGGGCCGGTGGCGCAGTTGAGCCCGATGACGTCGACGCCGAGGGGATCGATGGCGGCGAGCGCGGCGCCGATCTCGGTGCCGGGCAGCATCGTGCCGGTCATCTCGATGGTGACCTGGGCCTGGATCGGCACCTGCGTGCCGACGGCGGCCATGGCCCGCTTGCACCCGTTGACCGCGGCCTTCAGGCCGAGCAGGTCGTACTGGGTCTCGATGAGGAACAGGTCGACCCCGCCCTCGAGCAGGCCTCGGGCCTGGACCTCGTACTGGTCGCGCAGCTCGGCGTAGGTGATGTGGCCGAGGGTGGGCATCTTGGTGCCGGGACCGATGGAGCCGGCCACGAAGCGGGGGCTGCCGTCGGTGGCGAAGTCCGAGGCCACGTCCCGGGCGAGCCGGGCGGCGGCGACGTTGAGCTCGTGGGTGCGGTCGGCGAGGCCGTACTCGGCGAGCGGCGTGGCGAACGCGCCGAACGTGGCGGTCTCGGTGACGTCGCAGCCCACCGCGAAGTAGCTCTCGTGCAGGCCGGCGATGACGTCGGGACGGGTGACGGCCAGGATCTCGTTGCAGCCCTCGAGGTCCTCACCCCCGAAGTCGTCGGCGGTGAGGTCGAGACCCTGCACGTAGGTGCCGAAGGCGCCGTCGTAGACGACGACGCGCTCGGCGATCAGGTCGAGGAAGGGGGAGGGCATGGAGGCGCCAGCGTACCGAGGGACCCCTTCTGCACCCCCAAGTGAAACTAGGGTCCGGCGCGATGAGCAGGGTGTACACGGGAAAGGGTGACGACGGGTCCACCGGGCTCCTCTTCGGTGGTCGCGTGCCGAAGGACCACTTGCTCCCCGAGGCCTACGGCACCGTCGACGAGGCCCAGGCCGCCATCGGCCTCGCCCGGGCCGCCACGGACCGGGGCGGCGAGCTCGACACCGTGCTGGTAGAGGTCGAGCGCGACCTCTACGTGCTGATGGCAGAGCTGGCGACCCAGCCCGAGAACCGCACGAAGCTCGTCGACGGCCAGACGCGGGTGACCGAGGCCATGGTGGAGCAGCTCTCGGCGCGCACCGACGACCTCGCCGGCCGCTTCGAGTTCCCGACCGAGTTCGTCGTCCCCGGCCAGAACGAGCTGTCCGCCCGCCTGGACGTCGCCCGCACCGTGGTGCGCCGGGCCGAGCGACGGTCGCTGCCCGCTGCGTCGGAGGGCTCCCACGCCATCCCGTACCTGAACCGTCTGTCCTCGCTGCTGTGGACCGCGGCCCGCTGGGTCGAGGCCGACGACACCTTGCTGTCCAAGTCGATCGGAGACCGTCCATGACCGTCGTGACCACCCTCACCAAGGAGGCGCCCGAGGGCGCCGTGCCCGCCACCGGCGTGAGCACCGAGGCCCTCGTCGACCACCCGCTCCAGGGGTTCCTCGACGCCCAGGGGTTCACGGCCGAGGTGGGCCAGACCCAGGTGGTCCCCGATGCCGACGGCCGCCCGACGATCCTCGTCGGCGTCGGCGCCGACGCCGACCGCACCGTCGACGACCTGCGCCGCGCCGCCGGCGCTGTCGCCCGCGCCGCCCGGACGCACCGCGTGGTGCGCACCGACCTGCTCGACCACGTGGGCGAGCTCAGCCCGGTGCTCGCGGCCCAGGCGCTGGCCGAGGGCATCGGCCTCGGGCAGTACACCTACACGGTCCTCAAGAGCGACCCGAAGCCGTCGCTGCTCGAGGAGGTCCACGTCGTGGGCAAGGGCGGCAAGCGCGTGCAGGACGCCCTCGACCTCGGCTCGGCCATCGCCGACGCGGTGGGCGTGGCCCGGGACCTGGTGAACGAACCGGGCGGCACGCTCACGCCGCCCGCCTTCGCTCGCGAGGCGGTGTCGCTGGGGGAGAGCTACGGCTTCGAGGTCACCGTGCTCGAGAAGCCCGAGATCGAGGCGGCCGGCATGGGCGGCCTGCTCGGCGTGAACCGGGGCTCCGAGATCGACCCCCGCTTCCTGGAGCTGCGCTGGGTGCCGGAGGGCAAGCCGCGGGGCGCGGTGGCGCTCGTCGGCAAGGGCATCACGTTCGACTCCGGTGGCCTCAGCATCAAGCCGAGCGACGGGATGCTCACGATGAAGGGCGACATGGGCGGTGGCGCCGCGGTGGTCGGAGCGTTCTGCGCGCTGTCGGCGCTGCGCCCCCGGGTGGAGGTGCGGGGCTACGTGCCGCTCACCGACAACATGACCGGCGGCGACGCGATGCGCCTCGGCGACGTGCTGCGCATCAGCAACGGCAAGACCGTGGAGGTCCACAACACCGATGCCGAGGGCCGGCTCGTCCTGGCCGACGCCCTCTCCCGGGCGTCGGAGGCGGCGCCCGACGCCATCGTCGACCTGGCCACGCTCACGGGTGCGTGCATGGTCGCCCTCGGCGACGACCACGCCGGGGTCATGGGCAGCCACGACGCGTGGGTCGAGCAGGTCATGGCCGCCGGTGAGGCCGCGGGGGAGCGGTCCTGGCGGCTGCCGCTGCCCGACGACTGGCGTTCGAAGCTGGACTCCGACATCGCCGACATGAAGAACATCAGCGGCACCCGCTACGGCGGCGCATCGATCGCCGCGCTGTTCCTGAAGGAGTTCGTGGGCGAGGGCATCCCCTGGGCACACCTCGACATCGCCGGGCCGTCGTTCAGCGACAGGGAGACCGCCCTCGACATCAAGGGCGGCACCGGGTACGGCGTGCGCACCCTGCTGGCGCTGCTGAAGGGGTGGAGCAAGCCCCGCTGAGCAGGGGGAGGGACGTCCCGGATCCACCGGTACGGTCCAGGCCATGCCCACGACCACGTGGGCGGGCGAACGACCTCAGATCCTGGTGCTCGGCCGCGGCGACGCGGTGCCGGAGGTGCGTGCCGTGCTCGACCGCTGCCGCCACGTGGGCCGGGTGGACACCGCCGAGCGCGGTCGAACCGAGGCGGTGCGGGGGGCCGATCTCGTCGTGGTGGTCGTCGACGAGGGCGAGCCGCACGCCGTCGACCCGGTCGTCGCGGTGCGGGGTGAGACCGACTGCCCCATCGTCGTCGTGTCGGGCCCCCGTCCCGACCGGTTCCAGGTGTTCGACGCCGGCGCCGACGACGTGGCCGCCTCCCCGATCGATCCCGCCGAGCTGACCGCGCGCGTCGCCGTGCGCCTGGCCCGCTCCTCCCACGGTCGCGACGAGGTGCGCCACGGCGCCCTGGTCGTCGACCCGGCCCGGCGCGTCGTGCGCCTCGACGGGGAGAGCGTGGCGCTCACCGCCAAGGAGTTCGACCTGCTCGAGCACCTGGTCCGCCACCCCGGGCAGACGTTCAGCCGCGACATGCTCCTCGAGGCCGTGTGGAACTCCTCCACCGAGTGGCAGCAGGGCCGCACGGTGAACGAGCACGTGCACCGGCTGCGCCGGAAGCTGGGCGGGGGCTGGATCGCCACCGTGCACGGCGTCGGCTACCGCTTCGACCCGGACGCGCGGTAGCCGTCATCCGGCTTCGCGCTGGGGGACCGCCACCGCTGCCTTGAGGGCCCGGCGGGCGCCGGTGTCGTCGAAGCCCCACCGGCGGAGCTGGTCCTCCACCTCGGCCGCGCTGGCCCCCACGTCGAGCAGGCTCCGGGCCAACCGGGTGGCGTGGGCGTCGTCGACCGGTCGAGGACCGCGCCGGCGGCGGTCCCGTTGCCAGTCCTCGTGGGCGGTGCGCAGGTGCCGGGGCAGGCGGTTGGCCTGGGCGCTCGACAGCGGTGGGAGGCGCCGGCGGACGGCGAGGATCCCGTGCTCGGCGTGCTGGGCGCACCCGAAGCGCACGCAGCGGTCGATGGCCCGGGGGAACGGGCCGGTGCGCCCGCCGCGCGTGCCGATGCCGATGGAGCGGGCGGCGTCGCCGGCGTCGAGGCTGAACCCGTCGGGGCTGGCGTCGAACTCGACGGCGAAGCGGCGCAGGAGCCAGGTCGAGGTGCGGCATTTCCGCGATCTCACCCCAGAACATTTCCGCGGCGGAGACGGCTGGAACCGGCGAGAAGTCTTCCATCTGTCTCAGCAGCGGCTGCCAGGCCGTCCCGAACGCATGAAGCCACCCGGGGACGCCAGTCGGTGTCCGGTGGCGTCGCAGCCGGCGTCTACCTTGACGCCATGGCAATCAGGTGGGGGCGGGCCCTGGCCGTCGCGGCCGCGATCGCAGTGGCTGCGTCCGCGTGCAGCAACGGCGACGACGACGAGCAGACGCAGCGCAACGAAGCGACCGTCGAAGCCGAACCCGCGGCCGCGCTCGTCGACGACGACGGACCGTTCGCGCCGACCGGGGACCAGATCGTCGACGTCGACGCGGTCGGTGCCCTGTACTCGGGCAACGTGGCCGACGTCCCCGACGGCATCACCGCCACCGCCGCCCCCGAACCTGACCCGGTCGAAGGGATCCTGGCCGCCGGGCCCGGTATGCACGTCGAGGTCCCCGGCCCCTTCACCGGAACCTTCGAGATCCACCTCGCCATCGCAGACCCGCCGACCGACACCGCCATCCCCGGGATCCTGCACCAACGACACGACGGCACCTACGTCCTCGAGCCGGGCCTGTGGAACCCCGACACCGGGACCGTCATCGCCGGCGCGACCAGCTTCTCGACCCGCTGGGCCGTCTGGTACGACGCCGCCCAATGGGTCACCGACGCCGCTGCGACCGCTGCGCAAGGGGCAGTGACCGTCGTCGGTGGCGGCATCGACTTCGTGGCCGACTTCGTCACCGGACGCACCGACCCGCCCCCGTGCCGCAACGACCCGCCGTCGTGGGCGACCACGACGTTCACCGAGGCCGCGTCGGTGCACGTGTGCTCCCAGTCCAACGACGACGGGGCCACCAGCCGCACCGAGCTGTTCCTCAAGTCGAACCGGCGGACCGCCCAGGTCGTCACCGTCGCCAGCGGCCACGACTACCTGTGGGCCCAGGACCAGGACTCCGACGCGCACCGCAAGGTCCTCGCCTGGGCGGCCCGGGTCGAACCGGGATCGAACCTGGTGCTGCTCGGCGAGCACGAGATGTCGATCGGGTTCCGCCGGCCCGCGTTCACGATGGCCTTCGACACCCGCGCCTACCAGACCTGGACGCTCATCGTCGCCAACCCGATCCTGGCCGCCCTCGGGAACCTGCCGGCCAAGACCGGCACGGCCCTGGCCGTCTCCCTCGCCTCCTACCGCTGCGCCCAGGAGATCTCCGGCATCGACGTGTTCAGCGTCGACATCACCCCCAACGACCTGGGCCCGGCGCCCGAAGCGATCGGCAAAGCGGTCCGCTGCGGGTTCGAGCTGATCCAAGAACCCGAGCTCGTCGGCGGCATCGCCCGCGAAGCGCTCGGCGCGCTCGGCATCACCGGACGTGACGCACGCGCCGTTCTCGGTCAGGTCGACGACGCCGCCGCCAAGCTCGCCCCGACCGCAGCGCGCATCGCCGCCGCCCTCGCCGGCGGGTCGGTGCTCACGAACTCCTTCGACGGCCTGTTCGACAACGCCGCCGAAGGGCTCATCACGACCACGATGACCGGCACCCTGTCGGAAGAGACGCTCCTGCCGGTCGCGAACTGCCAGGGCCCGTGCACCGTGTCCGGGCGGGTCACGATCGACCATCCACGCTGGGGCCCCACGCACCTGATCACCATCGGACCTGACGGGCTCGGCAACTTCTGCGCGGACCGGATCCTGTTCGCCGTCGACGACCGCGGCGAGGTCGTGTGGGACTCCGGGGCGAACACGAGTGGCTGCCCCTGGTACGCGATGGCACCCGCCGGGCAAGGCGACCACGGCTCTGACGTGGCCCGCCCCGTCGACGCGGCCGGACGCATCTTCTTCGACTGGGACCCGGGCCGGTACAACGGCGTCGCCGTCCTTGCCGTCACCGACGACGGCTTCGAGGACTACGGGACGCTCCCGTCACCGGACTACACCGCCTCCAGCCACTACTACGCGTACACCGTCGACGTCGACGGGGACGGCACCTACGAGATCGAACAGCACACCAACACCTGCCAGCCCACGTGCGCCGGCGGGTTCATCTCCCAGACCCTCTACCGCTTCGACCGGGACGGGTTCGTCGGGGTCCCTGGACCGCCCGACACCCGATGCGGGGCGGTCTGGCTCGGCGAAGCCGACGGCTTCGGCGCCTACGCCTCCGATGTCGCCGACGGGATCACCGTCACCGGTGTCACCTGCGTCGAAGCGCTCTACGGCAGCCTCGGCAGCGGGATCGGCAGCTCGCTCGTCGACCGCATCGCGGGCGCGCACACCCCGTACCAGGGGGACGCGACGTTCAGTGCCGAAGGCCTGTCGTGCACGGTCACCGACGTCGAAGGCTCCGCGTACGAGTTCTACGACTGCAGCGACGGGACCCGAGCCGTCAGCTTCGACCGGTACGTCGAACCGTAGGGGACTGGGTCGCGCCGGGGCAGGGGGGATGCAATCCACCGGTTCCCAAGCGAACTCAACGACAGACAGCCCAGAGACGCTGCGCCTCCGACGCTCCTCGTGAGGGCCGGAGGTCACGGTGCTACGAAAACTCGTAGCAGGCTGCTCCACCCAGGTGTAGCACGGTTCAGCGGCGCGGCCTCCCCTGCGAGCTGTCAGCGGAGATGGGGATGATCTGCGAGTGGTGTGTTGGAGCACTGGCCGCAGCGGCGACCCGGCGAGCGTGGGGCATCGGATGGTCGACGACGACTACGGCCGGCCAGGACCGACGCTGTGCGGCCGCTCGACGCACGGCCTGTTCTTCCGCCGGGACGTGCCGTGGGAGCGTGTACCGGAGCGTCAGCGCTGCCGGGAGTGCTCGGCGAGATCGGAGTCCTCGAGGTCGTCCCACTCGATCATGCCGGTCATCCGTCGCGCCCCCTTGCCCCACGGGACCGGGCGGTGAACAACGACTCGATCAGCGTGCCGCTCAAGAGCCGTGTACGGCTCCCACTGCGCCGTGTACGGGATGAGCGAACCAGGATCGGGAGCTTCGTACCGGGGGAAGCGCACGTAGCGGCACAGCTCGATGTCGAACTTCCAGATGCTGTTCTCCGTCACGATCGTGCGTACCCCGTCCACCGTCACCACGTCCTTCCACGCAGGCAGTGCGCCAGGTCGCTCGGCCAGATCGTCGGCTCGTTCATCTGGTCGAGTGTGCGCTGACCCTCCGACAGCCATCCGCACCAGGCCGGCGTAGACGATGCCCACCGGCCGAGCGTCCGGCCCACGCGTTGGAGCTAGTCGTCGATCGGTAGTTGGGGGCGCAGGTGCTTCTCGGCCGCCTTGCGTCGCGCGAGCGGCAGGATCCACCGGCGCATGACGTCGCGTAGCTCGGTGTTGTTGAGCAGCTCCTTGCCGAAGTCGGTGTTCTGCTCGAACACCTCGAGGATCGCGTCCATGTAGACGGAGTCGAACGCACCGAGGGCGAAGGCCTCGTCGGACTGGTCGGCGGCCGCCTGTTCCTGGATCGACGGGTCCTCGGACACGACCTCGGCGATGGTGGCGCCCATGACCTTGTGCACGTCGGTCAGGTCCTTGCCGAACCGCTCGTTGACCTCGGCGACGACCTCGGACAGCAGCAGCTTCTCGTCCGGTGTGAGGCTGCCCGTTCCGTCGGAGAACGACACCTCCTCGCTCTGGCCCGGGTCGAGCTCGATGGCGCCGGCGCCGCCGCGGGTGATGTTGACGTGGGTCAGGTCGAGCCGGTCGGAAGGGTCGTAGGAGCCGGGTCCCTCTGCGGCGAGCTTGCGGGCGAGGATCTTGCAGTACTCGAAGTTCTTCTCGGCGTCCGTGTCGCCGTAGGGAAGCACCTGGGCGAGGAAGGCGTAGATCCGCAGGAACTGGAGCAGGGCGCGGCGGAACTCCTCTTGGTCGCCGCCGTCGAGTCCGGCGAAGCGGAGTTCGGCGCCCTTGAAGGTCTCGGAGATCTTCTCGTGGGCGTCGGCAGGCTTCACCGGCACGAACCACACCGCTGCGAACGCGTCGACGTCGTCGGAGTCGATGACGAGGTAGTCCTCGACGCGCTCCCAGATCTCCGAGAGCACCTGGGGGCTCGTGGCCACCGACACCGACGTCGTGTAGTACGGATCGAAGGCCTTCTTGATGTCGTCGGCGTCGTTGACGAAGTCGAGCACGAACGTCTCGTCCTTGTCGGGGTGCATCCGGTTGAGCCGCCCGAGCGTCTGGACGGCGGCGACGCCCTTGAGGGGCTTGTCGACGTACATGGTGTGCAGGAGAGGCTGGTCGAAGCCGGTCTGGTACTTCTCGGCGACGACCATCACCTGGTACTCGCCGGTCCCGAACCGCTTGGCGGTCTGGGACTCGGGGAAGCCGTTCATGTTCGTCTCGGTGTACGGGTCGGGTAGGCCCGCGTCCGGGTCGGTGACCTTGCCGGAGAAGGCCACCAGCGCCTTCAGGTCGGTGTAGCCCTTCTTGGCGATGTAGTCGTCGAGGGCGAGCTTGTAGCGGACAGCGTGGAGCCGGGACCGGGTGACGATCATGGCCTTGGCCTTGCCGCCGATCCGGTGAGCGACGTGCTCCCGGAAGTGCTCGACGATGATCTCGACCTTCTGGTTGATCACGTGCGGGTGCAGCGACGCGAACCGGGCGGCGGCCGCGGCGGCCTTGGACTTCTCGACGAGCTCGTCGTCGGAGGTGGCGAGGCGCCAGTACACGTCGTAGGTCGTGTAGTTCG
Source organism: Salinilacustrithrix flava (assembly GCF_041228405.1). Classification (GTDB taxonomy): domain Bacteria; phylum Actinomycetota; class Acidimicrobiia; order Acidimicrobiales; family Salinilacustritrichaceae; genus Salinilacustrithrix; species Salinilacustrithrix flava. Next base: position 2,660,076 of record NZ_CP133888.1, read on the forward strand.
CGAGCGTGTCGAGGATGAAGCCCTCCTCGATGGCCTGGCGCATCGAGTACACGTGGAACGGCCGGTACTTCACGGCGCCGTCAGCGTCGGTGTAGGCGGTGCCGAACAGCTCACGGGTCTTGGACTTCGGCGTTGCCGTGAACGCGAACATCGAGAGCCGTTCGCTGCGCTTCCGCGCTGCCGCAGACGCCGCGATCGCCTTCGTCACCTCGTCGTCCTCGTCGTCGTCCCAGCCCTCCTCGCTCTCGGCCTCCTCGAGCGAACTCGCCGTCAGCGTCTCCTTCATCTTCTTGGCCGAGTCCCCTGACTGGGACGAGTGCGCCTCGTCGATCAGAACGGCGACCGCCCCGCTGTCGAGACCCTGCAGGACGTCGAGCTGCTTGGCGAACGGGAACTTCTGCAGCGTGGTCACCACGATCCGCACCGACGGCCGAGCGAGAGCGTCGGCAAGATCCGCCGACGTGTCGGCGCCGACGACCTTGCCCTTCGCCGACTTCCGCTCGAACTGCTCGACGACCGCACGCAGCTGGGAGTCCAGGATGGTGCGGTCGGTGATGACCACGACCTTGTCGAAGATCCGCTGGTCGTCAGCGTCGTGGAGTCCCGCGAGCCGGTGAGCGGTCCACCCGATCGTGTTCGACTTGCCCGAGCCCGCTGAGTGCTGGACCAGGTAGGTCTGGCCCGGCCCGTTCTGCAGCGCATCGCGTTCGAGCTTCGTCACGGCGTCCCACTGATGGAACCGGGGGAAGATCAGCTTGGGCTCGGGCAGCGGCTTGCCGGCATCGTCGGTGTGGGAGATGTGCACGAAGCGGTGGAGGATGTCGAGGAACGTGTCCCGCTGCCAGATGCCTCGCCACATGTAGGACGTTGCGTGGGACCCGTCGTCGGAGTCGTAGTTGCCCTTGCCACCGGTGCCGTCGGGGCTACTGCCCCGGTTGAACGGCAAGAACCTGGTGTTCGCCGCAAGCAGGGTCGCCATGAACACGTCGTCGGTGTCGAACGCGAAGTGGACGACCGCCCGGTTCCGCAGGTGCGTGTCGTGGTGGTCGCGGTCGGTCAGGTACTGCTGGATGGCCTCGTCCACCCGGGACGACGTCATCGAGTTCTTCATCTCGGCGTCCGCGACCGGGAAGCCGTTGACGTACAGGGCGATGTCCAGTTCGCCCCAGGTCCCGTCGGGTTTCCGGACCGGCGCCTCGCGTACGACGGTCAGCCGGTTCGCGTCGTAGGCGGCGAGCAGCTCGGCGTTGAACCCGTGGGCCGGCTTGAAGAAGCAGAACCGCACGGGGACGTTCAGGATCTTCTTGCCGTGCCGAAGTAGCTCGAGAACCTGGCCGGGCCGCTTGTCGAGGTCGGCCACGACCGCTTCGAGGAGCACCGTCTTCCAGTTCAGCTGCGACGCCTTGGCGCGCTTGTCGAGCTCGGCGACGACCTTGGGCTGGGTGTCCTCGAGGAAGGCGTACAGGTCGTCCGCGATCAGCCGGTGCACCTTGTGGACGTCGGCGGGCGGGCGGGCGGCCCAGCCGGCGTCGGCGACGAGGGCGGCGGCGACCTCCTGCTGGAACTGGTCCTCTGTGTGGATGCCGGGCATCGGTACGACCGTCCTTTCAGACCGTGATCTCGCCAGTCACCGCAGCGGTGATCAAGGCCTGCTTGCGTTCGTTCAGTAGCTGCCTGAAGCTCTCGGTTCGTTCGCGGACGGCATGGAGCGCTGTGAGGTGTCCATCCAAGGTGGCGACGGTGGCCTCCTGGGCATGGGGATCCAGGTTCGGAACCGGCAGGGCCCTCAGCTTCATAGCGGGGAAGCTGCCGAAGGTAACCGCCGACGTGATGACTGGGTACCAACCGGACCCGTAGTAGGCGCGAAGCACCCAGTACAGGTAGCGCTGGCTGAACCCGTCGCTTGCGCGGACGCAGTGGACGTGGTTCTGCAGGATGGTGAGGTGATCTGGCTCCTCCAGCAGGTGGGCCGCCTTGCCCGCTGTGGCCCCACCTTCGATGACGAAGACGTCGCCCTCTCGGATCCGCAGTTCGGCACATTCGGTCGGGCTCGCCCACATGGTGTCGAGGCCGGTGAGTTCGACCTCCTCGTAGCCGATGTTGGACGCCTTCAGGTAGGGCGTTTCCTGTTCAGATTCCTGCGCCTGCTCGGACTGCAAGGTCTTCCCAGAGAAGGTCTTCGCAGCGAGCCACAGCGGGATGTAGCCGCGTGGCGCTGCACCAGGAAACGGTGTGAAGGGGACGCCGTCGTCTACGTGAAGCAATGTGGCGGCCTCCGCTGCTAGCCGCTCCTCTGCACGCATGAGCTGCTTCCCGGATGCAGCCACTGCTCGGTCCATTCGCCCGGTCTCGCAGTCGAGGTAGTTGGCGATTCGGCGTTGGTCGTCCAAGTTCGGAAGAGGTAGGTCAAGTTGCGAAAGCTCTTCCCAGTAGAGGCGCCACTGCGAGGGTCGGATGCCGGTACTACGTCGGGCGTACTCCTCGAAGAACGGGCGCGAGCGCAAGAGATAGTGCAAGAACCGGCGGTCCACCGTTGCGCCGTCAGTGCGGCACACCAGGTAGTCGCCACTCACGATGCCCCGGTGCTCGGACACGCCTACCGAACCGGACCAGGCCTTCATCTTGTTGAAGACGACGTCTCCTGGCTCCACGAGCTGGTAGGCGTCCAGGTTTTCGGGGGTTCGGTTGTGGTTGTCGGACCGAGAACTCTTCGGGATGACTCCGTGGTCCCGGTACACCGACAAGACCTCCTCGGTGACGTGCCCGGTGCGCTTCGTTGGCGTCAACGCCATCCACACCGGCTGCCTCTGCCATCCGTGCGGCACCCGCAGGTCCATGGGTGTTGCTCTGGTCACTCCGTCACCTCGGTGAGAAGCGCGAGGATCTCGGCCTCTACCGCCTTGATGTCAGCGTCGATCTCGCCGAGCGGTCGGGGTGGGTCGTACCGGTAGAAGATCCGGGTGAAGGGGATCTCGTAGCCCACCTTCGTCTTGTCGTGGTCTACCCAGGAGTCCTGAGCGTGGGGATGGACCTCTGCTGCGACGTAGTTGTCGACGCCTACTCGTGTTGGGTCGACGGTGGCATCGGTTGGGTCGAAGCCCGCCGGCAACGGGACCGTCTCGATCCCGCTCAGTTCGGGGTCCGCGACCAGGTTGCCCTTCCCGTCAATGAGCAGGTCAGCTGACGGATCGGGCACGGACAGCGCCGCAGCGACGGCATTCTTTGCCTTCTTCAGGAGCGCGTTGAAGTCCCCGTCCTCGCCGAGCGACTTGAGCGCATCGGAGAGAGTCCCTGCTGCCGGAAGCTGCTCGACGGTCTTCTCGACGGCGGCGAGTACGTCGTCGGCCCGCTCGGCGTCGGCCTTCCGGACGTTCTCAGCGTTCCAGTCCGGGTGGTCCCGGAGCCGACCGACGGCGCCTGCCCCAGGGGCGTATCTGGCGCGCTTGGGGCGCTCGATGGTGATCCGGCGGAAGCCGAACGCTTCGTTGGGGAGAATCGTCGAGCGGTCGCAGGTGACCATGTCGCCGTAGAGCCGGACGATCTCGTCGATGTGTCTCTGAGCGAGTTCGTTGCGCTTCTCGCCGAGGGGCTTGCGCATCCGCTGAAACAGGTCGCGAGCGTCGATGAGCTGGACCTTGCCCTGGCGGTCCGGGGCCTTGCGGTTGGTGAGGATCCAGATGTACGTGAGGATGCTCGTGTTGAAGAACATGGCCTCGGGGAGGCCGATGATCGCCTCGAGAAGATCGTTCTCGATGATGTGGCGCCGGATCTCGGACTCGCCGCCGCCGGGGGCGCCGGAGAACAGCGGGGAGCCGTTGAACACGACAGCCATGCGCCCACCTTGCTGCCCCTTGGCCGGATCGTAGGGCTGGAGCTTGGACAGCATGTGGAGCAGGAACACCATCTGGCCGTCTGCAGTGGACGGCAGTCCCGGACCGAAGCGGCCCCGGTCACCAAGCTCGGCCTGCTCGGCCTTGATCTTGGTGGCGTACCCCTTCCAGTCCACGCCGTACGGGGGGTTCGCGATCGTGTAGTCGAAGGTACGGCCCGTGAACGCGTCCTCGGTGAGGGAGTTTCCGAAGGCGATCTCAGCACGGTCGGCTCCCTTGAGGAGCATGTCGGCCTTGCAGATCGCGTAGGACTCGTCGTTGAGCTCCTGGCCGTACGGCACGACTGTGGCACGGGCGTTCATGGCCGTCACGCGCTCGTCAGCTACCGACAGCATGCCGCCGGTGCCCGCGGTGGGGTCGTAGACAGAGATGACCTTGCCGGGCTCGGTGAGCGTGTCGCCGTCGTTGACGAACAGCAGGTCGACCATCAGCCCGACGACCTCACGTGGCGTGAAGTGCTCGCCAGCGGTCTCGTTGGACTGCTCGGAGAAGCGACGGATGAGCTCCTCGAAGACCGAGCCCATGTCCGAGTTCGTGACCCGATCTGGGTGCAGATCGATGTCGACGAATGCGGACATCACCTGGGTCAGGAGGTTCCGTTCCGCGAGCTTGTCGATCTGTGCGTCGAAGCCGAACTTGTCCATGATGTCCTGGACGTTCGTCGAGAAGCCGAGGATGTAGGACCGGAGGTTCTCCGCGACGTAGGACTCGTCGGCGATGACGGTGGCGAACGTCAGCGGGGACGTGCAGTAGAAGGACCGACCGGAGGCCCGGGTGAGCAGCGGGTGCGGGTCGTCGAGCCCCGCCTTCTTCGCCTTCTCGGCGGCGTCGAGCACGGCCTGCTTCGAGTCCAGGAGAGCTGCGTCCAGCCGGCGGAGCACGACCAGGGGAAGGATGACCTTCCCGTAGTCGTGGGCCTTGTACGAGCCTCGGAGGACGTCAGCAGCCGCCCAGATCGTCCGAACGGCTTCGGTGTGGCTGTAGGTCTGGGTCACTTGGTCTCCCACGAGGCGGCGGTCAGGCGGAGGGGCTCCGTGCCGACGGACCGTCCGGAGGTCGCCCGTGGTGTCACTCCACACGTCCCGGTCGCTCGAGCGGAACGCAACCCCGTGCCCCCCGGGGGCGGTCCGTTGACCACTCCGTCCGCGTCGAGACCCCTGCCGTCATCACTGCCCACCGTTCCGACCGTACTGGCCTGGTGTGACACCGGCCGGGACGTGGCGAGTCGGGATCAGTGCAGGAAGCTGAGGTCTGCGCGGGTGACGCCGGGAGGAAGGAGGTCGTCCGCACTGTGCAGTTCCGGGAGCAAGGACACGTCGCCGAGTGCGATCGCCCAGGTGCACAGGTCCTCGATCGAGACGCGGTAGCGGCCGACGAGCTGGCCGCGCAGGTAGGGATCGTTCGCCACACCCAGCCGGCGGGACAGTTCCACCTCCGGCTCGACGAACATCGCGTTGAGGGTGCAGACCGCAAGGTGGTGCCAGTACGCAGCGATCAGGACACCGAGCTCCTCAGCCGACTCGGGCTTGAGCCATGGGGAATCGGGAACCCGACCGAACGCGGACGGATCGACCATCAGCTCGCGTGATCGGATCCTGTCGCCCATGGCGTCTCGCTACCGACTGGGTCCCAGCGGCGACAGGTCCTCGCGCGCAGTCTGCGCGCGGCACGATCGACAGGCGGGCGCCGATCCGCACGGTGCCCTGCCATGCGAAGGCGAGTACCAACCGAACGAGCACAGTCCCAGCCACGGGTGACCGCCGATCCCGAGGCGGTCACAGCGGGCGCCTACCAGATCGATGGCGACAGGTGGTGGATACCCCTTGCGAACGTACGTTCGATCCGCGAGGCTGGGGAAACACCATCGCCCCGACCATCGGGAACTGACATGTTCGACAACACCATCGCCAGGCAGACCGGGACCATCGTCCACCGGCTGGTCCGCGTCGCGATCGAGCAGGACCTCGGTCCCGACGACGTTCGAGGCCTCGCCGAAGCCTGGTGGCGAGAGAACCCCGTCGGTGGAACGACCGCATGGCAGACCCGCACCCGTGCCGTCCTCGCTGCGAACGTGTACCTGCGCTTGCTCCGGCCCGTCGGCTGGGATCTGCTGGGAGCCGAGCAGCATCTCGGTTCGTCCGTCGCTGACCTCGTCTGGGGTCTGCGCACGACGGCCGGTGAGATCGTGGCGGTCTTCGTCGACGAGCTGAAGACCGGACGGGACCCCCTCACCGAGCCTGAGCTGATCGACCAGGTCGCCCGGCTCGAACGAGACGCGTCGGAGCAGTGGCCTGGCGTGTTCGCCGGCGTTCGCGTCGCCGAGACCCGGCACGCATCGCGATCCCGCTTCTGGACCAGCGACGGATCTCGACTGCTGGCCGCCCAAGGACCCGATCTGGGTGGGGAGGTCCGGTCATGAGCGACGACAACGTGAACGAGCAGTTCGAGGCGCTGACCGCCGGGCTGCGCTACACGGCCCAGGACCCCGAAGCGATCGAGGCGGTCCGTGAAGCACTCGACGGCGGACGTGCACTCAGCGAGGAGCGCAACAAGGAGCTCCAGGTGCGGCTGGGTTGTTCCCGCGCGACCGTCTGCCGCATCCGTGACCGCATCGTCGCAGAGCTGGAAGACGAACCGGAGCCGGAGAACTCCTTCGACAGCCTGGAGCGGTACGGATCCGACGGCTTCTACTTCGACGAGCCCATGTTGGTCCTCTACCGGATCCTGGACTGCAACCAGGCTGAGCTCGGTCGGGCCCTGGCAGCGGCTGGGTACCCGAGGCCGTCACCGGCCACGATCTGCCGCCGCCTCGACGACCAGACCCCTCGCGTGGTCGATGGCGTGAGGTACGGGCACAAGAACCGCTACCGGTTCCAGCTCACCCGCCGCTTCGAGTCCGCCGCCCCCTACGACCTGTTCCAGGTCGACGAGTTCCACATCCCCGTCGACGTCCTCGTCCCCCTCGAGCGCGGCGAGAAGATCTACAACGACGACGGCAAGCGCATCGACCCTGTGCAGCCCGACGGTCCAGGCGGCCGGCTGTTCAAGGTGATGCAGCCACGGCTGCTGGTCCTGCTCGACGCGTACTCCCGCTACGTCGTCTCCTACGCCGTGCTGTTCAAGCCGGCAGCCACGATGCGAGACACGCTCGCCCTGTTCGCGGACGCCTTCGTCCGCCGTGAGATCGACGGCCGAACCATCGGCGGTGCCCCGGACATGATCGGTACCGACAACGGCGGCGCACTCTGCGGCCACCTCGTCTCGGCGTTCCTGGAGCTCGTCGCCTGCGACCTCGACATCGCACTGGGCTACTCGCCCCAGACGCCCGGCAAGGCCAAGATCGAAGCGAACGGCAAGCCGATCAAGCGTCGGCTGACCACCGGCATCGTCGGCCGTCGGACCGAGGCCCGGAGCCGGGACGGCTACGACATGGCAGCCGTCGATCCGAAGCTGCTGCTCACCGCGGACGAGTTCCTCACGCACGCCCACGGGGTCATGCAGGAGTGGAACTTCGAGCACGTGCACAGCTCCACCGGCGAAGTCCCCTTCGAGCGGTTCACCCGTGACGGCGTCATCGGAAATGCCGTCCCCAACGAGGTCCTGGCGATCGCGTTCCTCCAGGCCCAGCACGTCAGCTACGACCGGCTCAGCGGCGACGGCCGCCGCCGCGTCGACAAGGAAGGCGTCCGCCTCTTCGACGGCACCTACCACCAGGCCGTCGGCTTCCACGACGAGATCGGGTCGACCGTCGAGATCCGCACTCTCCACCACCGCCGCGACTACCAGATGGCGTTCACCCTCGACGGCAAGTTCATCGACATCGTGAAGCACCCCAGCGCGTGGACCGAGGACGACGACCGCGAACGCAAGGCCCGCGCCGTCGACGACACCCGCACCATCAACCGGGTCCACAAGGCCGCCGCGAACTACACCGCCGCCGCCGCGTCGACGACCCCCGAGGATCTGGCCGCCGAGGCGGCCCGGCTCGCCATGCGCAACGCCGAAGTCGACGACGCCAAGGCCGCAAAGCGCGACGTCACCCGCCCCGACGACGTCGGTCCCCGCCGCCGCAAGAACACCAAGGACGCCGTGGACCTCGAGGCCAACGACGACACCTACGACCTGACCAGCGCCATGGCTGCCATGGCCGAACACGAGAACGACGACGTCGTAGTCGACGCCGAAGACACCGCTGTGACCGAGGAGCGAGCATGACAACGCAACTGCAACTGCCGTACGGGCCCCACTGGGGAACACTCGCCTCCCTCGACGATGTAGCGACCGTGGAGACCGACGCGCTCCTGCGCCTGCGTGTCCGGGTCGACGAGGCGATCCGGCGCCGCACGATCCTGGTTGTCACCGGACGGTTCGGGACCGGGAAGTCGTTCGGCGTGGCTCGTGCGGTAGAAGAACGCGCCCCCGTCCACGACGTCGACGTCGTCTGGTTGGAGATGCAGGCCTCAACCGGCCAACGCGACCAGTGGCACGAGCTCTACTACGAGATCCACGGCTACTACCCGGCGAAGTCCGCAACGATCGGCGACGTCATCCGCATGCTCAAGCACGACCTGGCGGAGCGGCCCCGTGTCCTCGTGCTCGACGAAGCCCAGGAGGTCCACAAGCAGGTGTCCAAGCAGCTCCGTTGGCTGCACGAACCGAAATCCTCGGACTTCGGGCTCATCTTCTCCGGCACACCCAACCTGTGGCACGACCTGCTTCCCGGTGCGATCCGATCGAGAACAGGTCACCACGTCAAGGTGAAGGGCCTCAGCGACGAGGACGCAGTGAAGCTGTTGCCCCAGTTCCATCCGATCTTCGCCACCGCGGATCCCGACGACCTCCGTCGATGGAACCGGACCCGGGCTCGCGGGTCGTTCCGCTGGTGGGCTCGCATCCTCGAGAACGCCGTCGACCTGCTACCGCACCTCGACGGCAAGCTCACCGACCGGGCCATGGCCGTGATCTGCGCTGACCTGCCCGAGGGCATGTCGTGACCGCCGCCGACGTGACGCCCCGGGTCTGCGTGGTCGGGGACTCCACGGAGTGGCCGGCCTGGCTGGCATCTCGCCCCGAGCACCACCCGAACGTCTTCTGCGTCGACGTCCCGCCGTTGACCATGCCAAGCGTCGTCGACGCCGCCGAGGCCGTCCTCACCGGACTGGGCAAGGACGGACGTCTCACGTTCGCCAAGCGAAGCGCCGAAGCTCTCGCCGCAGCCTGGCTGTCGGTGACCCACCACACCGACGCCCTGATCGTCGACGTAACGGTGCTCCGCGGACGCGTCCTCGAAGATGTCGTCCACATGCTCGTGGCGTTCGGGATCCGCCCGTGGCTGGTGATCCCCTCCGGCGACTACGACGACCTCGATGAGCGAACCGACCTCGCCACCGAGCTCGTCGACCACTTCGACGGCGTCCTCCTCAGCCCGGCCGAGACCGTCGCGGCGTGGCCCGACACCGCCGACCCGACCGCAGCGGACACCGATGACGACGGGGACTGGCCGCTCGTGCCTCGGATCGACGCCGTGTACTTCCGCAGCGCCGTCCGAGACCTTCTCGACCCAGACGACGCCACGTTCGTGGACACCTACTTCGTGTCCACCGTCAAGGAGATCCGCGACGAGCTCTCGCAGCCGAACTTGCAGATCCGCTCGGTCGAGAAGCTGCTCCGCAACCGGATGCACGACGCCGTCACCGACGACGAGCTCATCACCATCGTCCGAGCCGCCCAGGTCGCCGCCGCCACGACCCGGTTTCGGATCTTCGTCAACCCGATCCGGCTCTTCGGCGCCTGCAACGTCCTGCCACGCCGCGGCCACATCGTCCGCGACGACTGGTGGACCCGCCTCGACCGCTACCGCGACCCCGACGTCGGCACCGTCGCCGCGCTCCACATGGCCGGCATGGACCTCGCCGACATCCACACCCTCGCCACCGACGACGTCACCGAAGGCCCGGACGGCTCGGCAACCGCCACTGGCGCCTCCGGCGCGCCGTTCACGCTCACGGGACCCGCCGCTCGCTTCTTGCGTGCCTCGGTCGCCTGGCGCATCTTCGGCGCCGGGCCGGGCCCGTTGTTCTCCACCCATCGCGCCGACGGCATCTCGAACCAGCGCCTCGGGCACCTCGCACGCGAACCGATGACGGTCGGGATCCGACACACCGGCGTCAAGGCATGGCGCAACGAGCCGACGGCCGAGAACTGGCTGGCCAACTACGGCATCACCGTCGACCGATCCACGAAGGCGAAACGCCGAGCGGAGCAGAAGTCCGCATGAGCACCGCCACCAGCCCACGCAAGCCCAGCCGGCGCCGCCCCAAGTACCACCTGATCGACCCGACGATGGTCCGCCAGCGCCGTCTGACGCTGCGCCTCTCCGCCGACGTCCTCGCTGACCTTCTCGGTGTGTCCGCCGGCGCCATCGACCACCTGGAACACGGCGGCGAGCAGAACCACCTCACGATCGCCTACATCGCGGACCTCGCTCGCTTCCTCGGGGTCACCCCCACCGAGCTGCTCGCCCCACCCACGGGGATCCCGGGCGGGGACGGTGACCTCGTCGACCCCGACGACCCCGTCACCGTCGGCCGCATCCTCGCCGAGGTCGGCGTCGTCCATGCCGACGACCTCGCGATCTCGCTGAACTGGTCGACCGGACGGACCTTCTACGCGCTCACCGTCCTCGAAGAGCGCCTCCACGGTGTCGGCCAGCGGCTCTCCTGGCTCGCCGACAGCCAGGTCGCCATCATCCACGCCCCGGGCGACCCCGCTCCGCTGGCGCCCCTCACTCGGAACACGATCGCGGCGTGGGGCGTGAAGGCCGACGAGGCCTCCATGATCGAATGGGTCGCCCGGAAGGGCCAGCACCGCACTCTCGGCCAGGAGATCAACCCGATCGTCGTCAACCGCCTGAAGGCTGCTGGCATCCTGACCGACACCGTCGTCCACGGCCCTCGAGCGAAGAGGGCCGCAGCCGGCGAGGAAGCGTTGCGTTTCACCGACGATGCCCGCTTCAACCTCTGCCTCGATGACTGACGACCTGCCGCGAACACCGTTGCGGCTGCACCAGACCCACGAGGCTGTCGAGATCCACCTGGACGGTGACGCGTGGGCATGGGCGTGGACGCCCAACGTCGACGACCCGGACCAGCGCATCGAGATCGATCTGCTTCCGGACCTCGCGCTCGTGTGCCACGCCGGGCGTGGCCGCACTGTCGAACCGGCAGCTCTGCCCGGTGAACCCCCGGGACTGACGCTGCTCGTCAGCGTCAACCTCGGCGCTCAGGGCGCCGCCACGATCGACGGGCAGCAGATCTCCGAGGAGGCAGTCACGTACCTGGCCGCTGCCGGTCTCGTCGCCCTGATCAGAGCGGGCCGGGACGCAGAGCACGGCGATCCGGTCACTGCTTCACCGGACGACGACTGGGCTTCGGCTGAGGCGGCTCGGCTCGTCCGGGTGGCGCGGTCGAGGCTCCTGGACGAAGAACCGGTGCTCAGCGTCGACGCGCTCATCGACAAGCGCGTCGAGCTCGCCGGGACCCGAGGCAACAGCCCGATCCAGGTCCGATCGTGGGTGCAGTACCAGCGCGACCGGGGGCGGCTCGTCACCATCACCACCGGTGGGGTCCAGTACGTGCCGCTGTACCAACTCGACGACGCGTTCAGCCTCCGCGAGCGTGCCGCGGCGATCAACGTCCGGCTGCACGAAGCGGGTTTCAGCGAGTGGGCTGCCTGGGACTGGTGGACGGTCCAGTCGCCGTGGGTCGAAGCCCGGCCCGTCGATCTCCTCGAGGCGGCAGGGAACGACCCCACCGCAGCCGAGCAACTGGAGGCTGCCGTCGCCGGCCTGCTCGTCGAATCCGGGTAGATGAGCAGGCCTGACCAGCGCCGGCGCGAACCGCGCTCGCGCGCAGGGTGCGCGCGGCAGGGACTACATCGCTGTAGTTACAGCGATGTGAGTAGTAGAGTCAAATCGAACTGCCACTTCCGGCAGTCGGTTGATTCAGCTCCTGGGGGCCGCACCGTACCGACGGATGCGTAGGGGCTGGTGGATGCCAACAGCCTCAGACGCCACCGACCCCTCACAGGAGGCCCCGGCCGTGCTCAGCAGCGACTCGATCGCCCAGTTCTTCGCCAACGCTCCGGTCAACATCGCCGGCAACCCCTACCTGCGGACACCTCAGATCGACGGGCACGCCGCCGCCGTTCGGCACTTCGCCACCTCAGACGAGCGAGCCATCGAACAGATCCCAGTCGGGTGCGGCAAGAGCGGTCTCATCGCCCTCCTGCCCTTCGGCGTGGCACGCGGGCGGGTGCTGGTCATCGCGCCGAACCTCGCGATCAAGGACCAGTTGGCTGACGATCTCGACGTGACCTCGGCATCGTGCTTCTACCGGCGTACCAACGTGCTGGCGGATCTGTCGAGTGGGCCGTTCCGGGCCGAGCTCGACGCTGACGCCAACATCCACGACTGCCACAACGCCCACATCGTCGTCACCAACATCCATCAGCTCGCCGAGCGGGCCGAGGGTTGGCTGTCGCAGTTCCCCGCCGACTTCTTCGACCTCATCGTCGTCGACGAGGGACATCACAACGCAGCTCCGACCTGGCAGAACGTGTTCGATGCGTTCCCCCTAGCCCGGGTCATCAGCCTCACTGCCACGCCGTTCCGGGCGGACGGCGCCGAGGTCGCCGGCGAGAGCATCTACAAGTACACGTTCCGGGAAGCGATCCGAAAGGGCTACATCAAGGACATCAGGGCCGAGAACGTCGCACCCACCGAGCTCGTGTTCACGTACCAAGGCGACGAACGTCGCCACACCCTCGACGAGGTCCTCGAGCTCCGCGAGGAGGACTGGTTCTCCAAGGGCGTGGCCCTCGCCGAGGAGTGCAACAAGTCCATCGTCGACGCGTCCGTCCTGTGGCTCCGCGACCTCCGCACCACCGGCACCCACCACCAGCTGATCGCCGTTGCATGCAGCATCGACCATGCCCGCCAGATCCGCGGCTTGTACGCAGAGCTGGGTTTGTCGGCGAAGGTCATCCACTCGCGCATGGAAACCGCCGACAAGGACAACGTCATCCGCGACCTGAAGGCCGGGATCCTGGACGTCGTCGTCCAGGTGCAGATGCTGGGCGAAGGCTTCGATCACCCACCTCTCTCGGTGGCCGCAGTGTTCCGGCCGTTCCGGTCACTCAGCCCCTACATCCAGTTCGTGGGGCGGGTCATGCGCGTCAACGTGCAGAACGCTCCGCAGCACCCAGACAACCGTGGCGTCGTGGTCTCCCACATCGGCCTGAACATCGAACGTCACTGGGCGGACTTCAAGCGCCTCGATGCAGACGACCAGGAACTGATCGCAGGCTGGGTCGGCGGGAACAGCGCCGAGAACGCCGGCGGGGACGGGGACGGCGCATCACCGTGGCGCGACGGCGGCCACATGGACGTCACCCGTGAGATCCTCAGCGACCGCTTCATCTCCGACCTCTTCCTCGATGACGCCGATGACGACGCCGTCATCGACAACGCGATGGAGACCTCCCGGGAACAGGGGCTCGACCTCGAACTGCTCGGGATCACCCGCGACGACCTGCGCCGCCGCTTCGCCGAGGCTCGCGCCCGATCTGGTCCCGTCGGTCCGGAGCGCTTGCCGGTGCAGCCGCAGGCACACCGCAAGGTTCAGCGCCAGCGACTCGACGAGCAGGTAAAGAGCCAGGCATCGACGGTTTGCTCGACTCTCGGCGAAGCTGCGTCGGGGCGGCGTATCGCGCTGCTGGGTGGCACGGGGGCGACCAACAACCTCGGTGCGGTGATCGTCTTGCTGAACCGGAGGGTCAGCACCCACCCGGCAGTGGATGGAACGGATCGTGCTGAACTGAGCCTGGACCAGATCGAGGCCGCACGCGCTGCGCTTCCGGAACTCGCTCAGGAAGTCGCAGCCGAGCTGGCTGGCCGGCTCTGATGCCAGGCCGTCCCCGGTCCGTCCTCCTCCGGCTCGAGGTGCGGCCTGCGGGGCGGCGCTGCACCTGCGCCCACAACACCGCACACGTGATGCTCAAGGGCGATCTGCGCTTCGTCGTGCGTGACCGAGGCCCCGCTGCCGGCGAGAAGGGCTACTGCGCCGCCTGCGCCTCCGAGATGCTCGTCAAGGCCAAGGCGGAGCTCGACGCACTCGAAGCGGCTCTCCAGCCATTCCACTGACGCTGACGTACCCTGCGGCCATGGCGGTGGTGTGCCCGTGCGGGTGCGGGAGTCGTGTCGGTTGGAGTCGTCGTGGGTACGCCGCTCGCTACGAGGCGATCGGCGAGGCGATGGCTGACGCCCGCCAGGTCGCAGGCGACGCGTTTGATGGTCTGCTGCCCGAGACCCTCGCCGGGGACGTCGCGATGGCGTTGCGTGTGTACGGCTCGCTGCGCAGCCAGTTGCTCGCTCACGTGCACGGCGAAGCCCGGCCCGGCAGCCATGACGACGGCGCCACGTTGAACGAGGTCAGTTCGGCGCTCTTGACGTCGCTGCCCGCTCTGGCGGCCGCCGCTGCGTCCCACGGGACCGCGCAACGACGCCAGGACGCACCGCCCTCCAGCTACGTCGGGTCGTACCAGCGGATGGGCACCCAGGAGATCCTGCTCGGCTCCACCGGTTCGGGAGTCGTCCGGGTGGCGCTGGGCAACGTGCGCCACCGGCACAAGCCGGTGCCGACAACGTCGCTTGTGGTCTGCGCCGCGGCCGGGCTCCTCGCCGCTGCCGACGAGCACGCCGAGGCCATCATCGACGATCTCGGCGTTTGTCTGGCTGGCGTCGACGTGCGTCCCGATCTTGCGCTCGTCCACGTCCGAGACGTCCCGGTCGTCCGGGACCGGATCGCCGACCGGCTCGCCGGGGATGTGCTGGTCGAGACGGACGACGGCCCCGACCCGGGCTCGTCCGACGACCCAGGCGACAACTTCCTGTTCGGTTCCGTTCTCGGCCGCGACGGCGACTACGCCCACGGCCTTGAGGACTGGGCCGGCATCGAACTCGACGACGTGCCCGCAGTGGACGCCGGCCGGTACATCGGCGCGGTCTGGGTCGCAGCGCTGTCGGAGACCACCGCACAGCGCCCGGCGGTCCCGGCGCTCAGGTTCGCTGAGATGCCCCACGATGTCAGCGAACTTCGGGGGCACGGAACCACGCTGATGTACGGGATGCTCGAGGCGGAGCTCCACTGCCGGAACTTGGTGGCGCTCGAAGCGTTCTGCGAGACGTTCCGGCCTGACCAACCCGCCCATGAGCACGTCGCAGCGCTGTACCCGCTGCTGGAGCCAGCTGTCGCCGAACTCGCCGGAAGGTTCCAGACAGCGGCTGAGCGCTGATCGTGGCCGCCGACCTCGGCGGGCTTCTCGGTCCCGGACGCTACGAGCAGCGCTCCCCGCACAGACCTCGGTCGCCGTCGAGCACAGCGGCGTGAGCGCCGCGTTCGTGGGCCCGGACGCCTCGTCGCCACCGCAAACGCGTCACAGGCGACGCGCGTTTGCGGTGAGACAGCTGAAATCCACAGGCACTGGAGCACCCGTGCGGCCGTGAGACATAGAAAGGATCCGGGGTGAGACCGCGGAAATGCCGCACGAGGTCGGCCCGAGGAGGGGCAACCAGAAGCGCTCGACGTAGGCGCCGCGCGGGTCGACGCCCAGGTCGTCGCAGACCGGGTCGGCCCAGGGCACGACGAGCAGGGGTGGCAGGCGGGGCTCGGTGGTGGCGGATGCGTGGGTGGCGGGCACGGGGGTCTCCCTCGGGTGTGCGCTCGGGGGAAGCGCATCGAAGCACACTCTCGTGCACTTTCGATGTCTTCCGATCCGACCATGGGGCCGGGTAGCCTGTCAAGGCCGTCGAGCCGTGGAGGGGTGCCGTGGAGGAAGCGATCGAAGCCGGGCGCGAGCTGCTGGCCGGGGCCGGGCGCGTGGTGGTGCTCACCGGCGCCGGCATCAGCACCGACAGCGGCATCCCGGACTTCCGGGGCCCCAACGGCGTGTGGACCAAGGACCCCGAGGCCGAGAAGCTGGCCACCCTGGACCACTACGTGTCCGATCCGGCCATCCGGGCCAAGGCGTGGCAGCGCCGGCTCGAGACGCTGTCCACCACCTACGAGCCCAACCCCGGACACCACGCCCTCGTGCGCCTCGAGCAGCGCGGCGCGCTCGACACGCTCATCACCCAGAACGTCGACGGCCTCCACCGGCGCGCCGGCACCAGCCCCGACCGACTCGTGGAGATCCACGGCACGACCAGCGACGTGATGTGCCTGGACTGCGACGACCGCGCCCCGATCGAGAAGGCGCTCGACCGCGTGCGCGCCGGCGAAGCGGACCCGGCCTGCCGGTCCTGCGGCGGCATCCTCAAGACCGCCACCATCTCCTTCGGCCAGGGCCTCGTGGTCGACGACCTGGCCCGGGCCGACGCGGCGGCCCGGCGGGCCGACCTGCTGCTCGCCGTCGGCTCGACGCTCGGCGTGTACCCCATCGCCAACGTCGTCCCCCTCGCCAAGGTCCACGGCGCGCCGGTGCTCATCGTCAACGGCGGCCCCACCGAGATGGACGATCTCGCCGACGTGCGCATCGAGGGTTCGATCTCCGAGGTCCTGCCCGCCCTCGTCGGCTGAGGGGGGAATCCCAGCACGCAGCGTCGTGACGTCGTACCGTTTCGGTGTGCACCGGACCCGGTGCGCGACGCAACCGAGAGGTGGGCCCTCATGGACCTGGACAAGCTTTCACTGTCCGACAAGATCATCGCCGGCACCGGCATCGTGCTGATCATCGACCTGCTGTTCCTGCCGTGGCACAGCATCGACGTCGGCCCGTTCAGCACATCGCTGACAGCGATCGAGGAGCGGAACGCGTTCCTCGGCGTGCTCGCGCTGCTCCTGACCATCGCCGTGGTGGCGGTCACGCTGGTGCGGGTGTTCAAGCCCGAGACCAAGCTCCCCGACCTGCCGGTCACGTGGGATCGGGCCATCTTCTTCGGAGCCGCCGCCACCCTCGGCCTGCTGGTGCTGAAGCTGATCCTGGAGACCGACTTCCTCGGCATCGGTGCCTGGCTCGGCCTGCTCCTCGCCGCCGGGATGACCTACGGCGGCTACCTGAAGTTCCAGGCCGACTCCACCGCGAGCGCGGGCACCGGCACGGCCTGAGCGCCGATCCGCTCCGCCCCGACCGTCAGCCGGCCAACGCCACGTCGGTGCGGTCGGGGTGGGCCGATCGGATGAACAGCAGCTCGTCGAGGTCGTCGAGGAAGCGGTCGAGCAGCCAGGGGTCGAAGTGCGTCCCCCGCTCGGACCGCATGATCTCGACCGCTTGGTCGACGCCGAACGCCGGCTTGTAGCGGCGGGGCGAGGCGAGGGCATCGAACACGTCGGCGATGGCGACGATCCGTCCCTCGACCGGGATGTCGGTGCCGGCGAGGCCGCACGGGTAGCCGCTGCCGTCCCACCACTCGTGGTGCGTGAGGGCGATGGTCGCCCCGAGCTCGAGCAGCGGTGACTCGGAGCCGGCGAGGATCCGGTGGCCGAGCACGGTGTGGGTCCCCATGATGCGACGCTGCTCGGGGGTGAACGGCCCATCGTGGAGCAGGACGTGGTCGGGGATGCCGAGCTTGCCGATGTCGTGCATCGGGCTGGCGAGGCGGATCTGCTCACAGTGGTCCGGGTCCAGGCCGGCGCGCCGGGCGAGGATGGCCGCATACGCGCTCATCCGCTCGAGGTGGCTGCTCGTCTCCATGTCGCGGTGCTCGGCGGCGACCGACAACCGGGTGATGGTCTCGGCCCGGCTTCGCTCGAGCGCTCGGGTCCGCACGTCGACCAGGCCGGACAACCGCTCGCGGTGGTCCTGGTTCTCCTGCTCGAGCCGGCGCCAGTGCTCGGCGTTGGCGGCGTTGATGCGGGCTTCGGTCATCTCGAAGGGCTTGAGCAGGTAGCCCTGGACGCCGAGCTCGACGGCCCGGTCCGCCGTTCGGGGATCGTCCACGCCGGTGGCGACCACCGCTCCGAGGGTGGGATCGAGCTGACGCAGCTCGGCGACGAGGGAGATGCCGTCGCCGTCGGGGAGCATCACGTCGGTGAACACCACGTCGATGATGTGGGGGTGCTGAGCCAGCACGGCGCGGGCCTCCCTCGCCGTCCCGGCGACGTGCACGTGGTCGAAGTGGTCGGCGAACACGCGACCCAGCGCCCGGGCCAGGGTCGGTTCGTCCTCGACGACGAGCAGCCCGGTCATGCCCCGACCTCCACGGCGTCGGCCACCGCGTCGAGCAGCGACCGGCTCGTGAACGGCTTGGCGACGAACCGGGCTCGCTCGGACTCGAGCTGCTCGACCGTGAGGACGTCGCGGGAGTACCCGGACGCGTAGACGATGCGCACGGTGGGGACCACGGACCGGACGCGCTCGGCGACGTCGTGGCCGGTGAGGGTGCCGGGCAGGACCACGTCGGTGAGCAGCACCGTGGGTCGGAGCCCGTCGAGCACGGCGTCGACCGCCTCGTGCCCGTCGGCCGCGGTGACGACGTCGTGGCCCGCCCGCTCCAGCAGCCGCTGGGCCGCCCGGCGCACGGCGGGCTCGTCCTCGACGAGGAGCACGGACTCGCGGTGACCGTCGGCGGCCGCCACCGGCCCGGGGACGGCCGCGGGGGCCGGCGCGGCCTCGGTGCACGGCAGCTCGAGGCGGACCACCGTGCCCCGGCCGACCGCCGAGTCGATGCCCACCGAGCCGCCCATCCGGGTCGTGATGCCGTAGACGATCGAGAGCCCGAGGCCGGTCCCGCGATCGGCGGCCTTGGTGGAGAAGAACGGCTCGAAGGCGCGATCCACGACCGAGGGCTCCATGCCGGCGCCGTTGTCCTCCACGCTCAGCGCCACCTGGCCGCCGGCGACCTCGGTGCGCACGGTGATCTGCAGGCCGGTCCCGGCGGCCGCGTCCCGGGCGTTCACGGCCAGGTTGAGCAGCACCTGCTCGAGCTCGGCCGGGTCGCCGACGACGTGCACGCCGGGCGCGCCGCAGTGCACCGAGAGGTCGATGTGCTCACCGATCGTGCGGCGCAGCAGGTCGGCCATGTCCGAGACGACGGCGTCCAGCTCGACCTCCTCGCTCCGGGTCAGGCCCCGCCGGCTGAAGGAGAGCAGCTGCTTGGTCAGGCCCGAACCGCGCTGGGTGGCGTCGAGGATGGCCTCGACGTCGGCGGCGGTGGCGGGATCCTCGACGTCGGTCAGCACCAGCTCGGCCGTGGCGGCGATGGCGGCGAGCAGGTTGTTGAAGTCGTGGGCGATGCCCCCGGCGAGCTGGCCGATGGTCTCCATGCGCTGCGCCTGCTGCAGCTCGGCCTCGACGGCCTCGCGCTGGTCGGCTGCACGGTGGACGTCGTCGACGTCGGTCACCACGATCAGGAGGTCGCCGTCGCGCCGCTCGGGCTGCATCCTCCCGACGCGGAGGTGCACCCAGTGGTGGCTGCCGTCTGCGGCCCGGATGCGGATGTCGCTGCCGTCGTCGCCGTCGAGGTCGGCTGCGGCGCCGGTCTCGGCTGACCCGCAGAGGGCCTGCACCCGCCGCCGGTCCTCGGGCACGATCAGCGCCAGCAGGTCCTCGCTGCGATGAGCGGCGGTCGCGTCGTGGCCGTAGAAGGCGTCCCGGTTCAGCACCTCGAGCTCGTCGTGCTCGACGTCCCAGCGCAGGATCAGGTCTGGGGAGGCGAGCAGCGCGGCACGGAACTGCTGGTCGGCCCGTTCCGCGGCCGCGAGGGCTCGCAGGGCGGCATCGCGGCGGCGCAGCGCCGTCGACAGGAGCCCGGCCAGGAGCAGCGTGAGGGCGATGCCGGTGCCGACGACGACGGCGGGGGAGATGGCGTGGACGGGTTCGCCCCCCACCTCGATGAGCAGCGACTGCTCGCCGACGGCGGCGTCGAGCGTCGCCGTGGTGCCGTCGAGCGGGAGGGGGTCGGCGGTGGCCAGCACCGCTCGGTCCGGGTCGGGCTCGTCGCCGGCGTACACGGCGAAGCGCTCGGCACCGGCCATCGGCTCCGAGACGAACAGCCCTGCGTCGCCGACGTCGAAGAGTCGCAGCGCGGCGTAGGCGGAGCCGTCGCCGGCGACGGTGCCGGCGGCCAGCGCCAGGGTCTGGGCGGCGTCGCCGCCGAGCACGAACCCGAAGGAGGACCCGTCGACCAGCTGGCGCAGCTCGCTCGCTGGTCCCGGGGACGCGATGAAGGCCTCGGCGAGGGCGCGCTGCGCAGCGGTCGTGGCCTCGTCGGGGGCAGCGACCGCCGCCACCCGCAGGTCCTCCCCGGATGCGTCGACGAGCACGTACCCGCCGTCGAGTCCCTGGTCCTCCACGAAGGTCTGCTGCAGCAGCGGGTCGCCGCCCGTGACGGTGGCCACGGCGGCGAGCGACGAGAGCTCGGCCTCGAGCCCGAAGGCGAGGCTCTGGATCATCATGCCGATCTCGCTGGCACCTCGATCGAGGGAGATGGCGAGCTCGCGCTCGGCGGTCTGCTGGACGTCACGACCGGCGACCACGCTCACCGTGACGCCGATGGCGAGGGCGGCGAGGGGAGCCAGCGTGCTGCGGCGGCGCATCAGGTGACGCCTCGATCGGAGGCCGTGGCGAGGAGTTCCGTGGTCATGGTGCGAACACTGCGGGGTGCGAGTCACCGGATCCTCGGGCGTTCCTCAACGCTCGCTCAACGCTGCCGACACGACGAAGCGCCCATCTGGCACCATTCCGGACATGGCAGTGGGCGGGGACCGGGCGAGCGTGCTGGTCGTGGAGGACGACGCAGACATCCGCGACGTGCTGGCGAGGCTGCTGGACCGGGACGGCTTCGAACCCCACACCTGCGCGACCGGCGCTGACGCCGCTGCGACCCTGGGTGCCGTCGATGCCGAGGTCGTGCTGCTCGACCTGGGTCTGCCCGACGTGAACGGGTTCGACCTGTTGCGCACGATCCGCAGCCGCAGCGACGCCATCGTCATCGTGCTCTCGGGCTGGGCGTCGGAGAGCGACCGGGTGCTGGCCCTGGAGCTCGGCGCCGACGACTACGTGGTCAAGCCGTTCCTCACCCGCGAGCTGGTCGCCCGCATCCGCGCGCACCGCCGCCGAAGCACCGCCAGCACTGCCGAGCGACCCGACGGGCTCCTCGTCGAGGGCGACCTGCGGATCGACCCGCGCACGAGGGAGGTCACGGTGGCCGGCGAGGCGGTGGACCTGACCGCTCGTGAGTTCGACCTGCTGCACTTCCTCGCCTCCTCGCCCCGGCAGGTGTTCAGCCGCGACCAGATCCTCGAGCACGCCTGGGGGTCATCGGTCGCGTGGCAGCAGGACGCCACCGTCACCGAGCACGTGCACCGCCTGCGCCAGAAGGTCGGTGCCGATCGCATCGCCACGGTGCGCAGCGTCGGGTACCGCTTCGAGCCCCTGGTGCCCTCCCACGTTGCGGAATAGGGGCGCGCCGCGCAATTGTTGACCTACTGAGTAGGGATTCACCGGGTCCCTGCTCTGACCGGTCCACCAGCACGAAGGCGAACACCGATGGCCGACTTCCGCGAGCTCCTCGCTGCCACCAAGGCCCAGATCCGCGAGATCGACACCGAGGAGGCCGACCGCCTCCGCCGGGAGGGCGACGGCGTCGTCATCCTCGACGTCCGCGAGCCCGACGAGAACGCGCAGGGCTCGATCCCCGGCGCCATCTTCATCCCCCGGGGCCAGCTCGAGTCCAACATCGAGAACAAGGTCCCGAACAAGGACGCCACCGTCCTGATCCACTGCGCCTCGGGCGTGCGGTCCGCGTTCGCGGCCAAGACCCTGGCTGAGCTGGGCTACGGCGACGTCGCCTCGGTCGCCGGCGGGTTCAACAAGTGGAAGGACGAGGGGCGGGACTGGAGCACGCCGAAGAACCTCACCCCCGAGCAGCGGAACCGCTACCAGCGCCACCTGCTGCTGCCCGAGGTCGACATCGAGGGTCAGATCAAGCTGCTGGAGGCCAAGGTCCTCCTCCTCGGCGCCGGCGGCCTGGGCTCCCCGGCTGCCCTCTACCTGGCTGCGGCGGGCGTGGGCACGCTCGGCATCATCGACATGGACGTCGTCGACGAGTCCAACCTGCAGCGCCAGATCCTCCACAACATGGACCGCATCGGCATGCGCAAGGTCGACTCGGCCAAGGAGACCCTGACCCGGCTCAACCCCGACGTCAGCGTGGTCACCCATGACGTCCGCCTCGATGCCAGCAACGTGCTCGACATCATCGCCGACTACGACATCATCGTCGACGGCACCGACAACTTCCCGACTCGCTTCATGGTCAACGACGCGTCGGTGAAGCTCGGCATCCCGGTCGTGCACGGTTCGATCTTCCGGTTCGAGGGCATGGTCACCGTCTTCGATCCCAAGGACGGCCCGACCTACCGCGACATGGTCCCCGAGCCCCCGCCCGCCGAGCTGGCGCCCAGCTGCGCCGAGGCCGGCGTGCTCGGCGTCCTGCCCGGCATCGTCGGATCGCTGCAGGCGATCGAGACCATCAAGCTGATCCTCGATCTCGGCGACTCCCTCCGGGGCCGCCTGCTCGCCTACGACTCCCTGGAGCAGAGCTTCCGGGAGTACAAGGTCCGCAAGGACCCGGCCAACGAGATCACCTGGGAGAACCGGGATCAGATCCAGGTGGTGGAGCTCGACGGGCTGTGCATGCCCGCCCCGCTGCAGTCGTAGGAGAAAACCCGGAGATCCCGGTCAAGTTCGCGTCCACTTCGTCCGATCACCTGAGTGTTCACATGAGCACGCTGGGTGAGGACGAGGTCGGATGTCGATCACGATCGAAGACGTAGAGCAGGAGCACCAGGGCCGGGTCGGCCGGATCGGCGCGTGGGTGCTCGCCGCCATCGTGGCCACCGCCGCGACCGTGCTGCTCGGCGCTGCGCCGGCCAGCGCCGCCCCGGAGGCCCCGACCGCCTGCTCCACCGGCGCGCTCCTCGGCGACCGCGTCGCCGTCGACACCATCGAAGCCGACGCCCAGCAGGACTTCCTGCGCCAGCTGAACGACCTGCGCCGGGCCCGTGGCCTCGGCGCGCTGGCCTGGAACGGTGCGATCGCCACCCCCTCGATCGAGTGGTCCCAGACCATGTCGGGCCAGGACTGGCTGCACCACGCCCGCGACGTCGACGGGTGGGGCGGCGCCGACGGCGTCGAGCCCAACCAGGACTACGTGGCGATCAACTCCAGCATCGTGTCGAACTGGCAGCGCCTGGCCGAGAACGTCGGCGTCAGCAGCATGTACAGCTCCTGCACGATGGACGACCTCGAAGCCAACGCTGCCAAGGCGGTGCTCGGGCTCCACAACGCCTTCGTGAACTCCTCGGGCCACTACGCCAACATGGTCGGCGACCACAACCAGGTCGGGATCGGCGTGCACATCGACCACGCCAAGATGTGGGTCACGGTGCGCTTCGCCAAGGGCGACCTGCCCGCTGGCAGCTCCGCGACGCCGCTGACCACCGCGACCTACGACGCGAACGGCGGATCCGGGACGATCTACCGCCTCTACCGGGCCTACTTCCTGCGGGAACCGGAGCGGGCCGGCTACGACTACTGGCTCGGTGCGTACCGGCAGGGCTACGGCCTCGCCGCCATCTCGAACGACTTCGCCCGGTCGAAGGAGTTCCAGGACCGCTACGGATGGGTCAGCAACGGCGAGTTCCTCCAGCGGGTCTACCTGAACGTGATGGGCCGGGCCGCCGACGCCAAGGGCTACGCCTACTGGATGGACCAGATGAACCGCGGCATGTCCCGTGGCTTCGTGATGATCTACTTCTCGGACTCCGCCGAGTACCGGAGCAAGACCGCAGCGGGGCGCCCGCCCGGGTACTGATCCGACGTCTCTCTGGGTCTCTCTGGGCGGCACCGCTCGGGTCGGTACGCTCGGCGGGCCCACCCGACGAGCCCGGAGGCCGGAACCCATGCGAGGTCCAGTGCGGATCGCCAAGGCAGTCGTGCGCCGCGTGCGCCCCTCGGGCCGCGGCGGCGTCGACGCCGACCTGATCCACGCCGTCAAGAACGAGCTGGTCGGCGAGATCGGCGGCATCAAGGGCCAGATGGTCGCGGTCAACGCCGGCACCCGCTCGGTGCAGGACCAGCAGTCCATGGCCGGCACCCGCATCGAGCAGCTCCTGGCCGAGGTCTCCTGGACCCGTGACGAGGTGCTCGCCGCGTTCGAGCGCATCACGCCCATGGCTCGGGCTCGCCTGCTGCACGCGGCCCGGGTCACCGACATCGACCAGCCCACGGCCGATGCCCTGAACTACCTCGGCTCCCACCTCGGTCCCCTGTCCGACGTCGGGCTGTGGCGCAACGATCCCGTCGTGGTCGAGTGGGCCGCGGGCACGGCCCGGGTCGGTGCGGTCAACGAGCGCATCGTCGAGCAGCCCTACGTGCACGGCGCCCTCGCCTCGCTGCCGCCCGGCTCGCGCATCGTCGACGTCGGCGGGGGCGAGAGCCTCGTCGGCCTCGGCCTCGCCAGCCTCGGGCACCACGTCACCGTCATCGAGCCGGCCGGCTACCCCTACGAGCACCCGAACCTCACGGTCAACGAAGCGACGCTCGAGGAGTACGAGCCCGACGCCCCGGTCGACGCCGTCATCCTGCTGTCGGCCATCGAGCACTTCGGCATCGGCGCGTACGCCAACAACGGCGAGCTGGACGCGGACGCCGACCTCGCCGCCATGAAGGTGGTGCGCGACCTGCTCGCCCCCGATGGCGTGGTGGTCCTGACCACGCCGTTCGGGCCGAGCGCGGTGAACGAGCTCGAGCGCACCTACGACGTCGAGCGCCTCGGGTCGCTGTTCGAGGGGTTCCGCATCGAGCAGGTGGTCATCGCCAGCCGCCAGGACGCCACCACCTGGTCCGTCACCGCCACGGCCGGCTCCCTGGACGACGGCGTCACCACGCCGGGGGCGCCGGGTCACGTCGCCATGGTCCGGGCCCGCCGCACGGCGTGACCGTCGTCTTCGACCTGGTCGGGGTCCAGAACCGCGACCACGGCGAACGGGGCATCGCCCGGTACGTGCTGAACACGGCCCTGGAGGTGGAGCGTCTCGCCCCCGGGCTCGTGGACCACTGGCTCCTGCGCGGCGACATGCCCGTGCCCGGCACGCTCGAGCCGCTGCTGTCCACCGGACGGGCCCGCCTGCTCACCAAGGACCGGTCCTGGCTCGACGTGGGCGAGGGCGGCGTGTTCGTCGCCGGGTCCCTGTTCGAGCTCGACGAGCCGGTGGACGACGTCCTGCCGCGGCCGTTCCGGGATCCGGCCTGGCGGCGCATGGCGGTGCTCTACGACCTCATCCCGCTGCGCTTCCCCGAGGTGTACCTCACCAACGAGGCGCTCCGGCACCCGTACCTCGCCCGAGTCGAGGTGGCCAAGGCGATGGACCACCTCCTGGCCATCAGCGAGGCCACCGCCCAGGACGCCGAGGAGCTGCTCGCCCACCCCCGGACCCGCACCACCGTCGTCGGGGCCGGCGCCGACGAGCGGTTCCGCCCCCACCCCGGCGGGCGCAGCGCCGCCATCGCCGAGATGGCGGCCCGGCCCCCGGTGCCCGGCATCCGCCCGGGCTACGTGCTGAACCCGAGCGGCATCGAGCCCCGCAAGAACATCGACCGCCTGCTCGAGGCCTACGCCTCCCTCGCGCCCGAGCGGCGGGCCGCTCACCAGCTCGTGCTGGTCTGCAAGACCAACCCCGACGAGGCCGCCCACCTCGCCGCCACCGCGGCCGAGCTCGGGGTCAGCGACCACCTCCTCGTCACCGGCTACGTCGGCGACGAGGACCTGGTGCGCCTCTACCAGGCCGCCCACCTCGTGGTGTTCCCCTCCCTGTACGAGGGGTTCGGTCTGCCGGTGCTGGAAGCCATGCAGTGCGGCGCGCCGGCCATCTGCAGCGACTCCTCGTCGCTCAAGGAGGTCCAGACCGACCCGAGCGCCCGGTTCGACCCCCACGACGTCGGTGCCATCGCCGCCGCCCTCGATCGGGTCCTGGACGACGACGTCGAGCGCGCCCGCCTCGAGGCCCAGGAGCCGCCCGAGTTCACGTGGGAGCGCGTGGCCTGCGGTGCCGTCGACCAGATCCGGCGCCTGGACGCCGAGGCCCGACGGCACCGCTCGAACCGCCGCCCCCGGGTCGCCCTCGTCACGCCGCTGCCGCCACAGCGCTCGGGCATCGCCACCTACGCAGCCCGGATGATCGAGCACCTGAAGGACGCCGTCGAGCTCACGGTCTTCGTCGACGGCGGGCTCGAGGAGGTCACGCCCATCCCGGGGGTCGCCGTCCACGAGACGCACGCGTTCCACAGCATCGACGCGTCCGGCCGGCCCTTCGACCGCATCGTCACCTTCCTCGGGAACTCCTCGTTCCACGTCGACGCCCTCCAGCTCGTGCGCGACGTGGGCGGCACGGTGCTGCTCCACGACGCCCGGATGACCGGTCTCTACTCCGAGGTGCAGAAGTCCCGGCCCGACCGCCTCGTCTTCGGCAGCGTCGGCATGACCGTGGGCACCCGCTACCCCGACCGGTATCGCAAGGCCATCGAGATGCAGTGGATCATCCCGCCCGACCTGGCCGCCCAGTCCGGCGTCCACCTCCTGGCCGAGATCGTCGCGGCCGCCGACCAGGTGCTCGTCCACTCCGAGTACGCCGCCACCCTCACCGAGCTCGACACCGGGGTGCGCCCCGCGGTGGCCTTCCCCATCCCGTGCATCGAGCCCCGAGGCGTGGGCGCAACCGTCGACCCCGACGACCACCGGCTGGTCAGCGTCGGCATCGTGTCGCCCACCAAGTGCCCCGACGTGCTGATCGACGCCATGGCCGAGGTGCGCCGACGCATCCCCGATGCCACCCTGACCTTCGTCGGCGACGGCCCCGAGGACCACATCGCCGATCTCCGCCGCCGCATCGACGACCTCGGCCTCACCGACGCGGTGACGCTCACCGGCCACGTGGACGACGAGACCTTCGACCGGATGCTCGCCGAGGCGGCCGCCGCGGTGCAGCTGCGGGCCTTCACCAACGGCGAATCCTCCGCTGCGGTGATGGACGCCCTGAGCGCCGGCGTGCCGACGGTGGTGACCGCGCTCGGCGCCATGACCGAGCTGCCGGACGACGCGGTCGTCCACGTGCGCCCCGGCGCCACCGCTGACGAGCTGGCCGACGTCCTGTGCGGCCTGCTCACCGACCCTCGCCGGCGCCGTGCCCTCCGAGCCGGCGCCCACGCCTACGCGGCCGCCAACGGCTTCGAGCACGCCGCCCACCGCCTGCTGGAGGCCCTCCGTGTCTGATCGCTCCTTCTTGCGCCGCCGCAAGCCCGGCCTGCCCGACGTCGACCTCCAGGCCGTCCCGCTCAACGCCGCCTGCCTGGTCGAGGACTTCGCCGCCCTCGAGGGCTGGATGCGCCACGTGTTCCCGTGGGGCCAGGACGTCCACGGCCGCCGCTATCCCCGCGGTGCCGAGTACCGCAAGCACTGGGAGGTCGTCCAGGCGGCCCGCGCCCTGTCCGCCGGCGGCGTGCTCCGCCCCGATGCCGAGGTGCTCGGGGTCGGGGCCGGCACCGAGCCCACCGTGTTCTGGCTCACCAACCACGTGAAGCGGGTGTTCGCCACCGACCTGTACCTCGCCGGTGGCTGGGAGGAGTCCGCCAGCCAGCGGATGCTCACCGAGCCCGGGTCGGCGTGGCAGGGGGAGTGGAACCCCCGCCGCCTGGTCGTGCAGCACATGGATGCCCTCGACCTGCGCTACGAGGACGACTCCTTCGACGCCATCTTCTCCTCGAGCAGCATCGAGCACTTCGGGACCCACGACGACGTGGCCCGCAGCATCCGGGAGGCCCACCGCGTGCTCAAGCCCGGCGGCGTGCTGTCCGTGTCGACCGAGCTGCGCATCGCCGGTCCCGGTCCCGGCCTGCCCGACATCCTCATGTTCGACCGCGAGCAGCTGGCGGCCTGCGTCACGGATGCGGCGCCCTGGGAGCCGATGGACCCGATGCGGCCGTCCCTGCCGGACCCGGCGCTGGCGGTGGACTTCGCCGACGCCGCCGCCGACGTGCAGGCCCACGTCGCCGAGCACGGCGAGATCAAGTGGGCCGACCTACGCTGGTCCCGCTACCCGCAGGTCGTGCTGCGGCACCTGGACTACGACGACGAGCGCATCTGGACCAGCGTGCACCTGGCCCTCCGCAAGCCTCGCTGACTTCCGGTTCTGCTCAAGTCCACCCCTCCAGGGTGCCGATGAAGGAGGCGATCACGAATGTCGCCCCTCCGCACCCGCCGCACCCTCGCCGTCCTGGCTGCGCTCGCCCTGAGCCTGCCGGTGGCCACCGGTGTCGCCGGCGCGCTCCCGACCGAGCCGCCGCCGGACTGGGACAGCGCCGAGGTCGTCGAGCTCCCCGAGGAGCCCGACGCCCAGCTGATGCCCACCAGCGGTTACCCCGACGTCCCCGGCGTCGACCTGCTGGGGCTGGGCTACCAAGGCGAGCCCCTCGACGCCGAGCTGCTCGACCGCATCGGCGCCCCGCTCCCCGAGGATCCTGAGGCGCGCATCGGGGAGATCTCGGTCCGCCTGGAGATCGGCCCCGGCCAGCGCGACGGCCTCGCCGAGGCCCAGGAGCTCCTGCGCACCGCCGTGGCCACGCTCGGCCCGGGCGCCGAGCAGCTGCGCGGCGCCCTCGCCGTGGCCCAGCGCCACGAGGCCGAGGCCACCACCCGTGCCTCCGAAGCCCGGCAGCGCCTGAGCTCTCGCACCGAGGCCCTGGCCACCCACCGCCAGGACATGGCCGAGGTCGCGGTCGCCGCCTACGTCAGCCCGCCCGACGCCGACGTCCTCGCCCAGGTCCTCGGCGGCGCGGCCACGACCACCAGCGACCTGAGCGCCGGTGTGCTCTTCTCGGCCAAGGCCGACCACGACGGCCTCGTCCGGGACGAGCTCGAGGTCTCCATCGCCGTGGCGAAGGAGCGCCTCGCCGCCGCCCGCACGGTGGTGGCGGCTGCGACGGCCCGCACCACCGCCACCGCCACGTCCCTCGCCGAGGCCGAGACCCGGCTCGACGCCCACCGGCTGGCGCTCGAGCTGGTGGAAGCCGCCCGTCTGACGATCGAGGAGCAGCTGCCCGCCCTCCAGGCCGATCTGGACCGCACCATCGAGGAGACCTGGGGTCGCCTCGAGGAGCTCATCGGCATCGACGTCACGGCCCTCGGTGGGGTCCCGACCACCGTGGTGAAGGGCATCACCATCCACCCGGCCATCGCCCCCCGCCTGCACGCCCTGCTCGAGCACGCCCACGCCGACGGCGTGCCCCTCGGCGGCTGGGGCCACCGGTCGACCGAGCGCCAGATCGAGCTCCGCCGCAAGCACTGCGGCCCGACGCCCGAGGACATCTTCCTCAAGAAGGCCTCGGCGTGCTCGCCGCCGACCGCCAAGCCGGGCAAGTCCATGCACGAGAGGGGCCTGGCCGTGGACTTCCACCTGGCCGGTCGCAGCATCTCGACCCGCTCGTCGCCGGGCTACCTGTGGCTGGCCGAGCACGCCGCCACCTACGGCTTCTACAACCTGCCCAGCGAGCCCTGGCACTGGTCGGTCAACGCCAAGTAGCCGGAACCCGTTCCGAGTGCGGTGCGCTGGTTGGGAACTGGCAGCGGCCACGGAACAGAAACCCCGCCGTTCCGTGTCCGCTGCCAGTTCCGGTCCGGTTGCGCTCGTCGCTTCAGTCGTTGCGGCCCTCGAGGTCGGCGATCCGCTCCTCGAGGTGGCGCAGGTCGGTGCGCAGGCGGTCGATGACCTCGTCGAGGTGACCGGCGACCGGCTCGACCTGCCAGGCGGTGACCCGGGCGATGAGGCGCTTCACCTGGGGGATGCCGGGTCGGGCCGAGTCGGTGGATGCCCGGGGCGTGTGGTGCAGTCGGTCGGCCTCGAGCGGGGCGCGGCCGCCGTCGTCGGCACGCTCGCGGATGAGGCGCTGGATGGCCGCCTGCTCACGGGGCACGTCGGCGGCGTCCCGCGCTGTCTCGGCGCCGAGGGCCAGCCCGGCGACCTCGGCCATGGCCGCGGCGAGGGCGTCGTCGTCGGCCACCACCCGGGACCCGGCGGGGGCCTGGGCGGCGAGGCCACCGACGTCGGTGGCGATCACCGGCACGTCGTAGATGCCGGCACGCTCGATGACCGATGAGGACCAGATCTCGCGGTAGGGCAGCACGAGGCAGTCGGCGGCAACCAGCCACCGGTCGAACTCCTCGTCGCTGACGTAGCCCGGGCGGAACTCGGCGCCGCCGACCCGGCGGCAGAGCGAGTCGAGCTCCTCGCGGTAGTCGAGCAGATCGGGGTGGTCGATGCGGATGTCGCCCACGACGTAGATGCGGGCCCGGCCGTCGGGGTCGTCGAGGCGATCGAGGGCGCGGACGCCCCGGTCGAACCCCTTGTGGCGCTGCACGAACCCGATGGAGAGGAACACGAAGGCGTCGGCCGGCACGCCGAGGCTCGCCCGGGCGTCCTCGCGGGTGGTCTCGGTGCGGCGGGAGAAGTTGATGCCGTGGTCGACCAGCGTGACCGTCCCCGGCGCCAGGTCGAAGGCCTCGGTGAGGCGCTGCTGCTCGGGCTCGGTGTGGACGGTGACCGCGGCCGCCGCGGACAGAGCGGCGTGCCCGAGCCGCCGCGCCTGGGGATCGCCGGCGGGCTCGTCGTACTCGATCTCGTGGACCCGCAGCTCGACCTTGGTGACCGAGCACAGCACCCGCAGCAGGCCCCAGACCGCCAGGCGCTCCCGTCGGCCCCGGCAGGCGCCGAAGAGCAGCTCCGGGTACAGCTGGAGCACGACGCGGTCGTAGCCGCGGGCGAAGCGGATCAGCCGGCCCATGCCGAGCGCGGAGCCGAGGCGGAGGTGGTGCTGGGCTGCCGACGGCAGCGGGGAGAGCACCTCCATGTCCCGACCGGCGGCGCGGGCGGCGGCGACCTCCTGCACGGCGTAGTTGGCGATGCCGTCTCGGTAGGGCGCGTACGGCGTGACCATCAGCTCGGTCATCGGGCACCCCCTTCCGCGGCCGGGGCACTGCCGGTTCCGGAGGTCCAGTCGAGCAGGAGCTGGTCGACGCGGTCGCCGATGCGGGTGGGGTCGTAGTGCTCCACGACGTAGTCGCGGCCCGGGGCGGCCATGGCCCCGAAGGCGTCGGGATCGGCACCGACGAGGGCGAGGGCCTCCATCAGCTCCCGCTGGCTGCGATAGGTGACCCCGGCGCCGGAGCGCTGCACGTGCCACCGCACGACCTCGCTGGCGTCGTTGGCGATCACCGGCGTGCCGGCGCCCCACGCCTCGAGCACGGTGCGGGAGAAGCTCTCGAGCGCGGACGGCTGCACGTACGCGGCCGCAGCCGCCATGGCGTCGTTGCGCTCGTCGTCGGAGACGAAGCCGAGGTCGAGGACGCGGTCGGCGGGCAGCCCGGGCGGCAGGTCGACCTCGCCGACGCCGGAGGTGACGAGGCGCAAGCCGGCGCTGCGGTGCACCCGGCGGAACGCGTCGAGCAGCTCGGTCCAGCCCTTGGCCCACTCGCGCCGCCCGGCGTAGTAGATGAACGGGCCGTCGATGCCGTGCCGGGCCCGGAACCCGTCGGGGTCGTAGCGGTCCGGGAGGGTGATGGCCGACCCGACGACCTCGGTGCGCGCGGGGAGGCGGAACAGGCGCTCGGCCAGCTCGGCCTCGGGGTCGGACAGGAAGAAGATGCCCCGGGCCCCGGAGAACAGCGGCTGGTAGATGTCGAGGTAGGCGGCGGGCTCATCGTGCAGGCAGGGCATGAGGATCGTGCGCTCGGGTCGGATCTGGCCGACGGCGAACGTGGTCCAGAACATGTAGGGCGCCAGCACGATGGCCCGGTACGAGGCGCCGTGGTCGAGCACGTGGTGCCACAGCCCGCTGACCCGGAGGCTGTCGTTCATCCACAGCTGCTGCTCGGCCAGGGTCAGCTTGGCGCCCGAGAGGAGCCGGTCGCCGAGGACCTTGCGGTGGATGCCCGGCGTGTCGGTCTGGGTCTCGAAGCGCCGCACGGTGACGTCGCCGTCTCGGCTCGTGCCGGCCGGGTACTCGTTGGCCCAGGTGAAGTGGTCGCGGGCGCAGGTGGTGAGGATCTCGACCTCCCACCCACGTGCCGCCAGCATGTGCGCGGTCTCGGAGATGACCGCCTCGGCGCCGCCGACGACCTCGGGGCCGTAGCGGGGCGGGACGAGGGCGATCGTGCCGGATCGGTCGGCGTCGGCGTCGGAGTCGGTCATGGCGTGCGCTGCCCCGTGCTGTGCTCGACCTCGATGTCCAGCTCCACCCGTCCGATGATGGGCCGGCCGCTGAACACGTCGAATGTGCAGGCCTCGAGGTCCTGGTCGTACTGGAACGTCTCCGACGGGTCCTGCAGCACCAGGCCGACGCGGTAGGAGCCGTCGAGGAACGGCAGCTGGTCGATGCGGAACCGGACCGAGCCGGTGCCGTCGAGCGCCTCGAGGTCGTGGCCCAGCAGGTCGAAGGTGCTGGCGTTGAGCATCTGGACGCCGTCGTGGGTGGTGATGACGATGCGGGCCCGCGCCGAGGGGACGAGGTCGGCAGCCACGTAGCGCAGCTCGATGGTGACGCCGTCGCCGGGATGGACCGTGTCACTGCCGTCGTCGGCCGTGGCCGTCGCACCAGCGATCCGGAGGGCGCCGCCCGCTGCCGCGGCTGCCGCTTCGGCCAGCACCGGGTCGGTGGAGCCGCTCGACGCGTGCAGGGCGTGACGGAAGACGCGCACCGCCTCCGCGGTGTCGCCGACGTGCAGGGAGTGGCCGTGGTCGAGCACCAGGGCCCGGTCGCAGAGCTGGATGACCTGGTCGGGGGAGTGGGTGACCAGCACGATGGTGCGGCCCTCGGTCTGGAAGCGCCGGACCCGCTCGAGGCACTTGCGCTGGAAGTTCTCGTCACCCACGGCCAGCACCTCGTCGACGAGGAGCACGTCGGGCTCGAGGTTGACGGCCACGGCGAAGCCGAGCCGGGCGTACATGCCCGAGGAGTAGTACTTGACCTGCTGGTCGATGAACTCCTCGAGCTCGGCGAAGGCAACGATCTCGTCGAAGATGCGGGTGACGTGCTCCCGGCTGAAGCCGAGGATGGATCCGTTGAGGAACACGTTCTCCCGGCCGGTGAGGTCGGGGTGGAAGCCGGCGCCGAGCTCGAGCATGGCGGCCATGCGGCCTCGCACCCGGATCTCGCCCGAGGTGGGGCGGATGGTGCCGGCGATGCACTTGAGCAGCGTGGACTTGCCCGACCCGTTGTGCCCGAGGAGCCCGATGGTCTCGCCCTGGGCGACCTCGAGGTCGATGTCGTGGAGGGCGTCGAACTCCTTCACCTCGTTCTTGCGGAAGTAGAGGAGGCGCTCCTTGATGCTCTTGTTCGGTTCGGTGTGCCGTCGGAAGCGCTTGGTGACCCCGACGATCTCGATCGCGGGCTCCATCACAGCTCTTCGCCGAGGTCGGCCTCGAGCTTCCCGAAGATCTTCACGCCGATGACGAGGACCACCGCGGCCATCGCCCCGGAGATGGCGAGGTTCTCCAGGTACCACATGCCGGATCGGCCGAGGAGGAAGTCGAAGTTGGCCGCTGCCTGGGTGCCGATCTCGTGGGTCGGGTTGTAGATCACCCGCTGGAACGTGGTGACGACCGGGATCATGGGGTTCAGCATGGCGAGGCGGTCGGTGATGCCCCGCTCGGCGAGCAGGTCGCCCACGAGGTCGAACTGGTACACGATCGGCGTCAGCCAGAACCAGGCCAGGAACACCAGCTCGAGGAAGTGCTGCACGTCGCGGTAGTGGACGTTGACCGCCGAGAGCACGATGCCGAGGGCCGCCGACCACAGGACGGTGACGGCCAGCGCCGGGATGAGCAGGGGCAGGTACTCCCAGGCCGGCGCGCGCTGGAACACCACCAGGGCGATGACGAGCACCACGAACTGGAAGAAGAAGTTGATGAGGGCCGCGCCGATGGCCGACAGCGGCAGGATCTCCCGCGGGAACCACACCTTCTGCACGAGCGGGCCGTTGCCCGTGATGGAGATCGTGGCCCCGGTGGTGCCGGTCGAGAACATGGTCCAGGCCAGCAGCCCGCTGAGGAGGAAGACGCCGTAGAGCGGCACGTCGGTGCGCAGCAGCACGGCGAACACGATGCTGAACACGACCAGGTACAGCAGCGGGTTCAGGAGGGTCCAGAGGAACCCGAGGATGCTGTCCTTGTACTTGATCTTCAGCTCGCGCCGGGTGAGCGAGCCGAGCAGCTCGCGGTACTCCCAGATCCGCCGGCCCCGCTGCAGGAAGCCCGGCGCGACCGTGCGGTTCTCACGGACTTCGTAGTGCGAACGCCGAGCAGACGGCTCATGGCGTTCGGGGGTGGCGGCGGTCACGGAAGGTGCACACTCCGTCTCGGGGCAGCCGCCGATGGTACCGGCTCGTGCCGTTCCGACCGCACTTGCCGGACCGGCCGGGAGGGCCTCAGGACGTGGCGTTGGCGTAGTACTCGGCCGAGGCTGCCAGCCACGCGGCGAGGGAGACATCACCCAACGTCAGCAGCTGGCGGATCCAGTAGCTGCGCCCCTCCGGGTCGGCGCTGCGGCCGAGGATCTGGGTGAACAGCGTGTCGACGCGGTCGGCCCGGGACTCGACGGAGGCGTAGAAGTCGGCCGCGACCTGCTGGCGGTTGATGCGCCGGGCATCGAGCTGCGTGGCCCAGTGGTCACGACCCTCGGCGTCGGCGGGTCGTTCGAGCAGGTCGAGGTACAGGGCTTCGACGTAGCTGCGGTTCGAGCCGCCGTTGGCCCCGAAGTACTCCTGGCTGCCGTAGAACTGGGCGGCGATGTCCTCGATGCGCAGCCCTCGCTCGACCTGGCTGAGCCAGTAGGCCCGGCCCTCGTCGTCGCCGGTGCGGCCGAGGATCTTCTGGTACAGCTCAGCGATCTGGACCCCGGCCCACTCGTCGCTGACCGACAGCGCCTCGGTGAGGCCGATGCGGTTGCCGTCCCGCACGGGGCGGCACCACTGCTCGGTCTCGGCGCCGGTGGCGCTGCGGCCGAGGAAAAGCTCGTGGACCTCGTCGACGTACGCGGCCTCGGCCACGCAGGCCAGGTCGAACCAGTCCGAGAACAGGCCAGCGGAGATGACGCGCCCGTTGGCCTCGGTGCAGGTCCCTCGGTTCAGCGTGCTGCGGACGTCGTTTCCCGTCACGGTGGCGGTGGTGCCGTTGCCGAAGCTGAGGACGACCCGCTCGACCCGTCCACCCCAGGTGCCGAGCCCGTTGCGCTCGGTCACCCGGAAGCCGGTGAGGGAGCCGCCGTTGCCGTACTTGGCCTCGAGGAGTGAGGTGGGGACGGTGCACTTCCAGGTGTGGCGTGGGCTGATCGAGTCGCCGAGGTCCTCGACGGCGGCGAACGTGCCGCCGGCGGTCCAGCCGCCGGTGCTGGAGGAGAACTCGGTCCGGGCGATCCGACCGGAGCTCAGGCGGACGATGTCGCGCGTGTTGGCGATGGCCTGGTCGGTGCTGGTCGCCGTCGTGGGAACCGGGGCGCCGTTCGACAGCTTGAAGTGGCCGACGTAGACCTGGCACCAGATCGTGTCGCAGGTGTCCGCCCCGGCCCAGCGGCTGTCGCCGGCGAGGGCGTAGGAGCGGGCCGCCACCGACTGCGCCTCGAGCGCCGGGAGCGACCACGACGACGGGGACTCGTTGGGCACGACCGAGCGGAGCTGCTGCTCGATGGTCGTGATGTTGACCGTCTGCTGCGTGGCGCCGGCCACGATGTGCGTGCGCAGGGTGCCCGGGTACCAGATGGAGGTGCCGGGGGGGCCGTTGTCGCCGTACTGGGTGCAGAGCCGCAGCATGTCGGCGGCCTGGCCCGAGTAGCTGGCGGTGGGACGGACGTCGATCTGGGTGCTCTTGGCGTTGGCGACGAAGGTGAAGTCCGACGACGTGCACGTGGTCTTGGACGCGGCGTACACGTCGAAGCTGGAGCCGTCCTTGCGGGTGATGTGGACGGCCTTGGTGCCCGACGGCAGCGCCACGGAGCCGAGCCCGGAGACGGCGAGGGTGCCGTTGGTGACGGTGGTGCGGAAGTCGCGCCCCTCGGAGCCTCGGAGGCGGATCCGCACCGCGTCGGGATCGATCGGTCGGCTGCTGGCATCCTGCCAGCGGCCCCGGGTGGTGCCCCCGTAGTAGTGGTCGAGGATCTGCGCGCTGGTCCAGCCGTACTGGGTGGCGTAGCCCTGGGCGCCCCACTGGCTCATGCCGCGCCCGTGGCCCCAACCCCGCCCGTCGAAGACGAGCTGGTCGGGCAGGTCGGCCGCTGCCGGCTGGGCGACGAGCGGCAGCACGGCCAGCCCGAGGACGACGGCGAGGGCCGCGGTCACGGTTCGCCGGAGGGTGCGGGGGGTGCTCATGAGGTGGTGGCTCGCTCGTAGAACTCGTCGGAGAGGGACAGCTCGATCGCCATGCGCACGTCATCGGTGCTCAGCAGCTGCTGAGCCCAGTGTTGCTGAGCCTGGCCGCTCGGTTGGCGACCCAGGACGTGCTCGTAGACCCGGGCGGCCCGGTCGAGGCGCGACTCGAGGGAGAGGTAGAAGCCCGAGGCCACGTCCGGCGGCAGCGCCCGGCGGTTCTGCAGCATGCCGACCCAGTAGGCGAGGCCATCCTGATCCGCCTCGCGGTGCAGCAGGTTCTCGTAGAGGGAGCGGACGAAGGGCTCGGCGCCACCCTTGCGGTCGAAGTACTCCTGGCTCCCGTAGAAGCTGATGCCGACCGTCTCGATGCGCACGCCCGACGCCAGGACCCCGAGCCAGTAGTCCTTGCCCTCCTGATCGGCCGATCGGCCCAGCACCCGCTGGTAGAGGTCGTCGATGATGACGCCGCTGTAGGTCTCGGAGCGGGCCATGCCCGTGGCCGCAGCTCGCAAGCCGTCGTTGTCCGCTCGGCTCAGCCAGCGGCGGTACTGGTCGGGGGTGGGCAGCGCCCGCATGAAGGTCTCGTGGAGGGCCACGACGTGGGCGCCGACGACGGAGGCGTCGCGGAGGTAGGGCAGCGTCGCGTAGGTGTTGGCGCCCGGGCACGCGGTGTCACGGAGGTCCTTGTGACCCGCCACGATCGGTGCGGTGTGCTCGTCGCCGTTCGCCGTGCCGCGGAAGGTGGCGCCGCTGTTGTTGGTGACGGTGGTGGTGCCGCTGGGGTCGAGGCCGTGCACGCCGAGCTTCCATCCGACCAGCTGGCGGGTGGCGGCCGTCATCGCCCACGGGGTCGACTGCTTGTCGAAGTGGCCGAGCTGGGCGACCGAGGTCGTGTCGCTGTTGAAGCCGTAGGTGTGCCCGCCCATGATCGCCTTGTCGATGCCGCCCTGGCGGCCCTCCCAGACGCCGCCGAAGCGGTCGACGAAGAAGGCGTAGGCCACGTCGCACCACTTGTTGGTGCCGACGTGGTAGTTCCAGATGCCGCGCAGGATCTTGGGCACGTCGGAGGCCAGGTAGGGCTCGGTGCTGCCTGCCGTGTGGTGCACGACCATCGCCCGCACCTCCTTCATCTCGGTCGGGCCGGACGAGCACTTCCACCCCATGTCGCTGGTGGCCCAGTCGCTGCGCGGGCGGATGAAGGCACCGCTGGTCTGCGCCGCCGCCATCGGGGTCGTCGCGCTGGCGCGGATGCCCTGGTACCCCGATCCCTCGTCCTCCACGTCGTGCAAGCCGACGACGCGGACGACGTCGGTGTCGCCCTCGAGCACCGCCACCTCGACGTGGGTGGCGCCGTGGCCGACCCAGACGGGGCCGACGCCGGGGTTCGTGAGCGCCTCGCCGTCGGGGGCGTCGTCCGGGGAGGCCTCGACCTCGATCCAGTCCGACCAGGTGTCGGCGTTGCGGCTGCGCACCGCCAGGTGGGTGCCGGCGGCGACGTCTTCGAAGATGACCATCTCCGGGTTGCTCGGCAGCGACACGACGCCGGAGCGCAGGGCGACGTCGGCGTGTCCGTGCTCCTCCTGGTCGTCCACGGGCACGAGGTCCAGGTGGCGGCCGTCCACCGCCAAGGGGAGCACGACGACGTTCTCGGTGAGCAGGTCGCCGTCGGCATCGGTGTGCCCGGCTGCAGGTGCGATCGCGTCGACGACGGGGGCCTCGGAGGCGCCGTCGGTGACACCGGCCCGGGCGGGCTCGAGCGCGGCGACCGGTGCGGCGAGCAGCGGTGCGGTCAGAGCGCCGACGAGTGCAGCAGTCCCCAGGGTGCGGAGCATCAATGAATCCTCAAGTCTGGGAGCGCGCCAGTGGCGCCCCTCGCCGATCGCCGCCCGCTCGGAGCAGGCTACCTGTCGGTCTCGGACGGATGTGGGCGCGACTTGAGGGTTGCGCCCGGTTCGTAGTGGGAGGGCGCCACGCCGAGCTCGAGCTCGATGCGCCGGACGCGCTCCAGCGTGCGCTGGGACACGGCCCGGTGGGCGGCGACGAGGTCGGCCAGCACGCCGAGCACGAACACCTGCACCGACGCCATGAAGAGGACGCCACCGAGGATGATCGACTGCAGGTGCCCGCCCCGGTCCCCGTTGACGATCCAGTCCCACAGGAACGGGCTCCAGGCGCCGATCGCGGCGACCAGGAGGACCACGGCCAGCGCGGTGAAGACGAACAGCGGCTCCCAGCTCGTGTAGATGCGGAAGATCGCCAGCATGTTGCGCCGGATGTAGGTCCACATCGAACCGAACAGGCGCGACTCTCGGGTCTTGTCGTTGGTGCCCACCGGGACGTGGGTGACGGCGGTGAGCGACTTGCCGGCCTGGATGAGGGATTCGAGCGTGTAGGTGAACTTGGACACGACCACCAGGCCGAGGGCGGCCTCCCGGTTGTAGGCCCGGAAGCCCGACGTGGCGTCGGGGACGTCGGTGCCGGACGCCCGGCGGACCACCCAGGACCCGGCCCGCTGGAGCCGCTTCTTGGTGGGGGAGAAGTGGTCGATGGTCATGACCTGGCGGTCGCCGATGACCATGTCGGCCCGACCCTCGAGGATCGGCGCGACGAGCGCGGGGATGTCCTTGGCCGAGTACTGGTTGTCGGCGTCGGTGTTCACCACCACGTCCGCCCCCAGCTTCAGGCAGGCATCGAGCCCGGCCTGGAACGCGTGGGCCAGGCCCTTGTTGTTGGTGAGGCGGACGACGTGGTGCACGCCGAGCTCGCGCGCCACCTCGACGGTGCGGTCGGTGGAGCCGTCGTCGATGATGAGGAACTCGACCGTCTCGAAGCCCTCGACCTCGCGCGGGAGGTCGGCGATCGTGCCGGGGAGCTGGTCCTCCTCGTCGAGGCACGGGATCTGCACGATCAGCTTCACGGGGCCGAACGGTACTGAACCGGGCCTCAGTCGATGGCAGCCCGCACCGCATCGAGGAGCGGGGCGAGGTCGTCCTCGGCGGCCAGCGCGTGCGCTCGCTCGAGGGCGGCCGCCGCCATCTCGTGGGCCCGACCTGGGTCGTCCCGGAGCTCCGACACGGCCGCGGCGACGGCGGCGGGGTGGGGCTCGACCACCAGCGCGGCGCCGATGCCCGCGGCCAGCTCGACCAGGCCACCGCCGTCGTCGCAGACGATGACCGGTCGACCGTGGGCGAAGGCCTCGAGCACGGTGAGGCCGTAGTCCTCCCGCAGCGCGGGGGCGATCACGACCCCGGCGCGCCGGTAGGCGTCGTCCCGGGTGGCGTCGTCGACCTCGCCGTGGAGCCGGAGGCGCCCGCCGAGGTGCTCGCTCGACCCGTCCATGGCCGGGCGCTCGTCCGGGGCGAGCAGCCACGTGCCTCGGTTCCGCCACGTCGCTTCGGGCGGGTCCTGCCCGGCGGCACCCGGGTCGTCGGTCCAGCGCTCGAGCAGGTGGCGCACCCAGGCCAGCCGGCTGCCGCCGCCGACCAGCTCCCAGGTGC
The DNA here is from genome assembly GCF_041228405.1 of Salinilacustrithrix flava. Taxonomy (GTDB): domain Bacteria; phylum Actinomycetota; class Acidimicrobiia; order Acidimicrobiales; family Salinilacustritrichaceae; genus Salinilacustrithrix; species Salinilacustrithrix flava. Next base: position 2,699,930 of record NZ_CP133888.1, read on the forward strand.
CGTCGCTGCCCGCCGCTGCCTGGGCGACGAGCTCGGTCCGCTTCGGCCACTCGTGTCGGCTCACGCACACGGCCGGCCCGGCCGGGTCGTAGGGGCCGAGGTCCGCGGCGGGCGGGGTCTCGGCAGACGCGCGGAACGGCGTGGTGCCCTCCAGCCCCCACCACTCCCGGAGCCGGTCGGCGACCTCGTGGGAGCCGGTGAGCCACGTGTGCACACCGCTGATCCGACCCCGGTCCAGCGCCCGGACCTGCTCGACCGCGGCGGCGTGCACGGCAGGGCGCACGTAGCCGGCGGCGGTGAACTCCTCGGCGAGGTCGTAGAAGACGCGGGCCTGGTGGTAGGTGAGCGCGACGACCCGGGGGTGGCGGACCAGGTAGCTGGGCGGCTGGGAGGTGACGACCACGTCGAAGTCCGACAGGTCGAGGCGGTCGAGCCGTTCGGTGGCGGCCAGGTAGAGGAAGTACTCGTCGTGCCAGTCCCGGGTGCCGTCGTCGATGCGCACGCCGTGGAGGCGGTCGGCCCGGGTGCGGGCGTCGAAGCCCACGAGCGACACGTCGACGCCTCGCTGGTCGAGCCGGGCGCGGCACCGCTCGGCGAGCCGCTCGAACCCGCCCACGCCGCCGTGGTCGGGCTTCAAGAACGCGACCTTCACGACTCGAGCCGGCCTCGGAGCTCGTCGACCTCGGCTTCGAGCCGGCGGATGCGCTCGTCCTGCCAGCGGAAGCGGTGGTCGAGCTGGTGGAGGGCGTCGACCACGGCCTCGTTGTAGCTGCGCTGCTCGTCCAGCAGGGGCGCGTTGGCGCGCTCGGCCAGCTGGCCGACGCGGGTGCGGGGGCGCACGCCGGCGTGGGCGGTGGCCGTGCCGAGGTCCTCGCCGAAGCGCTCCACGACCTGGAGCGGGTGGGCGAGGCCGTCGAGCTGGGCCCCCCGGGCCCGGCGGCCGACCTCGGTGACCACCCGGACCACCTGCTGCTCCACCTCGTCGCGCTCCGGCACGGCCGGCAGGGTACCTGCCTAGGTTGTGGCGATGGCCTTGACGGGACGCCGACCGAACGTGCTCGTCGTGCTGTTCGACGACGTGGGGTTCTCCGACCTGGGCTGCTACGGCTCCGAGATCGCCACCCCCACGATCGACCGGTTGGCCTCGGCCGGCGTGCGGTACTCGGGCTTCCACACCACGGCCATGTGCTCCACGACCCGGGCGGCCCTGCTCACCGGCCGCAACCACCACAACGTCGGTGTCGGCTGCCTGGCCAACTTCGATTCGGGCCTCCCCGGCTACCGGGGCAAGATCAGCCGGGAGGCGGGCACGCTCGCCGAGCTGCTCGACCCGCACGGCTACCGCTGCTACCTCACCGGCAAGTGGCACGTGACCCCGCTGACCGAGACCGGCCCGACGGGCCCCTACGACGGCTGGCCGCTGCAGCGCGGCTTCCATCGCTTCTACGGCTTCCTCGACGCCGAGACCGACCAGTACGCCCCCGAGCTGGTCCACGACAACCACCACGTGGACCCGCCGGCCACCTTCGAGCAGGGCTACCACCTCTCGGCCGACCTGGCCGAAAAGACCGTGGAGTTCCTCCGCGACCACCGCTTCGGGGTGCCCGACGAGCCTTGGCTGGCCTGGCTCGCCTTCGGCGCGTGCCACGCCCCCCACCAGGCCCCGCGGCAGCTGATCGACCACTACGAGGGGGTGTTCGCCAAGGGCTGGGACGTCACCCGCCAGGAGCGCCTCGAGCGCCAGATCGCCCTCGGCCTCGTGCCCGCCGGCACCGAGCTGCCGCCCCGCAACGACCGGGTGCAGGCGTGGGACGACCACAGCCCCGACGAGCGTCGCGTGTTCACCCGGTTGCAGGCCGCCTATGCCGCCATGCTCGACCACGCCGACCAGCAGCTGGCCGAGGTCGTGGCGTTCCTGGAGGAGACCGACCAGCTCGACGACACCCTCGTGCTCGTGCTGTCGGACAACGGCGCATCCCAGGAGGGCGGCCCGTCGGGGTTCGTCAACGCCATGGGGCCCTTCAACGCTCAGCCCGAGCCGATCGAGGCCAAGCTCGCCACCCTCGATGCCGTCGGTGGACCCGGGAGCCACGCCAACTTCCCGTGGGGCTGGGCGATGGCGGCGAACACGCCGCTGAAGCGCTACAAGCAGAACACCCACGGCGGGGGCATCCGCGACCCACTCGTCGTGTCGTGGCCGTCCGGCATCGAGGCGCAGGGCGAGATACGCCACCAGTTCTGCCACGTCGTGGACATCGTGCCCACCATCCTCGACGTGCTCGGCGCCGAGCCCCCGCCGGAGATCGGGGGCGTGCCCCAGCTGCCGATGGACGGCGCGACGCTGCGCTCGACGTTCGACGACCCCGCCGCGCCCGCGCCCAAGGGGGTGCAGTACTTCGAGATGTTCGGCCACCGGGGCATCTGGGCCGATGGGTGGAAGGCGGTGGCGTACCACCCGCCGGGCACCCCGTTCGAGGACGACGCCTGGGAGCTGTACGACCTCGAGCACGACTTCGCCGAGAACCACGACCTGGCGTCCGAGCAGGCGGGCCGGCTGGAGGCGCTCCAGGCCGAGTGGTGGCGCCAGGCCGAGGACAACAAGGTCCTGCCCCTCGACGACCGCTTCGCCGAGCGCTTCGCCGAGAACGCCGAGCGCCACCGGGCCGGGCGCACGCACTACGAGCTCTGGGCCGGTCTCGGCCACGTGCCGACGGATGCGGCGCCGGACCTGCGCAGCCGCAGCTACACGATCACCGTCGAGATCCTCGAACCCGGCGACGGGGTGCTCGTCGCCCACGGCGACCAGACGTCGGGGTACTCGCTGCACGTCGCCGACGGCCACCTGGTCCACGACCTGTCCGTCGGCGGGCACCACCAGGTGGTGCGGTCCGACCGCCCGCTGCCGGACGGTCCGTGCACGGTCACGTTCCGCATGGAGCGGGGCGAGCCCGTGCGTGGGCGGGCCCCGGGGACCGGGACGCTGTCGATCGACGGTGCGGTCTGCGGGCGCTTCGAGACCGACCGGATCTTCGTGGTGACGATCTCTTGGAGCGGCCTCGACGTGGGTCGGGACCGGGTCTCACCGGTGGGGGACTACTCGTCGCCCAACGCCTTCACGGGGCGCATCCGCCGGGTGGTGTTCGACCTCGATGACGACCAAGACCTCGACCACCAAGCGGTGGCCGAGGCCGAGTCGGCGAGGGAGTAGGGAGAATCGCTGGTCAGAACCAGTGGTTGCGACCACCCACGGCCCGGCCGGTGGAACCCAGCAGGGCGAGGATGGCGCCGATCACGGCGAGGATGACGCCGAGGGTGACGAGGATGCCGATGTCGGCCAAGAGGCCGACGAGGAGCAGGATGAGTCCGAGTACGATCATGGCGCCTTCGGTACCCGACGGACGGATGTGTCAGACCAGCTGACGTGAGCGGGCTCGTCCGACCCACCGGATGGTCGGCATGCTGTCGGTCGTGTTCCCCGCTGTCGACGACCGCCTCGCACGCGACGTGCTCGCCGCCATCGGCGCCCGGCCGGAGCACGACGTGGAAGCGGTCGTGCAGGCGTTCCGTGCCTGGATGCCCGCCGGCTCGACCGCCAAGCGGCTCGCGGTGGACGCGGGCCGGGTGCCGCCGGGTGCCGATCCGACCGCGCCGTTGGAGGCCCGCCTCGCCGGGTCCCTCGAGTCCTGGTCGTGCTGGGTGTTCTGCACCGCCGTCGGCGCGCTGCTCGCCGGCCGCGGTCACGACGTCAACGTGGTCGTCGAGCACCACCGCACCGCGTCGGTGGTCGACTTCCACAGCGTGCTGATCGTGGACGGCTCCCTGCTCGACCCGTACCTCGGTCCGTCGGCGCCGGTGCCCCCGGGCCACGACGTGACCCGACGGGATGCATGGGTGTCGTGGGTGCCCGCCGACGTGCCGGGCGGTCGCTGGGACCACCTCGGGCTGCGCGGCGGCGGCTCGCCCTACCGCTACCGGGTGCTCGGCGAGCGGCTCGACCGCCACGACGTGGCCGCCTTCTGCGAGATCTCCGCCACCCACTCCGGCGTCGGCCGTCGGCGCAACGCCCACTGGTTCGCCGGCGACCGGCTCTGGTTCGTGCGCGAGGGCGACGATGGCACCGGTGAGCTCCGGGTCGCCGAGGGGCCAACCCCCTTCGAGCAGCGCCGTCGGGTGGTCGCTCGCGGCCCCTACGAGGAGCTGCGCGCTCACATCGACGCGTCCGTGGTGGCCCCGTGACCGCCACCGCCGCGCCGCCCATCCCCGACCTCGAGCAGCGCCAGCGGGACATCCGCCGGGCCAAGCGCCGCGCCACCGGGCTGCTGGTCGTGGTCACCATCGCCTTCCTCGTGGTCGCGACCACCACCGAGCGGGAGGGCGCCACCGGCTACTTGCGGGCGGCGCTCGAGGCCGCCATGGTCGGCGGCCTCGCCGACTGGTTCGCCGTGGTCGCCATCTTCCGCCACCCCCTCGGCATCCCGATCCCGCACACCGCCGTCATCGTCGCCCGCAAGGACCAGTTCGGCCAGACGCTCGGCCAGTTCGTGCAGGAGCACTTCCTCAACGCGCCGACCATCGGCGAGCGGGTGCGCAGCATGGGCGTCGCCGACCGGGCCTCGTCGTGGATCCTCGAGCGCGATGCGGGCGGCGCACCCGTGAACGCCGAGCGATTGGCGGGCCACGCGGCCGAGCTGGTGGTCCGGCTGGCCGAGGCCGTCGAGGACGACGACCTGGTGCACGCGGTCGAAGCCGCCGTGCGAACCCGCCTCGCCGACGTCGATGTGGCGCCCCTCGGTGCCCGCCTGCTCACGGTGGTCACCGAGGAGGGCCGTCACCGCGAGGTGGTCGACGCCGTGCTCGTCGGCCTCGATGGCTTCCTCGCCGAGAACGAGGTCCTGCTGCGCCAGCGGTTCGCGTCGGAGTCGCCGTGGTGGGTGCCCGACGTGATCGACGACCGCATCTTCGAGCGCCTGCTCGCCGGGGTCCGGGCCATCATCCGCGGCGACACCGTGGGCGGTTCCGACGAGCTGCGCAGCCGCATCGACGTGGCCATGGCCCGCATCATCGGCCGGCTCGAGCACGACGAGGTCTGGCAGGACCGGGCCGAGGGGCTCAAGCAGGAGCTGCTCGACCACCCGGCGCTGCGCAGCTTCCTCGACTCGCTGTGGGTCGACGCCAAGGCGTCGCTGCGGACCCAGGCGTTGGACGGTGGCTCTGCGCTGCGCCAGCGGCTCACCGATGTCATCGTGTCCGCCGCCGAGCGCTTCCGGGCCGACGAGCGTGCGATGTCGCGCGCCGACGAGCTGGCCGAGCAGGCCGCCCGTGCCGTGGTCGACACATTCGGCGACGAGATCACCCGCCTCATCTCCACCACCATCAGCCAGTGGGACGGCGAGGAGACCGCCTCGCGGATGGAGCTGCTGCTCGGCCGGGACCTGCAGTTCATCCGGATCAACGGCACGATCGTGGGCGGGCTCGCCGGCCTGGTCATCCACGCCGTGGGTGAGCTCGCCGGCTGAAGCCGTCAGCCGATGACGCCGAGCAGGTCCGCGAACCAGAAGCCCGCGAACACAGTGTAGAAGAGCCCGGCCAGCCCGAGTGCGCCCTGCACCACGGGTCCGGGGCGGCCGACCTCGGGCAGGCGTCGGTTGAGCGACAGCGTGGCGAACACGATGAAGGGCGTGTGCAACGTGGCCACGATGCCCGACACCGACATGATCGCCACCGGGTCCTGGACCACCACGACGACGATCGCCGGGAGCAGCCCGGCGATGACGAGCGCGTAGAGGATCTTGAGGGCCAGGCGCGGTCCCATCGACTCCGGGCGCCACGAGGTCATCCACCGCAGCAACCGGGGCCCATCCCGTTCGGCCTGGTCGTCGCCGCCCTCCTCGTGCCCCTCCAGCGGGAGGAGCAGGGTGATGTCGGCGAAGGAGCGGGACCAGCCGTCCTGGTTGGCGAGGACGCTGCCGCCGAGGGCCACGACGATGGCGACGGTCATGAGCCAGAAGCCGGTGCGACCCCACACCTCGGACAGCAGCCGGGTGAGCTCGGTGGCCACCTCGACGCCGTCGGGGACGATGCCCTCGGGCCCGAGCAGCTCGGCACCGAGCACGAGGAAGGACGTGATGATGAGCGTGCCGGTCAGCACGCCCAGCAGGGCGGTGTTCGACATCGTGCGCAGCCAGCCGTCGAACCGTGGGCCGCGCTCGCCGGCCGGCGCGACCTCCTCGTCGGGGTGCTCCTCGTCGATCTCCCCTTCGCCCAGGCTGGCGGCGCCGCCGCCGTAGCCGCGGGTGGCGGCCCAGTACGAGTACCAGATGACGCCCATGGAGCCGGCCAGGATCGTGCCGATCCAGGGCAGCACGAACGGCACGTCGACCTCGGCCGGCGCGCCGGGCACGAGCCCGCCGCCGAAGTCCCCCACGGCGGGGAAGACGGTGGCGGCCGCGACGACGGCGATGGCGACGAGGACCAGCGCCAGCACGAGCGCGGCGCGGGAGACCGCCCGGTACCCGCCCGACACGACGGTGGCGGTCGAGGCGGCGAGCGTCAGGAGCGACCACAGGACGATGCCGCCGGGCAGCACGCCGGCGAGGGCGCTGCCGACGAGCGCAGCCAGGCCGCCGACACCGACGACGGCGGCGAGGAGCTGGGGGATGAACACGAACCAGAGCACCCAGTTGCGGGGTCCGGGCAGCGTGCTGAAGCCGTCGAGCAGCGTGCGCCCGGTGAGCACGGCGAAGCGGCCGGCCTCGCGGATCATCACCCACATCAGCAGGGCGACGCCCCACAGCAGCCACAGCAGCTCGTAGCCGTACTCGGACCCGACGCGGGGCGTGAACAGGATCGAGCCGGAGCCCACGGCGGACATCGCCCACAGCAGCCCCGGCCCCCACCAGCGGACGCGATCACGTCCCTGGGGCGGTTCGGGCACCCGTGGGCGCAGGCGGATGGTGGTGGTGTCGTGTGCTGGTGCGTCCATCTCCTGAGCGACGTACCCGATCACCGGGGAGTGCTACCCCCGCTGGTGCGTCAGCGGTCGTCGAGGAGGCGGTCGGCGGCGATGGTGGGGAGCTGGCGGCCGGCCACGACGTCGAGCTCGGCGCTGCGGACCGCTTCGCCCGCCTCGGCCACGAAGCGCTCGACCAGGCCCTCGCGCAGCTCGGTCCAGAGCCACTGCCGGGCCTGCTCGCCCCGCAGGGACTGCAGCTCCCCGGAGTCCTCGAGCGCCTGCCGGTGCTCGACCACGGCGTCCCACACCTCGGCCAGGCCGATGCCGGTGTGCGCGGAGGTGAGCAGCACCCGGGGCGACCAGGCGTGGTGGACGGGGCGGAGCAGCTGGAGCGCGTGCTTCAGGTCGGCTGCTGCCCGCTTCGCCGCCGGTTCGAGGTCGCCGTCTGCCTTGGTGACCACCAGGAGCTCGGCCAGCTCCATGACGCCGCGCTTCACACCCTGGAGGTCGTCGCCCGCACCCGGCCCGGCCAGGAGGCAGAAGAGGTCGACCATCTCGGCCACGGCGGTCTCGGACTGGCCGACGCCGACCGTCTCCACCAGCACGGCGTCGTAGCCGGCGGCCTCGCACAGCAGCATGGCCTCGCGGGTCCGGCGGGCCACGCCGCCGAGCGTGCGGCCCGCGGGGGAGGGGCGGATGAAGGCCTCGGGCCGGCGGGCCAGCTCCTCCATGCGAGTCTTGTCGCCGAGGATCGAACCGCCGGAGCGTCCTGACGACGGGTCGACGGCGAGCACGGCCAGGGTCGTCCCCTGGTCGATGACGTGGCACCCGAAGGCGTCGATGAAGGTGGACTTGCCGACCCCGGGTGCGCCCGACACGCCGAGGCGGATGCCGGTGCCGGTGTGGGGCAGGACGGCCTGGAGGAGCTCGACGGCGTCGGCCCGGTGGTCGGCGCGCGTCGACTCGACCAGCGTGATGGCCCGCCCGAGGGCGCGCCGGTCGCCGGCCAGGACGTCGTCGGCCAGGTTCATGGGCGCGGGGTCACCCCTCCAGCAGATCGAGGACGGTGCCGGCTGCCTCGAGGATGTTGGTGCCCGGGCCGAACACGGCCGAGACGCCGGCGTCGCGCAGGAACTCGTAGTCCTGGGGCGGGATCACGCCGCCGCACACGACCAGCACGTCGTCGGCGCCGGCCTTGTTGAGCTCCTCGATGAGCTGGGGCACGAGCGTCTTGTGCCCGGCGGCCTGGGACGACACGCCCACGATGTGCACGTCCTGCTCGACGGCGTCGCGGGCAACCTCCTCGGGCGTCTGGAACAGCGGGCCGACGTCGACGTCGAAGCCGAAGTCGGCGAACGCGGTGGCGATGACCTTGCCGCCGCGGTCGTGGCCGTCCTGGCCCATCTTGGCGACGAGCATGCGGGGGCGGCGGCCGTTGGCCTCGGCGAACCCGTCGACCCGGGCGAGGAGCGCGGCGTAGTCCTCGTCGTCGGCGTAGGCGGCGCCGTACACGCCGTGGATGCTGCGGACCTCGGCCTTGTGGCGACCGAACACGGCCTCCATGGCGTCGCTCATCTCGCCGACCGTGGCCCGAGCCCGGGCGGCGTTCACGCACAGCTCCAGCAGGTTGGCGTCACCGGCCGCCCCCTCCTTGAGGGCGAGCAGCGCAGCGTCGCAGGCGGCCTGGTCCCGGCTGGCCCGGATCTGCTCGAGCCGGCGGATCTGGGACTCGCGCACCTCGGCGTTGTCGATGTCGAGCACGTCGACCATCTCGACGTTGTCGGGCACGTACTTGTTGACGCCGACGATGACGTCCTCGCCCCGGTCGACCCGGGCCTGGCGCTTGGCGGCCGACTCCTCGATGCGGAGCTTCGGCATGCCGGCCTCGATGGCCTTGGTCATGCCGCCCATGCCCTCCACCTCCTCGATGAGCTCCCACGCGGCGTCGGCGAGGCCGGCGGTGAGGGACTCGACGTAGTACGAGCCGGCGAGCGGGTCGACGACCTTGGTCACGTCGGTCTCGTCGCCGAGGATCAGCTGGGTGTTGCGGGCGATGCGGGCCGAGAACTCAGTGGGCAGGCCGAGGGCCTCGTCGAAGGCGTTGGTGTGCAGCGACTGCGTGCCGCCGAGCACGGCCGACATCGCCTCGTACGCGGTGCGGATCACGTTGTTGTACGGGTCCTGCTCGGTGAGCGACACGCCCGAGGTCTGGCAGTGGGTGCGCAGCATCAGCGACTTGTCGGCCTTCGCACCGAGCTGCTTCATGACCTTGGCCCACAGGAGGCGGGCGGCCCGCAGCTTGGCGATCTCGCCGAAGAAGTTCTGCCCGATGCAGAAGAAGAACGACAGCCGGGGAGCGAACGCGTCGATGTCGAGGCCGGCCTCCTGCGCGGCCCGCACGTACTCCATGCCGTCGGCGATGGTGAAGGCCAGCTCCTGCTCGAGCGTCGCCCCCGCCTCCTGCATGTGGTAGCCGGAGATCGAGATGGAGTTGAACTTCGGCATGTGCGTCGCCGTGTAGCCGATGATGTCGGCGACGATCCGCATGGAGGGGGCCGGTGGGTAGATGTAGGTGTTGCGGACCATGAACTCCTTGAGGATGTCGTTCTGGATGGTCCCGGCGAGCTGGTCCTGGCTCACCCCCTGCTCCTCGGCGGCGACGATGTAGTTGGCCATCGTCGGCAGCACGGCGCCGTTCATGGTCATCGACACCGACATCTGGTCGAGCGGGATGCCGTCGAAGAGGATCTTGGCGTCCTCGACCGAGTCGATCGCCACGCCGGCCTTGCCCACGTCGCCGACGACCCGGGGGTGGTCGGAGTCGTAGCCGCGGTGGGTGGCGAGGTCGAAGGCGACCGACAGGCCTCGCTGGCCCGCGGCGAGGTTGCGCCGGTAGAAGGCGTTGGACTCCTCGGCGGTGGAGAAGCCGGCGTACTGGCGCAGCGTCCAGGCTCGGTTCGTGTACATCGAGGCGTAGGGCCCGCGGACGTAGGGGGCCTGGCCCGGGAGCCCGCCGATGTGGCTCAGGCCCTCGAGGTCGGCCTCGGTGTAGAGCGGCTTGACCTCGATGCCCTCCGGCGTCGTCCAGGTCAGCTCCTCGAGGGGCTTGCCCCGCAGCTCCTTCTCGGCATCCGCCTTCCACCGGTCGAGGTCGGGGGCGTCGAAACCTTCGGCATGATCGGCCATGGCCCGGAGGTTACGGCCCTGGCAACAGCCGCAACCAACGGCGGGAACCAGGGGCGCGGGCCCGACGTCAGACTGCTGTGGTGATGCTCCGTCTGTCCTCGATCGTGGTGCTGGCGCTGGTCCTGGCGGCCTGCGGCGAAGACGACGAGGCTGCGGTGCGCAGCGATGACGTACCGAGCACGTCGGGCACCGGGACCGAACCCGGACCGCCCGGTGGCGATCTCCCCTTCGGCCTCCAGCGCTGCCCGGCGGAGATGACCCTCGTGTCGGCCCCGGAGGACTGGTACCGGGACGAGCCGGTCTACATCGCGAACGAGATGCCGGTGGAGCAGGTCCGGGCCTGGGCGGTGGACCAGCCCGGCTTCGAGGACATCTGGATCGACCGGGAGCACAACGGCTGGCTGTCGGTCGCGTTCAGCGAGGGTGCCGAGGCGCGGCAGGCCGAGCTGGAGGAGCGGTTCCCCGGGGTCGGCGTCGTCGCCGTACCGGTCGAGTGGACCGAGGCGGAGCTGGTCGCGCTGCGGGACGAGGCGTTCGGCGCCATGGAGGACGCCGGCTTCCAGGTCGGTGGGAGCCACGGCGTCCACACCGGCCTGGTCGAGGTGTGGGTCGGCGAGCTGATCGAGGAGCGGCTTGCCCCGCTCGCCCCCTTCGCCGGACCCCGGCTCTGCGTCACCGGCGTGGAACCCGAGGACGTGATCCGACCGGGGCCGCAGCCGGAGTCAGGGGACGGGTGGCGCCTCCTCGGCACCGACCGGACCGGCGCCTCCTACCGCACCGGCATCGCCACGACCGACGAGCAGTACGCAGCGCTGTGGCGGCAGGCGGGTCTGGACGGCGAGCCACCGAGCGTCGGCTTCGACGATGAGGTCGTGATCTGGTTCGGCGCGGTCTACGGCTCGGGTTGCGAGATCCGCATGGACGATGTCGTGTTCGACCTCGAGCGGCGGATCGTGCACGGCGACTTCGTGATCCCCGGCGTGCACCAGGGCTGCAACGACGACGCCAACCCGGAGGCCTACGTCGTGGCGGTCGAGCGGTCGGCGCTGCCGGAGGCGCCCTTCGACGTGCAGCTCGACGCCGACGACCCGCCCGCCGGCGCGCCCGAGGAGCGCACGACGGTCACCGAAGACCTGCGGTCACCGGGGGCGACGATCCCGGGCTGAGGCTCCCGGCCGACCGAGGAACGCGAGCCGTGGCCAAGCCGTTCGCCAGGTGGACGAGTTCCTGTCAGACCCCCTTTCGTACGATTCGTCCCATGACCGGTTCCGCCTCCTACGCCCGCTGCGCCGACACCGCAGCCTCGGCGCGGGAGCGGCTGGACCGGGCCGCTGCGGTTGCTTCGGCGATGGAGGCCGGGCAGCGGTGGATGATCGCGGCGTTGTTGGAGCTGTGGCGCACCTCGGCGTGGATCGCCGCCGGCGCGTCGTCGGCCAAGGCCTGGCTGCTCGCCTACACCGGCGTCTCCGACCGGGAAGCACACCGACTCGAGCGCATCGCCGGGCTCTGCCACGCCCACCCGGCGCTGGCCGATGCAGTCCTCTCCGGGGACCTGTCCCTGCGGCGGACCGAGAAGCTGGCCGCCCTGGTCACGAAGGAGCGGGCGCCGTTCCTGGCCGACTTGCTCCCGGCATTGCTCCGGTTGAACCGTCGCACGACCGATGACACCGCGTTCGACGAGGCGCTGCGGTTCTGGGCGGCCCGGGTCGATGAGCACCTCGAACCCCGACGGGACCACCCCCACAAGCTGGTCGCCTCCCAACGGTTGTTCGGTGGCGGGGAGATCCACGCCGACCTCACCCCCTCTGCGTTCCTCAACGTCATGTCGGCGGTCGACGCGTGGACCCAGGACCCCGACCCAGCCGGCGCACCCCACCAGCGGACGTTGGCCGAACGCCGCGCCGACGCCCTCGACGACCTGGCGCACTTCTCCCTCACCGGCCACGACGACACCTGCACCGACCCCGACGACACCTGCACCGACCCCGACGACATCGATCCCGAGGATGAGGAGGTGTGGGCCGGGGACACCTTCGACGGCGTCCACCCCACCGACGACCTCGACGAAGCCCTCGACCCCACCCACGACGACGCGGACGTTGCGGATGAGCCGGACGAGCCGGTCGAGCCGGTCGACCCGATGGTCCTGCTCCGCCGGCGTCTGCGCCGAGCCGAGCAGCACCGGCGACGTCGGGTCCGCCGGCGGGTCCGGGCCCGCTCCGGCGTGGTCACCAACGTCCACATCGACCTGCGAACCCTGTCGGGCCTTCGTGATCACGACGACCTCGACGACCTGATCCTGCGCGGCGAAGGCTGGGCCGTCACCAAACAGGCCGCCGAACGCCTCCTGTGCGACTCGGCCCTGGTCGCCACCCTCTTCGCCGGCCACAACCAGGTCCTCGACGTCAACGACGCCGCCGAGCAGTTCTCCCGCCGACAACGCCGCGCCCTCGCCGCACGCGACGGGCACTGCGTGTTCCCGTCCTGCCAACGGCCACCACGCTTCTGCGACGCCCACCACCTGCAACCCAAAGACGAACACGGCCCCACCCGCACCGACAACGGCGCCCTCCTCTGCCGCTTCCACCACCGACTCGTCCACGAACACGGCTGGACCCTCACCATCGACGACACCGGCCACTGGACCGCCACCGACCGCCACGGCACCACCTGGACCGGACGCCCAGCACACATCGACCCCAGACCGGGAACCCCGCCGGACCGAAGTCCCACCCACCAACGCTGAACCGGCCCGACCACCACCAGGTCGGGCCACCAGCGCGCCCGGACGTGGAGTGCGACTACCGATCTACGGTCTGAACCGTGCCTTCGCTCGATCTGGGTCCGTGGCAACCGGCCTCCCTCGACGAGGTCGTCGAGCGCTTCGCACTCGCACCGTTCCGGTGGTGGATCGCCGGCGGCCATGCGCTCGACCTGCACGTTGGTCGGTCCTGGCGTGCGCACGCCGACACCGACGTCGGCATCTGCCGGACGGACGCCCGCCAGCTGCCGGGCGTGCTGGACGGGTGGGAGATCGCCGTGGCGGCGGCGGGCGAGCTCCGCCTCTGGTCCGGCGAGGCGCTGTCGCTCGACCGTCATGAGAACAACCTGTGGGCCCGTTCGGAGGCCGATGGGCCGTGGGAGCTCGACGTCATCGTCGGCGAGGGCGATGCCGAGGGCTGGCGCTACCGCCGGGACCCGCGCCTGCGCCTCCCGTGGGAGGAGGTCGTCCTTCGAACACGAGATGGTGTGCCGTACCTCGCCCCCGAGGTCCAGCTGCTCTTCAAGGCGAAGGGGCTGCGGCCGAAGGACGAAATCGATGCTCGACAGATCGTGCCGACGCTCGCGCCCGACCGGCGAGCCCGGCTACAGGCGTGGCTGGACGACGGGCACCCATGGCAGAAGTTGCTGCGAACCGACCTCTGATAGCGATCCGTCGTCGGTCGTGTTCCGTGACCGCTGCCAGAACGCAGGACGGGCGATACTGCCGGGGTGCTGTTCGAGTTCGACGACGTCGTGGTGCGCTTCGGCGAGGACGTCGCGCTCGACCACGTCACGGCCCAGGTGCCCGACGGCGGATCGGTGACCTGCCTGCTCGGGGCCTCCGGCTCCGGCAAGTCGACCCTGCTCCGGCTGTGCAACCGGCTGGAGGTCCCCACGAGCGGGACGGTCCGGTTCCGGGGGCAGCCGCTCGACGACCTCGACCCGCTCCGGCTGCGGCGCACCGTGGGGATGGTGTTCCAGCGACCGACCCCGTTCCCCGGCACCGTCCGGGACAACCTCCTCGTCGCCGACCCCGACGCGACGGAGGACGCCATGCACACCGTCCTCGAGCAGGTGCACCTCCCGGTGAGCTTCCTCGACCGGGAGGCAGACTCGCTCTCCGGCGGTGAGCAGCAGCGTGGCTCCCTGGCCCGCACGCTCGTCACCGGTCCCGAGGTGCTGCTGATGGACGAGCCGACCTCCGCCCTCGACCCCACCTCGACCAAGGCCCTCGAGGAGCTCGGCCGCGAGCTGGCGGACAGCGGGATGCCGGTGCTGTGGGTCACCCACGACCTGGACCAGGCCGACCGGATCGGGGACCGCCGCATCGTGCTCGTCGGCGGCCGGGTGGCGGACGAGCACCAGGCCCAGCACTACCTCGACTCCGAGGACGCCTTCCACCACCACCACGGTGACGAGACCCACCAGGGCCACGACGACCCGACCGAGCACGACGAGGGAGCAGACCGTGGAGCAGGGTGACGTCGGCTGGTGGGGCCTGGCCATCTCGCTGCTGCTGGTGGCGGTGGCCATCGGCATCTCGATGTGGCGGCGGCTGGGCCTCGAGCAGTCGATGCTCGTCGCCACCGGTCGGGCGCTCGTGCAGCTCCTGGCGGTGGGCTACGTGCTCGCCATCATCATCGACCCGGACCAGCCGATCGCCTACGCGTGGGCGTGGCTGGCCTTCATGGTCCCGTTCGCGGCGTGGACCGTCTCCCGTCGGGCACCGGAGGTCCCGGGCGTCTTCGGGCTGGCGCTGGCGTCGCTCACGGCGTCGACCGTCGTGACCGCAGCGGTGATCTTCGGCCTCGGGATCTTCCCGGTCGAGGCCCGGGCCATCGTGCCCATCGGCGGGATGATGGTCGGGAATGCCATGACGTCGACGGTGCTCGCCGGCCGACGGGTCGTGGAGGAGTTCTCCGAGAAGCGCCACGACGTGGAGGCCCGCCTCGCCCTCGGCCAGCCCTGGACCGAGGCGTCCCGTCCGGGCCTGCGGAGCGCGCTGCGGTCCGCCATGACCCAGCAGATCGAGACGACCAAGGCCGTCGGGCTCGTGTTCCTGCCCGGCGCCATGACCGGCCTCATCCTCGCCGGCGTCGACCCCGTCGATGCCGTGCGGGTCCAGGCCGCGATCATGTTCCTGATCCTCGGTGCCGTGGCCATCAACGTGGTCGTGATCGGCACCGGCGTCACCCGGCGGCTCTTCACCGACGACCACCGCCTCGTCCGCATCGCCCGCACCTCCGGCTGATCGCGGGGGCGCCGGTACCCTGCTGCCCATGGCCCTCAGCTTCGTGATCATCGGCGGTGGCCCCGGCGGCCACACGGCGGCCAGCCACGCGGCCAAGCTCGGGGCCGACGTCACCCTCATCGAGCGGGAGATCGTCGGCGGCGCCGCCAACCTGTGGGACTGCATCCCGTCCAAGGCGATGATCGCCACCGGCTCGGCGCTGAACATGATCGACAAGTCCGAGGAGATGGGCCTCACCGACGTCAAGGCCCACCTCGACTTCGACGCCCTCCGCCAGCGGATCGTGTCCATCGAGGACCGTCTCGAGCACTCGGTCACCTCGCTGCTCCAGAGCCAGGGCGTGCGGGTCCTGCGTGGCACCGGTCGGATGGTCGGCCCCCACGAGGTCGTCGCCGACACCGCCGAGGGCGAGATCACCGTCCACGCCGACGCCGTCCTGCTGGCGACGGGCTCGCGCCCTCGCATCCCCGAGTGGGCTGCCCCGGACGGTGACCGCGTGCTCACGACGCGGGATGCCTACCCGCCCAAGGAGCTCCCCGAGCACCTCGTCGTCATCGGTTCGGGCGTCACCGGCGTGGAGTTCGTCTCGATGTTCTCCAGCTTCGGCTGCGACGTCACCCTCATCGTCTCCCGTCAGCAGGTCCTGCCCCAGAAGGATCCCGAGGTCGCGGCGGCGCTCGAGACCCACTTCCTCGATCGGGGCGTCCGGCTCTACAAGGGCGCGCGGGCCGAGGGCATCGAGCGCACCGACGACGGTGGCGTCCGCATCCTCTGCGACGACGGCCGGGTCGCCACCGGCAGCCACGCCCTGCTCGCCATCGGTTCCATCCCCAACAGCGAGGGCCTGGGCTGCGACGCCGCCGGCGTCGAGGTCAACGCCTGGGGCTACCTCGACAACAACCACCACCTGCAGACCAACGTCCCGCACATCTACGTCGCCGGCGACCTGTCCGGTCGCCTGCCGCTGTCGTCGGTGGCGTCGATGCAGGGCCGCAAGATCGCCGAGCACGTCATGGGCCTGCACACGCGCGAGCACCGGCACCTCGACTACGACAAGGCCGCCTCCGCCATCTTCACCGAGCCCGAGATCGCCGACGTGGGCCTGGCCGAGGCCGACGCGTTCGCCGAGGGGCGCAAGATCCGGGTGACCAAGGTGCCGTTCTCGACCACGGCCAAGGCCCTCATCAACAACGCACCCCGGGGCTTCGTCAAGATCGTCTCCGATCCGGCCACCGGCGTGGTGCTCGGCGGATCGATCGTGGGTCGCCACGCCGCCGAGCTCATCTCGGTGATCGCCCTCGCCGTCACCGCCGGCCTCAACGTCGAGGACATCGTCGACAGCCTCCTCGTCCACCCCAGCCTGTCCGAGGCCCTCGCGGAGGCCGCTGACTGATGCCCTACACCGAGATCACCGCCGAGCAGTTCACCGCCACCGAGGGCCTGGGCGACTGGCGGGTGGTGCTGCGCACCGCCGAGGCCCGCTTCCGGGCGCCGTCGTTCCCCGCCGCCGGCCGGCTCGTGGCGGCCATCGCCGACGCCGCCGAAGCCGCGGACCACCACCCTGACGTCTCGCTGACCTACCCCGGCGTCGTGCGGGTCGCGCTCACCACCCATGCGGTCGACGGGCTCTCCACCCACGACACCGACCTGGCCCACCACATCTCCCAGCTGGCAGCCGACGCCGGCGCCATCGCTGAGCCGATGGCGGCCCAGATCGTGGAGATCGCCATCGACACGATGGACGCCGACCGCATCAGGCCGTTCTGGGCGGCGGTGCTCGACTACCGCGAGCAGCCCGACGGCAGCCTGTCCGATCCTCGAGGGTTCGGGGCGCCGGTCTGGTTCCAGCAGATGGACGAGCCCCGCACCGAGCGCAACCGCTTCCACCTCGACGTGTCCGTGCCCCACGACCTGGCCCAGCAGCGCCTCGACGAGGCCCTGGCCGCCGGCGGAACCCTGGTCACCGACCAGCACGCCCGGGCCTTCTGGGTCCTGGCCGACGCCGAGGGCAACGAGGTCTGCATCTGCACCTGGCAGGACCGCGGCTCGGGCTGAGCCGCCGGTCGTTCAGCCGAGGCTGCTGACCGAGGTCTCCACCGCAGCGGACAGCGTCGACGTGCCGCCGACCAGGACGACTTCGCGCAGCGCCGTGCGCGTGCCGAGCCACGCCAGCGGCTCCGGCGAACCGGCGAGGTCCACGCCGTCCACCAGCAGCAGCACCGCGCCGGCGTGCGCCGCCGCCGCACCGGCCGCGAGGGCGTCGGGGAAGGAGCGACCCGTGGCGAGCCAGACCTGGCCGTCGTCGGCACCCGCGGCCACCGCGAGATCGGCCAGCTTCGTCGAGGTGTCGTAGCGGGTGCTGCCCCAGACCCTGCGGACCGTGGCGAGCTCGGATGTGGCGGCGGCGACGGTGTCGGACACGGCGGCGGTGCCGCCGACGATGGTCACGGTCCGGGTGTCGAGCTCCAGCAGCGCGGTGGCGGTCTCGGCCGGCAGCGCGCCGGACGTGGTGAGCAGGATCGGGCGCTCCTGCAGGGCGGCGAGGCCCGAGACGGCGACCGCGTCGGGCCAGCCCCGAGCAGCAGAGGCGTTGGCGCCCTCGACCAGGTAGACGTCGGTGCCGCCCAGCTCGGCGGCGATCAGGCGGGCGGTGTCGAAGCGGTTGGTGCCGGCGATCCGCCGCACGCTGATGCCGAGCGAGCGGAGGTCGTCGGCGACGTCTGCGGACAGCGCGCCGGTTCCGCCGACCAGGACGGCCTCGTCGACCCCGAGGCGCTGGACCAGGTCGGCGACGTTCGGGGGCAGTTCTGCGGATGGGCTGAGGACCACCGGGGCGCCGAGCGAGGCGGCGAGCGGCGCGGCGGCGAGGGCGTCGGCGTAGGCGTCGCTGCGGCCGATGACGATCCGGTCGGTTCCGTCGGGGAATGCCCGGTCGGCGAGGGCCACCGAGGTGGCGACGCGGTCGGCGCCCGCCGCCCGCACGACGACGGGAGCGGCGTCCGGCTCCGGCTCGGACTCCGGGTCGCTCGTGTCCGTGCTCCCGGTGTCCGTTCCGGTGCCGGTGCCGGTGCCGGTGTCGGTGCTGGTGTCGGTGTCG
Source organism: Salinilacustrithrix flava (assembly GCF_041228405.1). Classification (GTDB taxonomy): domain Bacteria; phylum Actinomycetota; class Acidimicrobiia; order Acidimicrobiales; family Salinilacustritrichaceae; genus Salinilacustrithrix; species Salinilacustrithrix flava. The sequence goes on from NZ_CP133888.1 coordinate 2,718,179, forward strand.
GTCGTGGCGAGGCTCGCAGCCACGGCGGTGAGCATCCGATCGGCATCGATGCGGCCGTGGGCGACCCAGGAGCCGACGGGCACGGCCGTGGTGCGCACGGCGTCCTCGACCTGCGCACCGGTGGCGCCGAGGGCCAGACCGAGCGCGACGGCCCCCGCCACCAGCGGCGTCGCCGACGAGGTGCCGCAGAAGTCGCCGTAGCCGCTCGTGGCCTTCGGGATCGGCGCGCCGTTGCAGCCGGGTGCGGCCACGTCGACCCACGAGCCGTGGTTGGACCAGCTGTAGCGACTGTCCGTGGAGGTGCTCCCGGCGACGCCGATCACACCGGCGTGGGCCGCCGGGTAGTTCGGGGTGGTCGAGCCGGCGTTCCCCGCCGCGGCCACGACGACCACGTCCCGGGCACGGGCGTAGGCGACGGCGTCCTCGATCGCCCGGGAGCTGCTTGGCCCGCCCAGGCTCATGACGACGACGTCGGCGCCTCGATCCGTGGCCCACGCGATGCCCTGGGCGATGTCGTAGCTCGACCCCGAGCCGTCGGCGGCCAGCACCTTGACGGGGAGGATCCGGCACGTCCAGCACATCCCGGCGACGCCACCGTCGTTGGCGTCGGCGGCGGCGATCGCCGCCACCGCGGTGCCGTGGCGCTGATCGTTGTCGTCGGCGGGGTCCGAGTCGTCGTTGACGAGATCGATGCCGGACAGCAGCTTGCCGTCGAACTCCGGCCCGGGGTTCACCCCGGTGTCGAGGACGGCGACGACCACCGACGATGCGCCGGTGGTGACGTCCCAGGCCGCCGGAGCGGACACCTGGCGGGGCCCCCACTGGTTCGACCAGAAGGTGTCGGTCGGGGTGAGCATCGCGGCAACCGGCTGATCGGCCTCGACGAACCCGATCCCGGGGGCGGCGGCGAGCGCGGCGCGGGCGGCGCCGGCGCGGCGGCCGGGCACCTCCACGCGGACCGCGTCGATGCCGGCGGCGACGTCGGTGACCTCGACGCCCGCGGCGGCGAGCGCGGCCTGGGCTCCCGGGCCCTCGAGCCCGACGATGAGGGTCTCCGTCGAGGGGTCAGCCGATGCCGGCGCGGCCTGGGACGCGACGAGACCGATGGTGCAGGTCAGTGCGGCGAGCAGCCTGGCGATGCGTCCCATGCTCTCCTCATCGGCATGCCGGGCGGCGTGCTTGACGGGAGATGGTGTCTCAGAATCGGCGCGAGCGGCTCACGCCACAAGGGGACCGTCAGGCGGGTCGCCTCGCCCGGCGGCTCAGCTCCTACTCGATGACGATGATCACGTCACCGGAGCCGACGGAGGCGCCCTCTTCGACGTTGATCTCCGTGATGGTGCCGGCCTTGTCGGCGGCGATGTTGTTCTCCATCTTCATGGCCTCGAGCACGCAGAGGACCTGGCCCTCGGTGACCTCGTCGCCGACGGCGACGTTGACCTTGACGACGGTGCCCTGCATCGGCACGGCGATGCGGCCGGACCCGGCGGTGGGTGCGGCGCCGCTGGTGCCCTTCGAGCGCTTGCGGGCCTTGGGCAGGCCCTTGCCGCCGCCGGCCGCCGCCACGGCGATCTGGTCGGCGGGCACGAACAGCTTCACGGCGAAGCGCTTGCCGTTGACCTCGACGTCGACGCTGCGCTCGACCTTCTCGACCTCGTCGTCGCCAGCGGGCGCCGGGGTACCGCGGACACCGGTGAGGTCGAGGGTGTCCTCCACCCACTTGGTGGAGTGCTCGCCGGCCTTGAAGTCGTCGTGGGCGAGGATCGCCTCGGCCGCGGGGATGGTCGTGGGCGGGCCGTCGAGGACGAACTCGTCGAGGCAGCGCAGCATGCGGGCGATCGCGGTGTCGCGGTCGTGGGCCCACACCACGAGCTTGCCGATGAGGTTGTCGTAGTACTGGCTGACCTCGTCACCGGAGTCGTAGCCGCCGTCCCAGCGCACGCCGTTGCCCTGCGGCGGGACCAGCGTGGCGATGGGGCCGGGGGAGGGGAGGAACTTGCCCTCGGCCGGGTCCTCGGCGTTGACGCGCACCTCGATGGAGTGACCGCGCAGCGAGATGTCGGCCTGGGAGAACGAGAGGGGCTCGCCGGAGGCGACGCGCAGCTGCTCGGCGACCAGATCGATGCCCGAGACCATCTCGGTGACGGGGTGCTCGACCTGGAGGCGGGTGTTCATCTCGAGGAAGTAGAACTCGCCTTCCTGGTACAGGAACTCGACGGTGCCGGCGTTGACGTAGCCGCACGCCTCGGCGACCTGCACCGCGGCTTGGCCCATGGCCTGGCGGATCTCGTCGGGGAAGTTCGGGGCGGGGGACTCCTCGACCAGCTTCTGGTGGCGGCGCTGGGCCGAGCAGTCGCGCTCGCCGATCCAGACGGTGTTGCCGTGGGTGTCGGCGATGACCTGCATCTCGACGTGGCGCGGCCAGGTCAGGTAGCGCTCGACGTAGCACTCGTCGCGGCCGAAGCCCTTCAGCGCCTCGGACTGGGCCGACTCGAGCGCGGCGTGGGCTTCGTCGGCGGCGTGGACGACGCGCATGCCGCGGCCACCGCCGCCGTAGGCGGCCTTGATGGCGACCGGCCAGCCGAACTCCTCGCCGAAGGCCACGACCTCGTCGCCCGAGCTGAGGAACTCCGTGGTGCCGGGCACGCCCTGGACACCGGCCTCCTGGGCCGCGATGCGGCTCGAGACCTTGTCGCCCATGACCTCGATGGCCTCGGGCGGCGGGCCGATGAAGGTGACGCCCATCTCGGTGATGGCACGGGCGAAGTCGGTGTTCTCCGAGAAGAAGCCGTAGCCGGGGTGCACCGCCTCGGCGCCCGACTGCCGGATGACGTCGAGGATCGCCTCGGTGTTGAGGTAGGACTCGGCGGCCGTCGTGCCGCCGAGGGCGTAGGCCTCATCGGCCAGGCGGACGTGCAGCGAGTCACGATCCAGGTCGGAGTAGACGGCCACGGACGTGACGCCGAGCTCCTTGCACGCCCGGATGACCCGGACGGCGATCTCGCCACGGTTTGCGATCAGCACCTTGGAAAACACTCCGTAGTGTTATCGCGGTGAAGGGTGACGACGCCATCCGCGGCCCCGGGCGCCTGTCCCGCTCCCGGTTCACCGACGTGCGACACGTCAAGGAGACCGGTTCGACCAACACCGACGTGATGGAGCTGGCCCGCCAGGGCGAGCCCGAGGGCGTCGTCCTCGTCGCCGACCACCAGACCGCCGGTCGGGGTCGGGCCGGGCGCACGTGGACCGCGCCGCCCGGAGCGTCGCTGCTGTGCACGATCCTGCTGCGCCCGCCGGCGCCGGTGGCGCCGCTGACCACGTTCGCCCTCGCGGTCGCGGCCTCGGAGGCGGTCGAGCAGCTCGCCGGCTTCGCGCCGGCACTCAAGTGGCCGAACGACCTCGTCGTCGAGGACCTCGACGACGAGGGCGCCGTGCGCACGCGCAAGCTGGCGGGGATCCTGGCCGAGGCGGAGTGGTCCCCCGGCTCCCGCGTCGCCGCCGGCTACCGGCCGCCGGCGCCCCACGAGCGGGCCACGGTCGCCGCCGGCATCGGGCTCAACGTGGCCTGGCCCGACGAGGTGCCCGACGACCTGGCCGACGTCGTCGTGGCCATCAACCACGTCAGCGATGCCCGCCCCACCCGCGACGAGGTCCTCGACGCGCTGCTCGAACGGCTCGACGTCCACTACGGCCACCTGGTGGGTGGTGGGGTCGAGCAGGTGCTCGACGACTGGCGGGTCCGCTCCGCCACCCTCGGCCGCCGGGTCCGCATCGACCTCGGCGCCGACGACCTGATCGGCACCGCGGTCGACGTGACCGCGGACGGCCACCTCGTGGTCGAGCCGCTCGAAGGTGGCCGGCGCACGATCGCCGTCGGCGACGTGGTGCACCTGCGGCCCGCCTGAACGACCTCAGACGAGCAGCTCCACGCCCTGGTCGTCGTGCCAGATGCCGAGCTCGAGCCCCTCGTCGGCGGCCAGGCGGGCAACGGCGTCGAGCACCCGTCCCTCGAGCCGGCGGTCGGTGCCCTCGAGCAGCTCGGCGGCCGAGCCGAGCCACTCCGGCGCCGTGCCTGGCAGGTGGTCGAACCGGCAGGTCCCCTCGGCGTCGCCGGCGCGCCACCGCACCACGAGGTGGTCGCCGGCCCGCTCCACCGACGCGGCGACGGGCTGACCTCGGCTCACGGGTCGATGTCCTTGGCGACCAGGTCGGCGAAGGCCTGGGCGACGTCCCGGGTGATCGGACCCGGTGCGTCGAGCACGTGGTCGTCGACGCGGTGCTGGCCCTGGACGTCGCGGGTGGAGGAGGTGAGGAAGACCTCGTCGGCCTCGGCGAGCACCGCCATCGGCAGGTCGTCCTGGGCGACGTCGGTCAGCTCGCACACCAGCTCGCGGGTGACCCCGGCCAGGCAACCGGAGGAGAGCGGCGGGGTGGACAGCCGTCCGCCGAGCACGACGAACACGTTGGACCCGGTGCCCTCGCACAGCTGGCCGGCGGTGTTGGCGAAGAGGGCCTCCGACGCCCCGGACTCCTTGGCCCTGGCGAGCGCGACCACGTTCTCTGCGTAGGACGTGGTCTTCAGCCCGGCGACGGCGGAGCGCTCGTTGCGGACCCAGGGCACGGTGACGGCCTCACCGGTCTCGGGCCAGGCGTCGATCGCCGATCCGGCCACGAAGACCGTGAGCGGCTCACCGGAGCGGGCCGAGCCGAGGGGTCCGGGCCCGCCGGTGACCGTGAGGCGCACGCGGCCTGCGCCCTCGATGTGGCCGGCGACCGCGTGCATTGCGTCCCGGAGCTCGTCGTCGGAGCGGTGCAGCTCGAGGCCGAGGCCGTCGAGGCTGCGGCGCAGGCGGCGCAGGTGCCGGGTGACGGCGAAGGGGACCCACCGGGTGCCGCCGGGCTCGGGGGCGGTGCGCAGGGTCTCGAACACGCCGTCGCCCACGGTGATCCCGTGGTCCGACACCGGGACCCGGGCGTCGTCGGGGGCGAGCAGGTGGCCGTCGAGCCAGACCGGGAGCACGGCGGCACGCTACCGGGATCGTCGGTTCCGGCCCGCCAGCGGGTATCGTCACTGCACCGCGCCGGGTCGAGCTCGCTCCCCGGACCACCTGCTCTTCGGAGCAGACCCACGCGGGAGGGCCACGAAGGGCCCGACGCTCCTCGACCTGACTGCTGTTCGGCACCACACCGTCGAGTGCGCCATCCAGCAACCCTGATCGAGAGAAACCTGTGCAATCCGGAACCCCCGCCCCGTCCTTCGCGGACCTGGGCGTCCCCCAGCGGCTCGTCGACGTGCTCGACGCCCGTGGCTTCACCAGCGCCTTCGAGGTGCAGGCCGCCACCATCCCCGACGCCCTCGCCGGCCGCGACCTCTGCGGCCGCGCCCCCACCGGCTCGGGCAAGACCATCGCCTTCGGCATCCCGACCCTGGTCAACACGGCCAAGGCCCGGCCCGGGCACCCCAGCGCCCTGATCCTGTCGCCGACCCGCGAGCTGGCCGACCAGATCAAGGACGAGCTCGCCCCGCTCGCCAAGGCGACCGACCGCACCGTGACCGCCGTGTACGGCGGCGTCGGCTACGGCCCCCAGAACCAGGCCATCCGCCGCGGCGTCGACGTCCTCGTCGCCTGCCCTGGCCGCCTCGAGGACCTCATCAGCAGCGGCAGCGTGAGCCTCGCCGAGGTGGGTGTCGTCGTCGTCGACGAGGCCGACCGCATGGCCGACATGGGGTTCCTCCCGGCCGTCAAGCGCCTGCTCGACCGCACCAAGAGCGACCGCCAGACGCTGCTGTTCTCGGCGACGCTCGACGGCGACATCGCCGAGCTCACCCGCCGCTACCAGCACGACCCCGTCCGCCACGAGGTCGGCGAGGTCGAGCCGGACATGACCGCCATGGCCCACCACTTCTGGTCCATCGACCACGAGAAGCGCGTCGACCACACGCGCGACGCCGTCGTCGCCGCCGGGCCGACCATCGTGTTCACCCGCACCCGCCACGGCGCCGACCGCCTGTGCAAGCAGCTCGGCAAGGCCGGCGTGGAGGCTGCGGCCATCCACGGCGGACGCAACCAGAACCAGCGCACCCGTGCGCTCGAGGCGTTCACCAAGGGCCACGTGCAGGCGCTCATCGCCACCGACGTCGCCGCCCGCGGCATCCACGTCGACGGTGTGGCCTGCGTCGTGCACTTCGACCCGCCCGAGGACGACAAGACCTACCTGCACCGCTCCGGTCGCACGGCTCGCGCCGGCGCTCAGGGCGTCGTGGTGTCCTTCGTGCGGGACAACAACCGCAAGGACGTCAAGACCCTCCAGCGCGACCTCGGCCTGGCCCAGGTCGTGACCACGCCGGACGCCACGCTCCTCGGCGACGGTTCCCGTCACCGCGAGGCCACGTCCCGCCAGAAGGCCCAGCCGGCCGCCAAGGCCCAGCAGTCCGCCCCGCCCAAGGGCGGCGGCGGCAACGGCGGTCGCAACCGCCAGCGGACCCGCACCCGCGACGGTGAGGACCGCGCCGCAGGCAAGAGCGCGCGACGCGACGACCGTCCGGCCCGCGACGGTGGCACGCCCCGCACCCGGACCAAGCCGGCCGAGCGCCGCGGGGCCGACGGCGTGGTCGACGTCGACCCCCGCCCCCGCAAGCAGCGCCAGTCCACCGACGGGCGCACCAACCCGCCGGCGAAGGTGCACCGCAAGGGTGGCGGCGTGAAAGCTCGGCGCGGATAGTCAAGTCCCGCTGCGACTCGGTCTGGCGGCTTCGCCGCCGTAGGGCGCCGTGCCCACGGGTCGCCTCGCCTGTCGGCTCGGCTCCTGGGCGCCAGGCCATCGAGGCGTCCCGCACCCGCTGATCGCTCCGGCGGTCATGCACCGCTCCGGCGGTCGCCTTCAGCCGGAGGCGACCGCCAGCAGCGTCCGGGCCTTGAGCTCGGTCTCGGCCCATTCGCCGGCCGGATCGCTGTCGTGGGTGATCCCACCCCCGGTGCCGAACCGCAGCGTCGGACCGCGCTCGCCGTCCGGGTCGATCCAGAACGTCCGGATCGCCACGTTGAGCTCGCCGATCCCCCGATCGGCGTCCACCCACCCGACCCCGCCGCAGTAGACGCCGCGTGGCACGGGCTCCAGCTGGCGGATGACCTCCATCGCCGCCAGCTTCGGCGCGCCCGTGATGGAGCCGGGAGGGAAGGTGGCGTCGAGCAGGCCGGGCCAGCCGACGCCGTCGGCCAGCTCCCCGGCGACGGTCGAAACGAGGTGCACGAGCCCGGGGTGGTGTTCCACGGCCAGCAGCGCCGGGACGCAGACCGAGCCGTAGTCGCAGACCCGTCCGAGGTCGTTGCGGACCAGGTCCACGATCATCACGTTCTCGGCCCGGTCCTTGGCGAGGAAGGCATCGGGGGTCGCTGCCGTCCCCTTGATCGGGGAGGACCACACGAGGCGTCCCTCGCGGCGCAGGTAGCGCTCCGGCGATGCGGAGGCGACGTGGATGCCGGCGGCAGGCACGCGGACGACGGCGGCGTAGGGCGCGGGGTTGCCGACGGCGAGCGCCGCACCGAGGGCAGCGACGTCGGCGTCGGGCGGGGCCGGCGCGGCCAGCTGCCGGGTGAGGTTGACCTGGTAGACGTCGCCGGCCTCGATGGCGGCGCGGATGGCGCGCACGCCCGCCTCGAAGGCCGCTCGGTCGAGCGAGCTGGACCACGCGCCCCGCTCCGGGCCGACCCAGCGCGGTCCGCGCCACGGGCGGGCGGGGCGCACCGTGGCGAAGCGGGCGAAGGTCGGCGGGGCGTCGTAGGGGACGACCACGGCCCAGAAGCCCTCGCCCTCCAGGCACGCGGGATCGTCGGTGACGTCGGTGAGGTCGGTGCACAGCCGTTCGCCGACCACGGCGAGCGGCGGCTGGTCGGCGAGCCGGGCCACGGCCGGAGGCTAGAGGGGCGGGCGCGGCTGCTCCCCGGCCGCTCGGTAGCGTGGGTCCGATGTCCGGCACGGAGACACGTCGGGCGAGGCGCAGCGTGCTCCAGAAGCTGGTGATCATCACGAACGTGCTCGCGATGGTCGGCTTCCTGTTCGCGGCGGGCTCGCTCGCCTACGGGTACGAGAAGTACGGGCAGATCCCGCGCGTCGAGATCGGCGAGACCCTGAGCGTCAGCGAGGACGACGACGGCCGCGAGGTCATCGCCGAGAACTTCCTCATCGTCGGCGTCGACTCCGCCGCCGGCTTGGACCCCGACGATCCCGTGGCGTCCAGCCGCACCGACGTCGCCGGCCTGCGCTCGGACACGATGATGATCCTGCGGGTCGACCCGACCTCCACCCGGGCCGCGCTCCTGTCGCTGCCCCGCGACCTGTGGGTGCCGATCCCCGGCCACGGCAACGGCCGCATCAACGAGGCGATCGAGCTGGGCGGCCCCGAGCTGCTCGTGGAGACGATCCAGGCCTACCTCGGCATCCCGGTGAACCACTACGCGCAGGTGGACTTCCACGGCTTCGGTCGCCTGGTCAACGCCATCGACGGGGTGGAGATCTGGTTCCCGAACCCGGTGCGCGACCAGCGCAGCGGCCTCGACGTGCCCGAGCCCGGGTGCATCACCCTCGACGCCCGCAACGCGCTCGGCTTCGTGCGCAGCCGCGCCTACCAGGAGTACATCGACGGCCGCTGGCGCACCGACCCCACCGGCGACCTCGGCCGCATCCGACGCCAGCAGCAGTTCATCATCGCCGCCCTCGAGCGCGCCGTGGACCGAGGGGTGCGCAACCCGGTGACGCTCGACGAGCTGATCGACAGCACCCTCGACGCCGTCACCATCGACGACACCCTCGACGGCGCCGACCTGCTCGCCCTCGGGCGGGAGTTCCGCCGCTTCGACCCCGCCTCCCTCGACGTGTACCAGCTGCCCGTGGTCGACGACTCCGTCGGGGGTGCCGCGGTGCTGCGCCTGGTCACCCAGGACGCCGAGCAGGTGCTGGACATCTTCCGCAGCTCCGACCCGACCCAGCTCGGCGAGGAGTCGGTCCGGGTCCGCGTGCTGAACGGCACGGGTGAGCCGGGTCAGGCGTCGAGCGCGTCCAGCGAGCTGCGAAGCGCCGGATTCGCACTCGGCGGCACCGGCGACGCGGCTCGACTGGGCGTCGAGCGCACCGAGATCCGCCACCCGGCCGGCAGCGAGGCCGCCGCCGACCTGGTCCGTCGCTGGCTGGCCGCCGACGCCGAGCTCGTCGTGGACGACGCGGTCGATGACATCACGGTCGTGACCGGCACCGACTGGCAGGGCCTGCGGGCCGAGCCGCTGCCGGCGCCGGAGCCCTCGGAGGAGACGGTGACGACGCTGCCCGCGCCGACCACCACCATCGACGACGAGACCACCACGACGACGGCGCTCGGCACGGTGTCGGGGACGATCCCCGACGACGTCGTGTGCGGCTGACGCCGGCGGCCACGGATGGCGCCGCGGCGCGCGTCTGCCAGGATCGGCGGTCATGAAGGGCATCGTCCTCGCTGGTGGGCGGGCAACGCGGCTGGGGCCGGCGAGCAGAGCGACCTCGAAGCAGCTCATGCACGTCTACGACAAGCCGCTCGTCTACTACCCGATCTCCACGCTGCTGCACGCGCGGATCAACGAGATCCTCGTGATCTCGACGCCCGAGCAGATCCCGGCGTTCGAGGCGCTGCTCGGAGACGGGTCGCAGTGGGGCTGCTCGTTCTCCTACGCGGTGCAGGCCCAGCCGCGGGGGCTCGCCGATGCCTTCATCGTCGGTGAGGACTTCATCGACGGCGACGACGTGGCCCTGATCCTGGGCGACAACATCTTCTACGGCGTGGGCCTGGGGGAGCAGCTGCAGCGCTTCACCACGCCGCGGGGTGCGGTCGTGTTCGGCCTGTGGGTCCCGGACCCGGAGCGCTACGGCGTGCTCGACCTGGCGCCCGATGGTTCGGTGCGGGGGATCCTGGAGAAGCCGGCGGAGCCGCCGTCGCCGTACATGGTGCCGGGGCTCTACTTCTACGACGGCTCGGTGGTGGAGGTGGCCAAGGGGATCAAGCCGAGCGAGCGGGGCGAGATCGAGATCACCGACGTGAACAACCACTACCTGGGCCAGGGTGCTCTGGAGGTGTGCCGGCTGCCGTTCGCGACGGACTGGTTCGACGTCGGCACCTTCGACGCGATGCTCGACGCCCAGACGTGGGTGGCCGGTCTGCAGCGTCGCAAGGGGCTCCTGATCGGCTCGCCCGAGGCGGCCGCGTACCGGGAGGGCTTCATCGGTGCCGAGGAGCTGGCTGCGCTGGCCGAGGCCGAGGTCCACGGCGGCGACCTGGCCAAGAGCGGCTACGGCGAGTCGCTGCTGCGGGTCCTGAGCTTCGAGGAGGCCGACGAGGTCGGCGAGGGTCCGGCATGGTGACGGTGGTGGACCTGTCGACCGAGACGACCGGCATCGACGGGCTGGTCGTGGTGACGATGAAGCAGGTCACCGACGAGCGGGGCACGATCCGCGAGTTCTACCGGGAGTCCGCGTTCGTCGATGCCGGCCTGCCGTCGCTCGGGCCGTGGGTGCAGGTGAACGTCACCGAGACCGTCCGGGGCGCGGTCCGGGGCATGCACGGCGAAGCCATGACCAAGCTGGTGTCCGTCGCGTCGGGGCGGGCGCACGGCGCCTACGTCGACGTCCGTCCCGGTTCGGCCACGTTCGGCGCGGTGGTGCAGGTCGACCTGGTCCCCGGCGTGCAGGTGCTGGTGCCGCCCGGGGTGTGCAACGGCTTCCAGGCGCTGGAGGACGGCACCCAGTTCCTGTACTGCTTCGACGTGGAGTGGCAGCCCGACATGGCCGGCGTGGCCTGCACGCCGCTGGACCCGGCGCTCGGCATCGACTGGCCCATCGCCGTGGACCCCGACGACCAGGCGCAGGTGTCGGCCAAGGACCGCAGCGCGCCCCGCCTGGCCGAGCTTCCGTAGCCTCATCGTCGTGCGACTCCTCGTGACCGGCGGTGCCGGGTTCATCGGTTCGAACTACGTGCGCTGGGTGCTGGCCAACACCGACGACGAGATCGTCGTCTACGACGCCCTCACCTACGCCGGGAACCTGTCGACCCTCAAGGACGTCGACGACGACCCCCGCTACTCCTTCGTGCACGCCGACATCTGCGATCCCGGCCCCCTCGAGGACGCCATGCGGGGCTGCGACGCGGTGGTGCACTTCGCCGCCGAGAGCCACGTCGACCGCTCCATCGAGGGCAGCGACGACTTCGTCATCACCAACTGCTTCGGCACCAACGTCGTCATGGACACCGCCCGCCGCCTGGAGGTCGACCGGGTCGTGCACATCGGCACCGACGAGGTCTACGGATCGGTCGAGACCGGATCCTCCAGGGAGGGCGACCCCCTCGAGCCCCGCTCGCCCTACAGCGCCTCCAAGGCCGGCTCGGACCTGCTCGCCCTCAGCTACCACGCCACCCACGGCCTCGACGTGCGGGTCACCCGCTGCACCAACAACTTCGGGCCCTACCAGTACCCGGAGAAGGCGATCCCGCTGTTCACCACCAACCTGCTCGAGGACCGCCCGATCCCGCTCTACGGCGACGGCCTCAACGAGCGGGACTGGATCTACGTCGACGACCACTGCGCCGGCGTCCACCTCGTCCTCACCGACGGCACGCCCGGTGAGATCTACAACATCGGCGCCGGCAACGAGACCCCCAACCGGGTGCTGGTGGACAAGCTGCTCGCCCTCACCGGCAAGGACGAATCCCTCGTCACCTACGTCGAGGACCGCCTCGGCCACGACCGCCGCTACTCCGTCGACATCACCAAGATCACCGAGCTCGGCTGGACCCGCCGGCGCACCCTCGACGAGGCCCTCGAAGCCACCGTCGCCTGGTACCGGGACAACCAGTGGTGGTGGAAGCCCCTGCGGGACGGGACCGCACCCTGATGCGGGTGCTCGTCGCCGGCGCCGTCGGCCAGCTCGGCACCGACCTCGTCCGGCGCTGCGAGGAGGCGGGCGACGACGTCGTCGCCGCCGATCGCTCCACCCTCGACGTCGGCGACCGCGCCGCGGTCGATGCCGCCGTGCTCGACGGTGGCTTCGACGTCGTCTTCAACGCTGCCGCCTGGACCGCCGTCGACGCCTGCGAGGCCGACCCCGAGCGCGCCCACCGGGACAACGCGCTGGCGTGCCGCTGGCTGGCCGATGCGTGCCGTCGTTCCGGCGCCCACCTCGTCCACGTCTCCACCGACTACGTGTTCGACGGGACCAAGGACGTGCCGTACCACGAGTGGGACCGCCCGAACCCGCAGTCGGTCTACGGCGCCTCCAAGTGGTCCGGCGAGCACGAGATCGCCGTGCACGCCGGCGGTGGCGCGGCGGTCGTGCGCACGTCCTGGATCTTCGGTGCGCACGGTCCGAACATGGTGGCCACGGTGCTCGGTCTCCGGGACCGGGACGAGCTCGCCTTCGTCGACGACCAGCGCGGGTGCCCGACCGCCACGGCCGACCTGGCAGGCATGCTGCGGACCCTCGCCGTCGAACGGGTCCCGGGGCTCTTCCACGTCACCAACGCCGGCGCAGTGTCGTGGTACGAGTTCGTGCGCGACGTGCTCGAGGCCGCAGGCGAGGACCCGGACAAGGTCCGCCCGATCCGCACCGCCGACCTCGACCCGCCCCGGCCGGCACCACGCCCCGCGAACTCGGTGCTCGACAACCGGGCGCTGCGCCTCTCGGGCCTCCCACCGCTGCGCCACTACCGTGAGCCGCTGCAGCAGGTCGTGGACGCCCTGCTGGGCTGATCGTCGGCGGAGGAGCGGACATGAGCAGGATCGCGATCATCGGCACCGGCTACGTCGGCCTGACAACGGGGGCGTGCTTCAGCGCCCTGGGCCACGACGTGGTGTGCGCCGACATCGACGCGGCCAAGGTCGAGCGGCTGAAGCAGGGCGACATCCCGATCCTGGAGGCCGGCCTCGACGAGATCGTGCGCGAGGGCCTGGAGTCGGGTCGGCTCACCTTCGTCCTCGGCGCCGCCACCGCGGCGGCCGACTGCGAGTTCGCCTACCTGTGCGTCCCGACCCCCCAGGGCGAGGACGGCTCCGCAGACCTGTCCTACATCGAGCAGGCGGCGCGCGAGATCGCCCCGGTGCTGCCGTCGGAGTCTGTCGTGGTCAACAAGTCGACGGTGCCGGTCGGCTCCACCCGCGTCGTGGAGCGGGCCCTCGGCCGCGACGACGTCGCCGTGGTCTCGAACCCCGAGTTCCTCCGCGAGGGCTCGGCCGTCCACGACTTCATGAACCCGGACCGCATCGTCATCGGCGCGGACGACCAGTCCGCCGCCATCAAGGTCGCGTCCCTCTACCTCGGCGTGGCCGCCCCGCTCATCGTCACCGACCCCGCCTCGGCCGAGACCATCAAGTACGCCGCCAACTCGTTCCTGGCCACGAAGATCTCCTTCATCAACGCCGTCGCCGCGATCTGCGAGGCGGTGGGCGCCGACATCAACGACGTCGCCCTGGGCATCGGCTACGACAAGCGCATCGGCTCGGAGTTCCTGAAGCCGGGACCGGGCTTTGGCGGAAGTTGTTTTCCAAAAGACACGCGGGCGATGGTCAAGATCGCCGAGGAGGGCGGTTACGACTTCCACCTCCTGAAGGGCGTCATCCAGGTCAACGACGAGCAGTACGACCGCACCGCCGAGAAGGCGATCGAGCTCATGGACGGCGACGTCGACGGCAAGCAGGTCGCGGCGTGGGGCCTCACGTTCAAGGCCCGCACGGATGACCTGCGCGAGTCGCCGTCGCTGGAGGTGCTCGGCCGGCTGGCCGCTCGCGGCGCGAAGGTCCGGGCCTACGACCCGGCGGTCTCCCACCAGCTCGACGGCATCGAGGTGGTCGCCGATCCCTACGACGCCTGCGATGGCGCCGACGTGCTGCTGGTGCTCACCGAGTGGGACGAGTTCAAGTGGCTCGACCTGGGCGAGGTGAAGGCCCGCATGGCCACGCCCGCAGTGGTGGACGCCCGCAACCTGCTCGACCGCTCCGCCCTCATCCGCCGCGGGTTCACCTTCCGCGGCATCGGGCGGCGCTGAGTGGCCCGCATCGTCGTCACGGGCGGCGCCGGCTTCCTCGGCTCCCACATCTGCGACCGGCTGCTGGCGCGCGGTGACGAGGTCGTCGTCCTCGACAACCTCATCACCGGCAGCGTCGCCAACATCGAGCACCTCTTCGGCACCCCGGGGTTCACCTTCGTCGAGCACGACGTCTCGAAGTTCATCTGGGTCCCGGGAGCGGTGGACGCGGTGCTGCACTTCGCCTCGCCGGCGTCGCCGAAGGACTACCTGGAGATGCCGATCCAGACCCTGAAGGTCGGGTCCCTCGGCACGCACAACGGCCTGGGCCTGGCCAAGGAGAAGGGCGCCACGTTCTTCCTCGCCTCCACCTCCGAGGTCTACGGCGACCCCCAGGTCCACCCCCAGACCGAGGAGTACTGGGGGCACGTGAACCCGGTCGGGCCCCGTGGCGTCTACGACGAGGCCAAGCGCTTCGCCGAGGCGATCACGATGGCGTACCACTCCCACCACGGGCTCGACGTGCGGATCGTGCGCATCTTCAACTCGGTGTTGGGTGATGAGCAGGTCCTCTTCGACGACGGCGAGGTCCTCCATCGCTGCCGAGCAGATGAAGTGGCCGCGCGGCTCGACGGCGCTGTCGACCTCGAGGGCTGGAGTGTCCCCGCGTTCGGTGGCGATGGCAGGGTCAGATCATCGGAGGCATCGGCCTTCGTCGGTCACCCGACGGAGGCGCCGTGCTTCGAGGTCCGAACGCAATATGGCCGATCGCTCCGGGTCACCGGTGATCACAGCTTGTTCGTCCGGGGAGCCGACGGGGCACCTGTTGCGAAGCCGGTCTGTGACCTGACGCTCGATGACCGGGTAGCGGTTGCCAGGCGCATCGAGGTACCTGAGCGCGATCGGTCGTTCGTGCGCATGACAGACGTCTGGGACGCCGCTGGCGGCGACGCCTGGCAGCTGCTGGTCCGGGCGGAGGGCCTCGGGGAGGTGGCGTGGAAGCGCCGTCGAGAGCTCTTCGACCTCCTGGAGGCCCGCCGGAGGCCAGAGTCACCCGTGTGGAGGTCGATCCTGTGGGGTGAGATCGCTCGGCACCGAGACCGCGACCAGCTGCCGTTGGCCGCGCTGCGGTTGCTGGGTCTCGACGTCCCCGTTGGGGCTCGGGTCCGGCGGCGGACGAGCGGAAGGTCCCACGAGCTTCCGGAGCTCGTCCACCTCGATGACGAGCTGCTGTGGGCCATGGGCCTGTGGATCGCCGAGGGCACGTGGGTCGAAGACCCTCCGAAGACCAACTGCGTCATCTGGTCGTGCGAGGACCACCTGCTCGATCGCGTCGAGAAGGTCCTCGACCGACAGCTGGGGCTCCCGGTCACCAGGACGCACGGTTCCTCGAAGCGATCTGCGGCTCTCCGCGTCAATGCATCGCTGCTCCTCACGCTGTTCCGTCACCTCGGGTTCGGGCCCGGTCCGCGGACGATCCCGGGCTGGATCCTGGGCCTTCCGCTCGAACGGCTCGGGCATGTCATCGAGGGCTACCGAGAAGGCGACGGCGTGCATTCGGGCGCGAAGTACGAAGAAGCGGTTCGCCACGAGTTCTCCACGACCAGCGTTGCCCTGAAGGACGATCTGGTCGTCGCTCTCGCACGATTCGGCATCTGCCCCTCGGTCGGCCGCTACGAAACGACCAACCGTGCGGTGAGCGGCGACCGCCGCTTCCCGTTCTGGCGCATCACCGTCCCGCGAGTCGAGCCATGGAGCCCGTTGGAGTGGCATCGCGGCGTCCGCCAGACGATGCAGTGCCCGAGTGATGGAGACCTGGTCTGGGCTGCGGTGCGTTCGATCGAACCGGTCGAGGCCACACCGCTCGTCTACGACTTCTGCGTGCCCGGCAGAGAGAACTTCTGGGCGGGTGGCGGCGTCATGGCGCACAACACCTACGGCCCCCGGATGCGGCCCAAGGACGGGCGGGTGGTCTCCAACTTCATCATGCAGGCGCTGCAGGGCGTGCCGATCACGATCTACGGCGACGGCAGCCAGAGCCGGTCGTTCTGCTACGTCGACGACGAGGTCGCCGGGTTCCTCGCCCTGCTCGACTCCGATCAGATCGGGCCCATCAACATCGGCAACCCGGGTGAGTTCACGATGGTGGAGCTGGCCGAGCTCGTGCTCGAGCTCACCGGGTCGTCGTCGGAGATCGTCCACGAGCCGCTCCCCGAGGACGACCCGACCCAGCGCAAGCCCGACATCACCAAGGCGCGCGAGCTCCTGGGCTGGGAACCCGAGGTCGACCTGCGGGAGGGCCTGCAGCGCACGATCGAGCACTTCGCCCGACTCGTGTAGCGGCGCGTACCTTGGCAACGTCCGTTGCCGACTCCTGAAGGAGCACCCCACGTGTCCGATGTCCTGCTGACCGAGCGCCGAGGCCGGGTCCTGGTCATGACCCTGAACCGCCCCGACCAGCGCAACGCGCTCAACGCCGAGCTGGCCGACGCCCTGAAGGCGTCGCTCGAGGAGCTCGACGCCGACGGCGAGCTCACGGCCGGTGTGCTCACCGCCAACGGCAAGAACTTCTGCGCCGGCATGGACCTCAAGGAGTTCGCCACCAAGGGCCCGCCCGCCTCGATGGGCGCCATCTACAACCAGCCGTGGCAGAAGCCCCTCATCGGTGGCGTCCACGGCCCCGTGCTGGCCGGCGGCCTCGAGCTCGCCCTGGTGTGCGACCTGCTGGTCGCGGCCGAGGGCTCCAGCTTCGGCGTGCCCGAGGTCAAGCGCGGCCTGCTGGCCGCCGGCGGCGCCCTCGTGCGCCTGCCCAGCCGCCTGCCCTACGCCGTCGCCATGGAGATGTCGCTCACCGGTGATCCGATCAGCGCCGAGGAGGCCAAGCACTACGGCCTGGTCAGCAAGGTCGTGCCCCAGGACCAGGTGCTCGACGAGGCCATCGCGCTGGCCGAGCGGATCGCGGCCAACGCGCCCCTGTCCATCGCCGCCTCCAAGCAGATGATCCGCAACTCCGCCGGTCGCACCGAGGAGGAGGGCTGGGCCGAGCAGGGTCCCCTCGCCGGCAAGATCTTCTCCTCGAAGGACTCCATCGAGGGTTCGATCGCCTTCGCCGAGAAGCGCCAGCCCAACTGGTCCGGCGAGTAGCACCACCGCTGCTGTTCCGTGGTCGCTGCCAGAACGATCTGGCAGCGACCACGGAACGCATCAGCCCTTGCGGGCGTGGCCGGAATGCGCGGGCAGCCGTCGGCGCAGCAGCTTCATGCGGGCGAACAGCAGCGCGAAGCGGGCGGACAGGCCGAGGGCGACGATCGGCAGCTTCGCCGACCGCCAGCCGTGGGAGTGCTTGCGCACGTAGCGGAACAGGTTGGTGTGGTGCTGCCACAGCTGCTTGGTGGGCTTGCGGGTGCTGCCACCCCAGGCGTGCACCGCCTCGGCCCGGGGCTCGAACCACAGCTCCTTGCCGGCGTCCGCGAAGCGGCGGCACAGGTCGAGGTCCTCGACGTAGAAGAAGAACCGCTCGTCGAACATGCCGACGTCGCGGAAGTCCGCGGCCCGGATCAGCAGCACCGACGCCGACAGCCAGCCGACCCGGCTGGGCCGGTCCTCGGGGGCATCGGCGCAGACGTAGGCCCGGGTGCCGGGGTTCCCGGGCCAGAACACCCCGATCGTGGAGTGCATGGCGGCCTGGGTCCAGCTCGGGAAGATCCGCTTGGACGGCTGCACCGTGCCGTCGGGGTTGGCGACGAGCGGACCGACCGCGGCGGCGAGCGGGTGGGCCTCGAGCGTCGCCACCAGGCTCGACACGGCATCGGGGGCCAGGGTGGCGTCGGGGTTCACCAGCAGGATGGCCCCGTCGGCGTCCACGGTGCGCACGCCGAGGTTCACGCCGCCACCGAAGCCGACGTTGCGAGCCGATCGGACCAGGCGCACATCGTCCAGCGCAGCGAGCTGGTCGACGCTGCCGTCGCTCGACGCGTTGTCGACCACCACCAGCTCGACGGGGTGGTCGCTCGCCCGCAGCGAGTCGAGGCACTCGAAGATGTCGGGCGCGGAGTTGTAGTTGACGACGATGGCGGTCACGCGCACGCGCGCCTCCAGACCTCGACGGTTCGAGCGGCCGTGTCCTCCCAGGTGTAGCGGGCGGCGCGGGCCGGTCCGTCGACGCGCAGGCGGGCCGACTCCTCGCCGAGGGCGCGCCCGATGGCGGCCGCCAGCGCCTCGGCGTCGCCCGGCGCAACCGTCAGCGCGGCATCGCCGGCGACCTCCTCGGGCGCGGAGCCGGTGGTGGTGACGGTGGGCGTGCCGCAGGCCATGGCCTCGAGCACCGGGAGGCCGAAGCCCTCGGCCAGCGACGGGTAGGCGAAGGCGTCGGCGTGGCGGTACAGGTCGGCCTTGGTGTCCTCGCTGATCCAGCCCGTGCGCACGATGCGATCCCGCACGGGGGAGGCGGTGATCCGGTCGGTGATGGCCTCCGCGCCCCAGGCGTCGGGGCCGACCAGCACGAGGTGGTGGGGGACCTCACCGGCGAGCAGCTCGAACGCCCGGATGAGCGTCGGCACGTCCTTGCGGGGTTCGAGGGCGCCGACCCACAGCAGGTACGGCCCGTCGCAGATCGAGCGCACCTCGGCCGGCCGGTCGCCGGCGGCCGGGCGGTAGCGGTCGTGGTCCACGGCGAGGGGGACGGTGTGCGTGCGAGCCGGGTCGGCGCCGGCGTGCTCGATGGCCCCCTGGCGGGCGGACTCGGAGACGCAGATCACCTGATCGGCCCGGGCGATGCCGGCCGGGATGGCCCGCTGGAAGTACAGCCGCTTGCTGGTCTCGTGCACCTCGGGCATGGTCAGCATGGTGGCGTCGTGGAACGTCACGGTCGCCGGCACCCGCAGGCCGCGCGGCAGCGTGTAGTGCACGCCGTGGAAGACGTCGGGGGCCAGCCGGTTCACGCGCCGCCCGTCCAGGGCCAGCTCCACCGCGAGGCGCAGCGGGCGGGGCAGGTCGCGCGACACGTGCACTGGCGGTGGGAAGTCCGCCTCGTCGCTGGCCTTGGCCAGCACCTCGAGGTCGACCAGGCGGGCCGCGTGCTCGGCGAGGCGCAGCACGTACTGGGCCACGCCCAGGCGGTGGCCCGGCAGCGGCCGGGCGTCGAGCAGGACGCGCATGGGCGACGGAGTGTAGGTCGGGTGCGAGACTTGCCCCGATGCGCGTCGCGATACCGCTGGAGCAGTGCTGGGCCGAGGTGCCGGGTGGGACGGCGCGCACCATGATCGACCTCGCCGCAGCGCTGGATGCACGCCCGGAGGTCGACGTGGTGGGTGTCGCGGCCCGCCACAGCGGACCGCCGCCGCCCGCCTGGCGGCCCACGGTGCCGGTCCACCACCTGCCGCTGCCCCGGCGCCTGCTCCACGAGACGTGGCACGCGCTCCGCCGTCCCCGGATCGAGCGGGCGACCGGAGCCGTCGACGTCTGCCACGCCGTCGGGGGTGCCATCCCGGCGACGGCGGCGCCGCTGGTGGTGACGGTCCACGACCTCGCCTTCGTCCACTACCCCGAGCTGTTCAGCCGCCAGGGGCGGCGGTTCTTCCACCGAGCGCTCACCCTGACGCGAGCGCATGCCGCGCAGGTGCAGGTGCCGTCGCAGGCCACCCTCGAGGACTGCGTGGCGGCCGGCATCGAGCGCGACCGGCTGCGGCTCGTGCCGTGGGGGTGCACCGTCACCGACCCCAGCGCCGAAGACGTGGCCGAGGTCACCGCCCGCTTCGGCCTGCCGGGCCGCTACGTGGTCTGCGTGGGCACGCTCGAGCCCCGCAAGAACCTGCGCCGCCTGCTCCAGGCCTGGGCACGCCTTGCGCGCCACGACGTCGAGCTCGTGCTGATCGGGCCCGGCGGATGGGGGGAGGAGAGAGATCTGTCAACTTCGGCGCGGAACGTGACGATGACAGGGTTCGTGGATCTCCGGACCCGTGATGCCCTGTACCGAGGCGCGGTCGCGTCGTGCTACCCGAGCCTGTTCGAGGGCTTCGGGCTGCCGGTGCTCGAGTCCATGGCCCTGGGATGCCCGGTCGTGACGTCGGCCGGCACCTCGACCGCTGAGCTGGCCGCCGGGGGAGCGGCGCTCACCGTCGACCCCCTCGACGTGGACGCCATCGCCGGGGCGCTCGCCGACGTGCTCGACGACGCCGACCTCCGCGCCCGCCTGATCGAGGCCGGCTCGGCGCGCGCCGGTGAGCGCACGTGGGAGCGAGCCGCCGAGCTGGCCGTCGCCGGCTACCAGGAGGTCCTGGCATGACCCGGCTGCGCGTCGGCGTGAACCTGTGCCGGATCGATCCGGCCGAGCTCCACCACGCCGACCACGCCCTGCTCGACTCGCTCACGGCCGTCGGGGCCGAGCCGCCCGACGACATCGAGATCGTGCTGTTCGCCTCCCGGTCCCTGATCAAGGCCCGCCCCGCCCTGGCGGCCGCCTTCGAGACCCACACCTTCCCGTTCCCGCCGGCATCGGCGACCGTGCGGGTGGCCGCCGAGCACAGCTGGCTGCGGCTGGCCGTGCGCAGGGCCGGGCTCGACCTCCTCCACGACGCCGGCGGTACCGCCCCCGGCTCGGTCGACCTGCCCCGCATCCTGTCCGTGCACGACCTCACCCCGATCGAGCGACCCGGCGGCGTGGGTTGGCTCCGCGTGCTCTACCACCGCCGGATGGTCCCGCGCGCCGTCGCCCAGGCCGCGGCGGTGATCGTCCCGTCCGAGTTCGTCCGGGACCGGCTGGTCCAGACCCTGCACGCAGACGAGTCCCGGATCTCCGTCGTCCCCTGGCCGCTGCCACCCCACGGCGAGGCGGCGCCGATCGAGAACATCCGTGCCCGCCGCGGGATCATCGGCCAGATCGTGCTGCTGCCGGCGAGCACCAAGCCCCAGGAGGAGCACCTGGTCGCGGTGCGGGCGATGCGCCACCTGGCGGCGCGCCACAAGGAGACCACGCTCGTCCTGATCGGCGGGGAAGGCCCGGCCGAGCGCCAGGTCCAGGAGGCGATCCAGGAGCTGCACCTCGAGGAGCGGGTCGTCCGACTCGACGCGGTGTCCGAGGCCGTCCGTTCCGCGCTGTTCGAGCACGCAGCCGTCGTGGTGTACCCGGCCGTCTACGGCAGCTTCGCCCATCCTGTCCTCGAGGCGATGGCCTGCGGCGTGCCGGTCGTGGTGGCCGATGCCGGCGCCGCGCCCGAGCTGGTCGCCGACGCCGGCGCCGTCATCCCTCACGGGGACGACGCCCAGCTGGCCGTGGAGGTCCACCGTGTGCTCGAAGACCCCGAGTGGCGACGCTCGATGGTCGAGGCCGGGCTGGAGCGGGCCCGGGCCTACACCCCCCGGCGGACCGCCGAGGGGCTCCTCCTCGCTTACCGCTCGGTGACAGCTGCCCTGTAACGTCGTTTGGCTATGGGCAAGGCCTCCTCGAACAAGAAGGTTGCACGGGCCGCGAAGGCCGGTGGCGGCCGCGCTCGCGCTGCGGGCGAGCGGAACATCCTCTTCCCGGCGGCGCTGGCCGCCGTGGTGATCCTGGGCACGCTGCTCGTCGTGTACGCACGCGAGGAGCGCACCGCCGAGGCCCTCGAGGCGCCGCTGGCCTTCGAGGACCACTGGCACTCCGCCTACGGCATCTACGTCTGCGACACCTTCGTGCCCGATCTGCCCGAGTTCACCGCCCCGCAGAACGGCGGCAACCACACCCACGGTGACGGCCTGATCCACGTGCACCCGTTCTCCCCGGCCCGCGCCGGCGAGAACGCCACCCTCGTGAACTGGTTCCTCGACGCCGGCGCCGTGCTCGGCGGGGGCGACGAGCTCAGCGACGATCGCCTCGGCGTGCCCGGCGGCGAGACCTACGTCGAGGGCGAGGACTCCTGCGACGGGGTCGATGGCGACCCGATCGTGCAGGTCGCGGTGTGGGACTCCGCGCTCGCCGCCTCCGAGGGTGATGACCCCGACCGCGTCGTCACCGAGGACTTCGGCTCGATCCGCTTCGACGACGACGGCATGGCGTACACGATCGCCTTCGCGCCCGAGGGCGCAGAGCTGCCGGCGCCGCCGAGCCTCGAGGACCTGGCGAGCGTCGGCTCCGACCTCGGCGTCGACCCCGAGGACATCCCCGACGAGGCCGAGCTCGACGAGGACTTCGGCGAGCCGACCGGCGAGGACGAGCCCGCCGAGGGCGACCAGACCGAGGAGACCACCGAGGAGGAGGGTGCGGACGAGTCGACCACCTCGTCGACCCCCACCACGGCCGACGACGGCTCGTGAAGGCCGTCATCCTGGTCGGTGGCTTCGGCACCCGCCTCCGCCCCCTCACCCTGACCACGCCCAAGAACCTGCTGCCCGTCGGCCACGTGCCGATGGTCGAGCGGGTCATCGGCCAGCTGGCCCAGCACGGGGTGACCGAGGCGGTGCTGTCGCTCGGCTACAAGCCCGACACGTTCCTCGAGGCCTACCCCGACGGCACCTGCGCCGGCGTGGAGCTGCACTACGCGGTGGAGGACGAGCCCCTCGACACCGCGGGCGCCATCCGCTTCGCCGCCGGTGAGGCCGGCATCGACGAGCGCTTCGTCGTGGTCAACGGCGACGTCCTCACCGATCTCGACGTCACCCGGCTCATCCGCTTCCACGACGCCTCCGGCGCCGAGGCCACCATCGCCCTGCACACGGTCGAGGACCCGTCCCGCTACGGGGTGGTCGTCACCGACGTCGCCGGCCAGGTGGAGGCCTTCATCGAGAAGCCCCCCGCCGACGAGGCGCCCAGCAAGGCGATCAACGCCGGCACCTACGTGCTCGAGCCCAGCGTGCTCGGCCGCATCCCCGTCGGCCGCAAGGTGTCGGTCGAGCGGGAGACGTTCCCCGGCCTCGTCGAGGACGGCTCGCTCTACGCCCTCGACGGCAACGCCTACTGGCTGGACGCCGGCACGCCCGAGACCTACCTCCAGGCCAACCTCGACCTCCTGCCGGCCGAGGGCTCCAGCGTGCACCCGGAGGCCTTCGTGGCCGACTCGGCCCACGTGGAGCGCTCCGTGGTCGGGGCCCGGGCCAGCATCGGCGAGGACGCCACCCTCACCGAGGCCTTGGTGCTCGACGGCGCCACCGTCGAGGCCGGCGCACGCGTGCACCGCTCCATCGTCGGGGCCGGGGCCACGGTCCGGGCCGGCGCCGAGCTGCTCGACCTCACGGTGATCGGCGCCGACGTCGACATCGAGCCGTCGGCGCGCCTCACGGGCGAACGGGTCCCGGCGGACTCCTAGCCGGGCGACCGGGGGCTGGCAGTGGAGGTCCTCGTGACCGGCGGCGCCGGGTTCATCGGCTCCGCGCTGGTCGAGCGGCTCCTGGCCGAGGGTCACCACGTCGAGGTCGTCGACGACCTCACCACCGGCTCGCTCGCCAACCTGTCGGCGGCCCGCGAGCAGGCCCGCCACGAGGAGGCGGGGGCGCTGCGCATCCACCAGGCCGACGTCCACGACGACGGCCTGGCCGCCCTCGTCGAGCGCCGCCACCCCGAGGTCGTGATCCACCTCGCCGGCGCCACGGCCAAGGCGGCCCGACGGGCCACGACCCAGGTGGTGCACGAGGTCGCCGGCACCGTGCACGTGCTCGACGCCGCCGTGGCCGCAGGGGCTCGCAAGGTCGTCTGCGTGGCCGGCGCCCGCGCCCAGGCCGACGTCATCCGCGGCATCCCGGCACGTGCCGTGCACGAGTACCTGGCGGCGTACCAGGACCGCCACGGCCTGACCCACACCACCGTCGTGATGCCCACCGTCTACGGCCCGCGGCAGACCCCGGCCACCGAGTCCAGCGTCGTCGCCGTGTTCGTGCAGCGTGTCCTGGCCGGCCAGACCTGCGTGGTCCACGGCGACGGCACCCAGACCCGGGACCTGCTCTACGTCGACGACGCGGTCGACGCCCTCGTCCGGGCCATGGGGCACGCCGACGGGGCGACGGTGGAGGTCGGCACCGGAATCGCGACCACGGTGTCCGAGCTGCACGCGACGGTCGCCCGGGTCGCCGGCGTCGACTGCCCGGCGGTGCCGGGGGAGCGCCGGGCCCACGAGCCGGGCGAGGTCGTCACCGACCCCCGCCGCGCCGCCACACTGCTCGGGTGGGAGCCGTGGACGGGCCTGGAGGACGGGGTGGCCCAGACGATCGAGGCGGCCCGCTCAGCCGGGACCTAGGGGAGGGGGCCTAGCGGCGCAGGAGGCCGTACCTGGCGATGCAGACGATGGCCTGGACGCCGTCGCGCCAGCCGATCTTCTTGCCCTCCTCGTAGGTGCGGCCGTCGTAGGAGATGCCGACCTCGTAGAAGCGGGCGCCGCTGCGGGCCAGCTTGGCCGTGATCTCGGGTTCGAACCCGAAGCGGTCCTCCTCGATCACCACCGACTGGATCAGGTCGCGGCGGAAGGTCTTGTAGCAGGTCTCCATGTCGGTGAGGTTCAGGTTGGTCACCATGTTGGAGGCCAGCGTGAGCATCTTGTTCCCCACCGAGTGCCAGAAGTACAGCACCCGGTGCGACTCGCCGCCGGCGAAGCGCGAGCCGTAGACGACGTCGGCGCTCCCGTCGAGCAGCGGCTGGAGGAGCTTGGCGTACTCCGACGGGTCGTACTCGAGGTCCGCGTCCTGGATGACGACGAAGTCGGCCGAGGCGTGGGCGATGCCGGTGCGCAGGGCGGCGCCCTTGCCCTGGTTCACGCCGTGGCGGAGGGTGGTGACCCGCTCGTCGGTGATGGCATCGAGGATGGCGGCCGTGCCGTCGGTGGAGCAGTCGTCCACGACGACGAGCTGGGCGACCCAGGGTGAGGCCAGGACCGCCTCGATGGCATCCGCCACGGTGGCCTGCTCGTTGTAGGCGGGCATCACGACCGAGAGGCACGGGCGGGGGTCGTGGTGGAGGGGGATCACCGGAACAGGTCCTCGCTTGGGTGTCGGACGAGGTCGGCGACGCTGCCGTCGCCGAGCCAGGCGGGGTCGATGCCCCGGCACAGTGCCACAGGCACGCCCGAGGCCTTGCCGCAGACGAGGTCGGCGGCACCGGCCAGCTCGTCCACGATGCAGACCTCGGTGACCTGCAGCTCGCGCCCGAGCGAGTCGGTGGAGCCGCGCAGGTCGGCGATGGGTCGGATGCCGGCGCAGCCGATGGCGACGTCGGTGAGGCCTCGTCGCCACGGGCGTCCGAAGGTGTCGGACACGATGACGGCGACCTCGATGCCGAGGCGGTGGCGGATGGCGTCGCGGATCCGCCGGGCCGAGCGGTCGGAGTCCACCGGGAGCAGGGCGGCGTAGCCGGCCTCGATGTTGGACAGGTCCACGCCGGCGTTGGCGCACACGAACCCGTGCGACGTCTCGGCGATGATCAGATCGCCTCGGCGGCGCAGGATGCGGACCGACTCGCGCTCGACGATGGCCTTGTGGCCGCGCGGGTCGTCGGTGTCGATGGCCTCGATGCGGTCCTCGGCCTTGGACACGATCTTCTGCGTGACGACCAGGACGTCTCCGTCGAGCAGCGAGGTGGCCGGCTGCGCGTTGCAGGCGTCGGCGATGATGCCGGCGAGGTCGTCGCGCGGGTGGATCTCGCCGATGCCGTGCACCGGCAGGATGCGCAGCTCGCCCGGCGCCGGCGGCGGGGAGACCGTCATCGGGGCGACTCGGTGGCGGCCAGCACGGCGCGGGCCAGGCCGGCCGCGCGCTCGGCATCGGACATGACCGTGCCGGTGACGATGCAGGCCATCCCCTCGGCCTCCACCTCAGGGGCGCGGGCTGCGTCGGCGTCGTCGATGACGAGCGTGGCAGCGACGTCGCGGTAGAGGCGGGCGACGCCGACGACGCTCGGCTCGTGGCCGAGCTCGGTGAGCATGCGGTCGGCGGGCCCCTTGAGCGCGGCCCCGGCGATGATGGGCGACACGGCGACCACGCGGGACCGGTGCTCCACGAGGGCGTCGCGGATGCCGTCGACGGCCAGCAGCGGGCCGATGGACACGATCGGGTTCGACGGGGCGACGACGATGCGGTCGGCGTCGGCCAGCGCGTCGAGCACGCCGGGTGCGGGGCGAGCGCGCTCGGCCCCCTCGAAGCGGACGGCGGTGATCGGCACCGCGTGCTGGCGGCCGACGAAGTACTCCTGGAAGCTGAGGTCGCCGTGCTCGGTGGTGACGAAGGTGCGGAGCCGATCGTCGGTGACGGGCAGGAGCGTGCACTCGAGGTCCCAGGCCCGGGCGAGGTGGGCGGTGACCTCCGACAGCGGCTGGCCGGCCCGCAGCCGCTCGGTGCGCACGATGTGGGTGGCCAGGTCCTTGTCGCCGAGGTTGAACCACGACGGGTTCCCGTAGCGCTCGAACATCGTCATGGCGTGCCAGGTCTCGTCGCGCAGCCCCCAGCCCCGGTCCGGGTCGATGGCGTCGGCGAGGGTGTAGGTCACCGTGTCGATGTCCGGGCTGATGTGGAGCCCGTGCAGCTCGGTGTCGTCGGCGACGTTGACGATCGCGGTCACCGACGACGGGGGGACGACGGCGAGCAGGCCGCGCAGGAACCGCGCCGCCCCCACGCCCCCGCAGAGGACCGCTGTATCGCTCAGTGGGAGATGCCCTTCAGGTCGCCCTTGAGCAGCGCGATGTCGGCATCGACCATCATCGCCACCAGCTCGGGGAAGGACGTCTTGGGCTTCCAGCCCAGCTGCTTCTCGGCCTTGGTGGCGTCGCCGATGAGCAGGTCGACCTCGGCGGGGCGGTAGAACTTCTCGTCGATCACGACGTGGTCCTCGTAGTTCTTGCCCACGTGCTCGAAGGCGAGCTGCACGAGCTCGCGGACCTCGTGGGTCTCGCCGGTGGACACGACGTAGTCGTCGGGCTCGTCCTGCTGGAGCATGAGCCACATGGCCTCGACGTAGTCGCCGGCGAAGCCCCAGTCCCGCCGGGCGTCGAGGTTGCCGAGGCGCAGCTCGTCCTGCAGGCCGAGGGCGATCTTGGCCACG
Source organism: Salinilacustrithrix flava (assembly GCF_041228405.1). GTDB lineage: Bacteria > Actinomycetota > Acidimicrobiia > Acidimicrobiales > Salinilacustritrichaceae > Salinilacustrithrix > Salinilacustrithrix flava. The sequence goes on from NZ_CP133888.1 coordinate 2,745,205, forward strand.
TTGTAGGAGACCTTGCGGGGCAGGAACTCGTGGCCGCGCCGGGGCGACTCGTGGTTGAAGAGGATGCCCGAGGAGGCGTGGAGGCCGTAGGACTCGCGGTAGTTGATCGTGATCCAGTGGCCGTAGACCTTGGCCACGCCGTAGGGGGAGCGGGGGTACAGGGGGGTGGCCTCGGTCTGGGGGACCTCCTGGACCTTGCCGAACATCTCCGACGACGACGCCTGGTAGAAGCGGATGCTCGGGTCGACGACCCGGATGGCGTCGAGGACGCGGGTGACGCCGAGGCCGGTGATCTCGCCGGTGAGGACCGGCTGGTCGAAGCTGGTCGGCACGAAGGACTGGGCGGCGAGGTTGTAGACCTCGACCGGCTGGTGGTCCTCGAGCAGCTTGATCATCGAGTACTGGTCGAGCAGGTCGCCGAAGGCGATCTCGATGTCCTCCTGCAGGTGGGCGATCCGCTCGAAGGTGACGGTGCTGGACCGGCGGGCGACGCCGACGACGTCGTAGCCCTTCTCGAGCAGCAGCTCGGCGAGGTACGAGCCGTCCTGGCCGGTGATGCCGGTGATGAGGGCCTTGGGGGTGGTGCTCATGCGCTGCTCCGTGGGGTGCTCTTGGGGTTGCCGTGGGTGGCGACGTCGGACCGCGCCCGGGCCCGGCACTCGTCGAGCAGGTCGCCGAGGGTGTCGGCGATCGAGAACGACGGGGACCAGCCGGTGGCGGCGTGGATCTTGGCGTTGGATCCCCGCAGCACGGGGATGTCGACCGGGCGGTACCGGTCGGGATCGGTGACCAGCTCCATCGGGCTGGTGGCCATGCCGACGAGGGTGTCGGCCAGCTCCTGGATGGCGATGTCGCGGCCCGAGCACACGCAGTACAGCTCGCCGGCCTCGGCCTGGTCCATCAGGAGCCGGTAGGCGCGGGCCACGTCGCGCACGTCGGTGAAGTCGCGCCGGGGGCTGAGGTTGCCGATCGGGATCTCGGTGTCGCCGGTGAGCTCGTTGCGGGCGATGGCCGTGGCCAGGGCGGGGGCGACGAAGCCGGGGGACTGCCCCGGACCGACGTGGTTGAACGCCCGCACCTGGATCGTCTCGAGGCCGTGGCCGAGCCACGCCTGGCGGGCGACCTGCTCGGCGGCGAGCTTCGAGGCGGCGTAGGGGCTGGTGGGCCGCACCGGTGAGTCCTCGTCGAGGGGGAGCTCGTCCTCGCTGACCGTGCCGTAGACGTCGGCGCTGGACACGAGCAGCACGCGCCGCACGTCGTGGGTCCGGGCCGCCTCGAGCAGGTAGAGGGTGGCGGTGGCGTTGGCGTCCCACGTGCCGACCGGGTCGCGCCAGGACTCGCCGACGTTGGCGGCACCGGCGAGGTGGTAGACGACCTCGGGCCGGTGGGCGCCGATCAGCCGGGCGGCGGTCTCGGGGTGCGTCAGGTCACCGTCGTCGCGGTCGATGCCGATGACGTCGTCACCGGACTCGCGCAGGTGCGCGCACAGGTGGGTGCCGGCGAAGCCGAGCGATCCGGTGACCAGCGCACGCATCCGGGCGAGTCTACGTGCGGACCCGGGGCCGGCCGGAACCTGCGGCCGCCGCCCGGTAGATGTCGACGATGCCGTCCACGCACGCCTCCCAGGAGTACCGCTCGCACCGCAGCCGGCCCCGCTCGATGGCCTGCGATCGCCAGGTCTCGTCCGTCCAGGCGCTGGCGATGGCGCCGGCCAGGGCGTCGACGTCGCCCACCGGGACGATCCCAGCCGCGTCGCCGGCCACCTCCTGCAGGGCGGGCACGGCGGTGGTCACCACCGGCACGTCGCAGGACATGGCCTCGAGCACGGGGATGCCGAAGCCCTCGTACACCGAGGGGTAGGCGAACACCCGGGCGCCGGCGTACAGGTGCCCGAGCTGGTCGTGGGGTACGTGGCCGAGCCGGCGGACGCGGTCGGGGTGGCCCATGGCGGCCAGCGCCTCGTCGAGGCGCTCGACCTGCCAGCCGTCGCCGCCCGCGTGGACGAGGACCAGGTCCGGGTGCTCGACGGCGAGCCGGTCGACCGCGGCGACCAGCGACGGCAGGTCCTTGCGGGGCTCCACCGTGCCGACCGCCAGCACGTAGCGCTCGACGCCGGCCAGGCGCCGGCCGGTGGCCGCGTCCCCCACCGGCGGGTCGAAGCCGTTGGGGACGGCGACGACGCGCTCGGCGTCGATGCCGAGCTCGGCCACGACCTCGTCCCGGACGGCCTCGGACACCGTGTGGATCCAGGCCCCCTCCGCCGCGGCCCGCCGGACGATGTCGGGGAAGCGGAGCGTGTCGGCGTGGCACAGCTCGGGGTGGCGGAGGGTGGTGAGGTCGTGCACGGTGGCCACCCGCGCCGCCCGCGCCGGGGGGACCACGAAGTTGGGGCCGTGGACCACGTCGGGTCGGCCCACCAGCAGGTCGATGCGCGGGGTGGAGCGCCGGCGCCAGCGGGCGTGCAGCGCCCGGGCCGGCAGGGGCGGGGTCCGCACGCGCACGCCCGGCGGCGTGACGTCTCGCATGCGCCTGCGCCCGGAGAGGCTCACCGGGAAGGCGGTGACCTCGACGTCGTCTCGGGTCGCGAGCCCGCGCAGCAGGGCGTCGGTGAAGACCCCCACGCCGGTGCGCACGTCGAGCAGCGGCGTGGCGTCGACGGCGACTCGGAGGGGCACGGTGGTCGAGCCTACGAAGGCGAGCGATCGGGCGAGGCGACCGAGGTGCGGTCGGTCCACCCCCGGCGGGCAAGATGGGCTCGTGCCCGAGGACGCCACCCCCGCACCGGTCGTCGCCCTCGTCGAGGTCGGGGACACCCTGCGGGTGCCCTACGTCACGGGCATCCAGCGGACGGTCCGCGAGGTCCTGCGCCACTGGCCCGAGGACGCCGCCGTGCAGCTCGTGCCCGTGGTCCACACCGGCCGCCGGTTCCGCACGCTCACGCCGGAGGAGCAGGCCGCCCTCGCCGCCGAACCGGGCGGGCCGGACTCCGTGGCAGCCCGAGGCGGCTGGCGCGACGTGGCCCGTCGGGTGCCCGGTGCCGTGCGGGCCCACGCCCTGGCCACGAAGGCCCGGCACGCGCTCGCCCACCGGCGTTGGTCCGAGCTCTTCGTCGACTTCGACGAGGCCACGATGCTGTTCGACCTCGAGGCCACCTGGTGGTCGCCGGCGACCCGGACGGAGCTCCTGCCCGAGCTGAAGGGGCGTGGGGTGCGGGTGGCGACGCTGGTCTACGACCTGATGCCGCTGCGCAACCCGGAGTGGTTCGACCCGGAGAACCGAGCGGTGTTCGTGCCCTGGGCTCAGGCGCAGCTGGCCCACGCCGACCTGGCCATCTGCTTCAGCCGGTTCTGCGCCGACGAGGTCGCCGACCACGACGGACCGCCCACCGCGCTGTTCGTCCCCGGCGCCGACCCGACCGACCTGGTGGCATCCCGGCCGGGGGCCCTCCCCGACGACGACCTGCCGTTCGTGCTGACCGTCGGCACCGTGGAGCCTCGCAAGAACGTTGGGCTGCTGCTGGACGCGTTCGAGCGGCTCTGGGCCGAGGGCCGTGCCGCGCGCCTCGTCGTGGTGGGTCGGGAGGGCTGGCACGTCGAGGCGCTCGTCGAGCGCCTCCGTGCCCACCCCGAGCTCGGCCGACGGCTGATCTGGGTCGGGTGGATGCCCGACGCCGAGGTCGACTGGCTCTACCGCCACGCCCACGCCGTCGCCGTCCCCTCGCGCTGCGAGGGCTACGGCCTGCCCGTGGTCGAGGGGTTGCGCCGCGGCGCACCGGTCGTGAGCTCCACGGGCGGCTCCCTGCCCGAGGTGGGCGGAGATGACGTGACCTACGCCGATCCCGACGACGTCGACGCCTGGGTCGCCGCGCTGGGCTCGCACCTCTGCGGGGAACGAACGGTGGTCGGCGCCGGCGAGCTGCCGCCGGCGGTCACCGCGACCTGGGCGGGGTCGGCCCGGACGATCGCGGGCCACCTGGCCGAGCTCGCCGGCCGCTGATCAGCGAGCACGGCGAGGGAGATCAGCACCTCCGCGCCGGGCGTGCGCATCCAAGGGGGGACGGATGCGCCGGTGCCCGGCGTCGGAGGTGGGGCGACGACCGGGGCCATCGGGCAGCGGAGCTGCCGTCAGGGGCCGGTCGTCGCAGCCGCTCGACCTGCCGGGGGAAGCGGGTCGAGCGGAGGAGGGGTCAGGCCCGGTCGACCAGGAGCCGGAGCTGCTGGCGGGCGTCCTTGGCGACGCCGCGGGCCTGGGACATGACGAGGCGGGCCTGGGCGGGGAGCTTCTCCTCGACGTCGTCGAGCACGGCGTCGATGCGGTGCTCGACCGCTTCGAGGCGCTCCTCGACGGTCTTGACGCTGTCGGCCACGGTCTGGTGGGCGCCGCCGACGCCCTCTTCGAGCTGCTTGCGCAGCTCGTTGCGCTGGACCTGGGCCTTCTGGAAGGCGATCACGCCGAGGCCGACGGTCACGTAGAAGCTGTCCCGGACGGTCTTCTGGATGTCGTCGAGGGTGATCTCGGGGGTCATGCTTGAAAGACTAAGCAGATTTGCGAGGCGTGACAAGCACTTGTGAACGATGTCTCCTCGCGGGGCGAACCGGCCGACCTTCGCGATCCGGGCGACCCGGCCCGGTACCCTGCCGCACTCGTGGAGACGCCCGCCCCGAGCCGCCCCGCGGCCCCTGCGGTCGTCGCCGTCGTGGTGACCCGGGATCCCGGGCCGTGGCTCGAGCAAGCCGTGGACGCACTCGCCGCCCAGGACTACTCCAACCTGGCGGTGCTGTTCATCGATGCGGCGAGCGACACCGACCCGACCCCCCGGATCGCGCGCGCCCTCCCGAACGCCTACGTGCGGCGCCTGGACGAGGACCGCGGCTTCGGTGCCTCGGCGAACCAGGTCCGCGAGATCGTCGACGGGGCCGCGTTCTTCTGCTTCCTCCACGACGACGCCGCCCCCGAGCCGGAGGCCATCCGCACCCTGGTCGACGAGGCCGTCCGGTCCAACGCCGGCATCGTCGGTGGCAAGCTCGTGCAGCTCGACGACCGGCGCCGGCTGCTGCAGGTCGGTGAATCGGTCGACAAGACCGGCGAGCGGTCCACCGTGGTCGACCCCGGCGAGCTCGACCAGGAGCAGTACGACGCCGTGCGGGACGTCTTCGTCGTGCCCGGCGGCTGCACCCTCGTGCGCGCCGACCTGTTCGAGGCCATCGGCGGCTTCGACGAGGGCATCGACCTGCTCAACGACGACCTCAGCCTGTGCTGGCGGGCCCACGTGGCCGGCGCCCGGGTCGTGGTGGCGCCCGACGCGGTGATCGGCCACGCCGAGGCTCTCGGCGAGCGCTCCGACACGTCCCTGCGCCGCCAGCGTCTCATCCGCCACCGCCTGCGCACCATGCTCGTCTGCTACTCCCGCTGGCACCGGGTGCGGGTGCTGCCCCAGGCCGCCTTCGTGGCCGTCCTCGAGATCGTCTACTCCGTCCTCACCGGCCGCCGCCGCCAGGCCCAGGACGTCATCGCCGCGTGGCGGTGGAACTGGCGGCGCCGAGGGGAGATCCGGGCGCTGCACCAGAAGGTCGAAGGGTTCCGTGGCGTCCCCGACGCCGAGATCCGTCGGTTCCAGGTCCGTGGCTTCTCCCGCCTCAACGCGTTCCTGCGGGGCACGTCGTCCCGGGGTGCGAGCCCCTCGGACCGGGCGGAGGGTGCGTGGCGACGGTTCGTCGCCGGGCTGCGCTCCGGCGAGCTGCGCTGGCCCGTGATCGCCTGGGCGATCACCATCCTCATCGTCGCGTTCGGGAGCCGGCACCTGATCCAGCGCCCCATCGCCACGGTCGGCGGGTTCCTGCCCTTCGACGAGGGTCCGGGCGAGCTGTTCGACTCGTTCCTGTCCGGGTGGCGCACCACCGGGCTCGGCTCGTCCTCGCCCGCACCCACGGCCTTCGGGCTGCTGGCCGGCGCCGGGGCCCTCCTCTTCGGCGCCATGGGTGCGCTCCGCCAGGTGCTGCTGCTCGGTTCCATCGCCGTCGGCCTCATCGGCGCCTACCGCCTGCTCCGCCCGGCGGCATCGCCGCGGGCGCAGGCTGTGGCGCTCGTCGTCTACGGGGCGATCCCCGTGGCCTACGACGCCGTCGCCGACGCCCGCTGGGGGTCGCTCGCCGTGTACGCCGCCACGCCGTGGCTGCTCGGCCAGCTCGGTCGCGCCGCCGGATGGGCGCCCTTCGGCGCCGTCGACGGCGACGCCGGCCCCGGGGTCCGCCGCCCCGACCTGGTCGGCCGGGTCGCCTCCATCGGGCTGCTCCTGGCCCTGGTCGCCGCCATCGACCCCGCCGTCCTGCCCGTGTTCGCCGTCGTGATCGCCGCCTTGGCGCTCGGGTCGGCGATCGCCGGCGCACCCCACGGGGTGCTCCGCCTGCTGGTCGGCGGGCTCGGCGGCGTGGCCGTCGCCGTCGTGCTGCACGTGCCGTGGATGCTGGACTTCGTCCTGCCCGGCGCTCGTTGGGAGCAGGTGGTCGGCCACGCCGGCGTCGCCGAGACCCCGACGCTCGGCTCCCTGTTCCGCTTCGACGTGGGCCCGGTGGGCGGCAGCCTCCTCGCCCTCGGGTTCCCGATCGCTGCCACCCTGCCGCTGCTGATCGGGCGGGGCTGGCGCTTCGACTGGGCGGTTCGGGCCTGGACCGTCGCCCTGACGCTCATCGGGCTGACCTGGGCCGGTGGGGACGACCGCCTGCCCCTCGCGCTGCCGCCCGCCGAGACGATGCTGGCCCCGGCGGCAGCGTCGATGGCCATCGCCGCCGGCCTCGGCGTGGTCGCCTTCGAGGTCGATCTGCGCCAGTACCACTTCGGCTGGCGCCAGGTCGCGTCGATCGTGGCCGGCGTGGCCCTCGTCATCGGTGCGGTGCCCACCATGCTCGACGCCGGCAACGGCCGCTGGTACCTGCCCGGCGGCGACCTCGAGAGCACCTTCGGGTTCCTCGAGGAGGAGGAGCCGGGGTTCCGGGTGCTGTGGATCGGGCATCCCGACGTGCTGCCCCTGCCCGGCCACGGCCTCGACCTGCCCGATGGGGACGAGCCCACGTCCGACCACGTCGTCTACGCCACCAGCCAGGACGGGCTGCCCGGCATCACCGACGGCTGGCCCGGCTCCGAGGACGGACCGACCCGGCTGATCGAGGACGCCCTGGTGCTGGCGGCCCGCGGGGAGACCAGCCGGCTCGGCCGGCTCCTCGCCCCCATGGCCATCCGCTACGTGGTCGTGCCCAGCGCCTCGGCGCCCCGGCCCCTCGGGGGCGTGCAGCGGCCGGCCCCGGCCCAGGTCACCGGCACCCTGGCCGACCAGCTGGACCTGGCGGCGGTTCCGGTCAACCCGGCCTACACCGTCTACCGAAACGAGGCGGCGCTGCCGTCACCGGCCATGATCCCGGCCACCGCCGGATCCGGCACCGCGTTCGAGGTCACGGCCGGGGACCTGGTGGGCGCGGAGCCCGTGCTCTCGGCGCGGGTCGCTCCCACGACCTGGACCGGCGATGTGCCCGCGGGCGCCCGCATCCACCACGCCTCGGCTGCATCGGATCGCTGGGAGCTGCTGGTCGAGGGTCGCCCGGCCCCGAAGACCAAGCTGTTCGGCTGGGCCCAGGGCTTCGAGCCCGCCACCAGCGGCGACGCCACCCTGCGCTACGACACCGCCCCCGTCCGCTACGGCGTGCTGGCGTTCCAGGCCCTGTTCTGGCTCGTCGCCATCCACTTCGCCCGGCGGACGCGCCGGCGCGACCCGGTCGCGACGACCTCACCGACTCGGGTGACCCCCGCCACGCCGGCCGCGCCCGCGGAATCCGTCGTCGAGCCCGCAGACTGGTTGGCACCGGCCGAGGAGTGGCCGGCCGACCCCACGCCGGCCCTGCTCGACGAGCTCGAACCGGAGCCCGCCCCGGAATCGGAGCCCGAACCCGATCCGGAACCCGCCCCCGACCCAGACGAGGAGGATCGACCATGAACCGTCGCCTGCCCGTGCTGGTGCTGCTCATCGCATTCGTCGTGGCCGGGGTCGTCCTGGACCGCGAGGCGACCGACGACACCTCGGTCGAAGCGGTCACGGTGGTCCCCTCCGAGTTCCCGATGGCGCCATCGTCCACCGCGCTGGCCTCCACTTGGTTCTGCGCCGGCGGCACGGCCGACGAGGAGGCCTTCGCCGACCACGTCATCACGATGCTGAACACCACCGACGGTGCCCTCGACGTCGATGTCACCGCCTTCCCCGGCGTCGTGGCCGCGCCGGCCCCGGGCGGGGAGGCCGACGAGCTCGCCCCCGATGCCGATGCCGACCCGGACGACGAGGAGGCCGACGAGGAGGTCGACGAGGAGCCGGCCACCGACCCGGCCTCCGTCAGCGCCGAGCCGGTGGTGCGGCGCATCGAGATCGGACCCCGCAGCCGGGCTCGTCTGGCCCTGACCGACCTGGTCACCGCCCCGGTCGCCTCCGCGCTGGTGGAGTCCGTCGGCGGCGGGCTCGTCGTGGAGCACGAGGTGTCCAGCATCCACGGGATCGACGCGAAGCCGTGCGCCACCGGTGCCAGCGACGAGTGGCACTTCGCCTGGGGGACCACGGCCCGGGAGGCTCGCGAGCTGCTCGTGCTGTTCAACCCGTTCCCCGACGACGCCATCGTCGAGGGCGTGTTCTCCACCGAGGACACCATCCGCGAGCCGGGCCGCTTCGCCGGCGGCCTCGTGGTCCCGGGTCGCAGCACCATCGGCATCGACCTCGGCGACGACGTGACCCGCCGCGACGAGGTGGCGGCGTCGCTCACGACCCGCACCGGTCGCATCATCGTCGACCGCATCGTGCGGGTGAACGAGGACGGCGGCGACCGCGGCCTCACCGTCCAGCTGGGCGTGACCGAACCGCAGCGGACCTGGATCTTCCCCGACGGGATCGCCTCCGAGGAGTTCCAGGAGCGCTTCGTCGTCTACAACCCCACCGAGGAGCTGGCCGAGGTGGAGATCGACCTCCGCGTCGACCGTCCCGAGGAGAACGGCGTCCCCGCACCGGTCGAGCTGAGCATCGCCCCCGGCTCCCACGCCACCGTGGACATGAACGAGGACGGACGCCTGCCGGTCGGGGTCCCGCACTCCGCCGTGGTGCGCTCCGCCAACGACGTCCCCGTGGTGGCCGAGCGCGTGCTGTCGTCCCTGCGCACCTCGGGCCGGCGTGGCCTGTCCGTCACCACCGGTTCACCGGTCGAGGCCACCGAGTGGACCTTCGCCGCCGGCAGCACGGAGGAGCCCAGCGCCGAGTCCATCACGATCGTGAACCTGGATCCCCAGGTGCTCACCGAGGTGGACGTCGTCGCCATCGTGGGAGGCCAGGAGGTCCCCGTGGCCGACCTGCAGGGCGTCGTCGTCGAGGCCGGCGAGCGGCTGAACGTGGATCTCACCCCCCAGATCGCCAACCGGGACGACCTCGCCGTGGTCGTGCGGGCCACCGAACCCGTGGTCGTCGAGCGCATCCTGGCCCAGCTGGGGGAGGAGCAGCGCGGGATCTCCCTCGCGGTGGGGGTGCCGTCGCCGGACGGCGCGCGCGTCCCGGCCGACCCGGTGGACCTCGGCGTCGAGGCCGACCTCGGCGACGAGCTCGAGGAGGCCCCGACCGAGGACGACGAGGGGATCCCGGTCGCCCCCGACGACGTGGAGCTGCCGGCGCCCGACGAGACCATCGTCGTCGATCCCGACGACGAGTCCGAGGTCCCGGCCGACGACGCGGAGGACGGGGAGGGCTGATGGAGCGCCTCGTCATCGTCGCCGTCGTCGCCGTCGTCGCGGTGGTGATCGCGCTGGTGGTGCAGCGCCGCCAGCCGGCCGCCGCACCGGTGCGCACCGGCTACAACGTTCCCGGCCAGCTCCACCGCCCCGACTTCACGCGTCCCGACGCCGAGTGGCTGGTGGCGGTCTTCAGCTCCGCCACGTGCGACACCTGCGCCGGCGTGTGGGACAAGGTGCGGGTGCTCGAATCCGACGCCGTCGCCGTGCAGGAGCTCGAGTTCTCCGCCCACAAGGTGCTGCACGACCGCTACCGGATCGACGGGGTGCCGACCACCGTGGTCGCCGACGCCGAGGGTGTCGTGCGGGCCAGCTTCCTCGGCCCGGCCACGGCGACCGACCTGTGGGCGGCCCTGGCCGAGCTCCGCGAGCCCGGGTCCGTGCCGGACGGCTGCGGCAGCCATGAACACGTCCACGACGAGGACGACGCCTGACCAGTGCTCGGCTCCGTGCCGCTGCCAGAAGCGTTCTGGCAGCGACTGCGGAACGGCAACGGCGGTTCAGTCGGTTGTGACCGACTCCCGCTCCGGGAGCTCCTCGGCCGTGCCCCGGCCGAGCTCGATGAGCCGGCTCACCTCGGCGCCGTCGATGGTCTCGCGCTCCAGCAGGGCCCGGGCCACGAGGTCGAGGCCGTTGCGGTTCTCGTGGAGGGTGTCGCGGCAGCGCTGCTGCTGCTCGCGCAGGATGCGCTCGACCTCCTCGTCGATCACCCGGGCGGTGTCGTCGGAGTACTCCTTGGAGGCCATCATCGACTCGCCGAGGAAGACCTGGTTGCCGCCGCTCCACGCCTGGGGGCCGACCCGCTCGGACATGCCCCACTCCCGCACCATCTTGGTGGCGAGGTCGGTGGCGCCCGTGAGGTCGTTGTTGGCGCCGGTGGAGTAGACGCCGTAGACGACCTCCTCGGCGATCCGGCCGCCCATGCGGACCACGAGGGAGTCCTCGATGTAGTCCTGGCGGTAGATGTGGCGCTCCTCGGGGAGCTGCTGGGTGACGCCGAGGGCCATGCCCGTGGGCAGGATCGTGACCTTGTGGACCGGGTCGGCGTGGGGGAGCACGGCGGCGCACACGGCGTGGCCGGCCTCGTGGTAGGCGATGACCTCCTTCTCCTGGTCGGAGAGGGCCATGGACTCGCGGCGCTGGCCCATGAGGACGCGGTCGCGCGCCATGTCGAAGTGGCGGTTGTGGATCTCGTCGTCGCCGGCGCGCACCGCGTAGAGGGCGGCCTCGTTGACCAGGTTGGCCAGATCGGCGCCGCTCATGCCCGGCGTGCCCTTGGCCACCGTGTTGAGGTCGACGTCGGCGGCCAGGCGCTTGGACTTGCAGTGCACCTTGAGGATCGCCAGGCGCTCCTCGGACTCGGGCAGCGGCACGACCACCTGGCGGTCGAAGCGACCCGGGCGGAGGAGGGCGGGGTCGAGGATGTCGGGGCGGTTGGTGGCCGCCATCATCACGATGCCCTCGGTGGCCTCGAAGCCGTCCATCTCCGACAGCATCTGGTTCAGCGTCTGCTCGCGCTCGTCGTGGCCGCCGCCGAGCCCAGCGCCGCGCTTGCGGCCGATGGAGTCGATCTCGTCCACGAAGATGATGGCCTTGCCCATCTTCTTGGCCGTCTGGAACAGGTCGCGCACGCGGCTGGCGCCGACGCCCACGAACATCTCCATGAAGTCCGAGCCGGTGACCGACAGGAACGGCACGCCGGCCTCACCGGCCACGGCCCGGGCGATGAGGGTCTTGCCGGTGCCGGGCGGGCCGACGAGCAGCACGCCCTTGGGGATGCGGGCGCCGATCTCGGCGAACTTCTCGGGATGGCGCAGGAAGTCGACCACCTCGGTGATCTCCTGCTTGACGCCCTCGTACCCGGCGACGTCGTCGAAGGTGGTGCCGGGGCGCTCGGTGTCGTAGGGCTTGGCCTTCGACTTGCCGATGTTCATCACGCCGCTCATCTGGCCCTGGGCCCGGCGCTGCATCCAGATGAAGAAGCCGATGAACAGGCCGAACACGATGATGTAGGGGAGGATGGCGGCGATGAAGCTGGGCGAGGGCGTGACGTAGCTGACCTCGACGCCCTGGTCCCGCAGGATCCGCAGGTCCTCGTCGGGGATGCCGCCGTCGACCGGGCCGGTCGTGGTGAAGAGGGTGCCGTCCTCCAGCTCGCCGTCGATGTCGCCGTTGTTGTTGTCGATCTCGATGTCCTGCACCTGGCCGTCGAGGACGGCGGTGCGGAACTCGCTGTAGGTGAGGTCCTCCCGGGGCTCGCTCGGGAAGAACCCGGCGAGCACGAACCCGAGCAGGAGGACGCCGACCAGGACCCAGAGGGACCAGCGGGGCAGCCCGCCGAGCCGGGCGCTGGCGCCCCGCGCGCCACCCTTGGACTCGCGGCCCGGCGGCGGGGGAGGCGGCGGAGGCGACTGCGGCTGCATGGGCCCAGGATACGGGTCGGGGCCGACGGTCGGACGTGCAGCCCGGTCGGTCCGGTGTCCACCGCTGCCGGCGCGGCCCTGGCTACCCTGCTCTCCCGTGAGTGCCAGCTGCTCTCGTCCTGCGTGCCAGCGGAGCCCGGCCGCGACCCTCACCTACGACTACGCGTCCCGGGTGGCGACCGTGGACCACCTCGCCCCGTCGCACCCGATGCAGTACGACCTGTGCGTCGAGCACACCGAACGGCTGTCGGTCCCCAACGGCTGGTCCCTCGTCGACCGGCGCATCGGCTCAGTGGTCGACCTCCACGGCCGCATCGCCTCCTGAAGGTCCAGTGACCGATCCGGCCCCCCGCTGGGGCGCGGTCGACCTCGCGGTCGCCTTCGTCGTGGCCCAGCTCGCCTCCGCGCTCGGCTTCGCCCTGTTCGCTGCTGCCCAGGGCATCCCGATGGGCGAGCTCGACACCGATGCGCTGACCATCGGCGAGGTCGCCCTCCTCCAGGTCCCCCTGTGGCTGGGCCTGCTCGGCGTCCCGCTGCTCGCCACCCGGCTCCGGGGCAACGGGCCCGTGCGCGACCTCGGGCTGTGGACCACCCTGCGGGACGTGCCCGTCGGCCTCGCGATCGGCGTGGCCTGCCAGCTCGTGCTCGTGCCGCTGGTGACGCTGCCGATCTTCATCTTCACCGACACCGACCAGGAGGCGCTCGAGGCGCCGGCTCGCGAGCTCACGGACAAGGCCCAGGGCCCGGGCGTGCTGGTGCTCGTGCTGGTCGTGGTCGTCGCCGCACCACTCGCCGAGGAGGTCTTCTTCCGCGGGATGCTCCAGCGGACCCTGGCCCGCCACCTGCCGATCTGGCCGGCGATGCTCATCACGTCGGTGCTGTTCGGCATCAGCCACTTCCAGGCGCTGCAGCTGCCGGCCCTGGCCGCGTTCGGCCTCGTGCTGTCGGTGCTGGCCCACCGCACCGGCCGGCTCGGTCCCAGCATCTGGGCCCACGTCGGCTTCAACGCGACCACGGTCGTCGCGCTCGTCGCCGGTGGGTGATCGGTCCGACCCGGGACCGGGGTGGGAGGATGTCTCGCCGATGAGCCCGGTCGCCCGCCGAACGATCGACGCACTGGTCGTCGCGGCCAGCGCCCTGTTCGTGTTCTGGCAGCTCCACCCGGACCTGCTCCTGGCCAGCACGACGCCTGCGGGTGGCGACATGGGCGCCCACGTGTGGGCGTTCGCGTACCTGCGGGACCACCTCCTGCCGGACCTGCGACTCGCCGGCTGGACCCCCGACTGGTACGCCGGCTTCCCCGTCTTCCAGTTCTACATGGTCGTCCCGTTCCTCGGGATGGTGGCCCTGAACGCCGGCCTCGGCGGGGCGCTCGCCATCCTCCCGGCCGCGGCGTCCCTGCTGATCGCCGGTCGGGCGGCGGGCCGATGGGTCCGCGACCGCACCGAGCTGGCGGTCACCGCCGGGCTCGCCCTGGTGGCGCTCCTCGCCGGGCTCTGGGGCGGCTTCGGCCCGACGTTCGACCTCGTGCTCATCGTCGCCGGCGTGGCCGCCGCCGTGGTGGCCGGCCGCTACGGGCGGCACCCCCGACGGGTGCCCCTGGCCGTCGCTGCCGCGCTGGTGGTCGTCCTCGGCGTCGCCGTGCCCTACGGACCTGCGTTCAAGCTGGTGTCGGTGGCGGGCGTGGTGGCCATGCCGGTCGCCGCCTACGCCTTCGGCCGGCTCGCCCGGTTCCCGCACCCGACGCCGGCCCTGCTCGCGGTCACCACGCTCGCCTTCCTGTTCGACAAGTCCTTCACCATCTACGGCGGCAACATCGCGTCGACCATGGCCGGCGAGTTCGCGTTCTCGATCAGCCTGGCGCTGGCGATCGTCTACCTGGGCGTGGTGGTCCACGGCCTGCGCATCGGCACCCACCGGGCCACGGCGGCGGCGCTGCTCGCGCTGGTCGGCCTCTGCCACCTCATCCCCGCCTTCTTCGCCCTCGGGGTGACCCTCGTGCTGCTGGTCGTGCACCTCGTCGCCGAACCCGCGGGGGAGGGTGCGCCGGCCCGCCGCACCGTCCTCGTCGGCGCGGCTGCCGCCGCGGTCGTCGTGCTGGGCGGTGCGGCCGCGCTCGTGACCGGCCTGGCGGGCACCGGGCCGACGGTGGCCGTCACGCTCGTGCTGCTGGTCATCGTCGCCCTCGTCCTGCTCACCCGGGAGGGAGCCGAGCCGACCGACCCCGGCGCCGAGCGCCGTCCGCTCGCCATCGGCCGGCTGTGGTGGCTGCTCAGCACCGGCGTCGTGGCCGCCCTCCTGGCGGCCTGGTGGGTGCTGCCGTTCTTCTGGCGCCGCACCTACGTCAACGACATGGGCTGGGAGAAGATCGCGGTCCACCGGGACGGCACCGGCCTGTGGTCGTGGTTCTCCGACCAGGTGTGGCCCGAGCTGGTGCCGGGCGACCTGCGGCTCTTCGCGGCCCTCGCGCTGGTCGGCGCCGTGCTCTCGGTGGCGTTCCGCAGCCGCGTCGGCGTCGCGCTGGTGGTCGCGGGCCTGGGCCTCGCGCTCGCGTTCGTGTTCCTGCCCCAGGGCCGGCTGTGGAACGCCCGCCTCCTGCCGTTCTGGTACCTCGTCGTCTACTGGCTGGCCGCCGTCGGCGTCGGGGAGATCGCGCGGGCGCTGGCCCAGGTGCTGGCCCCCGACCCACGCCGGCCGCGGCGGTGGGTGACGGTCGCGGCTGCGCCGCTGGCGCTGCTGCTGCTCGGCGGGTTCCTGGCCGGCCAGCTCCGCAACGCCCCCGGCGGTGCCACCAACGCGGACGGCACCTACCGGCTCGTCCGCTCGGTCGGCGTCCCGGGCCTGTTCTCCCTGCGGGTGCCCGACGCGCTGGGCATCGACGTCGCCGGCCGGAACTTCGTCACCGACTGGGCCCGGTGGAACTACAGCGGCTACGAGCGCAAGGAGGCCTACCCCGAGTACCGGGGGATCGTCTCGACCATGGCCGAGGTGGGGGAGACCAACGGCTGCGGGCGCTCGCTGTGGGAGTACAGCTCCGACCTGAACGACTACGGCACCCCGATGGCCCTCATGCTCCTGCCCCACTGGACCGACGGCTGCATCGGCTCGATGGAGGGGCTGTACTTCGAGGCCTCGTCCACCACGCCGTTCCACTTCCTCATGCAGTCCGAGCTGTCCCAGGCGCCGAGCCGGGCCCAGCGCGACATGCCGTACCGGGAGCTCGACGTCGACGCCGGCGTCGAGCACCTCCAGCTGATGGGGGTGCGCTACTACCTCGCGCGCAGCCCGGAGGCGAAGGCGGCGGCCGCCGGCCACCCCGACCTGACCGAGGTGGCCGCGGACGGGCCGTGGCTCGTGTACGAGGTCGCGGGCGGCGCCTCGCTCGTGGAGCCCCTCGCCCACGAACCGGCGGTCACCACGGCATCGGAGGCCCAGGACGAGTGGCTCGGCTGCAAGGAGGGTGAGGAGCCCTGCCCGGGCGCCGCGCTCGAGTGGTTCCAGGATCCGTCCCGGTGGGACGTGGCCCTGGCGGCGGACGGCCCGGCCGAGTGGCAGCGGGTCGACCCCGGCGCGACCCCCGAGACCCGGGCGCTCACGCCGGCCGAGGTGTCGGACGTGGCGGTGGGCGACACCTCGATCTCGTTCCGAGTCGACCGCCCCGGCACCCCCGTGCTGGTCAAGGCCTCCTACTTCCCCAACTGGGAGGTCGCCGGCGCCGACGGCCCCTACCGGGTCGCGCCGAACCTGATGGTCGTCGTGCCGACCGACACCGACGTGCGCCTCACCTACGGCCGCACGGGGATCGACCTGATCGCGATCGCGCTCACCCTCGCCGGCATCGCCGGCCTGGTCGTCCTCACCCGCCGCCCGCGCGTCCCCGTGCGCGACCTGCGCCCGGCCGACGGCACCAGCGCACCCCGCACGCGACCCGAGCCGGACCCGTTCCTCGCCGACCTCGCACCGGTCGACCCGGTCGAGCCGGTCGACACCACGGCGCCGGCCGACGCATAGCGGCCGTGCCGCGTCGACTGCTCGCCTTCGCCGCCGTGTCGGTGCTGCCGACCGCGATCGACGTCGGGTTGCTGGTGGCGCTGCGCGAGGGGTTGGGCTGGCCGCTGCTGGTGGCCGACCTCGTCGCCATCGCCGTCGCGTCCACCGTGTCCTACGGCGCCCACCGGGTGGCCACGTTCCGGTCGAACCCGTACTTCCGCTGGGTCCGCCACCCCTCGGCCTTCGTGCTCCTCGCCTCGGTCGCCGCCGTCGTCGACGCCCTCGTGCTCCGGGCCACCTTCACCGCCTTCGGCTTCACCACGGTGACCGGCCTGCTCGCGGCGAAGGCGATCTCGCTGACCGTGGCCGCCGTGGTCCGGGCCATCGGCTACCGCTGGGTGCTGGGCGAGGCGATCCGAGAGCTCCACACGCCGTCGCTGCGGCCGCTGGAGGACGGGACGTGCCGGCTGACCGTGGTGATCCCCGCGTACCGGGAACCCGACCGCATCGGGACGACGGTGCGGCGCATCCACGACGAGCTGGCCGACGTCGCCGCGGACGGCGGCCTCGAGGTCGTGGTGGTGGACGACGGCTCCGGCGACGACACCGCGGCCATCGCCCTCGAGGCGGGCGCCGAGCAGGTCATCGTGCAGCCCCAGAACCGGGGGAAGGGGGCGGCGGTCCGCGCGGGGATGCTCGCGTCCCGGGGCCGGGTGGCGCTGTTCACCGACGCCGACCTCGCCTACGACCCGCCCCAGCTGCGGCGGGCGCTCGAGGCCGTCGAGGCCGGGTGGGACGTCGTCATCGGCAACCGCCGCCACGTCGACTCGGTGGTGTCCCGGGCCACCGGGCTGCGGGCCCTCGGCAGCCGGGTGGTGAACCGCCTGTCCGCCGCCGTGCTGCTCGCCGCCCCGCGCGACACCCAGTGCGGGCTCAAGGCCTTCCGGGGCGACGTGGCCCGCTCGCTGTTCGCGCACGCCCGCATCGACGGCTTCGCCTTCGACATCGAGATCCTGCACCTGGTCGAGCGGGCCGAGCTGTCCCTCGGCGAGATCCCGGTGCAGCTCGACGAGGCCGGTGCGTCGTCGACGGTGCGGGTCGGCCACGACGTGGTCCGCCTGGCGCTCGACCTGGCGCGGGTGCGGCGGTGGTCCTCGATCGGGGCCTACGACGACGTCGGCGTGGTGCCGACCTTCACGACGGGCGGGCCCTGAACGGACCCGGTCGGTGGGGGTCGTGGTGGACGGCCTCGCCGGTCTGCACCGCCCACAGCGAGGCGTAGGCGCCCTCGCGGGACACCAGCTGGTCGTGGGTGCCGGACTCCACGATGCGCCCGGCCTCGAGCACGTGGATGACGTCCGCGTCGCGAACCGTCGAGAGCCGGTGGGCCACGACGAGGGTGGTGCGCCCGGCGGAGATCCGCTCGAGCGACCGCTGGATGGCGGCCTCGGTCTCGTTGTCGACGGCCGAGGTGGCCTCGTCGAGGAGCAGCACGACCGGGTCCTTCAGCACGGCCCGGGCGATCGAGAGCCGCTGGCGCTGGCCGCCGGACAGCTTCTGGCCCCGCTCGCCGACGATGGTGTCGTAGCCCTGGGGCAGCGTCTGCACGAAGTCGTGGATCTCGGCCACGGTCGCGGCGGCGACCACGTCCTCGATCGGGGCGTCCGGGCGGCCGTAGGCGATGTTCTCGCGGACCGTGCCGTGGAACAGGTACACGTCCTGGCTCACCAGGCCGGTGAGCCGGCGCAGGTCGCCGAGGTCGAGGTCGCGCACGTCGTGGCCCTCGATGCACACCTGTCCCTCGTCGACGTCGTGGAAGCGCAGCAGCAGCCGCATGAGCGTGGACTTGCCGGATCCCGTGGGGCCGACGACCGCCGTCGTCCGGCCGGCCTCGATGGTCAGCGTCACGCCGTCGAGCGCGGGGGTGGCGCCGGGCTCGTAGGCGAAGGTGACGTCCTCGAAGGACACCTCCCCCTGGCCGAGGTCGAGCGCGAGGCGCTCGGGGCCACCCGTGATGGCCGGTTCGGTGTCCACCACGTCGAGGATGCGGTTCGTGGATGCCATGGCCCGCTGGTACTGGTCGAAGGTCTCGCCGAGGCGCGTCAGCGGCCACAGCAGGCGCTGGGACAGGAAGAGCAGCACGCTGTACTGGCCGACCGACAGCGAGCCCGACCCGTCGGTGGCGGTCTTGATCGCCTCGTAGCCGCCCCACACCATCGTCCCCGTGAAGCCGATGAGGATCGCCATGCGGATGAGCGGCACGAACGCCGACGACAGCGAGATGGCCCGACGGTTGGTCTCGCGGTACCGGTCGCTCTCCCTGGCGATGCGGGCCGCCTCCCGGTCCTCGGCCGTGAAGGACTTCACCGTCGAGATGCCGAGCAGGTTGTTGGCCAGCTGGCCGTTCAGGAACCCGGCCTGGTTGCGGACCGCTTCGTAGCGGGGCTCGAGCCGGCGCTGGAACCAGAACGAGCCCCACAGGACCAGGGGCATCGGCGCGATGGCGAGCATCGCCACCGACGGGTCGAGCACGAAGAAGATCGCGCCCACCGCCACCACGGTGGTCAGCACCTGGATGATCTCGTTGGCGCCGATGTCGAGGAACCGCTCGAGCTGGTTGACGTCGTCGTTGAGCACCGCCATGAGGTCGCCGGTGGCCCGCTCCTGGAACCAGGCGTGCTCGAGCTCCTGCACGTTGCGGTAGGCGTCGAGGCGCAGGTCGTGCTGGAGGTCCTGGGCCAGGTTCCGCCACGCGATCTGGTGCAGGTACTGGAACAGGGACTCGAGCGCCCAGACCAGGAAGGTGAGGAGCGCGATCGCGACGATCTGGGCTCGCTGCGTGGTGAACCCGATGCGGTCGAGGGTGGCGTCGCCGTCGTTGGCCACCACGTCCACGGCGAGGCCGATGAGCAGGGGAGGGGCGAGGTCGAAGAGCTTGTTCAGCACCGAGTGGGTCGTGGCCCACCCGGTTCGTCGGCGGTACGGCGCCCCGTAGTGCCAGAGGCGGCGCAGGGGTGCCACCCGTTCGTCGTCGGTCGGTCCCGGCATCCGACGAGTCTGGCCCCACTGGATCCGTTCGCCGCGCGCGAATCGACCATGGATGGTCGATTCGCGCGTGAGGAACCGGAAGGGGGCCGTTCGTTGCGCGCGAGTCGACCACCGGCGGTCGATCGGCGCGCAGGGAACCGGGTTGGTGGGTGCGGGTGCCTACGATCGCCGGCCGTGCCAGCCGCCGTCCCCGACCTGCTCCGACGGCTGGCCGCCCTCCGCTCGTGGGCGTCCACGCCCGGTCGCCGGCGGATCGCGTACGCGGTCGCCGTCACCATCTTCGTCGGCTCCACCGTGGCGGCCTGGCAGGCGCTCCCATCCGATCGGGGCGACATCGACTGGTCGCTCATCGCCCTCGCCGCGCTGCTCGTGGTCCCGGGTGCGGTGGTCAACGCCGAGGAGTACCGGGTGTCGGCCCGCATCGTGGGCCAGCGGGTCGCCTTGCCGGCGGCCCTGCGAGTGTCCATCATCGCCGCCGCGTTCAACCTCCTGCCCGTGCCGGGGTCGGTGCTGGTGCGGACGCGGGCGCTGGCCAAGGGCGGCTCCTCCACCGGGCAGGCCGTGACGTCGACCCTGGCTGTCGGCCTCGCCTACATCGCCGTCGCCCTCGTCATCGTGGCCGCGGTGCAGGTGGGGGCGGCACCGGTGCAGGCGGTCGTGCTGCTCGTCATCGGGCTGGCCATGCTCGGCGGTGCGGCCGTGCTGGTGCGGCGCCTGGCCGACGGGCCGGTCGGGGCGGTGCTGCAGCGACTGGTGGCCGTGGAGGCCCTGTCGGTGCTGGTGAAGGCGGTGCGGCTGTACCTGACCATCGAGGCACTCGGGTTCGAGCCGAGCATCGCGCAGGCGACGTCGCTGTCGATGGCGACGGTGGCGGCCTCGGCCATCGGCATCTTCCCGGGCGGGCTCGGCATCCGGGAGCTGCTCTCGGGCCTCATCGCGCCGGCGGTGGACCTGCCCGCGTCCGTGGGCCTGGTCGGCACGTCGATGGACCGGGTCATCGGCCTCGCGACGCTGTCGGTCCTGGCCGCGATCGTGCTGTTCGCCACCCGGGAGCGCTTGCCAAGGCCCGACCACGGCAGCCACCCTTCCGTCGTGGCCGACATCGATGCTGTCTTCAAGGCGTACGACATCCGGGGCATCACCCCGGACCAGCTCGACGCCGAGCTCGTCCGCTCCATCGGCGCGGCGTTCGCCCGGTTCGTGCGCACGCAGCCCGAGCCCCACGACCGAGTGCTCGTGGGCCGGGACATGCGCCCCTCCGGCGTGGAGCTCGTGGCCGCCTTCTGCGAGGGGGTCACCAGCCAGGGCATGGACGTCACCCGCATCGGGCTGGCCTCCACCGACATGCTGTACTTCGCCGCCGGGAGCCTCGACGCCCCCGGTGCGATGTTCACCGCCAGCCACAACCCGGCCCAGTACAACGGCATCAAGATGACGCTGGCCGGCGCCAAGCCCATCGGTTCCGACACCGGCATGGACGAGATCAAGCGGATGATCCTCGAGGACGACCTGTCCCCGCAGGGCGAGCCGGGCACCATCGACGACATCGAGCTGCTCGATGCCTTCGCCGACCACGTCCGCGGCTTCATCGACACCTCGGCGCTCGTGCCCGTGAAGGTCGTGGCCGACACCGCCAACGGCATGGGCGGCCTCGTCGTGCCCGCCGTGTTCGAGGGCCTGCCCGTGGACCTCGAGGTCATGTACGGCGAGCTCGACGGCACCTTCCCCAACCATCCGGCCGACCCGATCGACGTCGAGAACCTCCGCGACCTGCAGGCCCGGGTGCTCGAGGTCGGCGCCGACGTGGGCCTGGCCTTCGACGGCGACGCCGACCGGGTCTTCCTCGTCGACGACCTCGGCCAGCCGGTGTCGGGCTCGATCACCACGGCCATCGTCGCCAAGGGCATCCTCGAGAAGGAGCCCGGGGCGACGATCCTGCACAACCTGATCTGCTCCAAGACCGTGCCCGAGGTCGTCCGCGAGAACGGCGGCACGCCGATCCGGACCCGGGTGGGGCACAGCTTCATCAAGGCCACGATGGCCGAGACCGGCGCCGCGTTCGGCGGCGAGCACTCCGCCCACTACTACTTCCGCGAGAACTGGCGCGCCGACTCGGGCTGCATCGCCTCCCTGGTCGTGCTCGAGCAGCTCAGCCGCACCGGCCAGAAGCTGTCCGAGCTCCGCAAGCCCTTCGAGCGCTACGCCGCATCCGGCGAGATCAACACGACCGTCGACGATCCCGCCGCGGTCATCGACCGGGTGGCGGCGGCCTACGCCGACCACGACCAGGACCGCCTCGACGGGCTCACCGTGGACCTCGGCGACTGGTGGTTCAACCTGCGTCCCTCCAACACCGAGCCGCTGCTGCGCCTCAACCTGGAGGCGGCCACCCGGGAGCAGTGCGACGCCAAGGTGGAGGAAGTTCGCTCGCTCTTCTAGCCGGGTCGTCAGCTCAGAGGCTTCCTTGCAGACGGGCCTGACCCCCGCTGGTAGAAAGCATCCATGGCACTCGACCAGCTGCTGCTCGACATCCTCGCCTGCCCCGAGGACAAGGGGCCGCTCTACTACTTCGAGGACGAGGACCTGCTCCTCAACCCGCGGCTCAAGCGCACCTACGCCATCCGCGACGACATCCCGATCATGCTGATCGACGAGGCCACCGCCATCGACGACACCGAGGTCGAGCGCCTGCTGGCCAAGGCCGAGAGCCAGGGCATCACGCCCACCTTCGATCCCGACGACGGCGCCTGAACCCGTGTCCCCCCTGCTCCCCGAGGGACCGATCGACAGCCTCGGGGTCCTCGACGCCGTGCTGGCCACCCCCGAATCGGTGGCGGCCGCGGCGGCTGCACCGGTCGAGGTCCCTCCCTTCGCCGGGGTGCACGGCATGGTGCTCGTGGCCTCCGGGCCCGATGCCCTGGTGGCCGAGGCCGCCCAGGCCCTCGTCGCGCCGTGGTCGCCCGTACCGGTCTTCGTCCACACCGGGCACGGCCTGCCCGACTTCGTCTCCGACGAGTGGCGCTGCGTGTTCGTGTCGCGGGCCCCGACGTCGGAGTCGACCTCGGCGCTGCAGGCCGCCGTGGACCACCGGGCCGTCCTCACCGGGGTCGGCAGCGGCGACGTGGTGGAGGCCATCGCCGAGCGCGACGGGGGCGTGGTGCGCTGCACCGACGAGGTCCCCGCGCCCCGGTTCGCGTTCGCCTCCACGCTGGTGAGCACGCTCCGGCTGCTCGACGGGCTGAGCGCGCTGGCCACCCCGCTCGGCGGTCCCGGCCTGGACGAGACCATCGACGCGGCGGTCCACCAGCTCACCCGGCGACGCGACCAGCTCGACCGCCCCGATGGCGACGCCGCCGTGCTCGCCCGCCGCATCGGGCGCACCATGGTCCTGACCCTGGGGGCCGGGCCGGTCGGCGCGGTCGCCGCCCGACGCTGGAAGCAGCAGGTCAACGACAACGTCAAGGCCCCCGCCTTCGACCTGGCGCTGCCCCAGGCCCGCCACCACGAGCTGTCCGGCTGGGGTCAGCACGGCGACATGACCCGCCAGGTGTTCTCCCTCGTCGAGCTCCGGCACGACCACGAGGACACCGACGACGCTGCGGTGCTCCCTGCCGTCGAGGCCATGCTCGAGGAGGTCGTGCACGCCCGTCACGAGGTGCACGCCGAAGGAGAGGGCCCGCTGGCCCAGCTGCTGGACCTGGTGCTCACGGGTGACCTCGTCAGCTGGCACCTGGCCCAGGAGAACGAGATCGACCCGGGTCCCCGGGGCGTCGACACCCTCGGCGCATGACGATGCTGGACCCGCGCCACCGGATCTCCATCGCGTTCTGCGTCCCGTGAGACTACGTGCCGAGAGCCGTCGGTCTGGCGGACGAGCTGCTGCGGGGCTGGGCCCCGATCATCGAGACCCTGGAGCTGGTGCCGGACGGCAAGGGCCGCTTCGAGGTCACCCTCGACGGTGAGCTGATCTTCTCCAAGGCCGGCCTCGGCCGCCACGCCGAGCCCGGCGAGGTCGTGGCCCTGGCCCGGGAGCGCATGGGTCCCGAGATCGACCGGGGGTCGAACTAGCGTCGGGCCCGATGGCGACCCCCCCGCAGCGCAGGTCGCACCGCGCGGCGTGGGCACTGGTGGTCGTGGCCGCCCTCGCCTCGCTCCTGGGCCGGCTCCTGCTGGCCCGCTCGGTCGTGTCGCCCTTCATCTTCCAGGACGAGGGCGGCTACGTCGGGGTGGCCCGCCTGCTGGCCGGTGACCCGCCGACCCTCTACGGGCCGGCGTACCTGCCCGGCTGGGGTGCGCTGCTTGCGCCGGCGGCCGCGATCCTGGAGCCCGGCGCCTTCCAGAACGCAGCGCAGGGGCTGAACGCGGCGGCCGCCGCCGCCGTCATCCCCGTGCTGCACCTGATCGGCACCCGGCTCGCCGGTCTCCGCCCGCTGCTGAGCGCCGGCGCAGCCATCGTGGGCGGCTCGATGGCGGCGTCGATCCTGCAGGCCACGATGCTGTTGCCCGAGGCACTGCTCGTCCTCGTGGTCGCCGTCGGCGTGGTGCTGGTGCACCGGGCCCTGGAGGCCGGCACCGTGCCGTGGTCGCTGCTCGCCGGGATCGCCGTCGGGGCCTCCTACGCCGTGCACCCCCGCTCGATCGTGGCGGTCCTCGCCCTGGCCCTGGTCGCGGTCGCGGCCTGGCGTGCCGGGGTGCTGGCGCCGCGCGTCGCCGCCGCGCTCGGCGGAGCCGCGCTGCTGGTGGTGCTGCTCACCCAGGTCCTGCACGCCTGGGCCACGGACCGGCTCTATCCGGCCGGGACGATGCCGTCGCTGGCCGGGTCGCCGGTGGGTGCCCTGGGGGAGCCGATCGGCGCCGCCGTGATCACCGCCGGGCAGACCTGGTACCTCGTCGTCGCCACGCTCGGCCTCGTGCCGCTCGGGATGCTGGTCGGCGCCCGTGTCGGCTGGAACGAGCGCGGCACGGCGCGCGGTCTGGCGATGGGCTTCGTGGTGCTCGGTGCGCTCGGCAGCCTGGCGCTCGGCACCATCGGGTCCTACCAGGTCGGCATCGGCACGGACGTGAGCCGCGCCGACCTGCCCGTGTACGGCCGCTACCTCGAGCAGTGGGTGCCGGTGCTCGTCGTGCTGGCCCCCGCGCTGCGGCGCCGCTGGGCGTGGCCCGGCATCCTCGCCGCTGCCGGCGCGAGCGCCGGCATCGGGTTGGCCCTCGATGCCGTGTACGCCGACGACGTGTGGGAGCAGCCGATCGCCTGGCACAACATCGCCTCCCTCCGGGTGCCGGTCGAGCTCTTCGGCCGCGACCACGTCGTCACCACCGGTCTGCTCGCAGCCGTCGTCATGCTCCTGCTGGGCGCGGCTGCCCTCGTGCGCCGCGACCGGTGGGGGTGGGCGCTGCCCCTCGCGGTGATCGCCGGGCTCAACGTGTTCGCCGGGGTGTCGCTCGTCCAGGAGTGGGCCGGCCCGGCCTCGGAGGCCTGGGCCGGCCGGCACCGCCTCGGTCCGGTGCTCGAGGAGGTCGACGAGGTGGTCTGGGTCGACCGGGACGAGGACCTGCACGTGTACTGGGCGTACAACACCCAGTTCTGGCACCCCGACGTCGACGTCTCCTACTTCGTGGGGGACCTGCCCGACGGTGCCGGGCTGGTGCTGGCCGGGGAGTCCACCCCGCCGGCGGAGGGGGCCGAGCTCCTCGGGACCGAGCGCGACGGCGATCTCGGACTGTGGGCGGTCGACGGGTAGCGCCTGGGACCGCTCAGCAGTCGATGCGGTACACGCCCCCGGGGAAGTTCCCGACCCCGATCACGGGGGCCAGGCCCTCGTCCTCGAGCGTCGGTGGCCCGACCGTGTACGGGGAGACGTCGCACGACGGAGGATCGGTGAGCACGGCGTCGGGGTAGCCGAGTCGGTAGTGCAGGACGTTTCGGACTTCGTGGCGGAGGTGCGGGGCGTACTGGAGCACCTCAACATCGGCGTCGGCAAGGACTCGGGCTGCCTCGCGGCCGGTCGGCTCCCACTGGTCGGTGAACGGCTTCAGGTTCCCCGCCGATCCCGCCGCCACCGTCGCGGCGCCGGCCACCACCACCACCGCGGGGCCGAGCCAGGCCCGCCAGCTCGCGGCGCCGGCCACCACGACGACCACCGAGAGGACCACGGCCGTGATCGGGAGCACGTGGATCCCCTCGGTGAAGGGTTCGCCCCACCCGGTGACGACCATGTCGAACGTGGTCAGGGTCGGGGTCGTGAACTTCTGCACGTTCCCCGTCAGGCGTGAGCTCTCCAGCGAGACCGACAACACGAAGCCGCTGACGGCGAGGACACCCGCGCTCGCGAGCACCCACGACCGGACCGGAGTCATCCGTGCAGCGACCGCGCCGGCGCCGATCATGACGAGTACGGGCGCCGTGGCGGCGAGGTAGCGCTCGTAGACGAGCTGGTCGGCGCGGATGCCGTTGGCGAGGAAGAGGACCGAGGTTCCGGCAATGGCGGCGAGCGCCAGGAGCAGCACCGTGGAGAACACGACGTGGCGCCGGGCTCGAACGGTCCAGAGGAGGAACAGGCAGCCGACGCCGGCCAGGACGAACGTGGTGGCGAGGAACGACCAGACGTGGCCGATGGCAGCGGGAATCCAGTCCGTCGAGAGCAGGTTCTGGGCCTTGTCGAGGCGACTGCCGGACGTCGTGCCGTCGTAGAGCGTGTCGACGACGTAGGCATCGAGGGCGAGCGCCCCTGCGGCCGCTGCCACGCCGGCGACCTCGGCGAGCACGAACGAACGCCAGGGCACCGCACGCGCCCGCACTCGGAGCGGTTCGTCCGTCCGTCGAACGAGCGGCGCCAGCGACCACACGGCGACGGCGCCGAGCGTGATCAGCACCACGATGCTGGACCGACGGTGGACGGCCAGCATGCCGCCGGCGGCGATGGTGAACGGGAGGGCACCGATCGCAGGTCCGTGCTGGCTGTAGCGCAGCAGGAGCCAGGCCCACAGCGTGAACGCGAACGCGATGCACACCTCGGCCCAGGCCCGCGGTGCCTGGAAGACCACGGACGTCGCCGTGGCGCCGGCGATGGCCACGACGGCGGCGGCGATGCCGCGGAGACCGAAGAGCCGCCGCGCCATGGCGTGCAGCAACGGCCCGAGCGCAGCCAGGAGGACGACGTTGACGCCGACGGCGATCACCCAGGGGTCGAAGGGGAGGATGCTGACAGGCAGTGCGAGCAGCGCCGGGTAGCCCGCGGAGTAGAACGGGATGCCGGCCAGGAGCGGGGCGCCGTCGCGGGTGGAGAAGAACACCGCTTCGCCGAGGAAGCCGAGCTCATCGTCGAACATCGTCACCCCGCCGGCACGCTGCAGAACGATGGTCGCGAGGGCGAAGGTGAGGGGTGCGACAGCCGTCGAGGCCCACAGCAGACGATCGCGCACGACGGACGACACTACCGTTCGATGCCGGATCGGCGGTCCCGCATGGCCTCCTCGGGGCCGTGACCGCGTAGCCTTGTGCTCCGGCCGGCTGTCACGAGAGGCGCCAGTTGCGTCCAGCCGCCCCGCCCTTTTTCGAACATCGAACGCAACACGAGGAGCTGGCGCGCCATGACGACGCTGGAGACCGACGGCCACGACTTCAAGGTCGCCGACCTGTCACTCGCCCCCTGGGGCCGCAAGGAGATCGAGCTGGCCGAGGTGGAGATGCCCGGCCTGATGGCGCTGCGGGCGGAGTACGCCGACGCCCAGCCGCTGGCCGGCGCCCGGATCATGGGCAGCCTGCACATGACCATCCAGACGGCGGTGCTCATCGAGACGCTGACCTCGCTCGGCGCCGAGGTGCGCTGGGTCAGCTGCAACATCTTCTCCACCCAGGACCACGCGGCCGCCGCCGTCGCCGTCGGCCCCGACGGCACGCCGGACAAGCCCCGCGGCGTCCCGGTCTTCGCCTGGAAGGGCGAGACGCTCGAGGAGTACTGGTGGTGCACGGAGCAGGCGCTGCGCTGGCCCACCGGCCCCCACGGCGAGACCGGCCCGAACATGATCCTCGACGACGGTGGCGACGCCACGCTGCTCGTCCACAAGGGCCTCGAGTACGAGAAGGTCGGCGCCGTCCCCGAGGCCACCGACGACGACTCCGAGGAGTGGACCGAGGTCCTCGCCCTGCTCACCCGCCTCCAGGCCGAGAACCCCAAGCTCTGGCACGGCATCGCCCCCGACATCAAGGGCGTCACCGAGGAGACCACCACCGGGGTGGCCCGCCTCTACCAGATGCACCAGGCCGGCCAGCTGCTGTTCCCTGCGATCAACGTCAACGACTCGGTCACCAAGTCCAAGTTCGACAACCTCTACGGCTGCCGGCACTCCCTCATCGACGGCATCAACCGGGCCACCGACGTCATGATGGGCGGCAAGGTCGCCGTGGTCTGCGGCTACGGCGACGTCGGCAAGGGCTGCGCCCAGTCGCTCCGCGGCCAGGGTGCCCGCGTCGTGGTCACCGAGGTCGACCCGATCTGCGCCCTGCAGGCCGCCATGGACGGCTACGAGGTCACCACCCTCGAGGACGTGGTGGACCGGGCCGACATCTTCATCACCGCCACCGGCAACAAGGACATCATCCTCGCCGGGCACATGTCGAAGATGAAGCACAACGCCATCGTCGGCAACATCGGGCACTTCGACAACGAGATCGACATCGCCGGCCTCAACCGGATGAGCGACATCACCAAGACCGAGATCAAGCCCCAGGTCCACGAGTACACGTTCCCCGACGGCCACTCGGTGATCATGCTGGCCGAGGGTCGCCTCCTGAACCTGGGCTGCGCCACCGGCCACCCCAGCTTCGTGATGAGCTGCTCGTTCTCGAACCAGGTCGTGGCCCAGATCGAGCTGTTCAACAAGACGGCCGACTACGCCCTCGGCGTGCACGTCCTGCCCAAGCAGCTCGACGAGAAGGTCGCCCGACTCCACCTCGACGGCCTCGGGGTCAAGCTGACGAAGCTGTCGAAGGAGCAGTCCGACTACCTCGGGATCCCCGCCGAGGGCCCGTACAAGTCGGACCACTACCGGTACTGATGCCTACTGGGTCGGCCCCGCGTCCGGGTCGGCGGTGACCTCGTCGGAGGTGCGGCGCTCGACCCGGCTGTCGGGCGCCGCATCCCGGGACGCCGTCCGCTCGTCTGAATCCTCGAGGATCGCCTCGGCCTGGGCCCGAGGTTCCTCGCTGCCCGCCGCCTGCTCCTCGGGGAGCAGCTCGGCGCGGTCGGCGACGCGGTCGGACTCGGGCTCGGTCTGGTCGGCCATGGAGCTGCCCCTACCCGGGGTGCGGGCGGCTCAAGACCGACGTCGGAGCAGCCGATGGTGCAGGTGATGCCGGCCTCTGCGCTCGCCGATGCCGCCGCTGCACAGCGGCTGGCCCGAGAGCGCTTCATCTGGCGCTTCCGCTTCGCCGCGGTCCTGTTCACCACCCTGCAGACGATCATCGAGCCCGGGGACCGGATCTCGCTCACCTGGGTCAACGTCGGCCTCTTCTGGAGCAGCGTCCTGTGGGGCTGGCTCGCCCTGCGAGGCGCACCCGACGACCGCACGGTCCGGCGCATCGGCGCGATCACGATGGCCATGGACGTGGCCGTCGTCGCGCTGATCCTGGCGAACAACCTCACCGATCCGTCCGAGCCGATCTACCTCATCGGCGTGCTCGCGATGCTCGAGGCCACCATGCGGTGGCAGGGCCGGGGTGGCCTCGCCGGGGGCATCGCCGCCGGGCTCGCCGCTGGCGTCTGGACGTTGGTCGTGTCCGAGCGAGCGCTGGGCCGCGTCGCCTTCGACTACGCGACCATGCGAGCCGGCACGATCATCGCCCTCGGCGTCTTCCTCGCCTCCGTCGTGCGCCGGCTCACCGAGCAGCACGACATGCTCCAGGGCATCCTCGACACGACGCGCGACCTCATCGCCGTGATCGACGTCGACGGCACCATCGTGTCCATCAACGCCGCCTGCGCGCCCATGCTGGGCTACACGCAGGCCGAGATGGTCGGGCAGCCGTACCGGAGCTTCTTCCACCCCGACGACGTCCGCACCGGTCCGCACAGCCAGCTCACGCTGCCCACGGATCGCCCGGTGCTCCACGAGCGACGCGTCATCGCCAAGGACGACTCCATCCGCTGGCTCGAGCTCAACACCGCAGCGGCACCGGGCGCCACGGTGATGCACGTCTCGGCTCGCGACGTCACCGAACGCGTCGACGCCCGGCGCCGGGTCGAGGAGAGCGAGCAGCGCTTCCGCTCGCTGTTCGAGCACAACACCGACGCCGTGTTCGCCTTCGACCTCGAGGGTCGCTTCACCATGGTCAACCCGGCATCGGAGCGGCTGACCGGGTACTCCGCCGAGGAGCTGTGCGGCGCCTCGTACGCGGGCGTGATGCACCCCGACGACCTGGAGCGCACGGTGGGGCACTTCGAGCGCTCGGCCAGGGGCGAGGCGCAGGACTACGAGATCCGGATCATGGATCGGACCGGCCGGGCGCTGGAGCTCGCCGTGACGAACATGCCGATCGTGGTGGACGAAGACATCGTCGGGGTCTTCGGCATCGCCAAGGACGTGACGGATCGCCGGCGCCTCGAGCGCGAGCTCGGACACCAGGCCACCCACGATGCCCTCACCGGCCTCCCGAACCGGTTCCAGCTGGAGTTGGCGATCGAGGCGGCTGCGACCGGTCCCGATCCCGACCGGACCCTGCTGTTCATCGACCTCGACCGGTTCAAGATCGTCAACGATTCGCTCGGCCACCGCACGGGCGACGAGGTGCTCGTGGTCGCCGTCGAGCGGCTCCAGCACAGCGTGCGGTCCACCGACCTGCTCGCCCGCTGGGCCGGCGACGAGTTCTGCGTGCTGCTCGCCCCGGGCACCACGCCCGAGACCGCCCTCACCATCGCAGGTCGCTTGCGCAGCGTGCTCGCCCAGCCGTTCCACGTCGCCGACCGTGAGGTCCGTCTGTCCGCCTCCATCGGCGTCGCCCGCTCCGACGGGGGCGACGGCGAGCGCCTCGTCCAGATCGCCGACCAGGCCATGTACGCGGCGAAGCGGGCCGGACGAGATCGCATCTCGGTGTACGTGCCGGGCACCGAGCGCACCGGGACGACCCAGATCGATCTCGAGGTCGAGCTGCGCCACGCCATCGACGGCCGATCCCTCGTCGTGCACTACCAGCCGATCGTCGAGTCGGCGACGGGCCGCATCGTCGGGCTCGAGTCCCTCGTCCGCTGGCCCCGCGCCGACGGCACGCTGCGGCCGCCCGACGACTTCGTCCCGATCGCCGAGGAGTGCGGCCTGATCCGCCCGCTCACCAGGTTCGTGCTGGAGGAGGTGTGCTGCCAGCTGGCCTCGTGGGACCGCGACCTGGGCACGCCACGGACGCTCCAGGCGTGGGTGAACGTGAGCGTGTCGGACCTGGAGGCTCCCGAGTTCGCCGACGACGTGGTGGCGTCGGCGACGCGAGCGGGCATCACCCCCGACCGCCTCGTGCTCGAGGTCACCGAGACCATGCTGATGCGCGACGCCGACCAGGTCGACCGCACGGTGTCGGCGCTGCGCCACGCCGGCATCAGCCTCGCCATCGACGACTTCGGCACCGGCTACTCCTCGATGAGCCAGCTGCACCGGCTCGACGTGACCGCGTGCAAGATCGACCGCGGCTTCGTGGCGGGTGCGTCGAAGCACCCCCGTGACGCCGCCATCCTGCGGGCCCTGGTCGACGTCGGCACCGCGTTCGGGTTCCCCGTCGTGGCCGAGGGCGTGGAGTGCCCGGACGAGCTGGCCGCGGTGCAGGCGAGCGGCTGCCCCCTCGTGCAGGGGTTCCTGCTGGCGGTCCCGGCACCACCCGAGGAGCTGGCCGGGGTGCTGATGACCGGTTCGGTGGTCCTGCCGGGAGCGGTACCTTCTGGCCGATGATGGCCAGGATCCGCCCGACCCACCCGAGGCTCGACCCGCTCCGCGACGACGAGATCGACGACGAGACCCGCGCGATCGTGCCGGCGGGTTCGCTCAACATCTTCCGCACGCTGGCCCGCCACCCGAAGCTGCTGAAGCGGTGGCTGGTGTTCGGGAACCACGTGCTGGCCAAAAGCACCCTGCCCGAGCGCGAGCGCGAGCTGGCCATCCTCCGGGTGGGGTGGCGGTGCGGCGCCGAGTACGAGTTCGGCCAGCACACGGTGATCGCCCGTCGCTGCGGCATCACCGACGACGAGATCGTCGCCCTCACCCGGGAGCTGGCCGACGGCGGGTGGAGCGAGGGCGACCGCACGCTGCTCGTCGCGGTCGACGAGCTCCACGACGACCAGTGCATCACCGACCAGACCTGGGGGGCGCTGGCCCAGCGGTGGAGCGACCAGCAGCTGCTCGACCTGATCTTCACCGTCGGCCAGTACACGCTGGTGTCGATGGCCCTGAACAGCGCCGGCGTGCCGCTCGACGACGGCGTCCCCGGCTTCCCCGACCGTGATTGAGCAGGGCCCGCACGTCCCTGACGGCCGGCTCGCCGGCAAGGTCGCCCTCGTCGTCGGGGGCGGGCAGACGCCGGGGGAGACCACGGGGAACGGACGGGCCATCTCGTGCCGGTTCGCGGCCGAAGGTGCGTCGGTGGTCGTCGCCGATCGGGTGTTCGCCCGGGCCGAGGAGACGGTGTTGATCATCGAGGGCGACGGCGGCCGAGCGATGGCCGTCGAGGGCGACATCACCTCGAGCGACGACTGCGCCGCCATCGTGGCGGCCACCGTCGAGGCCCACGGCCGGATCGACGTGGTCGTGG
This sequence comes from Salinilacustrithrix flava, assembly GCF_041228405.1. GTDB lineage: Bacteria > Actinomycetota > Acidimicrobiia > Acidimicrobiales > Salinilacustritrichaceae > Salinilacustrithrix > Salinilacustrithrix flava. The sequence goes on from NZ_CP133888.1 coordinate 2,777,257, forward strand.
ACAACGTCGGGATCGGCGGTGGCGACGGCGGCCCCGTCAGCCTCGAGGAGCACGTCTGGGACCGCATCCAGTCGGTGAACCTGAAGGGGGCGTACCTGCTCTGCAAGCACGCCCTGCCCGTGCTGCGCGAGCAGGGCTCCGGGTCCATCGTGCTCGTGTCGTCGGTGGCGGCGGTCTGCTCGACCGGGATGCTGGCCTACACGACCTCGAAGGCGGCGCTGAACGCGCTGTGCCACGAGGTCGCGATGGGCAACGCCGGCCGGGGCATCCGCTGCAACGCGGTGATGCCCGGGTTGATGGACACGCCCATGGCCGTCGATGCCCTCGCCGGCGCGCTCGGCGTCGACCGGGCGGTCGTGTCGGAGCGGCGCGACGCCATGGTCCCCCTCGGCGGCCGCCAGGGCACCGCGGACGACGTCGCCAACGCCGTGCTGTTCCTCGCCTCCGACGAGGCCCGCTTCGTCACCGCCGCCGTCCTCCCGGTCGATGGCGGCCAGTCCGCGCGCATCGGCTGAGCGCCGTTCGTCGGCCCTGGCGGGCCTCCTCACTTCTGGAGTTGTTCGCTGGCGCTCACAACTCCGCGCGTCCGATCAACCGGCGGCGGCGTCCACGACCCGGGCGGCGACCGCGACTGCTTCGTCGACGTCGGCCTCGCTCACGTCCAGGTGGGTGCAGAGGCGGTTGCGGTCGCCGATGGTGCTGATCTCCACGCCGTGCTCGCCCATCGCGGCGGCGAACGAGGCGGCGTCGAGGCCGACAGGGCGGGGGTCGACGTAGACCAGGTTGGTCTCGGGTGCCGTCACCTCCAGGCCGATCCCGGTGAGCCCCTCGGCCAGGCGGGCGGCGTTGGCGTGGTCGTCGGCGAGGCGGTCGATGTGGTGGTCGAGCGCATGCAGGCAGCCGGCGGCCACGATGCCGGCCTGGCGCATCGCCCCGCCGAAGCGGTGCTTCAGCAGCCACGCCTGCTCCATGACGTCGCCCGGCCCGGCGAGCACCGCACCGGTCGGGGCGCCGAGGCCCTTGGTGAAGTCGACCCAGATGGTGTCGACCGGCGCGGCCCAGTCGGCGGCCGGGACGCCGGAGGCGACGACGGCGTTCATGAGCCGGGCGCCGTCGGTGTGCACGGCCACGCCCTGCTGGCGGGCGAGGGCGGCCACGGCCCGGTACTGCTCGAGGGGCCACACCGTGCCGCCCGCGAAGTTGTGGGTCTGCTCGAGGCACACGAGCCGGGTCGGCGGGACGTACTGGTTGCCGGGCGTGAGGACCTGGGCGAGCTGGTCGGGGGTGAACGCGCCGCGCTCGCCGCGGATCGTCTCGATCACGCAGCCGTTCACCGCGGCGGCCCCGGAGGTCTCCGAGCGCAGGACGTGCCCGCTGTGCTCGAGCACGATGGAGTCGCCGTGCCGGGTGTGGGCGCCGATCGCCACCAGGTTGCACATGGTGCCGGTGGGGAAGAACAGCGCCCGTTCCTTGCCGAGCAGCTCGGCCATGCGGTCCTGGAGGCGGTTGACCGTCGGGTCGGCCTTGCGCTGCTCGTCGCCGACCTCGGCGGCGGCCATCGCGGCGCGCATCGCCTCGGTGGGCCGGGTCTGGGTGTCGGAGAAGAGGTTGATGGATCGACCGGTCACCCCGGCAGCCTGCCAGGGACCGGGGCTAGGACGTGAAGGGTGTGAGCCGGACGCGCAGCGACGTCGCCTGCACCACCCGTCCGTCCTCGGGGGAGCGGACCCGGTAGACGAGCACGCCTGCGGTCGGCTCCGAAGGGGAGGTGAACTCGATGGTCCCGGTGAACGGCCCGGCCGGGGGCACGCCGCTGCCGGTGACGACGCCTTGGCCCAGCGGGCTCGGATCGCCCTGGGCCAGCACGACGACCTCGACGGTGCCCTCGAAGGCGAGGGCCTCCCCGGTCGTCTCGAACGGGGTGGCGAGCGACGTGCCGGGGCCGGGTGCGGTGACGACGACGTCCTCGGTCTCGGACCCGATGACGTACCAGGCGCCGTCCTCGCGCTGCTCGAGGGACACCACCGTCGTCGGGCCGTCCTCGCGGTCCTGGATGGCGATCTCGGCCGCGCCCTCGCCCGTGGTGGTGGGGCCGCCGAGCACCAGCTCGGTGAAGCCGAGGACGTCGGTGGCGTAGGCCCGCGCCGCGGCCGGCGGCGCCTCGAAGCTGCGGCTGTCGGTCGGCGACGGGAACGCGACGCTGAACGGGTCGGTGGCGGGCGTGAACGGCTCCGTCGTGGTGGTCTCGGGTGGTTCGGTCGTCGTCGTGGTCGTGTCCTCCGGCGCCGAGGTCGACGTGGTGGTGTCGGTGGCGACGTCGGTGTCGTCGTCGTCGTCGTTGGCGGCCACGATGAGGAGGGCGACCACGAGGAGGGTGGCGACGGCGGACACGCCGGCGATCGTCCAGCGCTGGGCGTCGGTGAGTGGGGTGCGGGCCATGAGTCGCTCCTCGATGCGATCGAGCCCGTCGGGCTCGGGGTGGATGGTCTCGGCGCGGGCGTCGAGCGCCCGGCGCAGTCGTTCGGTGGTGTCTCGCTCGTCGGTCACGGTGCCTCCAGGATCCGGGCGAGGGCGGCGATCCCGCGGTGGGCGTGGGTCTTGACCGAGCCGGCCGAGATGCCGAGGGCGGTGGCGATCTCGGCCTCGGACAGGTCGGCCCAGTAGCGCAGCACCAGGACCTCGCGCTGGCGCCCGCTCAGCTCGTCCAGCGCGGCGAGCACCCGGCGGGCGTCCTCGTCGAGCAGCACGGCCTGGTCGGCGCCCGGGGCGGCGCGGTCGCGCTGGATGCTGCGGAGGTGGTTCCGGCGCACCCGACGCTTGCGCAGGGCGGACCGGGCGTTGTTGACCACGGCGGTGCGCAGGTACGCCTCGGGGTCCTCCACGCCGGCGGGTCCCCGACGGGCGAGCGCGACGTAGGCGTCCTGCACCGCCTCCTCGGCGCTGCCCTGGTCGTCCACCAGCAGGGTGGCCAGGCGCACGAGGTCGCGATGGTGCGCCCGGTGCAGCGCCACGAGCCAGGGTTCGGCCCGCCGCAGGGGAGGTGCCATGGTGGCCATCATCACCTCCGAGGACGCCCGAGGAGCGGATGGGTTGACACCGGACGTCGGATTCCTGTCGGCGGGCCGCACGTACCGTGCCGGCGGTGGAGCTGCTGCGAGGGGGGTGCGTCGTCTGCCGGAACCGGGGCCCGGCCCTGTGCGCGGCGTGCCTGCGGCGAACCGAGCCGCCCCCGTCCACCCGCATGCGCGACCTCGGCCGGGTGCACGCGCTCTTCGCCTACGAGGGGCACGGGGCTCGCATCGTCCAGGCCCTGAAGTACCGGGACGGCCGCCGGCTGGTGGCGCCCCTCGCCGACGAGCTCGCCCGGCGGTGGGCCGAGGTCGCACCGGCCGCGCCGGGCCTCACCGTCACCTGGGTGCCGACCTCGGGTCGGCGGCGGCGCGACCGTGGCTACGACCAGTCCGAGCTGCTCGCCCGGGCCCTCGCCCGCCGCCTCGGGGCGACCGCTCGGCCGTTGCTGCGCCGCCGCCCGGGGCCGGCCCAGACGGGCCTCGACCGCGCCGGTCGCGAGGCCGCCGCGGGCTACCGCGCCACCGCCCGGACGGGTGGCCCGGTGCTGCTCCTCGACGACGTCTGCACCACCGGTTCCACGCTGCGTGCCGCATCTGCCGCCCTCGCCGGCGCAGGGTCACCCCCGATCGGGCACCTGGTGCTGGCCCGGACGCCCTGACCCGACCGGGCCCTCCTGCCCACCCGGACGGGCGGAGTCGGTACCATGCGCCGCCTAGCACGTTCGGAGGATCAGTCATGGGTGAATGGGATGGGGACGACCCGGCGAGCGATGACATCCGGGTGATGATCTGCGACGATCACGCGCTGTTCCGGCGCGGGTTGATCATGGTCCTCGAGGCCGAGGACGACATCGAGGTCGTCGCCGAGGCCGAGGACGGCGAGGACGCGCTGGAGAAGGCCGTCGAGTTCGTGCCCGACGTGGTGCTCATGGACGTGCGGATGCCGGGGGTGGACGGCATCGAGGCCACCCGCCGCATCGCCGACAAGGTCCCCACCGCCAAGATCCTCATGCTCACGGTGAGCGACGAGGAGGAGGACCTCTACGAGGCGATCAAGGCCGGGGCCACCGGCTACCTGCTCAAGGAGGTCTCCATCGAGGAGGTCGCCCCCGCCGCCCGGGCCGTCGTCGCCGGCCAGAGCCTGATCAGCCCGTCGATGGCCTCCAAGCTGCTCGGCGAGTTCTCCAACCTGGCCAAGCGGGCCGAGGAGCGCAGCTCGGTGCCCACGCCGCGGCTCACCGAGCGCGAGCTCGAGGTCCTCCGCCTCGTGGCCCAGGGCAAGTCCAACCGGGAGATCGCCGGCGATCTGTACATCTCGGAGAACACGGTCAAGAACCACGTGCGCAACATCCTCGAGAAGCTGCACCTGCACACGCGCATGGAAGCGGTCATGTACGCCGTGCGCGAGAAGCTGCTCGAGATCCCCGGGACCTGAGCGGTCCGGCCGCCTACCCGCCGGCGGCGGCCACGACGAGGTCCCGGTAGACCTCCTGGCCCCGACGGGTGAGGTGCACGCCGTCCTCGACGAGCAGGCCCGGCTCGCTGGCCGAGGCCAGGTTCCAGTCGGCGAGGACCACGTGGGGGTGGGCGTGCACGACCCGCAGGATCTCGTCGTTCACCTGTCCCTCCCACCTGCGGGGCACCCGGACCGACACGAGCACGAGCCGGCGCTCCGGCCCGACGGCGGCGACCACCCGGTCGAGCGCACCCGGCGGGGCGACCCCGTTGTTGCCGAGGTGCACCACGACCACGGGCGTGAGGCGGCCCTCGGCGGCGAAGGCCTCGATGGCGGCCACGCCCTCGTCGAACTGGCGGGCCTCGATGGCGTCGATCTGCACGGTGTGGCCCCAGTGGGCCTGCAGCGCCGGGGCCGCCCCGAGGGTGACCGACTCGCCGATGACGGTGACCGGGTAGAACGCGGAGACAGGCAGCTCCGGCGGCGGAGGCGGTGCGGCTTCGGTCGGCGCAGGTGCGGTCGGCGGGGGTGCCGGGACCGAGCTCGGTGGCGCCTCGGGCGGCGCGACGTCGGCGGGCGCCGCGGGCTCCGTCGGGGTCGGTGGCGTCGAGGGGGTCGGCGGGGCCGGCGGCAGCGTGATGGCCGACGGCTGGTCGGCGACGGTGCCCACCGCGACCTCGCGACCCGGGTCGGGAGGTGCGGCGATGACCGCGACGGCGAGCAGGAGGCCGGCGAGGGCGGCGATGCCCACGGCACGACGGCGCCGCAGCAGGGCCGCCGGCGTCGGCAGGGTCGCCCCGCTGAGCCAGCGCTGGAGGGTGCCGTCGCGCACCGGCTGCTCCACGAAGCGGTAGGAGGCCTCGGCGAGCAGCGCGATCAGGACCAGGCGGGCGCCGAGCGCGGCGGGGCCGGTGAGCCCCCAGTCGACCCCCGGGCGGGTGAACACGATGACCGGCCAGTGCCACAGGTACACGGAGTACGACCGGCGGCCGAGCGCCTGCAGGGGGCCGCTGCCGACGGATCGCTCGAGCCGCGATGCCGGGTGGGTGACGGCGATGATCACCACGAGGGTCGCGACGTCGACCAGGAGGAAGCCCCACGGATAGGTCCAGGCATCGAACTCGCTGCGGGTGGCGTGCTGCCACGCGAGGAGCACCAGCGCGGCGACGCCGGCGCCCTCGATCACCCGCCGGGCGCCGGGCCCCACGTCGCCCCGGGCCCGCTGCGGCCGCCAGGCGAAGGCGAGGAGGGCGCCGGACAGGATGCCGAACAGCCGGGTGTCGGTGCCGTAGTAGGCCCGCTCGGGGGCGGTGATGTCCGCGGTGGCGGCCATGAGCACGACCGAGGCGGCGATCGCCACGGCCACGGCCACGACGGTGCGCCGTCGTCCGAGCCGGCGCAGGCCGAGGGGGAGGAGCAGCGGCCAGAGCAGGTAGAACTGCTCCTCGATCGCGAGCGACCACAGGTGGCGCAGCGGCGAGGGGCGGCCGAAGGCCTCGAAGTACGGCTGCTCGGTGAAGACGGCGTGCCAGTTCTGGACGTAGAGGAGGCTGGCGATCCCGTCGCCCCGGAAGCGGTGCAGCTCGCCGACGGGCAGGACCAGCGCGGCGTAGGCGAACACCAGGCCGACGAGCACGAACACCGCTGGCAGCAGGCGGCGGGCCCTGCGACGCCAGAAGGCGAGCAGGTCGATGGTGCCGTGCTCGCGGTGCTCGGCCAGCAGCAGGCTCGTGATGAGGAAGCCGGAGACGACGAAGAAGACCTCGACGCCGAGGTACCCGCCGGCCGCCCACCCCGCGTCGAGGTGGTAGGCGAGCACGGCGACGACGGCCAGGGCGCGCAGGCCGTCGATGCCCGGCAGGTACCCGACGCCGCGGCCGAGGGAGGGTCCGTAGGCCGGCGGCGGCTCGTCGATGCGGAGGGGCCACCGGCGGTCCTCGGGCGCGGTGCTGGGGTCGGCGAGGTCGGTCATGGCGTGCAGTCGCAGCGGACGTGGTCTGCGACGAGCTCGGCCAGGGCGGCCTGCCCCTCGTCGCCGGGGTGGACGATGTCGACGAGCCAGTCCTGGCCCTCGCTGGCCGCGAACCAGTCGATCACCCCGGCCCGTGGATCCCGGTCGGCGAGCTCGACCAGCAGCTGGTTGTTGGGGTCCTGCCAGGCGCGGGCGTCGACGCGGGTGGTGACCCACCAGACCCGAGCCAGCGGGCCGAGGGCGTCCATGGCCCGGGTCAGGTCGTCGGCCTGCAGCGCCGCGTTGTTGGCGATGACCACGACCGCGGCAGCGGTGGCGGGGTCGTCGACCAGCTCGGTCGCCGGCTCGAGGTCGTCGAGGCCGCTCGCGACCGGGGTGCCTGCCGGGACCCCACCGCAGGGCCCGGTGAAGCCGGCGTCGAGGCGTCGGCAGTCGACGGCATCCACGACGAGCGGGGCGTCGAGCTCGGCGGCCAGGTCGTCGGCGATCAGCAGGGCGACCGAGTCGCCGTAGAGCAGGACCTCGTGGGGCACCGCATCCGGGCTGGGTTCGTCGGGCGCTGGCACCTCGGCGCGCAGGGATCCGTCGACGGCGACGGGCACGCGGCGCACGACCGAGGTCGTGGTCGTGGCCGTCGGTCCGTCGGGGGCCGCGACCTCGGCAGCCGTGGCGCACGACGCGACGAGACCGGCGGTCAGCACGGCCCAGAGGAGGGGGAGGGCCCCAGCGCTCCGGCGTCCGGGACCTCGGCGCGAGGGGGGAGCGGCCACCGCTCCGATCGTACCGAGGCGGTCGCGGGCGTCCCGGGATGTCTCGCGCGCCCGCAGGGAGGAGTTCGGGCGGTTCGTGGCCAATGTCACCTCATGCGCTCCTTCCGTCGCCGCCCCGTCACCGCACTCGCCACCCTCGCCCTCGCCGCCACGGGGCTCGCGCTCACTGGGGCGCCGGGCGCGCAGGCCCAGACCACCTGGGCATCGCCGGCCGACGCGACGATCACGCCCGGGGTGCAGATGTTCACCGAGGGCGCCCAGTGCACGGCGAACTTCATCTTCGAAGACGCCGCCACCGGCTCGGCCTTCATCGGCTACGCCGCCCACTGCGCCGGCGCGGGTGGCGACGCCACCGACACCGACGGCTGCGTCGCCCCCAGCCTGGCGCCGGGCCACCCGGTGGAGATCGCCGGCGCCGACCACCCCGGCGAGCTCGCCTACTCGTCGTGGCACACCATGCAGGCGATCGGCGAGCAGGACCCCGTCACCTGCCTGTACAACGACTTCGCCCTCGTGGAGATCCACCCCGACGACGTGGCCAAGGTCAACCCCTCGGTGCCCCATTGGGGCGGGCCGACCAGCCTCGGCACCGACGGTCCCGCCGCCGGCACCACCGTCCACAGCTACGGCAACTCCAGCCTGCGGTTCGGCATCACGCAGCTGTCACCCAAGACCGGTCTGAGCCTCGGCACCGCCGGGAGCGGCTGGACGCACCAGACCTACACCCTCACCCCCGGCATCCCGGGAGACTCCGGCTCCGGCCTGCTCGACGCAGACGGTCGTGCCGTCGGGGTCCTCTCCACCCTGGCCCTCGCCCCGCTGGCCGGCTCCAACAACTACTCCGACCTCGGCTCGGCCCTCGACTACCTCCGGGCCCACACCGGCCGCGACATCGCCCTGGTCGAAGGCGACGTCGACTTCGACGGCGCCCAGCTGCCCCTCGGTCTCGGTCTCTAGGCCCCACCTCGCGGCCTCGGTGCGCTGACAGCGCGCCGATACACTCGCCAACCGCATGGGCATCCTCGATCGCGTCCTCAAAACCGGTGAAGGCAAGCGCCTGCGGGCGCTCCAGGGCCTGGTGCCCGAGATCAACGCGCTCGAGCCGACGTACCAGGCCATGTCGGACGACGAGCTCAAGCACCAGACGGTGCTGTTCCGGGAGCGGCTCGAGGCCGGTGAGGACCTCGACGACATCATGCTCGACGCCTTCGCGGTGTGTCGCGAGGCCGCGACCCGGGTGCTCGGGCAGCGCCACTTCGACGTCCAGCTGATGGGCGGCGCCGCCCTCCACTTCGGCTGGGTGGCCGAGATGAAGACCGGTGAGGGCAAGACGCTCACCTCGACCCTGCCGCTCTACCTCAACGGGCTGTCCGGCAAGGGCACCCACATCATCACGGTCAACGAGTACCTGGCCACGTTCCAGTCCGAGTGGATGGGCCGCCTGTTCACGTGGCTCGGCCTCTCCGTCGGCCTCATCGTGCCCGGCAACCGCGACGCCGACCACAAGCGCGAGCAGTACGCGGCCGACATCACCTACGGCATCAACAACGAGTTCGGCTTCGACTACCTGCGCGACAACATGGCCATGAGCCGCGAGCGCCAGGTCCAGCGGGGCTTCAACTACGCCATCGTGGACGAGGTCGACTCGATCCTCATCGACGAGGCCCGCACGCCGCTCATCATCTCGGGTCGCCTCGAGGACGCCGCCAAGCTCTACACGCAGTTCGCCGCCGTCGTGCGCGCCCTGCGCCGGGACGAGCACTACGAGGTCGACGAGGAGAAGCGCCTCGTCGTGCCCACCGAGGAGGGCATCGAGAAGGTCGAGCAGGCCCTCGGGGTGGAGAACCTCTACGACGGCGTGGCCCAGAACCTCGTCCACCAGTTCCAGGTCGCGCTCCGGGCCAAGGAGCTGTTCCACCGGGACAAGGACTACATCGTCGTCGACGGCGAGGTGAAGATCGTCGACGAGTTCACCGGTCGCGTGCTCGACGGACGCCGCTGGTCCGAGGGCCTCCACCAGGCGGTCGAGGCCAAGGAGGGGGTGCCGATCAAGGAGGAGAACCAGACCCTCGCGACGATCACCCTCCAGAACTACTTCCGGATGTACGACAAGCTCGCCGGCATGACGGGCACCGCCGTCACCGAGGCCGCCGAGCTCGCCGGCACGTACGGCCTGCAGGTCGTGCCGATCCCCACGAACAAGCCGCTCATCCGCGCCGACGAGGGCGACCTCATCTACAAGACGCTCGACGGCAAGCTGCAGGCCGTCGCCGACGACGTGGAGGCCCGGTACAAGTCCGGCCAGCCCGTGCTCGTCGGCACCGCATCGGTGGCCACGTCCGAGCTGGTCAGCCGCACCCTCGACAAGCGCGGCGTGAAGCACCAGGTGCTCAACGCCAAGCCCGAGCGCCAGTTCCGTGAGGCCGACATCGTCGCCCAGGCCGGCCGGCTCAACACCGTCACGGTCGCCACCAACATGGCCGGCCGTGGCGTGGACATCCTCCTCGGCGGCAACCCCGAGCTGCTCGCCAAGCAGGAGCTCCACAACGACGGCCTCGATGCCGAGGACCCCGAGCACGCCGAGCTCCTCGCCAAGACCATCGCCAAGTACGAGCCCCAGTGCCAGGCCGAGGGCGCCAAGGTCCTCGAGCTCGGGGGCCTGTACGTGCTCGGCACCGAGCGCCACGACTCCCGCCGCATCGACGACCAGCTCCGTGGTCGCGCCGGCCGCCAGGGCGATCCCGGCGAGAGCCGCTTCTACCTGTCCCTCGAGGACGACCTGATGCGCCTGTTCGCCACCGGCGCCGTGAACTGGGTGATGGGCAAGGCCCTCCCCGACGACGTCCCCCTCGAGGCCAAGATGGTCACCAAGGCCATCGAGCGGGCCCAGCAGACCGTCGAGCAGCGCAACGCCGAGATCCGCAAGAACGTCCTCAAGTACGACGAGGTCCTCAACAACCAGCGCAAGGTCATCTACGAGCTGCGCGACCAGATCCTCGACAAGACCGACCTGCGGACCAAGATCCACGAGAAGTACCTGCCCGAGGCCGTCGAATCCCTCGTGGCCACGTACTGCGTCGCCGACTTCAGCGAGGAGTGGGACCTCGAGGGCCTCGTCGCCGCAGTCGGCGAGTACTGGCCGAGCGAGGTCACCGTCGACCAGCTCGCCGCGCTGAGCACCTCCGACGACGTCTACGAGGTCCTCGTCGACGAGGCCATCTCCCGCTACGAGGCCCGCGAGGCCGAGCTCGGCGACGACACCATGCGCCAGGTCGAGCGCCAGGTCATGCTGCGCATCATCGACACGGCGTGGCGCGAGCACCTCCGTGAGATGGACTACCTGCAGGAGGGCATCAACCTCCGGGCCATGGGCCAGCGCGATCCGCTCACCGAGTGGCAGCGCGAGGGCTTCGAGATGTTCGAGGCCATGATCGCCCGCATCGAGCGCGACCTGGTCCGCTACGTCATGCACGTCCAGGTCAAGGCACCGGGGGAGTCCGACCAACCCCAGCAGCCCGCCGCGCCGGCCGTGGGCATGCGCTTCCAGACGTCAGACCAGAAGGCGCCGGCCGCCCCGCTGCCCGACGACGAGCCGGCCGTGTCCAACATGCAGACCTCGGGTCCGGCCGACCCCTCCAGCCAGGCCGGCGGCCTGTCCACGCTCGCCCGCACGCGGGCGCAGGTGGAGGGTGCGCCCGAGCAGGTGGACGAGGCCGCAGCGGCGTCGCACACCCCGGTGGTGAAGTCCGACTGGGACAAGACACCCCGCAACGCGCCCTGCCCCTGCGGCAGCGGCAAGAAGTTCAAGCTCTGCCACGGGCAGGCGTGACCTGCTGCTCGCCGTCACTGACGGCGAGCACCTCGGCGAAGCCCTCGGTCAGGCAGTGGAGGAACCGGTCACCGTCGGTGATCGCCGCGGTGTCCATGTTGACGCCGATGCAGCACGTCCCACGGTAGGAGAGCAGCGTGATGTTCACCGCCGAGCCGCCGGTGGGGCCGAACGGGTAGAACCGCAGCGCTTCGGCCCCGGCGAGGTGCACCGGGAAGGCCGGCCCCGGCACGTTGCTCGCCCCGAAGTCCATGTGCACCGCCATCGCCCGCACCGCGAGCGGCGTCACCGGTGACACGACCTCGAGGATCGCATCGGTGTGCGGCACCGCCGGTTCGTTGCGAGCCTGCGCCGCGGCGTCGTGGAGGGCGTGCAGGCGCACCTGCGGATCGACGATGTCCACCGGCACCGGGTAGCGCACGATGGCCACCCGGTTGCCGCCGACGGGGTCGCCGGCCTTGCGGGTGCTGATCGGCATGCTGACCCGCAGCTCGGCGACGGGGTGGCCGAGCTGCTCGTGGTAGCGGCGCATGCCGCCGGTGATGCCGGCGAGGAAGGCGTCGTTCAGGGTCGTGCCCGTCGTCTTGGCTGCACCCCGGAGCTCCGCGAACGGCACGTCGAGCACGCGGAACCGCCACGAGAGCCCCCGATCGGCCATCACCGGGGAGAGGGTCTCGCCCACCGGGCGCACCATCCGGGCGATCGATCCACCCGATCGGAGCCAGCCGCGGGTGGTGGCGACCGGGTCGCGCGCCAGGCGACCCAGGGTGGGCAACGCCGTCCCGGCGGTGCGAGCCCCCAGGTGAGCGGCGCGCCTGGCGTGGTGCACGACCGCCTGCCGGGCGAGCTCAGCGGACGTGAGCCGCTCGGGCGTCGGTGCCTCGGGCCAGTCCCCGGGTTCGGCATCGGGCTCGAGGTCGAACAGGACGAGGGCGAGCTGCATGCCGCCGACGCCGTCGGTCAGCGAGTGGTGGGCCTTGATGATCAGGGCAGCGCCGTCGCCGTCGACGCCCTCGACGAGGGTCGCCTCCCACAGCGGCCGGCTCCGGTCGAGCCCGGCCATCGCCGTCGTGCGAGCGATCTCCAGCACCGAGTCGAGCGTCCCGGGGGCGGGGGCCCGCACGCGGCGCAGGTGGTAGCCGAGGTCGAAGTCCTGGTCGCTGACCCAGCGGGGCGGGGCCAGGCGGAAGGGGGTGGAGACGACCCGGTCGCGGAAGTGCGGCGCGACCCGGGTGGCCTTCTCGAAGCGATCGACCAGCCGGTCCCAGTCGGGGGCGCGGTCGAGCACGGTGACGGCGGTGACGGTGAACCGCAGGAGGGGGTCCTGCTCGAGGTACCAGATCCAGGCGTCCGTGGGCTCCATGAAGCGGTCGGTGACCACCAGTACCTCCCCGGTCTCGGCAGCGGTTCCCCGAATCGTGCGCAGCGCGAGCTGTGGAGGCCAGGGCAGAACGTCCCGGCGTGACGAGATCCGGGCCCCGCATCCGTGCCCAATAGGCTGCACGTCTCCCATGCGCGACTTCTCCGACGACCTCACCGACCTGCGGCGCCGCCTCGAGGAGGCCGCGACCTACCTGCGCATCGAGGAGCTGCGGGCTCGGCTGCCCCAGCTCGAGACCGAGGCCGGTCGCCCCGACCTCTGGGACGACCAGGAGCGGGCCAAGGAGGTCAACGCCGAGCTGTCGGCCACCACCGACGACCTGGACGCCTTCGACGCCCTCGCCGGTCGCATCGAGGATGCCGAGACGCTGGCCGAGGTGGCCCGGGAGGAGGGCGACGAGAGCCTCGAGCCCGAGATCGCCCAGGCCATCGCCGAGATCGAAGGCGACTTCGACCGGATCGAGCTGCGCTCGCTGTTCTCCGGCGAGCACGACGAGCGCGACGCCATCTGCGAGCTGCACTCCGGCGAGGGCGGGGCCGACGCGTCCGACTGGGCCGAGATGCTGCTGCGCATGTACCAGCGCTGGGCAGCCAACCACGGCTTCGAGGTCGAGATGGAGGCCGTCACCGAAGGCACCGAGGCCGGCATCTCCTCGGCCACCTTCATCGTGAAGGGCCGGTGGGCCTACGGGTGGTTGCGCTCTGAGCACGGCGTGCACCGCCTCGTGCGGATCAGCCCGTTCAACTCCCAGGGCAAGCGCCAGACCGCCTTCGCCGCGCTCGAGGTCGTGCCGCTGCTGGACGAGGCCGAGACCGACGTCGAGGTCGACGACAAGGACCTCCGCATCGACGTGTACCGCTCCTCGGGTGCCGGCGGCCAGCACGTCAACAAGACCGACTCGGCGGTGCGCCTCACCCACCTGCCCACCGGCATCGTGGTGGCCTGCCAGAACGAGCGCAGCCAGCACCAGAACAAGGACCGGGCCATGACCATGCTCAAGGCCAAGCTGGCCGAGCTCGAGCGCCAGAAGCGGGTGGACGAGCTGGCGTCGATCAAGGGCGAGCAGCGCAGCGTGGGCTTCGGCTCCCAGATCCGCTCCTACGTGCTGCAGCCCTACCAGATGGTCAAGGACCTGCGGTCCGACTTCGAGGTCGGCCAGGTCGACACCGTCCTCGACGGTGACCTCGACCGGTTCATGGAGGCGTTCCTGCGCTGGGAGCGCACCGAGGGCCTCGAGCGCTGAGCGGCGTCAGCCCACCTGGTCGAGGAAGGCCAGCACCCGCCGGAGCGCGAGCGATGCCGCGCCCTCGTCGTGATCGGGGCTGCTGCGGTCGGTGAACAGGTGCCGATCGCCGGGGTACACGAACAGCTCGACCGGATCGGTGGTCGCCGCGACCTCGCGCGCGATGTCGACGTCGCCGAGGTCGTCGTCCTCCATGACGTGGACCTGGGCCGGCACGTCGGCGGGCCAGGTGCCGTCGCCGAAGAAGTCGAGCGGGACGCAGGCGTGGAGCAGCACGGCACCCCGAGCGCCCGCCCGCGTCTGGGCCAGCTCCTGGGCCGGCATCACGCCGAGCGAGAGGCCGACGTACACCAGGTCGGTGGGCAGACCCTCGGCCGCAGCCGCCCCGCGCGCCCGGATCGTGTCGAACCCGAGCTCCTCGGCGTGGTCGACGCCCTCACCGAGCTCGGTGTAGGTGCGCCCGTCGTACAGGTCGGGCAGGTGGACGACGTGGCCGGCCGCCCGCAGGTCGTCGGCCAGGGCCCGGACGCCGTCGGTGAGCCCGAGCGCGTGGTGGAACAGCAGGATCTCGGCCACCTCGGCGACGGTACCGGGGACAGCAGGCGCCCTGCTGGGGTACACAGGACCCATGATCCCGACGATGCCCTTCGGCCGGACCGGGCACGACAGCACCCGGGTGCTCTTCGGGGCGGCGGCCCTCGGGGCCATGAGCCAGCAGCGGTCCGACGCCACCTTGGAGCTCATCGCCGGGCACGGCGTGAACCACATCGACACCGCCGCCAGCTACGGGGAGTCCGAGCTGCGGCTGGCGCCCTGGCTCGCCGACCACCGCGCAGGCGTGTTCCTCGCCACCAAGACCGGCGAGCGCACCGGCCCCGCAGCCCGGGACGAGCTGGAGCGCTCCCTCACCCGGCTGGGGGTCGACCACGTGGATCTCATCCAGCTCCACAACCTGGTCGAGGAGGACGAGTGGCAGACGGCCTTCGCCGCCGGCGGCGTGGTCGAGGCCATGGCCGCGGCGCGGGACGAGGGCCTCGTGCGCCACATCGGGATCACCGGCCACGGGCTGCGCATCGCCGGCATGCACCAGCGCAGCCTCGAGGCGTTCCCCTTCGACTCGGTGCTGCTGCCCTACAGCGCGGTCCTGCTGCGGGACCCGGGCTACCGCGAGGACGTCGAGGTCCTGCGGACGACCTGCCGGGCGCGCGGCGTCGCCGTGCAGACGATCAAGGCCATCGCCCGGCGACGGTGGCGGGAGGACGACCAGAGCCGTCGGCTGTCCTGGTACGAGCCGCTCCGCGATCCGGAGGCCATCGACCGAGCCGTGCGCTTCGTGCTCGCCGAGCCGGACCTGTTCCTCAACACGACGAGCGACGCCACGCTGCTCCCGCTGGTCCTCGACGCCGCGTCGCGGCTCGACCAGCCCTTCGACGCACCGACCGACGCCGAGCTCGAGACCGACATCGAGGACCAGGGCATCGAAGCGATCTTCGACGGCGGCGCGCTCGAGCGCATCTAGCCGAAGTCGACCTCCTCGGCCTCGGCGAGGGCGGTGGCCCGATCGGCCTCGAGGACGAACCCGGCGTCGATGGCGCGGTCGAGCGCGGCCTCGTACTGCTCGAGGTAGCCGGCCCGACCGCCGTAGCGCTCGACGAGCACCTCGATCGGGAACGGGTCGGTGAAGCCGAAGAGCTGGCAGAGCACGCTGCCCCCGGCCGTGTCCCCGGACAGCGTGGCCGCCGGGACCTCCACCGCGGGGAGGCGGATGCCGCCGAGGGCGTTGCCGTGGTCGTCGCGCGCGATCTCGCCGTCGTCGCCGACCTCGATGGGCGTGCCGGACGGCGGCTCGGTGCCGTCGGCGACCCAGTCGACGAGGTGGGCGAGCGCCGCCTTCAGCGCCAGGTGCTGGGGCCCGTCGTTGACCGGTGCGGCGCAGCCCAGCGCCTCGCCGGCCGCCACCGGGTCGCCTCCGAGCAGGAACGCATCGGCGTGGGCGGTGCCGGCGACCTCCCAGGACCGGACCCGGTCGCTGTCGGGCTGGCGGGCCGGTGCGTAGCCGAGGAGGGTGAGGTCGGTCTCGGTCGAGAACACCAGCACCGGCACGTCGAGGTCGTCGCGGATGCGGATCTCGCCGGCGATCGACGACGCCAGCCCCTCCTCGGCCGAACCGTCGAGCGGCGCGGCGCCCCCGCCTCGGCTGTGCACGAGGAAGCCGTCGAAGACGGGGCGCAGCGGGTGGACGCCGTTGACGAAGGTGGTGAGGCGGAACGCCGACTGGGACTCCCCGATGGCGAGCACGTGGTCCCGGGGGAGGCCGGCCAGGGGGTCCACGCCGTCGGCGGGCACGTCGGACACGAGCGCGCCGATCTGGGCGAACAGGTCGTAGGAGTGGTCGTCGCCGGGGTGCGCCAGCTCGCCGTAGCGCTCGGGGTCGGCGACGGTGAGCGGGTTGCCCGTGCCGCCGAGGATGCCGCCCTCGCCGGCGTCGTCCACGCCGGCGGCCTGGGCGGAGACGGCGACGTGCACGTGCCCGGACCGGAGCAGCTCGGCGGCGGTGAAGGTCCAGTCCGGGGTGCCGTCGGTGCCGACCGACACGTTGTTCCACTCCACCACCACGACGCCGCTCGCATCTGCGGCGTCGGCCGGGCGCTTCACCAGGATCCGCGTCGTGTAGGGGGCCTCGTCCCGCACGGAGACGGACCAGCGGCCGTCGTCAGCCGGCTCGCCGTCGGCGTCGAAGGCCTGCGCCGTGCCGCTGACGAAGAACTCCTCCTCGACGTAGCCGGCCTCCTCGAGGCCGGCCGTCGCCGACGTCTGCGGGGTGCCCGCCACCGGACCGGTGACGGTGAGCTCGGGGCCGGGGTCCGGTGCGGTGGTGGTCGGAGACGCGGACGAGGTGGTCGTCGCCTCGATCGGTGCCGTCGTGGGGGAGGCGGGCTCGTCGTCGCCGCTGCAGGCAACCAGCGCGGCGGCGGCCACGAGTGCCAGGAGGGTGCGACGGGAGCGGGCGGAGCGACGACGTGGGACCGGCACCGCCGCAGGCTCCCACATCCGCCGGGGCGGCTTCGTCCGCCCGCTCGGGACCCGTGTAGCCTTCGTAACCTGTTCGCAACGTGGCCGGGCGTGCCCTGCCTGGTGTCCCCGTCCCCCTCCGGGGTCGTTGGTACCGTGCGAAAGCCCCTGTCCCCTGCACCTCGCTGGATCCGCCCGCTCCCCATGATCAAGCTCGAGAACGTCACCAAGACGTACAAAGGCGACGTCCCCGCGCTGCGCAACGCGGACGTGGAGATCGCCAAGGGCGAGTTCGTCTTCCTGGTCGGGGCCTCCGGATCGGGGAAGTCCACCTTCCTCCGCCTGGTGAACCGCGAGGAGCGACCCGAGCAGGGCCGCATCTTCGTGGCCGGCAAGGACATCCTCGAGCTGTCGTCGTGGAAGGTCCCGTACCTGCGCCGCAACATCGGTTCGGTGTTCCAGGACTTCAAGCTCCTGACCGGCAAGACCGTCTACGAGAACGTGGCCTTCGCCCTCGAGGTCATCGGGCGACCCAAGCACGTCGTCAAGACCCAGGTGCCGGCCATCCTCGAGCTGGTCGGCCTCGGCGGCAAGATGGACAGCTTCCCCCACGAGCTCTCCGGGGGCGAGCAGCAGCGCGTCTCGGTGGCGCGGGCCTTCGTGAACCGGCCGCTGATCCTCCTCGCCGACGAGCCCACCGGCAACCTCGACCCGGCCACGTCCGTGGGCATCATGCGCCTCCTGGACCGCATCAACCGCACCGGCACCACGGTGCTGATGGCCACCCACGACCGCTCCATCGTCGACACGATGCGCCGCCGCGTGATCGAGCTCGATCGCGGCGCCATCGTCCGCGACCAGCACCGCGGCGTGTACGAATGAGCCCGGAGCAGCGCTGATGGCCCTCAAGCTCGACTACATGGTCCGCGAGACCGGGACGAACCTGTTCCGGAACCTCTCGCTCACCATCGCCTCCATCCTCACCGTCGCGGTGTCGCTGTCCCTGGTGGGCGGCTCGGTCCTGCTGCGCTACTCGGTCGACAACGCGACCCAGCAGTGGCAGGGCGGCATCGAGTTCATCGTGTTCATGCAGCCCGAGGCCACCCAGGCCCAGTCCGACGCGGTGGAGCGCCAGCTCACCGAGTCCACCCAGGTCGAGCGCTTCGAGTACTTCGACCAGGAGCGGACCTTCGAGGAGTTCAAGGACCTGTTCCAGAACACCCCCCAGATCGTGGAGTCGGTGACGCCCGACATCCTGCCGCCGAGCTTCCGCGTGGTCCCCGTCGACAAGTCGGCCGAGACCATCGAGAGCCTGCGGTCGGTGTTCGTCACCCAGCCGGGGGTCCGCGAGGTGGTGGCGGCGTTCGACTCGATCCGCACCATCCGCAACCTGTCCAACCTCATCGGCGTGGGCCTCATGGTGGTGGCCGGGTTCCTGCTCCTCGCCGCCACGCTGCTCATCCTCAACTCCATCCGCATGGCGATGTTCGCCCGCCGCCGCGAGATCGAGGTGATGAAGCTCGTCGGGGCCTCGAACTGGTTCATCCGAATACCGTTCATGCTCGAGGGCGTGTTCCAGGGCCTCATCGGCTCGGGGTTCGCCATCGGCGTCGTCTTCGGCGTGCAGCGGGTGTTCGACAACATCGCGGCCGACCAGCGCTTCTCGCTGTTCTCCGGCCTCGTCGTGGACAACCAGCAGGTGATGACCACCAGCGTGTTCGTGATGGTCACCGGCGTGCTCATCGGTGCGCTCGGCTCCGCCTTCGCCGTGAGCAGGTTCTTGGACGTCTAGCTCGGTTTGGTCAGCGGAATGGTTTCGCTAACCTAACCATTCATGTCGAAGAACGATGCTGGCGTGCGCGCCGTCGCCCGCCTGGGCCGGGTGTTCGAGAAGCGCCTGTCCGACGAGGGGATGAGCCTGCCCCAGTTCCGGGTGCTGGCGTTCCTGTCCGAGGGCGAGTGGGCGGCGTCGAAGGTGGCCGAGTGGCTGGCGGTGTCGCGCCCGTCGCTGACGTCCCTGGTCGACGGCCTCGTCGAGCAGGGCTGGGTCGAGCGCCGGGAGCACCCCACCGACCGCCGCTCGGTCCTGCACTTCCTCACCGACTCCGGCCGGGCGCGCCTCGCCGAGGCCACCGAGCTGCTCAGCGAGGGCCTCGACGGCCTGCTCGAGCACCTCGACGACGACGAGCGGGCTCGTGCCGAGGACGGCCTCGCCCTCCTCCAGACGGCGATGCACCGCCACTACGAAGCGATGGTGACCTCATGAGCCTCACCGAGGACCGCACCGGCCAGGACGAGCAGACCGTCCCGGCACCGCCGCCCGGCCTCGACGTCGACGCCCCGGCCACCCGCTACGAGCCCCTGCCGCCGGCGGCGGAGTACCACCCGCCCCGGGGCCACATCCACCCCGACACCGAGCTGGGCTGGATCCGGCGCATGTGGCCCGTCGTGTGGGCCGAGAAGAAGCGGTTCGGCATCGCGCTCGCCATGGCGTTCATCGCCCTGCTCGCCAACGTGGCCATCCCGGCTGTGGTCGGCGAGGGCATCGACGCCATCCGGGCCCAGACCGACGTGCGCACCTGGGTGATCCTGCTGCTGGTGCTGTCCGTGGCCCGGGCGTTCTTCACCTACGGCTACCGCAGCCGGCTCTACAAGTTCGCCTACAGCATCGAGTACGACCTGCGCTCGCTGATGTTCCGGCACCTGGCCACCATGAGCCACGGCTTCTACGACAAGGTCCAGACCGGCCAGCTGGTGTCCCGGGCCAACTCCGACATCCGTGCCGTGCAGATGCTGCTGGCCTTCGCCCCGTTCATGGCGATGATGTCGATGACGTTCGTGCTCGCCTTCGCCTACATGCTCACCAAGCACGTGCTGCTGACGCTCGTGGCCATCTCGACGCTGCCGCTCGTCTACGTCTTCGGCGTGAAGCTGCGCGACATCATGTTCCCGCTCTCCTGGGTCGTGCAGGGCCGCCTCGCCGAGGTCGCCACCACGGTCGAGGAGAACGTCACCGGCGTGCGGGTCGTGAAGGCCTTCGCCGGCGAGCAGCGCCAGATCCAGCAGCTCGCCCGCCAGGCCCGGCGCCTGAAGTGGGCGGCGGTGAAGGTCACCGACTCCCGGGCCCGGTACGCGCCCCTGATGGAGAACCTGCCCCGCCTCGGGATGGCCCTCACGCTGCTCTACGGCGGCTACCTCGCCATCGACGGGAAGGTCACGGTGGGCACGATCATCACCTTCTCGTCCTACGTCCTGCTGCTCCAGGCCCCCTTCCGCATGCTCGGCTTCTTCATGATCATGAGCCAGCGGGCGGCGGCCTCGGCCGGGCGCATCTTCGAGATCCTCGACACCCCGGCCGAGATCGTCGACGACCCCGATGCGGAGGACCTGGTGGACCCGGCCGGCGCGGTCACCTTCGACCACGTCACCTTCCGCTACGGGGAGGACGACCAGCTCGTGCTGGAGGACTTCGACCTCGAGGTCCGGCCTGGGGAGACCATGGCCCTGGTCGGGGGAACGGGCTCGGGCAAGTCCACGGTCGCCCGCCTGCTGCTGCGCTTCTACGACGTCGACGAGGGGGCGGTCCGGATCGACGGTCACGACGTGCGCGACCTGACCATGGCCTCCATCCGCCACCACGTGGGGATGGTCACCGACGAGCCGTTCCTGTTCTCGTCCTCCATCCACGACAACATCGCCTACGCCCGGCCCGATGCGACCCGGGACGAGGTGGTGGCCGCGGCGAAGGCCGCCAACGCCCACCACTTCATCGGCGAGCTCGCAGACGGCTACGACACGGTCATCGGCGAGCGGGGCTACACCCTCTCCGGCGGGCAGCGACAGCGCATCGCCATCGCCCGCACGCTCGTGGCCAACCCGGCCGTGCTCGTGCTCGACGACGCCACCAGCGCCGTCGACGTCCGGGTCGAGGCCGAGATCCACGAGGCGCTCGAGCACCTCTCCGCCGACCGCACCACGATCGTGATCGCCCACCGGCTGTCCACCATCGCCCTCGCCGATCGGGTCGCCCTGCTCCAGCACGGCAGGGTCCTGGCCGTGGGCACCCACCAGGAGCTGCTCGTGCACGAACCGCACTACCGCGAGGTCCTGGCCACCGCCGATCTGATCGACGAGGAAGCCGACGTCGGGAGCGCCAGCGAGCAGTCGGCACGCGGCGCTGCGGAGCAGACCGCCCAGCAGCACGAGGTGGAGGGCTGATGGGCGGCTTCGGACCACCAGCCGGCTCGCCGTTCGGCCAGCCCGGCGCCACCGGCCTGCCCTTCGCCGGCGTACCCGAGGAGCTCCAGAAGCGCGTCGAGGAGCTGCTCGACGGCGAGCCCGAGCACCAGGTCGACCAGGTCGAGTTCTCCCAGTCCGACTGGGACTCCCGGCCGTTCACGCTGCGCCGCTTCGTCGGCGAGCGCCGCTGGGCGATGATCGGTGCCGTCGTGCTCGTGGTGCTCGAGACCGCCATGGTCTCCGCCGGCCCGTTCCTCACCGGTGAGGCCATCGACCGCGGCATCGTGCCCCGGGACACCGACATGCTCCTGCTCATCGCCGGGCTCTACGTCGCGTCGGTCGTCCTCGGCACCCTCCTGTCGGCCGCTCGCGTGGCCTGGACCGGTCGGGTGGGGGAGTCCCTGCTCGAGTCGCTGCGCGTCCGGATCTTCACCCACTTCCAGCGCCTGTCGCTCAACTTCTTCACCGGCGAGAAGGCGGGCGTGCTCATGACCCGCATGACCAGCGACATCGACGCCCTCACCGCGCTGTTCCAGGAGGGCCTGGTCAACATGTTCGTCCAGGGCCTCACCCTGGCGATCGTGGCGGTGGTCCTGTTCGTGGTGAGCCCCACCCTGGCGGCGGTGCTGTTCCTCGGCGTGGTGCCGGTGATGCTCGTGCTGACCATCTGGTTCCGCAAGGCCTCCGACGTCGCCTTCCTCGACGTGCGGGAGCGGATCGCGGACGTGATGTCGGACCTGCAGGAGAACCTGGGAGGCATCCGCGTGGTCACGGCGACCAACCGGGCCAAGCGCAACGTCGTGGGCCACGACAACGTGCTCGGCCGCCACCGCGACGCCAACGACCGCACCGCGGTGATCGGCGCCGTCTACGGCCCCTCCACCGAGCTGCTCGGCTACCTGGCCCAGGCGATGCTGCTCGGCCTCGGCGGCTGGCTGGTGAGCGAGGGCCGCCTGTCGATCGGCGAGCTGGCCGCGTTCTTCCTCTACCTCACGATGTTCTTCGCACCGATCCAGCAGCTCGTGCAGCTCTACAACACGTACCAGCAGGGCCGCTCCGCGGTGCGCAAGCTGGCCGACCTGTTCGCCACCGAGCCCGAGGTCATCGAGGCGCCCGACGCCCACCCGCTGCCCGACATGCAGGGGGCCATCGACCTCGAGCACGTCACCTTCGGCTACGACCCCGCCGTGCCGGTGCTGCGCGACCTCGACCTGCACATCCGGGCCGGCGAGACCGTGGCCTTCGTCGGTGAGACGGGGGCCGGCAAGTCCACCGTGGCCAAGCTGGTCAACCGCTACTACGACCCGGTCGAGGGCACCGTCCGCATCGACGGCCACGACCTGCGCGACGTCACCCTGGACTCGGTGCGGTCCCAGATCGGCGTGGTGCCCCAGGAGCCGTTCCTCTTCGCCGGCTCGATCAAGGACAACCTGACCTTCGCCGCCCCCGGGGCCACCGACGACCAGCTGTGGGAGGCCGTCGACGCCGTCGGCCTGCGGGACCTGGTGGAGCGCCAGCCCGAGGGACTCGACCAGATCATCCACGAGCGGGGCTCCTCGCTGTCCTCCGGCGAGCGCCAGCTGCTCGCCCTCGCCCGGGCGTTCCTCTCCCAGCCGCGGGTGCTCGTCCTCGACGAGGCGACGTCGAACCTGGACCTGCAGTCCGAGACCCGCATCGAGCGGGCGCTCGATGCCGTCCTCGAGGGGCGCACCGCCATCATCATCGCCCACCGGCTGGCCACCGCCATGCGGGCCGACCGCATCGCCGTCATCCACGACGGCGAGCTGGTCGAGCTCGGCAGCCACGACGAGCTCGTCGCCCGGGGCGGGCGCTACGCCGCGCTGTTCGACACCTGGATGTCCCAGGCGTCGGCGCCGACGTGATCCCTCGATGACCGCGGTGGCGGTGGTCGCCGTGCTGGTCGCTGCGGCACTCGGTGCCTTCGTCCAGGGCAGCGTGGGGTTCGGCCACAACCTCATCGCCGCACCCGTCTTCGCCCTCGCCGACGAGCGGCTCGTGCCAGGGCCGGCCATCGCGTCCGCCGGCGTCCTCGTCCTGCTCATGGTGGTGCGTGACCGCCGAGGGCTGCACCTGGGAGAGGTGGGCACCGCGCTGATCGGCCGGGTCCCGGGCACGATCCTCGCGGCTGCGACCGTCGCGGTGCTCCCCGCCGACGACCTCGCGGTGGTCTTCGCGGTGCTGGTGCTGGTCGCGGTCGGGATCACCGCCTCCGGCGTCGCCGTCCGCCCCACCCGCACGACCCTCGTCGGCGCGGGCGCGCTCTCGGGGTTCATGGGCACGGCGACCTCGATCGGTGGCCCGCCGATGGCCATGCTCTACGCCGGCGAGCAGGGTCGGCGGCTGCGCGGCACGCTGGCCGGCTTCTTCCTGACCGGCATCCTCATGAGCCTGCTCGCCCTCGTGGTCACGGGCAGCTTCGGCGTGGAGGAGCTGCGACTGTCCCTGCTGCCGGTGCCGGCGATCCTCGTCGGCTTCACCCTGTCGTCGTGGGGTGCCCGCCGGCTCGACGCGGGGCGGACCCGGCCCGCGGTGCTGGCCGTGGCGGCGCTGAGCGCCGTCTCGGTGCTCGGCGACGCGCTGCGCTGAGCATGTGCCCGGGCGGCGGGCCCGGCAGGGAGTGGCACCGACGGAACGGCCGGACAGGCGGGAGAGGGAGGGTCTGGCCGACCGCCCCGTCAAGATGCCACTTGGATCATCGTGCCGCCGGCCGCCGGACTTGAGGGCGGATTGTCGGAATGTCCGGCGCCCCCGGCGAGATCGGAAGCCACGGAAGCCCGGCACCCTCGGGGCCGCGGCGTGCCACGATGCAGCGATGGACGATCAGACTGCTCCCGCCGACGCCTACGACGAGATCACCTACGAGGTCGACGGCGCCGTGGCCACCATCACCCTCGACCGGCCCGACCGCCTCAACGCCTTCACCGTCCGCATGATGCAGGAGATGATCGCGGCCTTCGACGAGATCGACGCCGACGACGCCGTGCGCGCCGTCATCGTGACCGGTGCCGGCCGCGGCTTCTGCGCCGGTGCCGACCTGGCGGCGGGCGGCGACACCTTCGACTCCGATGCCCAGTCGGGCGGGAGCGCCCCGTCCGAGATGGAGGAGCGCGACGGGGGCGGCCTCGTCACCCTCCGCATCTTCGAGTGCACGAAGCCGGTGATCGCCGCGATCAACGGACCGGCGGTCGGCGTCGGCGCCACGATGACGCTGCCGATGGACATCCGCCTGGCGTCGACCCAGTCGAAGTTCGGCTTCGTCTTCGCTCGCCGGGGCATCATCCCCGAGGCCTGCTCCTCCTGGTTCCTGCCCCGCCTCGTCGGCATCTCCCAGGCCGCGGAGTGGTGCTACTCCGGCCGGGTGTTCGGTCCCGAGGAGGCCCTGGCCGGCGGGTTGGTCCGCTCGATCCACGAACCCGACGAGCTGCTCGGCGCCGCCCAGGAGCTCGCCGAGGAGATCGCCCACAACACCTCGGCGGTCAGCGTGGCCATGACCCGGGCGATGCTGTGGCGCATGCTGGGGGAGTCCCACCCCATGGCCGCCCACGAGGTCGACTCGCCCGGCATCGCCTACCTCGGCAAGAGCGCAGACGCCCGAGAGGGGGTCATGTCCTTCCTCGAGAAGCGGCCCGCTGCCTTCACCGACACGGTCACCGAGGACATGCCGCCCTTCTACCCGTGGTGGGAGGAGCGCGGCTTCCGCGACGGACGCTGAGCCGCTTGCCCACCCCCGTGCCGCCGGAGACGGCGCGCCCGCCCGCGCCCCGGGGCGACCTGGCCCTGCTCGGCGTCGCGGTGCTCGCCGTCTCCACCTCCGGTCCGCTCATCCGCTACGCCGCCGCGCCGGCGCTCGCCATCGCCATGTGGCGCAACGCGCTCGCCCTCCCGGTCCTGGCGATCCCGGCGTGGCGCGCCCGTCGGCCCGACCGCCGCGAGGCCCGCCTCATCGCCCTGTCGGGGGTGTTCCTGGCGGCCCACTTCGCCACGTGGGTGCCCTCGCTGTCCTACACGAGCGTGGCCTCATCGGTCGCCCTGGTGGCCACCCAGCCGGTCTGGGCCGCCCTCATCGCCCGCGCCCGGGGCGAGCACGTCCACCGCGAGGTCTGGATCGGGATCGGCGTCGCCCTCGTCGGGGTCCTGGTCCTCTCCGGCGTGGACCTGTCGATCTCGCCCCGGGCGCTGTTCGGCGACCTGCTCGCCATGGTCGGTGGGGCACTCGCGGCGGCCTACGTGTCGGTGGGCTCCGAGGTGCGCCGCTCGGTGGGCACCGCCGTCTACACCACCGGCTGCTACGGCGTGGCGTCGGCCCTCCTGCTCCTCGCCTGCCTCGTGTCGGGCCGTCCCATCGCCGGGTTCAGCACCGCCACCTGGCTCGCCATCGCCGCCCTGGTCGTGGGCCCCCAGCTCCTCGGCCACACCCTGGTCAACACCGTCCTGCGGTCCATCACCGCCACCGCCGTGTCCGTCGCCATCCTCTTCGAGGTGGTCGGTGCCACGGTGATCGCCGCCCTGTGGTTCGGTGAGACACCGCCGCTCGCGGCCATCCCCGCTGGACTCCTGATCTTCTCAGGCATCATCGTGGTGATCCGCGCCGGACGCCGTCGACCCGTCGAAGGAGCTCCCCTTGGCTGAACGTCCCTTCACCCCGCTCGTGGATCCGCCCACCGGAACCTCGGCGGATGCCCCGCTGGTGTTCACGGTCCGCGGTGACCAGGTGCACCTCGCGGAGGTGGACACGGTCGACCCCGACGAGCTCGGCGAGGGGCACCTGTACCTCGGCCAGCTCGGGGGCAGCGACTGCTGGGCGGTCGACGTGGACGGCGACGACGAGCCCGACGTCCTGCTCACCCCGCTCATGGCCCTCCACGCCAACGTGTCCGAGGCCGAGTGGCTGGTGGCCGGGCGGGCCGTGCAGCTGGTCCAGTGGCGGCGCACGCACCGCTTCTGCGGGAGCTGCGGCGGACCGACGGAGATGGTGCCCGGCGAGCGGGCGATGCGGTGCGAGGACTGCCGGCTGATGGCCTTCCCCCGCCTCGCGCCGGCGGTGATCACCCTCGTCACCCGTCCTGACGGTGCCGCCCTCCTCGCTCGCAACGCGGCCTGGCCGATGCCGATGTTCTCCTGCCTCGCCGGCTTCGTCGAGCCGGGGGAGACGCTGGAGCACGCCGTGGCCCGGGAGGTGGAGGAGGAGGTCGGCATCCAGATCGGCCGCGTCGCCTACCAGGGCTCCCAGCCGTGGCCGTTCCCGCACTCGCTCATGATCGGCTTCCACGCCGAGTACGAGTCGGGCGACATCGATGTCGACGGCGTCGAGATCGCCGAGGCCGACTGGTTCACCACCGACGAGCTCCCGCCGATCCCGCCCCGCCTGTCGATCGCCCGCCGCCTGATCGACGAGTGGATCGCCGCGAACTGAACCGCCTCGATCGCTGCCATGACCGCGCCCCCTTCCTCCGACGCGCCCGCCGGTCCCGCCGCGGACGACGAGCGGCTGCTCACGCCGCTCTTCGCGCTGCTCATCGCGGCCGGGCTCTGCTACTTCCTGTCCATCGCCGCGCTGCTGCCGACGCTGCCCCTGTACGTCGAGGAGGAGCTCGGTGGCAGCGGTCTGGAGGTCGGCATCGTGGTCGGCGCCTTCGCCGTGTCGGCGGCCCTGATCCGGCCCACGGTCGGTCGCCTCGGGGATGTGGTCGGGCGGCGCACGATGTCGATGGTCGGCGCCGGGCTGGCGGCGGTGGCCGTGGTCCCGCTCGGGCTGGTCCCGGCGATCTGGTTCCTCGTGGTGCTCCGCCTCGTGGCCGGTCTCGGCGAGGCGTGCTTCTTCATCGGCGCCGCCACCGCCGCCCAGGACCTGGCACCGGACCACCGACGGGGTGAAGCCGCCTCGCTGTTCTCGGTGGCCATCTACTCCGGCCTGGCCTTCGGCCCCACCGTGGGCGAGGCCGTCTACAAGAGCTGGGGCCCGACCTCGACCTGGCTGTTCGCCGGGGGCAGCGCCGCGATCGCGTTCGTGCTGTCGTGGTTCATCCCCCGGGAGATGGGCCGGGCCGAGAACCCAGCGCCGCGGCGGGGGCTGCTCCACCCGGCCGCGATCCTGCCCGGCTCCGTGCTGCTCATGGGCATCCTCGGGTTCACCGGCTTCGCCGCGTTCCTGCCGCTCTACGTCGACGAGGTCGGCACGGACCAGGCCGGGCCGTTCTTCCTCGTCTACGGCGTGATCGTCCTGGCCGTGCGCATCGTCGGCGCACGCGTCCCGGACCGGCTCGGCCCGGTGCGCACCTCGTCCTACGCGCTCGTGTCGATCGCCGCCGGCGTCGGGGTGGTTGCCGCCGTCGGTTCGGTGACCGGCATCTGGATCGGCACGGTGCTGCTCGCCATCGGCATGTCGCTGCTGTTCCCCGCCCTGTTCACCCTCGCCGTCAACGGGGCGCCGGCCGAGGAGCGCAGCCACGCCGTCGGCACCTTCTCGCTGTTCTTCGACCTGTCCCAGGGCCTGGGGGCACCGGCGCTCGGCCTGGCGGTCACCGCGTTCGGCACCGAGCGGGCGGCGTTCGTGGTCGGCGCGATCGTGGCGCTCGGCGGGCTCGTCCTCGCCAACACCCGGCTGCGGGCCGCGGCGCCCGTCAGCCCAGCGTCGAGCTGAGCGCCAGGGCCACCGCGGCCGCGGTGGCCACGTTGAGCGAGTCCACGCCCGGTGCGATCGGGATGCGCACCCGAGCGTCCGCCGCCGCCAGGGTGGCGTCGTCCAGCCCGGGGCCCTCGGCCCCGACCAGCCAGGCGATGCGATCGCCCCGGTCTCCGGCGAGCTCGTGCACGGTGCGGTCGCCGGACGGGGTGAGGGCGAAGGTGCGGAGCCCGGCGCGGGCGAGGTCGTCCAACGCCTCGTGCAGCGGCCCGATGCGGGTCCAGGGCACGTGGAGGACGTGGCCGAGCGACACCCGCACGGAGCGTCGGTAGAGCGGGTCCGCACACCGGGGATCCAGGAGCACGGCGTCGATCCCGAACGCCGCCGCGTTGCGGAACAGGGAGCCGAGGTTCTCGTGGTCGTTGACCGCCTCGATCACGAGCACGCGACGGGCGCCGGCCAGCAGGACGGCCGGGTCGGGGAGGGGCAACCGGCCGACCGAGGCGATGACCCCCCGGTGGATCGGGTACCCGGTGACGCCCTGCAGCAGCGGTGGAGGGCCGACGAAGACGTCGACGTCGGTGGCGCCGAGCAGGGCGGCGACCCGGTCGAGCTTGGGTTCGGCGACCAGCACGGCGCGCAGCGGGTGGTTCGAGCCCAGCACCGCCTCCAGGGTCAAGATGCCCTCGGCGACGAAGCAGCCGTGCTCGGCCTCGATCCGGGTCCGGGCCGCGGCGTCGGTCAGCTGGGTCAGCTCGACCAGGCGCGGGTCGGCCGGGTCGTCGACGGGCACGACCCGCACCTCAGCGCCCCGAGACCATGAGCAGTGTGCGACCCGGGAGCGCCCGGGCGAGCTGGGACGCCCGCCGGTCCAGCCCCGCCCGCGTGGCCGGCATACCCCCGATGACGATGTCGCCGGCACCGGTGTGGTCGGGCAGCGACTGCAGCGACGTGCGCTCCTCGGTGAACAGCTCGACCTCCTGGCCGATGACCTGGCCGACCAGGTTCGGGTGCTGGTCGGTGACCACGACGAAGGGGACGCCGTAGTGCCTGGCCAGGCGCCGGCCGACGCTGGCGCTGAGGTGGGTGGTGGGCCGGGCCGCCGGGCTGAGGTCCCGGTCGATCACGTCGAGGACGATGCGGTCGGGCTCGAGGTGGGCAGGGCGGCAGACGAGCACGGGCACCGGGGACAGGGTGATGATCGCGTCGGTGTCCTCGCCGAAGTGGTGCTTGCTGCGGGCGGCGTAGCCCTTCCAGCCGAGCAGGATGCTGCTGGCGCCGGTCTCGATCGCCGTGTGCAGCATCCCGGCGCTGGCCGTGACGTCGATGCGCACCATGGCCCGGAGGTCGGCCCCGCCGCCGAGCGCGACCGCCTCCACCGCGTCGGTCATCTCGGCACGGAGCTGCTCCACCTCGTCGGGCGCGGCGTCGAAGTTGAGGACCGTGAGGGGCACGACGACACCGCTGTCCGTGCGAGCGATGGCGGCCGCGATCTCGACCAGCTGCTCGGCTCGTCCGCTGTCGGCGATCGGCACCACGACGGTGGCACCGACCTCGGGGATCTGGCGGTCGGGGCGGGGGATGGACTGGGCGAAGCGCTCGGTGAGGGCACCGGACAGCACGCAGGTCAGCAGGATGACCAGCACCACGGCGTTGACCTCGGTGACGCCGATCAGGCCGATGTCGAGGGCGACGATGGCGGCGGCGAGGGCGCCGGCAGCCTGCGCGGTCGTGAGGCCGACCATCAGCCCGACCTCGGCCCGGCTGAGGGTGGTCACCAGGCGGATCGGGTACACGGCCAGGATCTTCGAGCCGACGGCGGCCACGGTGAGCACCGCGCCGAGGACGAGGCCCTCCGGGTCCGTCACCAGCTCGACGGGGTCGATGAGCATGCCGGTGGACACCAGGAAGATCGGGATGAGCAGGCTGCTGCCGAGGAACTGGATGCGCTCCATGAGCAGCGCGTCGCCGGGGACGAACCGGTTGAGCGCCAGGCCGGCGACGAAGGCCCCCACGATCGGCTCGATGCCGAGGACCTCGGCCAGGAGGGCGGCTCCGAACGCGAGGGCGAGGGTGAAGGAGTACCGAACCGTGCGGTCGGTGCCGAGGCCGGTGAAGAACCACTGGGCCAGGCGGGGCAGGCCGGTGAACGCAGCAGCGAAGAAGAGGACGATGCCGCCGACGAAGCCGACCCAGAACACCAGCCCGAGGGTGCCGCTGTGGGCGGCGGCGACCACGGCGAGCACGAGCAGCGCCACGATCGTGGAGACCAGGGTCCCGCCGAGGGAGATCACCGAGGCCCGGGTCTCGGCCAGGCCGAAGCGCTGGACGGTGGGGTAGGTGACGAGCGTGTGGGACGTGAAGGCGGACGCCAGCAGCGCGGCGGCCAGGAACTCGAGGCCGAGGGCCATGCCGGCCAGCGTCGTGATCACCAGGGGCAGGACGGTGGTGGCGATGGAGAACACCAGGGCGCCGTCGCGCTCGCGGGCGAAGCTCTCCCGGTCGAGGTCGAGGCCGGCCAGGAACATCAGGTAGAGCAGCCCGGCACCCCCGAACAGGGCGACGGTGCCGTCCCGCTGGAGGAGGCCGGCGCCGCCCGGCCCGATGGCCACGCCGACGAGGACCAGCCCCACGATGCCGGGCAGGCGGACCCACCGGGCCAGGATCGGCCCGACGAGGATGGCCAGGAAGACGACGACGAAGAAGGACGCCGGCTCGTCGAACGGCAGGCGCAGGGCGTCGGGCATCCGGCGACGCTAGCCAGGCGGCGAGGCCCGACCGGATCGCCGCCGCCCCCGGTTCAGGTGAGCTCGGCGATCCGTGGGGTCCGGGCCAGCGCGGCGGGCACCGGGGTGTCGGCCAGCCGGTGGCCGATGCGCAGCGCCGGCTCGATGAGGGCGGGCACCATGACGGTCATCACCACCGTCCCGGCCCCGAGCTGGCCGCCGAGGAGGAACCCGCCGACCACCAGGCTGCCGTCGAGGGCGAACCGCACGACGGCGGGCCGGACCTCGTAGCGGCGGTAGATCCCGACGAACAGGGCGTCCTGGGCGGACGGCCCGAGGTCGGCGGCGAGGTAGAAGGCCACCCCGACGGCGATGAGGGCGGCGCCGACGCCGAGCAGGGCGATGCGGGCGGCGAGCAGCTCCGGGGTGGACAGGACGTCGAGGAGGGCGCCGATGAAGACGCCGCCGAACGCGAGCACCAGCGTCGCGATCCACGGGCGCTCGCCCAGCCAGAACCACGCCAGGGCCAGCGCGGCCAGCGCCTCACCGAGCACGACCACGCCGAAGCCGAGACCGGTCGCCTCGACCAGGCCCGTCTCGAAGACCTGCCACGAGCCGACCCCGAGCTCGGAGGTGATGGCCAGCGAGATGCCCGTGAGCAAGCAGGCGACGCCGGCCACGAACACGCCCCAGCGGCGAGGCGTGCCGAAGGGCTGGTCAGGGAGGCTCGACACCACGGGCACGGTAGGGGTCAACACCGCCGGACCCGCGGTTCGTTCCCACCGGCGCCCGCCGGAGCCCGAGCACGACGTCGGCCAGCTCCTCGAGTGCGGCGATGCTGTGCCCGGACACGAAGTCGTCGACGTGGGGGAGCGAGGCCGCCAGCCCGGCTGCGGTGGGCTCGAAGCCCTCCCGGGCCTTGCGCGGGTTGGCCCACACCACCCGGTGGGCCAGCCGTGCCATGCGCCCCATCTGCTGCTCCAGGAGGGCGATGTCGCCGCGCTCCCACCCGTCGGAGAGCACGACGACCACGGCCCCCCGGACGAGGCCGCGCTGGCCCCATCGGTCCAGCAGCTCCTTCAGGAGCGGCCCGAGGCGGGTGCCGCCGCTCCAGTCCGGCACGGCCCGGCTGACGGCGGCCATCGCGGTGTCGGGGTCGCGATGGGCCAGCTCGGTGGTGACCCGGGTGAGGCGGGTGCCGAGGGTGAAGACCTCCGTCGGCGTGACCCCGCGCGCCGACGCGGCGTGCGCGAAGCGGAGCAGGGCCGTGGCGTAGGCCGACATGGAGCCGCTGACGTCGACCACGAGCACGACCCGGCGAGGCCGGTGCCGCCGCTCCCGGCGGTGGAGCCGACCGGGTTCACCGCCCTGGCGCAGGACGCTGCGCAGGATCCGGCGCCGGTCGAGGTCGCGCGTGCCCCCCGGCCGGTGTCGACGGGTGCGCCGCAGCTCGCCGGGGAGGCGCAGGCGGTCCAGCAGCAGGTCGACCATCGCCCGCTCGGCGTCGCCCATGGCGGCGAAGTCCCGGTGGCGGAGCTGCTCCGCGGCCGAGGCGTCGGGGACGGCGACCGGGACGCTGGCGTCGTCCTCGGCACCGTCGGGTGGCAGCGCATCGGCGAGGGAGGGGCGCAGGGAGCTGGTCCGGGGTGGCGCGATCGCCCGCAGGCGCTCGTGGGGCGCCTCGCCCCCGAAGTACGCCTCGAAGGCGCGGTCGTAGCGCTCGACGTCGTCGTGGCTCCCGCACAGGCTGGCGCGGCCGGCCCAGTACAGGTGGGCGCGGTGGGTGGGGTCGAGCACGGCCAGGGCGTCGATGAGCGACTGCACCCGCCCGGGTGTGGCGGGCACACCGGCGGCGCGCAGGGTCCGGGCGAAGCCGACGATCGTGTCGATCGCATCGGCGGGGCCGGTCCCGGCGATCACGCCCCGGCGACGGCCCGCTGGACCATCACCCCGATGTCCAGCGACCTGGCCCGCTCCTGGTCCTCCCGGTACTTCAGCACCGCGCCGAGCGTCTGGGTGGCCAGCTCGGCGTCGAGCGTCGTCGCGCCGAGCGCGACCAGCGCCTCGGTCCAGTCGATGGTCTCGGCCACCCCCGGGGGCTTGTGCAGGTCGGCGCCCCGCAGCGCCTGGGTGAGCCGGGCGACCTGCTCCACGAGCCGGCCCGCCGCATCGGGCACCCGGGCCCGGACGATGGCGGTCTCGCGTGCGAGGTCGGGGTGGTCGAGCCAGTGGTAGTAGCACCGGCGCTTCAGGGCATCGTGCACCTCGCGGGTGCGGTTCGAGGTGATGACCACCACCGGCGGGTGCTCGGCGGTGATGGTGCCGAGCTCGGGGATGGTGACCGACCAGTCGGACAGCACCTCGAGCAGGAACGCCTCGAACTCGTCGTCGGCCCGGTCGACCTCGTCGATCAGCAGCACCGACGGGCTGGTGCGCAGGGCGGCGAGGAGCGGACGGGCGAGGAGGAAGTCCTCGCCGTACACCGCCCGCATCACCTCGTCGGCGTCCACGTCGGCGTGCTCGGTGGCCCGCAGGTGCAGGAGCTGGCGGGGGAAGTCCCAGTCGTAGAGCGCCTCGGCCGAGTCGATCCCCTCGTAGCACTGGAGGCGCAGCAGGGGCGCGTCGAGCAGGGCTGCCAGGGTCTTGGCCACCTCCGTCTTGCCGACCCCGGGATCCCCTTCGAGGAACAGCGGTCGCGAGAGGCGCAGCGCCAGGAAGGCGGCGATGGCCAGGCCGTCGTCGGCGAGGTAGCGCAGATCCGCCAGCCGATCGCGCAGATCGGCCGGCGTCTCCACGCCCGCGGGCAGCAGCCCGGTCGGCGCCGGGCTCAACCGGTGGCTCGGGCCACGGCTCGAGCCGACAGCACCCGCGCCAGGTGCTGGCGGTAGTCGGGCTGGGCCGAAAGGTCGGCCGGCGGGCTGGTGCCGTCGGCGGCGTGCTGGCACGCCGCCCGGATGGCGTCCTCGGTGCGGTCGGCGCCGGCGAGCGCCTCCTCGCTGGCCGTCGCTCGCACCGGCACCGCGCCCATGTTGGTGAGCCCGATCCGGGCTTCGGCGACCGACCCGTTCTCCCGGCGGACCAGCGCGGCCACGCCGACGATGGCCCACGCCTGGGCGACGCGGTTGAACTTCTCGTAGGCGAAGCCCCAGCCGTCGTGCTTGGGGATCCGGACCTCGACCAGGACCTCGTCGGCTGCCAGGGCGGTCTCCAGGTAGCCCTGGAAGAAGTCCGCAGCCGCGATCTCCCGGCGTCCGCCGGGGCCCTGGGCCACGAAGGTGCCTTCCAGCGCCGACACGACGGCCGGCAGGTCACCGGCCGAGTCGCCGTGGGCGGTGGCCCCGCCGATGGTGCCCCGGTGCCGCACCTGGGCGTCGCCGACCATGGACGTGGCCTCGGCCAGCAGGCCGCAGTGCTGGCGGACGAGCGGGTCGTGCACGATCTCGTGGTGCGTGGTGCCCGCCCCGATGGCCAGGTGGTCACCGGCGTCGCGGACGCCGCGCAGCTCCTCGACCCGGCCGATGTCGACCACCATCGCCGGCACGGCGAAGCGCAGCTTCATCAGGGGCAGCAGGCTGTGTCCGCCGGCGAGCACCTTGGCGTCGTCGCCGTGCTCGGCGAGGGTCGAGACGACCTCGTCGACCGAGGTCGGGGCCACGTAGTCGAACGATGCGGGGATCACTGCGCACCACCCTTCTGTCCGGACTGGATCGCTCGCCAGACGCGCTCGGGCGTGCAGGGCATCTCCACGTCGTGGACGCCGTACGGGCGCAGCGCATCGACGACGGCGTTGACCACCGCCGGCGTCGAGGCGATGGTGCCGGCCTCGCCGACCCCCTTGACGCCGAGCTCGTTGGCCGCCGGCGTCTCGGTGCGATCGGTCGTGAACGAGGGCAGGTCGGGCGCGGCCGGCACCAGGTAGTCCACCAGGGTGCCGGTGACCAGGTTGCCGTCGTCGTCGTAGACGACGCCCTCGTAGAGCGCCTGGGCGATCCCCTGGGCGATGCCGCCGTGGACCTGCCCCTCCACGATCTGGGGGTTGATGACCTTGCCCACGTCGTCCACGGCGACGTAGGTGCGGATGGACGTGTGGCCCGTCTCGGTGTCGATCTCCACGGCGCAGAGGTGGGTGCCGTGGGGATAGGAGAAGTTCTCCGGGTCGAAGATGGCGTGCCCGGTGAGGTCCGGCTCCATGTCCTCGGGGTAGTCGTGCGCCGCGAAGATGGCCAGCGCCAGCTCCTGGATCGACTTGGACGCATCGGGCGAGCCCTTCACCGAGAAGGTGCCGTCGGCGAACTCGATGTCGTCCTCGGAGGCCTCGAGCAGGTGGGCGGCCAGCTTCCGGGCCTTGTCGACGACCTTCCCGGCTGCCTTCTGGAGGGCGATGCCGCCCACCACCAGCGACCGGGAGCCGTAGGTGTCGAGGCCCATCGGGGAGACCTGGGTGTCGCCGTGGAGCACCTCGATGTCGTCGAAGGGCACGCCGAGGGCGGATGACGTGATCTGGCTGAGCGTCGTCTCGTGGCCCTGGCCGTGGGGCGAGGAGCCGGTGACGACCTGGACCTTGCCCGACGGCAGCATCCGGACGGTTGCCGCCTCCCATCCGCCCGCGCCGTAGTCGAGCTGGCCCAGCACCCGGGAGGGGGCGAGGCCGCACATCTCGGTGAAGGTGGAGATGCCGATGCCGAGCTGGATCCGGTCACCGTCGGCTCGACGCTGCGCCTGCTCGGCCCGCAGGCCCTCGTAGTCGAACAGCTCCATCGCCCGGGCCGTGGCCGCCTCGTAGTTGCCCGAGTCGTAGGTGAGCCCGGCGACCATCTCGTAGGGGAACTCCTCGTGGGTGATCCAGTTCAGCTTCCGGAGCTCCATCGGGTCCATGTCGAGCTCGTCCGCGAGCTCGTCCATGATCCGCTCGATGGCGAAGGTCGCCTCCGGCCGTCCGGCGCCCCGGTAGGCGTCGGTGGGCGTCTTGGTCGTGAACACGCCGGTGCAGTTGAAGCGGTACGCGTCCATCTTGTAGATCGCCGGGTACATGAAGGCCCCGAGGATGGGCACGCCGGGCGTGACCAGCATCAGGTAGGCGCCCATGTCGGCCAGCAGGTCGACCTTCAGCCCGAGCAGCTTGCCGTCCTTGGTGGCGGCGATCTCGATGTCCTGGATCTGGCCGCGACCGTGGTGCATCGTCAGGTTCGTCTCGGACCGGGTCTCGGTCCACTTCACCGGGCGGCCGAGGCGCTTGGCGACCAGCAGGGCGATGACCTCCTCGCCGGTGACCTGCAGCTTGGCGCCGAAGCCACCGCCCACGTCGGGGGCGATGACCCGGATCTTGTGCTCGGGCATGCCCGTGACGACCGCGAGCATCGTGCGCAGGATGTGGGGGATCTGGGTGGCCGAGTAGATGGTGAAGTCGCCCGAGGCCGCCTGGGGGATGCACAGGACCGCACGGGGCTCGATCGGCGTCGGCAGCAGGCGCTGCTGGATGAACCGGCGCTTCACGACCACGTCGGCCCCGGCGAAGGTCTCGTCGATGTCGGCGCCCGTGGGCATCGAGAAGAAGAACGCCTTGTTCGTGCCCTCGTCCTCGTGGAGCACGACCTCGTCGGTGAGGGACTGCTCCATGTCGACCACGGCCGGCAGCGGCTCGTAGTCCACGAGCACCGTCTCGGCGGCATCGACCGCGCTGGCTCGGTCCCGGGCCACCACGACGGCCACCGGGTCACCGGCGAAGCGGACCTTGCCGACGGCGATGGGTGGGTGGGCGGGGTGCACCATGTCCGGGGTCACCGGCCACGCGCAGGGCAGGGTCGGGCACTCCTCGGCGAAGTCGGCGCCGGTGAACACGCCCACCACGTTCGGCATGCCGGCGGCCTCGGAGGTGTCGATCGAACCGATGCGGGCGTGCGCCATCGTGGCGCGCACGAAGGCCATGTGCAGCGTGCCCACCGGGGCGAGGTTGTCGGTCCAGGTCGTCTGACCGGTGACGAGGTGGGCGTCCTCCTTGCGCCACGGCGCGGTGCCCACGCCGCCGACGTCGGCCGGGCGGTCGTCGATGACGGTCATGCCGGCACCTCCTGGCTCTTGGTCGACCCTTGGCGGATCTGCACGGCGGCGGCCCGGACCGCCTTCACGATGTTCTGGTAGCCGGTGCAGCGGCAGAGGTTGCCCTCCAGGCCGTGGCGGACCTCGTCGTCGCTCGGATCGGGGTTCTCGGCGAGCAGGTCGAGGCTGGCCATGATCATGCCGGGGGTGCAGTAGCCGCACTGGAGCGCGTGGGCCTCGTGGAACGCCTGCTGGAGCGGGTGCAGCGACCCCTCTCCGTCCCAGGTGTCGGCCAGGCCCTGGATGGTCAGCACCTCCCGTCCGTCGGCCTGGATCGCCAGCATGGTGCACGACTTCACGGACTGGCCGTCGACGTGCACGGTGCAGGCCCCGCAGTTGGAGGTGTCGCACCCCACGTTGGTGCCGGTGAGCCCGAGCGCCTCGCGCAGGTGGTGCACGAGCAGCGTGCGCGGCTCGACGTCGTCGGTGTAGTCCGTCCCGTCGACGGTCACGGTGATCCTTGCCATGCGTCCCCCCATGGGCTGCGGTTCGTCCGGGGCACCGGAGCGGCCCCCGCTTGACGGTCCGATGGCGTCCCCTCCACCGGCCCGACGCCACTGAACCACATCCCCGCGATCCGTGCTCGTCGCGCGCCGGACGCGACGATCCCCCGCCACGGGGGGCGGGGGATCGGTCGGTCGTTCAGGTTCGAGCCCTCAGCGGGTGGTCAGGACGGCGAGGAGACCTCGGTGGTGTCGTCCTCGGAGTCGTTCATGTCGACACCCCGGAGGGCGAGGTCGATGAGCAGGTCGTCGAAGACCTCCTTCATCTCGCCGCGGTAGCGCAGCTGGATCTCGTTGCTGTCGCGGTAGCGGCCGAAGACGCTGTTGGCCTCGAGCACCTCGAGCCCGGCGGAGCGGGAGCTGCGCACGCGGTCGGAGGCGAGGATGAAC
Source organism: Salinilacustrithrix flava (assembly GCF_041228405.1). Taxonomy (GTDB): domain Bacteria; phylum Actinomycetota; class Acidimicrobiia; order Acidimicrobiales; family Salinilacustritrichaceae; genus Salinilacustrithrix; species Salinilacustrithrix flava. The sequence continues at coordinate 2,814,588 of NZ_CP133888.1, forward strand.
AGATCGGCGTGGTCGGCGTGGACCGATGCGAGCTCCTCCAGCGCAGCGAGGACGAGGCTCTCCTCGATGGTGCCGGGGAGGCCACCACGGTCGTCAGCCTCGAGGCCGAGCGTCTTGGCGGTCGTGAGCACGTGCATCAGTTCCTCCTGTCCGGAATCGTGTTGCCACGATGCCCGCGTACGTCGGTGGACACAACCTGCCCCGCATTGCAGTGCAGTGAATCCTGTCGCAGCGATCTCCTGCACGGGGCCGGTCTCCTCCGAGGCTAGGCCCTCGGCGCCGGTCTGCTGCACCACCCCGGTGTCGCAGCCGCCACAGCGGCGTCAGGCCATGGCGTGGTGGCCCCCGTCGACCTGGAGGATCTCGCCGGTGATGGCGCGGGCCAGGTCCGACAGCAGGAAGCAGATCGCATCGGCCACCGGCCCGGCGTCGTGGGGGTCCCACCCCAGCGGCGCCCGCTGCTCCCAGGAGTCGAGGAGCAGCTCGAAGCCCGGGATCGCCGAGGCCGCACGGGTCTCGAGCGGTCCGGCGGCGACGAGGTTCGACCGCACGCGCCGAGGGCCGAGCTCTCGTGCCAGGTAGCGGTTCGCGCCCTCCAGCGCGCTCTTGCACACGCCCATCCAGTTGTAGGTCGGCCAGGCGCGGGAGGCGTCGAAGTCGAGCCCGACCAGGCTGGCCCCGGTCGGCGGGGCCGCGTCGGCGAGCAGCTGGCCGAGCCCGACGTAGGTGTGCACGCTGGTCCGGAACGCCAGCTCGACCGCCTCCGCCGGCACCCCGGTGACCGATCCGAGCGCCGCCTTGGGCGCGAACGCGATGGCGTGGAGGGCGCCGTCGAGCCCCCCGAGCTCGTCACGCACCCAGGTCGCGACGGCGTCGAGGTCGGCAGGGGAGGTGGCGTCCATCGCCAGCACGGCCACGTCGGCGTCGATGCCGGCCGCTGCGTCCCGAGCACCCTCGAGGTCGCGCGGCATGGCGGTGGTCACCACGGTGGCGCCGAGCTCGTGGGCCCGGGCGGCCGTGGCATGGGCGATGCTGCCTGCGTTCGCGATGCCCGTGACGAGGATGCGCTTGCCGTCGAGCACGGTCACATCGAGCTCGGACGGGCGCAGATCGATGCCGGAATCATGCTGCGCATGTTGACGGCCAGCGGGGATGCCGGTCAAGCGATGCCGGCATCCTGGTACCGGATTCGCGTGACCGGTGTCGGGGCTACGATGGCCCCGTGGCCACCGAGACGGCGTCGTGGACGTTCCTGACGAACCACGGCCACGTGCTCGTGTGCATCGCCACCAACACCGAGGTGCGGATCAGCGAGATCGCCGACCAGGTCGGCATCGGCGAGCGGGCTGCGCAGGGGATCGTGACCGACCTCGTGGAGGGCGGCTACGTCACCCGCACCCGGGTGGGGCGACGGAACCACTACGTCGTGAACACCGACCTCCCGCTGCGGCATCCCCTGGAGCGGGACCACGCGATCGGTGAGCTCCTGCGCGCGGTCGCCTCGCCGTCGCCCGCCGAGGACTGATCGCAGGCCATGTCCGCGACCACGCCGCGGTCTGGATCGGGCGGGGCGGTGCTCGGGTGGCCCATCGATGACGCCGAGCTGCGCGCGCTGCAGCACCAGCTGGCGCAGCGGGCTGACCTCGCCCGTGCGCAGGACCGCGTCGTCGTGTCGGGCGAGATGCTGCTGGGCGGTTGCTTCGTGGCGTTCGCGCGAGGCGAAGCCGGCCCCGGGCACCCGGGCGACCGCGCCTGGGCTGCCGCCGTGACGTGGCATCCGACGGAGCGGATCCGGGACGAGGGGGAGGCGCTCCGGGGTCGGTCCCATGCACGGGGCCCGCGCGTGGCGCGGGACACCGCCGAGCAGGTCGTCGTGCGCGACACCGTCCCTGCGCCGTACCGAGCCGGGCTGCTCGCCGAGCGGGAAGGCCCGATCCTCGAGCGTGCGGTCGGCGCGCTGGCCACGCCGCCTGATGTCTTGCTGGTGGACGCCACGGGCGTCGACCACCCCCGACGAGCGGGCCTGGCCATCCACCTCGGGGCCGTGCTCGGCGTCCCGACGGTCGGCGTGACCCACCGCGTCCTGCGCGCGACCCAGCCGGCGCAACCGGCACGGCGACGGGGATCGTCGGCGCCGGTGGTGCTGGGGGACGAGGTGGTCGGCCACCTCGTGCGGACGCGGGACGATGCGAAGCCGGTGGTGGCCCATGCCGGCTGGCGGACCGACGCCGACGATGCCCGGGAGGTCGTGCTGCTCGCATCGACCCCCGCCTCCCGCACCCCGGTCCCGCTGGGCGAGGCCCGCCGGGTCGCCCGGGAGGCGCGTGCCATCGCCTCGGGCGAGTGGGGCTGACGTCGTCCCCTCAGGCGGCGGTGACGCTCCAGGTGGACGCGTCGACGAGCCGGCCGAGGTCCACCGAGAGGCGCAGCGCCTCACCTGCAGCGATCTCGCGATCGAGGCGGAACATGCGGTTCCCCCAGCTGGTGTTCGTCGCCAGGGGGGAGGTCGTCAGGGTCACCTCGTCGTCGAAGATCGCCTCGAACCAGACGCACGCGCCGTCGACGATGGCGTCGGCGTCGGCCGTGCGCTCGACGACGTGCTGGGTCGGCAGCGAGTCGAGGCCGTCCAGGGTCTGGAGGTCGAGCTCGAGGACGGGCTGCGGTGTGCCGATGGTCCTGGCGACGGAGCCGGGGCGGACCCAGAGCTGTTCGTTGCGGCCGGTGTCGAACCGGGCGGCGATCGGCGATCGCTCCATCGCCGAGAGGTCGATGCCCTCCGGCAGCTCGATGTTCCAGAAGCGGCGGACCCGCATGGCCTCGTGCATCGAGATCGGTTCGACGAAGAGCCGGAACCGCGCGGGGAGGATGCGGCCGCCGGGGCGCAGGACCCGGTCGCGCAGGTCGAGCACGTTCTGGACCATGTTCTCGTTGAAGAGCTCATCGCCCATCTGCTCGTGGAGCACGAGGTCGATCGGCTCGGGGGGCGAGAACTCCCGGCTGTTGGCCTGGACGAACTCGATGTTGGTGAACCCGTTGTGGCGGGCGAGCTCCCGGGCCACCTCGATCACGTCCCCGTGCTCGACGGCGTACACCTTGCCGGCCCCGGCCCGGCTGGCCAGGAAGGCGAGCAGCCCGGTGCCGCTGCCGAGGTCGACGACCACGTCACCGGCGGCGACGTTGCGTGCGATCGCCCGGTGGTACGCCTCGACCCGGACCGAGTCGCTGAGCATCTCCTCGTGCTCGGCGAGCCCGCCGAAGTTGGTCTCGTTCATCAGGTCGTAGACGAGGTCCATGAGGCGGTCGCTCGACGCCACCCGTTCGGCTGCGAACCCGACGGCCGATCGGACGGCCCTGGTCGCCACCCGGCGCGCTCGCTCCCGCATGGGACGAGGCTAGGGGTGCGTGCCGAGCGGGGCGGAACCGACCCGTGGCCGGCAGGGGCGCACCGCAACGTGATCGCAACAGCACGTGGCTGCGGACCGCCAGGAGGTCAGGATGGTGCCATCCGCTGTTCACAGGCCGTTGGCCGTGCGCCCGTTGACGTGCCCCGTCCACGTCCGTAACGTGATCGACACATAGTTCGAACCGAGCAGGGGGACCCGTCATGGCGCACGGAACGCGAGCAGCGGCAGAGCAGCTGGTGCCTGGCAACCCCGTCGAGGTGCGCACGCGCTTCGACGGCACCTGGGTCCCCGGCTACCGGGTCTGCGGTGAGCGCGACGGCCGGTACCAGCTCGAGCGGTGCAGCGACGGCGTCGAGCTGCCGGTGGACTTCGACCTGGCCGAGCTGCGCCCGCCGTCGCCGACACCGAGCTGATCGGCCTGTGTCAGACGCCGGGGGGTAGGACCTGACCGGTCTGGGCATCCCACCGACCGAAGTCCGGGTGCACGCGGATGTCCGCAGCGGTCGCCAGCTCCATCAGGTGCTCCTGGACGCGCTGCTCCGAGGGCGTCAGCTCGGTGCCCTCCTCGCCCTCGCTGGGGGTATCGTCGGCCGAGCCGTCGTCGCCGGCCGCCTCGTCGAGGGCGTCGGTGATGTTCTCGACGGCAGCGACGCCACGGAGCTCCAGCTGGAGCAGGTCCTCGGACAGTCCCTGCTGCTCCATCGCCGCCGCCAGACCCTCCGGCCCGCCTGCCTGCTCCTCGACCTGGGCCCGTGCCGCGTCCACGTCCTCCTCGGTCACCGGGGCATCGAGGTCCTCGGCGCCCGAGACCAGGATCGAGGACTGGATGGCACTCGACAGGATCTGGGCGCCGAGCTGCGCTCGGGCTGCGTCACCCTCCTCGCCCTGGAACTGCTCGGCGAGCTGGGGGTTGGCGGCGAAGTCCTCGACGTGGCTCTCGATGCTCGCGGCGGCGATCTCCTCGCCGTCCACCACGGCGGCGACGTCGTCGCCGAGCGATCCGGCCTCACCCGATGCACCGTCGTTGTCGTCGGCGGCGTCGGCGGTCGTGTCCGTCGGCTCCTGGTCGGCTCGCTCCTCGCTGTCGGTGTCGTCACCGCATCCGGCGAGGAAGGTGACGGCGGCCAGGAGGGCCAGGGCGATCGTGCGTGGGCGCATGGGGGTGCGGCTCCAGGGGGTCGCGTGCAGGGTTGTCGACGCTACCGCGCGCTCTCCGCAGGGCCATGGTGACGTCTGTCGCCGGGGGCTGGCCGCCGGAACGCCTGCCGAGCCAGTGGCAGGACCGGGTGGTCGGTGGTGAGGGCAACTCGACCGCTTGACTACGCGCCGTTCTGTGCGTATGGCGTTGCGCAGGCGCAACAGCCCCGGTCTGTTCCGGGCGCGGCTCTTGGCCCGATACGACAAGGGATCGGGCAGCTCCAACAGCGCTCAAGCCGGTTCGGATTGAGCGCTCTTGGAGCTGGGGGGAATCGAATGCTCTAAGGAGTGATTCCGTCGCCGCTGGTCAGAGGGTGTTTGCCCAGGTCAGCAGCGATTTTCTGATCACGCCGGATCACGCCGTTTCACAGTGATTCTGGGCTCTTTGTGTCGCCCTCGTGTCGCAGAAGGCCAGCTTCGGATGGGCTGCACTACTGAGCGGGCCGGAGGCCAAGCGTGGAGTCGTGCAGATCTCGGATGAAGAGATCGAACTCCCGGGTGGCCTCCCTCATCGTGTCGCGGTTGGCGAAGAAGGGTTCCTCAGGAGGGCACTCCGGTCCGTTGAGCAGCCCGAGTAGCGGCGAGACATGCGCGACTCGGTGGCGATACTTGATCAATCTCTGCACTCGCTCAAGGCGCTGGGATGTGGTGTTGGTTAGATCGCCGAATCGGAGGCCATACCCGCGGTTGAACGCCTTCTTCGCGTTGGCGTAGTTCTGGAAGTTGATCCGGTCCGCCAGCGCGGCCGAGCGGCTGATCCGTCTACGAATGGCGTCCTCCTCGAGCGCCGTTCGATTACCCGCCTTCATCCGGCTGCGTTCCTCTGCCGAGAGGAAGGCTGCGGCGACGCTGCCGAAGTCGAGCGGAACCCCTTCGTCGTCCAACTCAACGAATCGGCCCGACGTGTAGGTCTCGAAGCCCGTCACAAGCATCCCGAGCACCGCGTTTGCTGCGACGACCTCAAGTAGGTAGCCGGCCGTTGACTCACCGTCGAGCAGGGTGTCGGCGGCCGATCGCGTGTCGCTCCATGTGTCGATCGCCGACGGTGAAGAAGTCTCGGTGCCAGCGCGATACATCCTTGCTCCCATCACTTCGACTCCAGGCCCACCGACCTCCACGACGCTGCCGTCACTAGCCACCTGGAGCGCGTACGACGCCGGGACACCCGACCCTTGGAGCAGATGCTCACCACCTGCAGCTCCGAGATGCAGCCGTGTAGTTGTCGGAGACCACACGAGAGCGAAGAAGAAGCGTCCGTGCTCCTCCTGCTCACCGAGCTCTGCGAGGGAAAGCGCAGCTTCGTGGGTTCCTTTGCCGGGGGTTGCGTGCACGAATCGCAGCGTGAGATCACCGTCGCGAACCAGGCGGAACACGATTCTGCCGATGACGATCTCGAGCAGAAGGCCTGAACGACCATCGTCGACCAGCAGGTCGGGATACGTCCCGATGAAGGTGATCGTTCCCTCTGGCCGCTGCATCGCTTCCGCGATTGCCTCCGCCTTCGCCTCTGGTACCCCAGGTATGTGGAGCCGGCTCATGGCATGTCTGTCCGCATCGTGGGCACCTCAGCCGGCGTCGAGGTACTGCCGCAGAGCTTCACGGACGACCTCCGAGGCGGGCCGACCATCGTGTTCGGCGCGCTCGTCGAGCGCAGTCCGCAGGTCGGGATCGAGACGCACCGGGAACGATTTCGCTGGCGCCGAACCCATCGGAGGCCTTCCTCGAACGACCCTGAGCTTGTCGAGGTCGTAGCCACGCTCGGCCTCAGCGACGTACTCCTCGATGAGCTCGTCGGTGATCGGCTTGCCATCCCTGGTGGCGCCGTAGGTCTTCTTCTCAGGCATTGGGCTCTCCGAGACCTCGGAGCTGGGTTCGGTACTTCGGGCGCATTCTCATGGCGTGGATCACGAGGTCGATCTCGTCGTCGATGGCAAGCGTGACGACTTCGAGCATGTTGCCGGCCTCATCCGGGCCGAGGTGGAGGAGGCGTTGCTCGTCGAGACGGGCGATGACCAGTGCGTGCTCGATGGCGTGGAGGAGGTCGTCATCGTCGATCCCGTGCTTCCGGGCGGTGTGGTGGATCTCGTAGCGCATTATCGTATCGCGAAATTCACTCGTCGTCTCTGTCCGGATCCGGCTGCCCGGCTCCTCGGCCGAGGTCATCGAGGGCGTCGGTGAGCTGCTCCTCGAGCGAGGGGAACAGGTGGCCGTAGAGGTTCAGGGTCACGCCGATGTCGCTGTGCCCGAGCCGCTCCTGGATCGCCTTCGGGTGGGCGCCGAGGCTGATGAGCAGCGATGCGCACGTGTGGCGGAGGTCGTGAGTGCGGACCTTTGGAGACAGGCCAGCATCTTCGAGCGCCGGCACCATGACCCACTTGCGGAAGCTGTCGCGGTTGAGGCCCTCGGAGGCGTCCTGCTGGTTGCCGAAGACCCAGTCGTCAGGTTCGAGTGGCCGGCCGAGCTGCTCGGCGCGCATCCTCAAGTGGGCGGCGCCTTCCTCCATGACGAACTGCGGGACTGGCACGGTGCGGATCTCGTAGGACTTCGGCGGGCCGCTGATCAGCTCGCCCGAGATCGGCTGGAGCGTCTCAGCGACGTGGACCCTCCGGCGGGCCGTTTCGAGCCGGCGGACGCGGAGTCCGCACATCTCGCCGGGGCGTAGTCCGCAGTAGGCGGCGAGCAGGACGAAGAACCGGTAGTCGGACCGGATGGCGTCGGCGACCCGGGCGACCTGGCTGGCGTCGAGAAAGTTGGGCTCCACACGGCTGGTCCTCGGTAGCCGCACGCCTCGCACAGGGTTGTCTCGCATCGCCCGAGCGTCACGAGCGAGGTCGAGAACCTGGGCCAGGACCGACACGACGTTACGGATGCGAGCAGGGGAGAGGCCCTCGTCGGTGAGCTCCGCTACCCACTCGCGGACCTCGGCCCGGTCGATCGATCCGAGTGGTCGTTCGCCCCACCGGGGGAGCACTCGCCGGTTCAGTGCCTTGCGGTACCCGTGCCGGGTCGATGGCTTGAGGGGGGCGGTCGTGGCGTACCAGGACTCGGCCCAGGTGGCGACGATCGACTTCTGCAGCTGAGGGTCGGCCCACTCGCCTCGCTGCATGTCGGCGCCGATGCGCTCGAGGTACTGGCTGGCGTCGACCTTGCGGTCGAAGGTCTTGCTTCGTGACCGCCCGGACAGGTCCCGGTAGCGGGCTCGCCAGCGGCCGTTGGGTGTGCGCTCGATCGACGACACGTGGTCCTCCACGCAGGGCCCGACCTCGTGGTCGGGCATCGTGGCTGGAGGGCGACCTTCACTCCGGCGCAGTCGCCGAGCGCCGATGGGTCGAGGTTACCGATGGCCTCCGACGACATGGCGGTCGATCCAGGCGTCGACGTCATGCCGTCGGTAGCGGACGTGGCGGCCGACCTTCACGAAAGCTGGGCCTCGTCGCTGGTACCGCCAGTTGGCCAACGTGCCGATCGGGACGCCGAGCACCTCGGCGACCTGCTCCGGCCACAGCAGCCGGTCCTCGAGATCGAGCTCATCCATCAACCCACTAGGCCTTCCAGGCCGGGGTTCGAGGTGACAGATGGGCCCTGTGGTTGATGGTCATGCTGCTTGGCGGCGGCGGTGGGTGTCGAGGATCTCGGAGGGCTTGCGGCCGGCCATGTAGTCGCCGTGGTTGCGTCGCCGCGTGTTGTAGCGGATCAGCCAGGCGTTGGCTTCGGCCTGGAGCTGGCGGACCGAGTTGAAGTGGCGTCGGTGGAACGCTGGCCGCCAGCACTCCTGGAGCATCGTGCCCTGGAACCGTTCGCACACGGCGTTGTGGTTCGGTGAGCGGGGCGGGATCCGGACGTGGTCGATGCCGATCTCGGCGAGGTGGTGCCGGAACGCGAGTCCCTTGTACTCGGGTCCGTTGTCGGACAGCACCCGCCGGAGCGGGATCCCAAGGCGGCGCATCGTGGTGCGGACGTGGTCGATGAAGCGGATCGTGTCGGCGGTGGTGACCGGCCCGATGATGAGCTTCACGATCGCCCATCGGGTGCAGGTGTCCACGGCGGTGAGTTGGTACACCTTGCCCACGCCTTTGAGGTTGCCGATGTAGAAGCTGTCCACGGCCACGAGATCGCCAGGGTGGCCGGCCCAGTGGCAGAACCCGAACGGCTCGCCCAGCGCTTCGGTGACCGGTTCGGTAATGATCCCGGCCAGCGCAGCGATTGCCGCAGCCCGGGCGATGCGTTGGCGGCGCCGACCCAGGCCGTGGTCGACCAGAATCCGCTGCACGGTCGTCTTGCCGATCTCATAGCCCAGCTCCTGGAGCCGGTCGGCGAGCTGGCGGCAGCCGAGCGTCGGCTCGACTACGGCAACGGCGAGCAGGTCGGCGACCACGTGGGTCGGGGTCTCGCTGGGCTGGGCCGGGCGGCGCCGGTCTCTGGGCCACAGCGCCTCGAGCCCGTAGAGCTCGGAGGTGTTCTTCCATTCGTAGTAGCGGGTGCGGGACACGCCGATCTGGCGGCAGGCGGCGGAGATGTTGCCGAGTTCTTCAGCGAGATCAAGCAACCGGACGCGCCGGTGGTAGATGATCTCTGCAGAGGTGGTCATGGTGATGGGTTCCTTTGGATCTGTGGAAGGAACCACAGGGTCCATCACCAGGCCCCTCTGTAGAGGGACCTGCAACCTCAACCCCCGGACAGCAAGCACTAGGCCTTTTCAGAGGCCGGAACCTCACGCCTCTTCGCCAGAAGCTCGCCTCGTCGAGAGCCTGACCGCTTACTCGAACCGCCTCTCCCGCTTACCCCCTCGAAGTACACAGGTGCACTGGGAGTGCTCCGCCCCGCCGCTCCGCCGAGAAGTCCGTCAGCCTCGCGTGAGGTTCGGCGGTTCGAAAAGGCCTAGATATCCCACGTTCGGGTGTGTCAAGCGGCGAGGTCGTGGCGGTGGCTCCATGCTTGGTGTTCGTCGTAGAGGGTGTCGTGGCGGAGGCAGCCGTGCAGGATGCCGACCCAGCGGTTGGCGAGTGCACGGATGGCGCGGTTGTGGGTGTCGCCTCGTGCTCGTCGGGCGTCGTAGAAGGCGCGGGCGCCTGGGCTGGCGAGCATGCTGGCGAAGGCCCACTGGTAGCAGGCATCGGCGAGGTGCTTGTTGCGGGCGTAGCGGGCGAGCACGACGCGGTGGCGTCCCGAGGCACGGGTGATGGGTGACGTGCCGGCGTAGTTCTTGCGAGACTTGGCATCCACGTAGCGGTTCGGGTCATCCCCGAACTCGGCGAGCACCCGGGCTCCGAGCACCATCCCCAGTCCTGGCAGGGAGCGGATGAGCTTGGCGTCCGGGTGCTGGTCAAAACGGTCGGCCAGCTGTTCCTCGAGCCGGGCGATCTGGGCGACGAGCTCGCCGATCACTGCGACGTGCGCGGCAACGCTGGCTCCCATGGCGTCGGCGACGAGCTCGGGGGCCTCGAGGTGTTCACTGCGCAGCGCCGTCTGGATCTCGACGGCGCGATCGTCGGCTCGTTTCTGGCGGCCTGCTCGTCGCAGCGCAGCAGCGATCTTCGATCGGGACAGGCTCCGTCCCAATGTTGGTGTCGGTGCAATGGTGAGCACGGCGAGGGCGTCGGGATGGTGGAGCTTGTCGAACGCGTCCAGGGCAGCCGGGTAGAACTCGCGCAGCGTCGAGCGGAGCTGGTTGACCTGGCGTTGCCGGTTCCAGATCAAGGACTGATGTGCCCGGGCGAGAACCTTGATCGCGTCGGCCAGTTCGGTGTCACCCGCGATCTGGCGGTGGTTGTGCCGGTCGAGCCGGGCGATCTCGGCCAGCAGATAGGCGTCGCCAGGGTCGGACTTGGCGCCCGATGTCGAGTGCCGCTCCCGATAGCGCGACACCGATAGCGGGTTGACCGCGTACACCTGATAGCCGGCGGCGACCATGGCCCCGACGAACAAGCCACGGTCGGTCTCGGTGGCCACGACCACCTCATCAGGCTCGACGCCGGTGTCGGCCAACAGCTCATGCAACCGGGCGATGCCATCGACCCCGTCGCTGAGCCGTGCCCGGCCGAGCCGCTGGCCATCGGCGGCTTCGATGTAGACGTCGTGGTGGATCTCGGCCCAGTCGTGGCCGACGAACACTTCCATCCGCTTCCTCCTCGCTGGCAGTTGATCGAGTCGAGCCGGAGGAGACCAGCGGCGAACTAATGGATCAGTGCTCGAGTCGGCACGTCATCCCACCAGCCATTGGAGGTCGTCCTCGCCGCTCGGCAGGCGCACGATCTAGGCCTAGAACTCCTCCTTGAACCAGTCCGGTCAGACACAGTGCTGACCTGCCGAGGGCTCAGCGAAGAGCCTGCCCCACACCGAGGAACCGTGCTCTCCCGAACCCATTAGTCCGGTGATGCTGAAGATCACCGGGCTCCGCTCGTCCAACCCGCAGGACTACTACCTCGAGGTCATCGCCCGGGGCGCCGAGGAGTACTACCTCCGCCGCCCGGAGCACGCCGGCGTCTGGATCGGCGCCGGCTCACCTCGGCTCGGCCTCGACGGTGCCGTCACTCCCGACGACCTGCGGGCCATCCTCGACCAGCGCCATCCGGTCACCGGCGAGAAGCTGCCGGCACGCCAGATCCGCCGGGTCGGGTTCGACCTCACCCTGTCGGCCCCGAAGTCCGTGTCCCTGCTCTGGGCACTGGGCGACGCCGAGCAGTCGGCCGCCGCGCTCGACGCCCACCGAGCCGCCGTCGAGGCGACAGTCGAGTACCTCGAAGCCAACGCCTGCCAGGTCCGTCGAGGCGGACGGGACGGCTACGGCCTGCGGGCCGAGACGGCCCAAGGGCTGGTCGGCGCAGCTTTCACCCACTTCACCTCCCGGGCCGCCGACCCGCAGGTCCACACCCACCTGGTGATCGCCAACATGGCCGAGGGTGCTGACGGCCGGTTCACCGCACTGCACGGCACGGCGTTGTTCGAGCACCGCCGAGCCGCCGGCTACCTGTACCAAGCAGTCCTGCGCCACGAGCTGCATGAGCGGCTCGGCGTCGGCTTCGACCCGGTCGTGAAGGGCTCGGCCGAGATCACTGGCATTCCCAAAGGCGCCCGACGGGTGTTCTCGAAGCGTCGCGCCGCCATCGAGGCCGAGCTCGCCGCCGTCGGCGCCAGCGGCGAGCGGGCCTCGCAGGCCGCCTCGCTCAGGACGCGACAGCCCAAGAACCACAGCCTCGTCCTCGACGACCTGCTCCGTCGTTGGCGGGACGAAGCGGCACGAGCCAGCATCGACATCAGCCGACTGCCGACGGCACGGACCAAGCGGCGGCCGCCCACGGACGAGGCGCTGGCCGAAGCCCTGGTCCTCGACCGGGCGACCTTCACCCTCCCGGACATGGTCGCCACGACGGCAGCACTCTCACCGGACGGAGCGACTCTCGACGACATCAACCGGACAGTCAGCTCGTTCCTCGACTCGCCGCTCGCCATCTCGCTCGCCGACACGGGCCGCTGGACCACCGCCGAGATCCTTGAGCTCGAGCGACGCTCCATCGGCACCGCCCTGCGACGCCGAGACACAAACGTGGCCGGCGTCGACGAGCACACGCTCACCGCAGCGCTTGCCGCCAGTCCCTCCCTGTCGGCCGAGCAGCAGCGCATGGTCCGCCACGTCTGTGCGAGCGGCAACGGCGTCGACCTCGTCGTCGGCGCGCCCGGATCCGGCAAGACCTTCGCCCTCGGCGCCGCCCGCCTGGCCTGGCATGCCGAGGGTCACCACGTCATCGGCTGCGCCCTCGCTGCCCGAGCCGCCGCCGGACTCCACGCCGACAGCGGCATCCCCTCCCACACCATCGCCAAGCTCCTCGGCGACGTCCGAGACGGCCGTCTCCGCATCACCGACCGAACCGTGATCGTCTGCGACGAAGCCGCCATGGTCGGCACCCGAGACGTCGCCCGCCTCATCGATGTCACCGAACGGGCCAATGCCAAGCTCGTCCTCGTCGGCGACCCCAAGCAGCTGCCACCGATCGAGGCCGGCGGCCTGTACCCGGCCCTCGAACGCCGCCTCGGCGCGGCACGCCTCGTGGAGAACCGCCGCCAACGAAACGACGAGGAACGACAGGTCACCCTCGACCTCCGCCGAGGACGCACCCAGCGCGCCGTCACTCGCCTCGAACGATCCGGCCGCCTCACCCTCGGCCCGGATTCCGATGTCCTCCTCGATCAGATGGTCGCCGATTGGGCCGCGACCAGGACCGACGGGGTCGACGCCGTGATGATCGCCCTCACCCACGACGCCGTCACCGAGCTCAACCACCGAGCCCGCACGCACCTCGCCGCCGAGGGACGCCTCGGCGAGACAGTTGCGCAGATCGACGACACGGAGACCGAGTACGCCATGGGGGACACGGTGGTCTGCCTCCGCAACGACCGACGCCTCGGGGTCCGCAACGGCGACCTCGCAACCGTCGTCGGCGCCACCGACGACGGGCTGGTCGTCGAGCGCGCCGGCCAACGCATCGGACTCCCGGTGACCTACCTCGCCGACGGTCACCTCGACCACGGCTACGCCCTCACCGTCCACAAGGCTCAGGGAGCCACCTACGACGTCGCCCTCCTGTACGGCGACGAGCACCTCTACGCCGAAGCTGGCTACACCGCCCTGACCCGTGGCCGGGACCGGAATCACATGTACGTGCTTGCCGACACCGATGTCTCATCCGCGGAGGCGGTGCGGGCCCGACTGGCCAGGGTGTCCGCCGAGCCGGCTGCGAGCGACGTGGGTCTGTTGAGGTGACGCTCACGCTCGAGCCCGGAAGCCGCACTCCTCCTCGAAGGTCGCGTCGACGCGCTCGAGCGCAGGATTGAGCCGATCCGCAGCTGGTCGATCCGACACCTCGGCATACAGCAGGTCCTCGAGTGATCGGGTCTCGTCGAGGCGGTCCCTCAGCGCAGACATGTCGCCCTGCCAGAGCCGCAGTTCGTCCGCGACGCGCTGGTCTTCGACATCAGTGGCGGTGGCGAGAGCGTCCTCCAGTTCCGCGAGCTGGTCAGCGACATCGGACCGCTTGTCGTCCCAGTCCATCGCGCTCCCGAAGGTGTCAGCGAGAGCGAGATTGGTCTTTCGAACGTCCGCAGCGGCATCGCAGAAGCCGATGGTGTCGGCGTCGTTCGAGCATGACGCCAACGACATCAGCCCAAAGAGGGCGCAGGCCCAGCCGGACCGAACTCGCCGCTGTCGCATCCGCACACCATGTCGTACCCATGCTGAGGTCGACGAGGCGACCGTCGAGGTCTCAGGGTCAACCGCCCGAAGCCTCGAACCGCTCCGGGCATGTGGTGTCGTAGCGGGCATCCGAGAAGGTCCGGTAGGCAGCGTCGACGGCGTCGCAGTCGAGTCCGAACAGCCAGCGGTCGGTCTTGTACACGGTGCCGAACTCCGTGACGCGTTCGACGAGCGGCTCCTCGACATTCATGCCGGGCAACCCACGAGCGAACGAGATGACGTCCGGGGGCAGGAACTCGAAAGCCACGACCGGTCCGCCCGCGCTGACCGTCAGTTCCCACTGCTCGACCTGGTCGAGTGGCGTGCCGGGCGCGGGCGTCTGCGCGATGACCGTCCCCTCCGGCGCATCGTTCGCGACGTTCCTCGTGGTCTGCTGACCGAGGACGTCTTGCAGCTCGAACAGCACACCCTCCACGTCACCCAGCGTGTTGAGGTCGTGGCCGACGAGCTCGGGCATCAAGCCGTCGCGGACGGCACGCTGACGCTCGGTTGCCGTTGAGTCGAGCGTGTCGAGGTCGACAGGGTTCCAGTACACGTACGACAGACGGTGCCCCTTGTACTCGGCCGTGACCTTCCAGCAGCCCCTCGCATCCGGATCGATGCCGTTGAGCATGAACCAGCCGGCCTCCATCCCGTAGCCGTTCTGACCGGGCGGCTCGGCGACGATCGACGGAACCGCCTCGTCCTGCCGATCCCAGGTAACCCGTAGCTCGGGCCTTTCCTCGACAGACCCACCGGGGAAGTGCTGGCTCCACCACGCGCTCTTCCGTTGTTGGTGGACACCGCTGAGAGGCAGCACAGTCCAGAGGTCCTCCGTCCCGACCCAGCCCTTGCCAGGACCGGCCGCCACACCTTCTGCCGTGGGCAGGTCCGGCTGCACGGCAGGGGGGACCGTGACGACGCACTCCGGTGCTCGTGCGGCGTTCGAACCGCCGACGGGCTGGAACGAACGGAGAGCCGCCGATGCCTCTTCGCGAACCGCATCCGAAGCGTCCGGGCCGAGAGCGACGAGCACATAGAAGGCGACTTCGGCACGTTCGATGTGTGCCCAGCGGATCTGGAGGTCACTGCGGTCGGCGCACTCGGCAGGATCGCTGTTCTCCAACCCGGGAAGATCTGACACCTCGCTCGGCCACGGACTGGCGCTGTCTGCTGGTGACACGTTGAAGAAGATGGAGACGAGGGCGTCCTCCGCACCGAGATCACGGAGCGCTTGTTCCGGTACCTGAGCGCATCGCTCGCCTCCGTGCTCCAGCGGAATGGTGGCGATGGTGAGCGAGTCCCATCCCAGATTCGGCATCAGCTCGCGCCCCGCTCGTTGCCAGCCAGATGGCTCCTCGATGGACCAGGTCGACGGCGACGAGGGCATGGCGGGCCCGTCCGTCGCCGGGTCACTCGGATTACCGCCTTCGCCAGCGATGACGGCGTCGTCGGCCCGGTCTCCCCACGGAGAGGCCAACGCGACGCCCCCGGCGAAGAGCGCCGCAACGGCGACCAGCGCAGCAACCACCCGTCGACGCTTCGACCGCCGAGGTTCAGCGGCGACGCCGGTGAGCAGGCCGGCGCGGATCTTCTCGAGCGGATCTGCGGTCATCGTTCCTCCAGGAGGTCGGCGAGGCGGGCGAGCCCCCGGCTGACTCGGACGCGAGCGGCACCCTCGGAACACCCGAGGCGGGTAGCGACCTCGGGGTAGGGGAGGTCGTGCCCGATGCGCAGCACGACTGCGTCGGAGGTGCCCTCGGGTAGCTGTTCGATGGCCGTCCGGATCTCGTGCCGGTACGGGCCGACGTCGGCGAGCTCCTCGACACGGAGCAGCTCCTCGACACGGAGCAGCTCCTCGTCGTCGAGTGCGACGACTCCGGCGCCGATGCGGCGCCGGTAGCGCTCGGACACCCGCTGTCGGCGTAGGTAGTGGCCCAGCAGGTTCTTGGCGATGCCGTAGAGCCACGGGCGCGCCGTCGTGCCGGTGTCCCGGAACCGGCGGCGTTGGACGAACGCCGCAGCGAACGTCTCGGCGCACAGGTCAGCGGCCGTCTCGGCGCAGTCGGTACGGCGGTAGAGGAACCGGAGGATCGCCTGTGCGTGCCGGTCGTAGAAGGTCCCGAACGCATCCGAACTGTTGGCAGCAGCGTGCAACAGCGCTGCGTCCGTGAGCTCGGAGAGGTCTTCCATACATCTGCTTCTACCGCTCGGCGCAGATCCTGTTACGGGATCGCTGTCGAGGTGCCGGCCGACCGCGTGTCGCACGCGTGTCGCGGGCTCTCACGACGTGGCCCCAAAACGACCTCTGACCTGGGCGGATAGGCCCAGGTCAGTCGTGGAGCTGGGGGGAATCGAACCCCCGTCCGTCTGGCGGTCACGGCTCGTGCTACGACCATTCCCGTGCCTGTGGCTCACGGTTGCCACGCCCCCGGGTGGGCGCACCGTCGAGTCTTTCCTCGATCGTCAGGGGTCTTTCCCTCCGGTCAGCGGTCTCTCCCGCCGTCCACCACTACTTCTGTTGCCAGGCTGTAGTGGTCAGGCCCCGCGTGGCGTTTCCGCTCGCGATTTGTCGTACAACTAGGTCGTTACCTGGTGATCAGGCAGCGAGAGCGAAGTTGTCCGACGACTGCTGGTTGGCAGTTGTTGGGTTGCCCCGATTAACGAGTCTGAGCAACTCGGGTCGCACGATGTCGCTTCCGGTCCCGACGTCGAAACCGATCAGCCCCTTGTCAATGAACAGCGCCGGCCGGAGCCAGCACGGCCATCGTACCGGCGGTCCGTGACGGGACCACCGCGATTCGCGAAGAGGGCGTTCTTGTCAGACCCCCTGCGGATGATGGCCCCATGAGCCCGGCACCCGCTTCCCCCACCGAACCGTCCGTCGATCCCTTCACCGTCGAAGCGATCATGGCCCGCCTCGCCGCGGGCGACACGGCGGCCATCTTCGCCCTGGCCGAGCACCACGGCCACCGCATCGCTGGCGTGGTGCGTCGCCAGCTCCGGACGTGCGGGGTGGAGTCGGTCGGCCCCGACGACCTGCAGTCCCTGGTGCTCGACGCCTGCATGGAGCTGCACGGCGTGGCCCGGGCGTGGCGGCCGGGCGGGGCGCTGCCCTGGTGGTGGGCCCAGGGCCGCATCCAGGCCGTGGTCAACCGCTGGGTCGGCGTCCACGCCGACCCGCTGGAGGACCACCGGTCCCGGGCCGATCGCGAGGTCGAGCCGGCCGCACCGTCGGTGGAGGACAGCCTGGTCGCCGCCTTCGCCCGCCTCGTCGCCGAGGATCCCCGGGTCCGGCTGGTCGCCGAGGCCGCCCGGGCCGCCAAGGTCGACGACGTCGCCCTGGTCTGCCTGCTCGACTACCAGATCCAGCAGGTCCAGGGGGATCCCTCGCCGGCCCACACGCTGGCCGAGCGCTACGGCACCACCCCCGACGCCATGCGCCAGCGCATCTGCCGTGGCCGGCGGCGCCTGCGCCAGGTCGTGGCGACCGACCCGCGTTTCGCGGACCTGTCCGAGCTGGAGCTGGTGGCATGAACGGGGCGGCCGCAGCCCGTCGGCGCCACCCGTCCATGCGGGCACCGGTGGACACCGCCGCGGTGCAGCGCCGGGTGGCCACCACCGTGCGCGCCGCCGGCGGCGACCACCCGGAGGTGGCAGCGTCCGTGCTGGCGGTCCGGGGGACGAGCGGTCTGGTCCCCGACGCGTTCGCCCGACGCGCCGGGGTCGAGCTCGAGGTCCTGCGCCGGGCCGAGGCCGGCGAGATCAGCCGGGATCAGCTGCCCGGCTCGCTGCGCCGGATGGTCCCGCCGGAGTGATCCCGGAGCTCAGAAGTTCTCGTCGGCGTAGCTCTCCAGCGCGTCGGTGATCGTCCGATCGGCTTCGGTGATGGCGCCGTCCACGTCGACGCCGCCGAACAGGAGCGCGTCGAGGGCCGAGCGCACCGCGCTGCGGGTCTCGGTGTAGGGGCCGATCTGGGGACCCGGGTGGTCCGGGTCCACCTTCTGGAGCCCGTCGTAGGCAACGCGCAGCCAGCGTCCCGGCCGGGTGGTCGCCCAGAACTCCTGCACCTCCTCGGAGTCCACCGTGGCCTGGCGCACCGGCAGGTACGAGCCCTGCAGGTGCCACTGCGCCTGGTTCTCGGGCTCGTTGACGTACTTGATGAAGTCCCACGCGGCGGCCTGGACCTCGGGAGGCGTGGTGTTGGTGATGTACCAGACGCCGCCACCGAGCTGACCCTCGCCGGGGCCCTCCAGGCCGGGGAACGGGCCGGCGTCGACGTTGACGTCGATCGGCGGGAGCTCCGTCTCCAGGCCGAGCTCGGCCGGGTCCAGGTTCCCCTCCAGCACGGAGTTGATCGTGGTGACCGCGGTCGAGGTCTCGATGGTCATCGACGCCTGCTCGAGACCGATGGCGAAGTAGTGGTCGAACTGGCCCTCGGTGCCCGGCACCGGGTTGAGCAGCCCGTCGTCCTGCATGGTCTTCAGCTTCTGGAACAGCTCCCGGGTGGCGTCGTTGTCGAAGGCGCTCTCGGTGGTGGCGCCCTCGCCGCGGCCGTTGTCGTTGCCGACGAGGCTCGCGCCGGCGCCGGTGAGCCAGAACTCGATGAACCAGGGCTGCATGTTGAGCACGACCGGCTGGTCGACCACCCCGGCCGCCTTGATCTGGCGGGCGTACTCGATCATCTCGTCGAGGGTCTGCGGCGGGCTGTCCGGGTCGAGGCCGGCGGCCTCGAAGTGGTCGCGGTTGTAGTACAGCAGGACGGTCGAGACGTTGAACGACGCCGGCTGCAGCACGCCGTCGACGCTGTAGAAGTCGACGACGCCCGGCGCGAAGTCCTCGTAGCCGTCGTAGCCGTCGGCCTCCGCGCAGTCCCCGGCGGGCACGATGGTGCCCGAATCGGCCAGGAACTGGGTGTTCGTGTCCTCCATGATCCCGATGCCGGGCAGCTCCCGGCTGGGGATGCCCTGGCGGTACTTGCGCAGCAGCTCCTCGTAGGAGGCGCCCTGGTTCTCGACCTGGATGCGCACCCGGTCCTGGGACCCGTTGTAGGCGTCGGCCATGTCGTTCAGGGTCTCGTTGGTCAACCCGACGTACGCGTGCCAGAGCGTGACGTCGACCGGGCCCTCCGCGTCGTCGAGCGCGTCGACGGGGCAGGTGGTGCCGTTGCCGCCGTCGCCGTCGGAGTCCCCGCCGGCTTGGTCATCGGTCTCACCGGAGTCGCCGCCGCAGGCCGCGGCGAGCAGGGCCGCCGCCAACAGCGCAGCGAGCAGCAGGCGGGGTCGATGGGTTCGGGGGGTCATCGCAGTGCTCCTGTGAGGGGAGGTCGTCAGCCCTTGACCGCACCGGCGGTCAGGCCTCGGATCAGGTGACGTTGGAAGAAGATGAGGATGGCGAGGATCGGCAGGGCGGCGATGATGGCGGCCGCGAAGCCCAGGTTGAGCTGGTTGATGTTCTCGCTCGCGAACTTCGGCAGCGCGATCTGGATCGTGTCCCACGCCTCGCGCGTGATGATCGAGCGGGGCCACAGGTACTGGTTCCACGCCGACAGGAACGAGATCACCGTGAACGAGGCGATGATCGGCCGGGTGACGGGCACGGCCACGTGCCAGAGGAACCCGAGGTGGCCGTAGCCGTCGAGCTCGGCGGCGTCGCGCAGGTCGTCGGGGATGCCGAGGAAGCCCTGGCGGATGAGGAAGGTGCCGAACGCGGCGGCGAGGAACGGCGCGGTGAGGCCCTGGAAGGAGTTGAACCAGCCGAGCGTCCGGATGGTCTCCACGTTGGCGATGAGCGTCACCTCGATCGGCAGCATCAGCGTCGCCATGAAGCCCATGAACGCGAGCCGGCGGAACGGGAACCGCAGGAACGCGAACGCGTAGGCGGCCAGCACCGAGGTGACGACCTGCGCGGTGGCAATGATGATCGTCATGCCCGCCGAGGTCAGCAGGCGGCGGTCGAGGTCACCCTGGCGGAAGGCACGGGAGAACACATCCCACTCGGGCTCCACCGGACGGGGCGGCTGCCCGGCGGTCAGGTAGGCGATGGGCTGGGACAGCGCCCGGACCAGGATCATCCAGACCGGGAACAGCACGATCAGCGAGAGCAGGGTCAAGGTGAGGTACCACCCCACCTGCTTGGCGAGGCGCGCACGACTGCCTGGTCGCGCCGAGGGCGTCCGGGCCGCCGGCACGTCGCCGAGGCCCGGCGTGGTGGGCGCCACGACCACGTCGTCGTCCGTCGTCGGCTCGCTCATGCCCGGTCGCTCCCGTAGTGCACCCGTCGCTCGAGCAGCAGGAACTGGCCGAGCGCGACGAGGAACGTGATGACGAACAGGCCCACGGCCATGACCGATCCCTCGCCGACGGCACCGCCCTGCTGCTGCTGGAAGATCTTGAACACCAGCGTCTCGGTCGAGCCGGCCGGGCCGCCGTTGGTGAGGATGTCGATCTGGGCGAAGGCCTGGAAGGCGAAGACCGTGAGCACCACCACGAGGAACAGCAGGGTGGGGGAGAGCATCGGGAGCGTGACCGTGAAGAACCGCCTCGTCGGGCTCATGCCGTCCACGGTGGCGGCCTCGTTGATCTCCTCGGGGATGGCCTGCAGGCCGGCGAGCACGATGATGAAGGTGAGCCCGAGGTTCTGCCAGATGGAGCTGAGCGCGACCCCGAACAGCGCCCGGTCGGGGTCGCGGAGCCAGTCGACCTCGAGGTAGCCGACGGTCGGGTTGATCAGGACCAGCCAGACGATGCTGGCCACTGCGACCGACGTCGCCACCGTCGAGGCGAAGATCGTGTGGAAGATCTTGATGCCGCGCAGGCGGCGGTTGGCGGCCACGGCCAGCAGCACGCCCAGCACCAGTCCGGCGGGCACGGTGTAGAGCACGTACCGGACCGTGATGCTCAGCCCCTCGCGGAACTCGTCGCCGGTGAGCACCTCCACGTACTGCTCGGTGCCGACCCAGCGCTGGCGGGTCCGGGTCTGGTTCTGCTGGAAGAACCCCAGGTAGACGATGCGCCCGATGGGATAGAAGAAGAACGCCCCGAAGACCACGACCGACGGGGCGAGGAAGAGCGCCGCCAGCCCGGCCTCGCGGGTCCGCCGGCGCCGCCACCACGACGGTCGGGCACGGGTCGCCTCGGTGGCGGACATCAGTCGATCCGCTCGGTGGTGGAGGGGTCGAAGAGGTGGACGGTGTCCGGCGCAGCCTGCACCCGCACGTCGGTCCCGGGTGCGGCGTGATCTTCGCCGGGGTCGGTGTCCCGCACGATCACGGGGGTTCCCGCCACGTCGCAGTACACGTGGCGCTCGTGGCCGAGCCACTCGATGGCGCGCACGTGCGCGGTCACCCCGTCCTCGGCGATGCGGAGGTGCTCGGGGCGGATGCCGACCACCACGGCATCGCCGTCGGCGACGCCGGTCCGAGGTCCGACGTCGAGGCGACCGTCACCGACCTCGACGTGGGCTCGGCCGCCGTCGACCCGCACCCGGCCGTCGACGGTGTTCATCGGCGGACTGCCGATGAAGCGGGCCACGAAGAGGTTGGCGGGCCGTGCGTACACGTCGCGCGGCGCCCCGACCTGCTGCAGCCGGCCGGCCTCCATCACCGCGATGCGGTCGGCCATCGTCATGGCCTCGACCTGGTCGTGGGTGACGTAGATGATCGTGGTGCGGAGCTGGCGGTGCAGCTCGACGAGCTCCACCCGGGTCTGGGCCCGCAGCTTGGCGTCGAGGTTGGAGAGGGGTTCGTCCATGAGGAACACCTCGGGCCGACGCACGATGGCGCGGGCCAGGGCCACCCGTTGGCGCTGACCACCCGAGAGCGCCCCCGGCTTGCGGTCGAGCAGGTCGCTGAGGCCGAGGATGCGGGCGGCCTCGGCGACCCGGTCGGCGCGCTCGGGCTTGCGCAGCTTGCGCCGGTCTCCGTCCACGTCGTACGAGCGGGTCTTCAGCGGCACCTCGACGTTGTCCCGCACGGTCATGTGGGGGTACAGGGCGTAGCTCTGGAACACCATGGCGATGTCGCGGTCCTTGGCCTCGACGTCGTTCACCGTCGTGTCCCCGATCCGCAGCTCGCCCTCGGACACCGTCTCGAGCCCGGCGATCATCCGCAGGGCCGTGGACTTGCCGCAGCCCGACGGCCCGAGCAGCACCATGAACTCCTGGTCCCTGATCTCGAGGGACATCGAGTCCACCGCGACGACGTCGCCGAAGCGCTTGGTCACCTGATCGAACGTGACTCCGCTCACCGTCGCATCACGCCGCAGAACCTACTGCCGGGCGTGACGGCGCCCGGTCACGTGTAGATGATGTGACCGTCGACCGCCATCTCGTAGAAGTCGCCGACGGTGATGATCCCCTCGACCTGCTCGATCAGGTCGTCCTTGGTGAGGCCGAACAGGTCGACGGTGGCCTGGCAGGCGTAGAGCCCGGCGCCGGTGTCGGAGATCATCTCGATGAACTCGGGGATCGAGGGGATGTCGAGCGCCTCCATCTTGCGCTCCATGTAGTGGGTCATCACCGACGAGACCCCGGGGAGGCCGCCGGCCCAGGTCGCCATGTGGAGGCCGGGGTTGCCGACCGTCGACATCTTGATGTGCTCGTGGCGCTGCCGGTGCACGGCGTCGAGCCCGAAGAAGGTGAAGAACAGGTTCGCCTCCATCCCCTCGGCGCGTGCCCCGTTCGCCATGATCAGCGCGGGGTAGATCCCCTCGAGTGATCCCTGGGAGACGATGATCGAGACCTTGTGGGTGCTCAGGTCCATGGTGGTTCCGTCCTCTGGTTCGTCTGACGTCGCTAGATGCAGCCCTTGGGCTTGGGGATCCCGGCGATGCGGGCGGCGATCTTGGCCGGGCCCTTGGGGAACAGCTGGTAGAGCTCCTTGACCGACACCCCGGAGGTCTTGCCGAGGGCTCGCACCGTCGGCCCGGTGCCGTTGGCGAAGTACTCCTGGCGCATGAAGCGGATGACCTGCCAGTGCTTGTCGTCCAGCTCGTGGATGTCCTCGTTGGCGGCCAGCTCGGGGACCATGTCCTCGGTCCACTGCTCGGGGTCCTCGAAGAAGCCCTCGTCGTTCAGCTCGACCTGGCTGCCGGCGATGGTTGCGGTGGTCATTTCGGTGCTCTCCTCGGTGCTCAGTCGATGTGCTTGCCGGCGCGGGGCATGTCGGCCCCGACGCCGGGGATGTCCCGGCCGGGAAGGAGGCTGTGCCAGTAGAACCACTGGAACATCAGCTTCCCGAGGTGGTTGAGCCGCGACTCCTTGAGCAGCGGCAGGCCCACCGGGCCGGGGTAGTGCCCCTCCACGGGCTCCTGCTCGTAGTTGAAGTCGATGAGCAGGGCCTTGTCGAAGCCGGTCTCGATGAAGCAGTTGGCGTGCCCGTCGAAGCTCGCGTCGAGGGGCTCGCCGCGGAGGAAGCGGGTGATGTTCTCGACCAGCACCTCCCCCTCGAAGTGGCTCACCGAACCGGCCTTGGACGCCGGGAGGTTGGCGGCGTCGCCGATGGCGAAGATCTCCGGCGCCACCTTCGACTGCAGGGTGTGCGGATCGGTCTCGACGAAGTCCAGGGCGTCCCCGAGGCCGGGGGAGCGACCCACGTACTCGGCACCCGAATGCACCGGGATCACCACGGCGAGGTCGAAGGGGACCTCCCGCTCGTCGAAGCCGACGAGCTTCCCCGCCGACCCGTCGACCTCGCCCGTGTTGAACTCGGTGACCAGCTCGACGCCCTTGTCCTCCAGCATCCCGCCGAGCATCGAGGCCGCCCGTGGCTTGGTGAACGCGGCGTCGAGCGGCGTCACCAGGGTGAGCTGCACCCGGTCGCGGATCCCGCGCTCGTGGAAGTACCAGTCGGCCAGGAAGCAGAACTCGAGCGGCGCCACCGGGCACTTGATCGGCATGTCGACCACGTTGACCACGATCCGACCGCCCTGGAAGTCCCGCAGGGCCTGCTCGAGCCCGGTGGCGCCGGGCAGGTCGTAGAAGGTGAAGACCTTCTCCATCCAGCCCGGACCGGTGAGGCCGTCGGTCTCGTCGGGCACGAGCCGGGCGCCGGTGGCGATCACCAGCACGTCGTAGGGGAGCTCGCGACCACCCGCCAGGACGACCCGGTGGCCGTCGACGTCGACGCGGTCGATGTCGGACTCGACGAAGTCGATCCCCTTCTTGAGCTGCCGGTGGCGGGGTCGGATGAGGTCCTCGCCGTGGGCGAGCCCGAACGGCAGGAACAGCAGGCCGGGCTGGTACACGTGCTCCCGGTCCTGGTCCACCACCGTGATGGCGAGCTCGCCTCTGGAGAACTGCTTGCGCAGGCGGTTCGCTGTCAGCGTCCCACCGGTGCCCCCGCCCAGGATCACGACGTTCTCGGTCATGCCCGAACTGTGCGACCGCCGCTCCCGGTTCAGCCAGGGTCCTCGGTCACCAGATACCCCGGGCGGTATGTCACCCGGATCAGTCTCGGCCGCGGTGGGCCAGCGCCCGCTGGATCTCCCGGTCGGCGTCGCGCTCGGCTTCGACGGCGCGCTTGTCATGCAGCTTGCGCCCCTTGCCGACGCCCAGCTCGACCTTGGCCTTGCCGTCCTTGAAGTACAGCGAGAGGGGGACGATGGAGACCCGTTCGAGGTCCACCATCGTCCGCAGCCGGTCCAGCTCGCGCCGGTGCAGGAGCAGCTTGCGGTGCCGGTCGGGGTCGTGGCCGCTGTGGTCCTGGGAGAAGAGGTAGGGCGCGATGTGCACGCCCTGCAGCCACGCCTCGTTGCCCTCGAAGCGGACGTAGCCGTCGGCGATCTGCACCGTGGCCTCCCGCAGCGACTTCACCTCGGAGCCGTGCAGGACGATGCCGGCCTCCAGGGTCTCGGTGATGTCGTAGTTGCGGCGGGCGCGGCGGTTCGCCGCGATGAGGGTGGTGTCGGCAGCGGGCATGGCGTCCGCGACGCTACCGGCACCCTCCCGGTCCGGGTCGATCCGGTTGCCTAGCGTGTCGGCGCGATGCAGCCCTACCCGCCGCGACGACCGGGCCCCCGGCCGAACTACGCCCTCCGCCGCCTGGTGGCCGCCACCGGGGTGCTGCTGGTCGTGTTCCTGGTCTGGAACATCGTGGGCGCGCTCACCGGCGGGGACGACTCGGGCACGGCCCTGACGCCCACCACCCAACCGACCACGACGACCGTGCCGCTCCAGGCCCCGCCGCCCTGCACCCACCCGGAGCAGTCCGAACCCACCGCCTACGACCGCACCGACGACTGGTACCGCACCCTGGTCGATCCGATGCGCGCCGTCCCCGAGCAGTACGAGCCGCCGGACCTGGTCCCGGCATCGGAGGCCGGCTACAGCGCCGAGTACCGCGTCCGCGCCTTGGTCGTGGAGGACCTGAACGCCATGCGCAACGCCTTGATCACCGAGGGCCTGCCCGAGGTCGCCCTCCTCGCCGGGCACCGCTCCATCGCCGACCAGCAGCGGCTCTTCGACGCCCGGGTCGCCGAGCTCGGGCGCGAGGCCGCGGTCGAGGGCACCGCACGTGGCGGTCACAGCGAGCACCACCTCGGCACCACGATCGACGTGCGCCCGATCGGGCAGACCGACGTGGACCAGGCGTTCGGGGAGACGCCCACCGGCCAGTGGCTGGCGGAGAACTCCTGGCAGTACGGCTTCGTGCTGTCGTACCCCGCCGGCGCCGAGGACGTCACCTGCTACAAGTACGAGCCCTGGCACTTCCGCTACCTCGGGCGGGACCTCGCCGGACGGGTGCAGGCCTCGGGGCTCACGCTGCGGGAGTACCTGTGGCACTGGGAGGTCACCGGCACCGAGCCCGGGCAGTCGCCCGCGGCGCCCGCGCCGCCGCTGCCGACCACCTCGGTCCCGGTCGAGACCACGCTGGCCGAGGGCGAGGGCGGATAGGTTCGCCCGCCGTGCTGCGCCTCAGTGCCTCCGCCTACGCCGCCATCGTCGGCCACGCCTACGACGGCCTCCCCGACGAGGCCTGCGGGCTGCTCCTCGGTGACCCTGCCCGGGACGTGGCGCCGATCTTCCACCCGACGGCGAACGCAGCCCGGTCCTCCCGCGTGTACAGCATCGGGCCCCGGGACTTCCTCGATGCCGACGACGCCGCGGCCGAGGCGGGGCTCGCCGTCATCGGCGTCGTGCACAGCCACACCCACACCGACGCCTACCCCTCGCCCACGGACATCGCCCAGGCGCCGGACCCGGACTGGCACTACGTGATCGTGTCCCTGCGCGACGACGCGCCGGTCCTGCGCAGCTACCGCATCGTCGACGGCACCGTCAGCGAGGAGCCCGTCGGCGTCGTGCGCTGAGGATGTGCCGCTGATCGGGAACATCGGACGGTGGATACATTGTTGACCCACGCGGTCAACTTTCCACGCCACCACTCCAGGAGCTCAGGCGACCATGGCAGTCTTCGACTCGGTCCTCGACATGATCGGGAACACCCCCATCGTCGACTGCAGCGCGCTCAGCCCGAACCCCGACGTGCGCATCCTCGGCAAGATGGAGGGCCAGAACCCGGCCGGCTCCGTGAAGGACCGGATCGCGCTCGCGATGATCGAGGAGGCCGAGGCCGACGGCACGCTGACACCGGGCAAGACGATCATCGAGCCCTCCTCGGGCAACACCGGCATCGCCCTGGCGATGATCGCCCGGATGAAGGGCTACCCGATCAAGATCGTGCTGCCCGAGAACGTCTCCATCGAGCGCCGTCAGCTGCTCGAGATCTACGGCGCCGAGATCATCATGAGCCCGGGGGCCGAGGGCTCCAAC
This sequence comes from Salinilacustrithrix flava, assembly GCF_041228405.1. Lineage (GTDB taxonomy): Bacteria > Actinomycetota > Acidimicrobiia > Acidimicrobiales > Salinilacustritrichaceae > Salinilacustrithrix > Salinilacustrithrix flava. Next base: position 2,841,186 of record NZ_CP133888.1, read on the forward strand.
GGGGCCGTGGCCCGGGCCCGCAAGCTGGCCGACGAGCACCCGGAGTGGGCGTTCCTCTACCAGTACGCGAACGAGGCCAACCCGCTGGCCCACTACCGCACCACAGGCCCCGAGATCTGGGCCGACGTCCCCGAGATCACCCACTTCGTCGCCGGCCTCGGCACCAGCGGCACGCTCATGGGCGTGGGCCGGTTCCTCAAGGAGCAGGACCCCGACATCAAGGTGATCGCCATCGAGCCCCCACTGGGGGAGCGCGTCGAGGGCCTCCGCAACCTGGACGAGGGCTACATCCCGCCGGTCTTCGAGAAGTGGGGCGGCGCCGAGCTGCTCGACCGCAAGCGCATCGTGCGCCCCCGCGAGTCCATCGAGTGGACCCGGCGACTCTCCGAGATCGGCATCTTCTCCGGCATCTCCGCCGGCGCGGCCCTGGCCGGCGCGGTCAAGGTGGCCGGCGAGATCGAGTCGGGGACCATCGTGTTCGTGGTGTGCGACTACGGGTGGAAGTACATCTCCACGGGTGCCTGGACCGACGATCTCGACGAGGTCGTGGAGCGCGCCGAGCGGATCATCTACTTCTGATCCGAGATCATCGACTTCTCACCACACGCGGGCCGGAGCCGGTGTACGCTGCAAGCGCTTTCAGCCAGCCGAGCGACAGGGGGAACCGTCGTGGCGCAAGTGACCCTCGACAAGGTCTCGAAGGTGTATCCGAACGGCTTCGAGGCCGTGCACGAACTCGAAGTCGAGATCCGCGACGGTGAGTTCCTGGTCCTGGTCGGACCATCCGGCTGTGGCAAGTCCACGGCGCTGCGGATGGTGGCCGGGCTCGAGGAGATCACCAGCGGCGAGCTGCGCATCGCCGGCCGCCGGGTGAACGAGGCCGCGCCGAAGGACCGGGACATCGCCATGGTGTTCCAGAACTACGCGCTGTACCCGCACATGTCGGTGTTCGACAACATCGCCTTCGCCCTCAAGCTGGCCAAGGTCTCCAAGTCCGAGATCGAGGAGCGGGTCCACAAGGCGGCCGAGATCCTCGAGCTCACCGAGAACCTGGACCGCAAGCCGGGCCAGCTCTCGGGTGGCCAGCGCCAGCGCGTGGCCATGGGCCGGGCCATCGTGCGCCAGCCGGCCGCGTTCCTCATGGACGAGCCGCTGTCGAACCTCGACGCCAAGCTGCGCGTGCAGATGCGGGCCGAGATCGCCCGCATCCAGCGCGAGCTCGGGGTCACCACGCTCTACGTCACCCACGACCAGGTCGAGGCCATGACGATGGGCGATCGCGTGGCGGTCCTGAAGGACGGCATCCTCCAGCAGGTCGACACGCCACAGAACCTCTACGACCACCCCGACAACGTCTTCGTCGCCGCCTTCATCGGCTCGCCGTCGATGAACCTCTACGAGGGCGTGCTGAGCCGCGCCGACGGCGGCGCGTCGCTGAAGCTGGGCAGCCAGACCGTGGCGGTGCCGCCGGAGGTGCTCGAGCGCAAGCCGGGCATGAAGGACCACCTGGGGGAGAAGGTGACGGTGGGCATCCGCCCCGAGGACATGGAGGACGCCTCCCTCAAGCCCGATCACCCCCGGGACCAGCTCATCAAGACCGATGTCGAGCTGGTCGAGGCGCTCGGCTCCGAGCTGATGATCCACGCCTCGATCGACGCACCGAAGGTCCACTCGGGCGATCCCGACGTCAAGGACGAAGGCACGGCCGGTGCCGCCGGCACGCCCCTGGTCGGGCGGTTCAGCCCCCGCAGCCGCGTGAACCGGGGCGAGACCATCGAGGTGGCCATCGATTCCGCGAACCTCTACTTCTTCGACTCCCAGTCCGGCCTGACGCTGCGCTGAACGGCACACGAGAACGACGACGGGCCCGGGCAGATGCCCGGGCCCGTCTCGCGTCTGGGATCGGGCGTCAGCCCTTCACGGACCCGGCCAGCAGGCCTCGGACGAAGTACCGCTGCAGGCTGAAGAACACGACGAGGGGAACGCTCATCGTCACGAACGCCGCCGCGGTGAGCACGTGCCAGTCCTGGCCACGTCCGCCGGACAGGTTGGCCAGCCGCATCGTGAGCGGGTGGGCGTCGGCGTTGCCGCCGAGGAACGTCAGCGCCACCAGGTAGTCGTTCCAGGTCCACAGGAACTGGAAGATGCCGAAGGCGGCCAGCGCCGGCACCGACAGCGGGACGATGAGCCGCCAGAAGATGGTGTAGTGGTCGGCGCCGTCGATGCGGGCGGCCTCGAAGATGTCCTTGGGCAGGCCGGACACGTAGTTGTAGAGCAAGAAGATCGCCAGCGGCAGGCCGAAGCCGGTGTGGGTGAGCCACACCGACACCGCCTTGCCGTTGAGATCGAGGTCCGGGAAGATCGTGAAGCTGCCGATGTGGGCGCCGCCGACGAAGAGCTGCAGCAGCGGGATCAGGGACATCTGCAGCGGCACCGCCATGAGCGACACCACGGCGACGAACAGCCACTTGCGGCCCGGAAACTCCATCCACGCGAAGGCGTAGGCCGCGAACAGCGCGATGGAGATCGGGATCACCGTGGCCGGCAGCACGATGGCGATCGAGTTCAAGAACGCCTCGAACATGTTGGGAGCCGAGCTGCCGCCGGACTCGAGGACGATCCGGTAGTTGTCGATCGTCAGCTGGGGGTTGGTGAAGATCGTCCACCAGCCCTCCGTCTTCACCGCCCGTTCGGCTCGGAACGATGACAGCAGCAGGCCGATGGTCGGCAGCGACCACACCGCCACGATCGACCACAGGGCCACGGTGCGGCCGGCACCGGACATCCGGTCGGCCGGGAAGTCCTTCTCCACGGCCGGCGAGCGCAGGAACCACACCATCGCCAGGGCGGCGGCGAGCAGCGCGATGGAGATCGCGTACGGCGCGATGTCGCTACCGCTGGCGACGGCCGACAGGACGCCGAAGATGGCGATCGCCAGGGCGTGGACCCCGTAGGTGGCGATCATCGCCGGCTGTGCCCACGACACCCGCTTGAGCAGGAGCAGCCCGCCGACGGCGGACCAGGCCCCGAGGACCATGACGGCCAGGCCGCCCACGGTCAGGGTGGCGATCTCGTCGGACAGGCCGAAGAGGAACCAGTCCATCCCCCAGATGAACGCGATGGCCCCGCCGACCATGGAGGCGATGGCGAGGATCGTGGTGGTTCGGGACCTGGGCCCCCGCGGCGGCAGCCCGCTCTCGACGCCGTGCTCCCGGGGGTCGTCGCCCTCCGGCTCCAGGCGTCGGCCCGGCTCGCTCTGGATCGCGCTCACAGCTGTGACTCCTCACGGACGCGGCGGACGTTGATGTACATCAGCGGCAGGACCGCCAGGAACAGCACGGAGGCGAGTGCCGCACCCCGGCCGATGTTCCCGAACCGGAACGCCTGGTCGAACATCTCGTTTGCGATGACGTTCGTGCCGAACTCGCCGTTGGTCATCACCTTGACGATGTCGAAGACCTTCATGACGAGGATGATCAAGGTGGTGACCACCACGAGGATCGTGGAGCGGATCTGGGGGAGGATGATCCGCCAGAAGATCTGGGACTCGGTGGCGCCGTCGACGCGGGCGGCCTCGATGTAGTCGTCGGGCACGGCCTTGATGGCCGAGGACAGCACGACCATGGCGAACCCGGTCTGGCCCCAGATCAGCACGATGATGAGGAAGAACGTGTTCCACGGCCGGGCCTGGAGCGGGTCCAGGACCGCACCGCCGAGGCCACGCCACACGGCGTTCAGCACGCCGATCTGGTCGGAGGCCTGCGGGCGGAAGGCGTAGACGAAGCGCCAGATGATGGAGGCGCCGACGAAGCTGATCGCCATCGGCAGGAAGATGAGCGCCTTGGCGATGGCCTCGCCCTTCACCCGGTCGGCGAGCACCGCCACGGCGAGGCCGAGGGCGGTGGCGATCGCCGTCACGGCGAAGACCCACCAGAGGTTGTTCCAGACGACGCCTCGCGCCGAGGTGAACAGGGAGAACAGCACGAACGTCACCCCGGCGGCGATCGCCAGGACCGTGCCGGCCGAGGAGAAGTCCGTCCGGGTGCCGATCGCCTTGCCGTTGCGCATGGCCAGGCCCACGCCTACGGCCAGCGCCACGAGGCCGACCCAGAAAAGCCGGCTGGTGAACATGTCGGTGATGCCGTCGAAGCCGAAGATGTCGTCTGAGGTGAAGATCCAGCCGTACTGCTCGCCGCCGACCACGTCGTTGCCGGCGTTGTCGAGGATCGACAGGTAGAGCGTGCGCGCGGTCGGCACGACGAGCGCCACGAAGATGAACAGCAGCGCCGGCCCGACGAAGATCCAGGGACGGAGCTTGGTGGCCACGTTGCCAGGCAGGAGGCTGGCGATGCCGTTGGCGCCGATGAAGATCCCGGCCGAGGCGGTGATGGAGATCACCACGCCGGTGAGGGCGATCATCAGCGCCGAGTCCGACAGCGCGTCGATGAACCAGAAGGCGACGGCGATGCCGAGCAGCACGCCCGCCACCACGAGCTGCTGGACGGCGTCGGCCTTGGCCCCGGTGGCGCCCCGCGGGCGCGGCGTGCCGGCGCCGTCCGGCGACGTGCCGTCGGGGTCCTCGCCCCCGGTCGGCGGGGCAGTGGTGGGTGCGGTCATGTGGTGTCCCCCCTGGACATCGGTCGCTTGGCGTCCGGGCGCTGATGGTACGTCGCCCGGACGCGGCGATGCCGCGGTCCCACCGGCTCGGGGAGGCGGTGGAACCACGGCATCGGCATCGCTAGTGCTGGCTCAGGACTCCGAGCCGACCGTGATGCCCTCGGGCCAGTTCGCTGCGTAGAAGTTGGCCTGGCGGTGCATCATGCAGTCGCCTTCGATGATCCCGAGGCCGCTCTCGGCGAAGGGCGTGGACGCCGCAGCCTGCAGCCCGCCGAAGACGTAGCCGTCCTCGGACCAGATGTCCATCACGAACTCGCCCACCTCGACGACCTGGGGGTCGTCGAAGGGGATCTCGTGGTTGACCCACTGGTCGTAGACCTCGGGACCGTGGAGGCGGAGCATGTAGTCCTCGATCCAGTCCGTGAACGGCCAGCCAGTGGCGGCATCGGAACCGATGCCGATGCACAGCGGCGTGTTCCCGTCCTCGACCATCTGGTCCATCAGGGCGACGAACTCGTCGTGGTCAGCGGGGACCTCGTAGCCGTTGGCCTCGAAGGCCTCGGGCGAGTACCAGACGAGGGACTTGACGTCGGACTTGTTCGGCACGCCGTAGTACTGGTCGCCGACCTGGCCACCAGCGATGAAGCCCTCGACGAAGTTCTCCTGCATGGCGGAGACGACGTTCTCGGGCAGCGGGACGAGCTGGCAGTCCTCCACGAAGGAACGCAGGAGGCCCGGCTGCGGGAAGATGAACACGTCGGGCGGGTTGCCGCCCTGGACCTGCACGCCGATCTGCTCCTCGGCGCTGCGGTCACCCTGGACCTGCACGGTGATGCCGGTCTCCTCGGTGAAGGCGTCGAAGGACTGCTGGAAGCCCTGCTGCTCCTGCTCGACCTCGGGGCCGAAGATGGTGACGGTGCCGTCACCAGGGCCGATCTCGGGGGCGGGGCACTCGGCGATCTCGGGGACCGGCGGGTAGCCGGACTCGACCTCGCCGAAGGCCTCCTCGACGGTGGCGTTGCCCGAGACGATGTCGGTGGCGGCAGACCAGAAGGTGCCGGCGCCGACCTCGGCGACCATGTCGTCGGAGCCGTCGAAGCGGGCGGACTCGGCGTTCTGGAGGATCTCCACCAGCGTCTGCTCGAAGCCGCTGTAGGACTCGACGTCGACGTTCTGGTTGGCGGACAGGAAGCCGCCGACCTCGGCCTCGAGGCGACGCTCCACGTACTCGGGCGAGGCCATGTACTCGAGGACCGCCATCGTGTCCTCATCGGCGCTGAACGCACCGGCGAAGGTGCCGCCGGTCAGGACGACCTCGCCGGAGTCCCCGACGGGCGGGAGCGGGAAGACGTCGACGCTCTCGATCTCGACGTCACCGCCGCCGGAGTCGTCTCCGGAGTCGTCTCCCGAGTCGTCTCCAGCACTCGTGTCGTCGTCGTCGCCGGCGCAGGCCGCCGCGAAGAGGGAGAGCGCGAAGAGAGCGGCGAGGATACGCCACAGTGGTCGTTTCATTGGTCTTCCCCTGTGTTGCTGGCTGAGTCCTCCAGCGGTCCGGTCTCCCAGGCCGTGGAGGCATGTAAACGATTACAGCGGCGGTCGTTCCCTGTCAATGACCACGGGGTGGGGCCGTCGTGGAGCGCACGAGGAGGCGGGTGTCGCCGACCACGTGGCTGATCTCGGGCGGGGGATCGTCGCCCAGGCCGAGGAGGAGCCGCCCGGCGGTGGCGCCGTGCCACTCGGGGTCCTGGCGCACGGTGGTCAGGCCGAACACGCGGGCCAGCTCGTGGTCGTCGAAGCCGACGATCGACACGTCGCCGGGGACGGCGAGGCCGAGGTCGCCCGCTGCCTGCAGCGCGCCCATGGCCATCTCGTCGGAGAGGGCGAACACGGCGCTCGGTGGTCGGGACTCGCTCATCAGGTGGACCATGGCCTCGGAGCCGCCCTTCACCGAGAACCCGCCGTTGGCCTCGAGATCGGCGTGGTAGTCCAGGCTGGCCTCGAGCAGCGCCTCGACGTAGCCCTGCCGCCGGTGGCCGGGCACGTCGAACGGCAGCGACGTGTGGGCCGAGCCGCCGATGAGCCCGATCCGCCGGTGGCCGAGGTCGAGCAGGTGGCGGGTGGCGGCCAGCGCGGCCGCGCGGTTGTCGACCGTCACGGACGGGAACTCCTCGGTCCACTGCCCGACGGTGACGACGTGGACCCGGTCGGCGGCGAGCGTTCGGATCTCCGTCGCGGTCAGCAGCACGTCGATGAGGATCAGCCCGTCGAGGCGTCGACGGACGGGTGACTGGCCCGACAGGAGGCGAGCGCGCCCGGCACCGTCGCCCACCGAGTGGAGGAGCACGTCCATCCCGGCGTCCGCCAGCACCGCCTCGACGCCTGCGGCCACCTGCGCGAAGTACCAGCTGTTGATGTTGGGGACGGCGAGCCCCACGGTGTCGCTCCGGCCGGTGGCCAGGCGCGACGCGTACGTGTCGACCTGGTAGCTGAGGTCGCGGGCGACCTGCTCGACCCGGGAGCGGGTGGAGGGTGCGACGTTGGGCAGGCCTCGGAGCGCCCGGCTCACCGTCGCCACCGACACGTTGGCCCGACGGGCGACCTCCTCGATCGTGATGGCGTCGGCGCGGGTCCGCGTGCGCGTCCGGCGCTTCGGTGCGTCGGTCGGGGTCACGTGGTCACCTCCATCACCGCGACCGCATCGGGTTCGAGCACGGCTCGGCCGGACCCGACGTCGACCGTGCCGTTCGAGAACGCCAGCTCGACCGGCCCGGGCAGCGGCACCGTCACCGTGCGATCGCCGGCGTTGAGGACGACGAGCACGTCGCCGCTCCGGTAGCCGAGCACCTCGGCCGGCCCCTCGGCGAGCAGCTCCACCGGATCGGTGCCGGGCCGCCGCTCCCGCCGGGTCCGCAGCAGCCGACGCACGGCGTGCAGGGTCGATCCGGGGTCCTCACGCTGGGCATCGACGGTGTCCGCCGCCGTGTGGTTGGCGGGCATCGGGAGCCACGGCGTGCCGGTCGAGAAGCCGAGGTTCGGGGCGTCGGGCGACCAGGGCATCGGGGTGCGGACGGGGTCGCGCCCGCCGTCCGGGTTGGTGTTGCGCACCGCCACGGGATCGGAGGCGGCCGCCGGGTCCACCTCGCCGTCGACCAGGCCGAGCTCGTCACCCTGGTAGAGGAACAGGGGGCCGGGCAGGAACGCGGTGAAGGCCAGGAAGGAGAGCGCCCGGCGCCGGCCCCGGTCCCCGCCTCCGAAGCGCGTCGGTGCGCGGGGGTCGTCGTGGCTGGAGTGCACCCACGCGAACCGGCCCCGGCCGTGGGTGAGCGTCGCGGTCACCACGTGGCGGAGCACCTCGGCGTCCCACGTCGTGTGAAGCACGGGGAAGAAGAACGACAGGTCGAGCACCCCGTCGGCGACGTAGGCCCCGACGGCCTCGGCCGAGTCCAGGTAGACCTCGCCGAGCAGCACCGCGTCGTGCTCCCGCGCCAGGCGGTGCCAGTCGCGGTAGACGTCGAGCGTGCCGGGCTGGTCGAGGTCGTGGTCGTGGCGCATGGCGCCGAACGCCTCGCCCGCAGACGCATCGGGCCCGACCTCGACGAGCACGGGGTTGTCCGCGAACGACGGGTGCTTCACCAACGAGTGGGCGACGTCGATGCGGAAGCCGTCGACCCCGCGCGCCAGCCAGTGGGTGATGATGTCCTCGAACGCGGCGCGGACATCGGGGTTGGCCCAGTTCAGGTCCGGTTGCTCGGGCAGGAACAGGTGGCACCACCACTGGCCCGATGCCTCGTCCAGGGTCCACGCCGGACCGCCGAAGTGGCTGCGCCAGTTGTTGGGCGGACCGCCGTCGGGGGCGCCGTCGCGCCAGATGTAGAAGTCGCGGTACGGGCTCGCCGGATCGGCCAGCGCCGACCGGAACCACTCGTGCTGGTCGGAGGTGTGGTTCGGGACCAGGTCGATGAGCAGGCGCATGTCCCGCTCGTGCACCGCGGCGACCAAGCGGTCGAGGTCGTCGATCGTGCCGAAGCGGGGGTCGACGCCGGTGTGGTCGGCGACGTCGTAGCCGAAGTCGGCCATCGGGGACGGGTAGAAGGGCGTCACCCAGACGATGTCGACGCCGAGGTCGGCGAGGTGGTCGAGCCGGGAGATCAGCCCCGGCAGGTCGCCGATGCCGTCACCGTCGGAGTCGGCGAAGGAGCGCAGGTACACCTCGTAGCCGACTGCATCGGACCACCATCCGGCATCGGTCACCTGATCCCCCACGCTGTGCAATCCTCGCAGCCCGTTCGAAGTTCGATGTAACCGCTTGCAGGAGCACCTGTCAACCATGGTCGCCGACACCGCCACCGTCGTCACCGGGCCGTCCGTCCTCTCGGTCCTCCGCCAGGTGCCGACCGGGGAGATCGAGCTCGACGCGGTGGTGCGCGATGGCGTGACCGCCACGGACTGGCTGGTGGCGGGTGCCACCTTCGCCGGGTTCGTGGTGGCCGCGATGGTGCTGCGGCGCATCATCGAGCGCCTCGTGCGCCGCACCGACCCCGAGGGCGCGATCGCCCGCTTCGCCGCCCGCATGGTGCGGAACCTGGTGGTCCTGGTCGGGCTCCTCTACGCCCTCACCGCCCTCGGCGTGCAGATCGGGCCGCTGGTCGGGGCCCTGGGCGTCACCGGCATCGCCATCGCCTTCGCGGTCACCGCGATCCTGGAGAACGTCTTCGCGTCGGCGATGCTCAAGACCCGGCGTCCCATCCGGGTCGGGGACCAGATCTGGACCAACGAGCGCAGCGGCACCGTCACCGAGGTCAACTTCCGGGCCGTGGTCATCGAGAGCTTCGACGGCGAGCGCGTGTTCATCCCGTCCTCGATGGTCATGGACGACGTCATCGTCAACCACACGGCGACGCCGACCCGCCGGACGGTGCTGCCCGTCGGGGTCGCCTACGGCACCGACCTGCACCGGGCCCAGGACGTCCTCCTCGAGGCCGTGGGCGGCGTGGACGGCGTCCTCCCGGGCCCGGCACCGCAGGCGTGGGTGACGACGTTCGGCGAGTCCAGCATCGACTTCGACGTGCGGTTCTGGACCGCGTCGGACATCGCCACCGTCTTCCGGGTCCGATCCGGCGTGGCCATGGCGATCAAGGACGCCTTCGACCGCGAGGGCATCGAGATCCCCTTCCCGCAGCGGGTGGTCACCATGGTCCCCGACGAGTCGGCCGACCCGAGCTGAGCCGGTGGGGGACGACCGTCCGATCGGCATGTTCGACTCGGGCTTCGGTGGGCTCACCGTGGCCCGGGCCCTGATCGACCTCGCGCCCGGCGAGGACCTGGTCTACGTCGGCGACACCGGCCGCTACCCCTACGGGTCGCGGCCGCTCGAGGAGGTGCGGGGCTTCGCCCACCAGATCAGCCGGTGGCTGGTGGACGTCCACGACGTGAAGGTGGTCGTGGTGGCCTGCAACACCGCCACCGCGGCGGCGCTCGACGAGCTGCAGGCCGAGCTCCCCGTGCCGGTCGTCGGCGTCATCGAGCCGGGCGTGGCGTCGCTCGTGCTGGCGACCCGCAACCAGCGGGTGGGGGTCATCGGGACGGTCGGGACGATCTCCTCGGGCGCGTACCAGCGCGAGGTCGCCGCCGTGGCCCCGCACCTGGAGCTCACGTGCGCTGCCTGCCCCGGCTTCGTCGAGTTCGTCGAGCGGGGCGAGACGCGCTCGGACCAGGTGCACGTGCTCGCCGAACGGCTCCTCGCCCCGATCGTGGAGGCCGACGTCGACGCCCTGCTCCTCGGGTGCACCCACTACCCCTTCCTGGCACGCACGCTGTCCGACGTCCTCGGCCGCGACGTCGTGCTGGTGTCCTCCGCCGACGAGACCGCCTTCCGGGTCCGGGCGATGCTCGAGTCCTCGTGGGCACCGGCCGACCGCGGCGGACGTGGCCGCCAGCAGTGGTTCAGCTCCGGCGACGTGGAGGCCTTCCGCGCGCTCGGCGCCCGTCTGCTCGGGCCGGAGCTGGACGTGGCCAGCGCCGTACGGTGGGAGACGTGAACGCCCCGCCCGGCCTTTCGGTCACCGTCCTCGGGTGCTCGGGCACCTACGCGGGGGCGGGTGGCGCGTGCAGCGGCTACCTGCTCCGCACGGCGACGACGAACCTCTGGATGGACTGCGGCGCCGGATCGCTCGCCAACATCCAGCGCCACGTCGCCCTCCTCGAGCTCGATGGCATCGTGGTCAGCCACTCCCACCCGGACCACTGGCTGGAGCTGCCGGTGCTGCTCAACGCCCTGCGGTACGGCGTGGGTGCGCCGGACCTCGGGATGCCGCTGCTGTGGACGGCGCGCACCGCCGAGCAGTTCGCTGCCATCGCCGCCGAGCCGGAGCCGACCTTCGCCCCGCAGGTCATCGACGAGCGCAGCACGGCGACCATCGGCGACATCGACCTGTCCTTCTCGCGCACCGATCATCCTGTGGAGACCCTGGCGATCCGGGCGGAGCACGCCGGGCACTCGATCGTCTACTCCGCCGACACCGGCGACGCCTGGCGGCTGGCCTCGCTCGGTCCGGACATCGGGCGCACCATCGACCTGGCGATCGTCGAGGCCACGCTCGACGAGGACGACGCCGACGTGGTCCAGCACCTCACCGCGTCCCAGGCCGGCCGCCAGGCGGCCGAAGCGGGTGTGGCAACGTTGGTCCTCACCCACCTCGCACCGGGAAGCGACCCCGAGGCCCGTCGGACCGATGCGGCACGGGCCTTCGCCGGCCCGATCGAGGTGGCCGACATCGACGCCACATTCCGAGCCTGAGGACGCACACATGAGCACCGACACCGAGACGACACGCGGCGACGGGCGCGCCCCGGGCGAGCTCCGCCCGGTCACGATCGAGCGAGACCCCACCGTCATGGCCGAGGGCTCCTGCCTGATCTCCTTCGGCCAGACCAAGGTCCTCTGCACCGCATCGGTGGAGGACGACGTGCCCCGGTGGATGAAGGGCCGGGGCAGCGGCTGGGTGACCGCCGAGTACTCCATGCTCCCGGGTTCGAGCCCCGAACGCGTCGGCCGCGAGGCCGCCAAGGGCAAGCAGAGCGGCCGCACCCAGGAGATCCAGCGCCTCATCGGCCGATCCCTGCGCTCGGTCTGCGACATGCGCCTGCTCGGCGAGCGCCAGGTCACCGTCGACTGCGACGTGCTCCAGGCCGACGGTGGCACACGCACCGCCGCCATCACCGGCGGCTACCTGGCCCTCCACGACGCCCTCACCCGGCGGGTGGCGGCCGGCGACATCGCCGAGCACCCCCTCACCGCGTTCTGCGCCGCCATCAGCGTCGGCGTGGTCAAGGGCGTGCCGGTCTGCGATCTGCCGTACCCCGAGGACTCCACCGCGGATGTCGACATGAACGTGGTGATGACGTCGGAGGGCAGCTTCGTCGAGGTGCAGGGCACCGCGGAGGGCGCGGCGTTCGGCCGTCCCGTGCTGGACCAGCTGCTCGACCTCGCCGAGCAGGGCATCGGTCAGCTCGTCGAGCGCCAGCGGGCCTACGTGGCCGACGCGCCGGCGCCTCGCCCCGCTCAGCGATGACGCACGGGCCGCGCCCGGTGGTGCTGGCCACGGGCAACGCCCACAAGGTCGACGAGGTCGGCGACATCCTCGGTCCTGGCTGGGTGGTCTCCGCGCAGGATCCCGACGTCGAGGAGACCGGCACCACGTTCGAGGAGAACGCGCTGCTCAAGGCGCGCGCGGTGTGCGAGGCGACCGGTGACCTCGCCGTCGCCGACGACAGCGGCATCGAGATCGACGCCCTGGACCGCCGCCCCGGCATCCACTCGGCGCGCTGGACCGAGGAGTCCGACTGGATCCCCCGGGTCCTGCGCGAGCTCGACGGCGTGGCGGGGGAGAGGCGGTCGGGTCGCTACGTCGCCGCGGCCGCGGCAGTGTGGCCCGACGGCCGCGAGGTGGTCGTGCGCGGGGTGGTCGAGGGCCATGTGCCCGATGCCCCCCGGGGTTCGGGCGGCTTCGGCTACGACCCGATCTTCGTGCCGGTCGAGGGTGACGGCCGGACCTTCGCCGAGATGAGCGCCGACGAGAAGCACGACCTGTCCCATCGGGGCCGGGCCTTCCGGGCGCTCGTCGAGCACCTCGCCTGAAGGTCGCTACAGGTCCTCGGCGGGGTCGTCGTCCTCGGAGGGCCCCCACCGCCAACGGGGTGGCGTCGGCCCCTTCCGGGTGGAGATCACGACGAGGGCGGCGATGGCGACGACGACCACGAGGAGGTAGGAGGCCTCCGCCGCGCCGCCCGCTCGCTCCGCGGGGAAGGCGCCAGCGATCAGCACGGCGACGAAGGCGCCGACGGCCGCCCATCCCTGCCACGTGACAGGTGTCCAACCGAAGCCGTACCGCCGGCGCTTGAACCAGAGCTTGCGCTCGTGCTCCACGATCATCTCCTCCTCGTTGCGTCGACCTCGACCGTGCGCGGGACGGGCGAACCCTGACAGAGGCGAAGGTCCTCGTCGAGCCGGGGAGGCTGCGGACGTCGTCTCGGACCGCGGGTTCCTGTCAGACCCCCTGGGTTGAATGGTGGGTGGGCGCTCCGGCTGGGGTCGGAGGTGCCACTCGTCGGCTTCGCGTCGACCGTTCACTGCGATGAGGAAGGAGCGCGGATGCGCTGCCACCGACCACATGCCGGTGATGTCTCGGGGGAGGCGTCGCCGTGACCGATCTGTTGGAACCCGGCGTCGATCCCGACGTCGCCCTCAAGGCGCTCGAGGTTGCGGTGGGGATGGTCCAGGCCGTCGACCTGGATGGGTTGTCGCCGAAGGAGGAGCTCGCGCTCGTGGGCCGGGTCGAGAAGCTGCGCCGCCGGTTGGATCACGGCACCGACCGCACGGTCGCGCACCTCGATGCGAGTGCGGCGTTCAGCCTGGATGGGCACAAGACGGCCAAGGGGGCGTTGAAGGCGATCGGGCGGCTGTCGGGGTCGGAGGCGCATGGGCGGGTGCAGACCAGCCGGGCCCTGCCGAGATTGCCCCTGGTCGAGGCCGCGTATGCCCGGGGGGAGATCCCGACCGAGCACATGCGGGCCATGGCCCGCACCATCGCGAACCCGCGTGTGGCCGAGTGGGTGCCGGATGCGGATCCGATCTTCGCTCACCACGCCACCGTGCTCGGCTACGACGACTTCGTCGCAGCGCTGCGCCAGTGGGAGGCCCTGGCCGACGCCGATGGGGCGGATCAGGGTGCGGAGCGGTGCCACGAGCGACGGAACGCGTCGCTGCAGGAATCGGCCATCGATGGGTCGTTCCGTCTCGAGGCGAACCATGGCGGGTTGCAGGGGGCGGCGATGGCGGAGATCTTCGAACGCTTCGAGACCGCCGAGCTGCATGCCGACTGGGCCGTCGCCCGCGAGGTGCATGGCGACGACGCCCGCGTCGAGCACCTGGAACGCACCCCCGCGCAGCGGCGGGCGGACGCCATCTTCGAGATCTTCCGCCGCGCCGCCGCATCAGAGGGCTGCTCGCCGGAGCCGCTGGTCAACATCATCATCGACCAGGACACCTTCGAAGACGAGCTCCGCCGCTCCGCCGGCACGGAAGTCCGGGTCGATCCGAACGAGGTGCTCGACCGTCGCCGCTGCCACGCCATGGACGGCACCGTCCTGCGTCCGGCCGAGGCGGTCGCGGCCGCACTGGTCGGCCACGTCCGCCGGGTGGTGGTCGACTCGGCCGGGACGGTGATCGATCTGGGGCGGAGGCAGCGGCTGTTCACCGGCTCGGCTCGTGACGCTGCGTTCCTCCAAGCCCTGCTGCGAGGACCGGGCGGGCTCGGCTGCCTCTGGCCTGGTTGTGACGGGCGAGGACGGAGCTTGCAGGTCGACCACCGCGACCCGGCGTGTCGGGGCGGGCCCACCAACACCGACAACTCCGATGCGTACTGCGGGTTCCACAACCGCACCAAGGAACACGGCTTCCGCCCCGTCCGCCATCCCGACGGCACCTGGACCATCCACCGACCCGACGACGACGGACCCATCACCCCACCCGTCTGAACCCCACCCTCGACCCGACGACGGAGCACCGACCACCAGACCGGCCACTCAGACGCGCCCGGCCGCCAGGAAGGCGCCGCTCACCACCCGCGCAGGTCCACCGGCCACTCGTCGACGACCTCGTCGCCGTCGAGCACCCACATGCGATCGTGCTTGGCGACGGTCGGATCGAGGTGGGCGGGGAGGAGCCGGACCCGGTCGCCGACGGAGACGTCGAGCCCGGCGAAGGTGACGTGCTCGTCGGAGACGATCCAGACCTCCGCGCCCGGGAGCGAGGGCTTACCGCTGTCCATGCCGAACGCCTTCAGCCCGGCGTCGGCCACCGCCCACCCCTTGGGGCTCACCGAGATGACCGTGGCGTCGACGCCGACGGCGATCTCGAAGGGCACGTGCGGCGCGAACGACGTGTCCATCAGCACGTAGGTGCCGGCTTGCACCTCGGTGGCCCACTCGTTGAGCTCGGCCGTCATCGTCCCGCCGCCCGAGACGACGTCGCCGCCGACCAGGTCATGGGCTCGGAGGAGGAGGCTCATGGCCATCTCGACCGCACCCCGTCGCTCCTCCCGGTCGAGCAGGGCGTTGACGTGGCCCTCGTAGCCCATGACCCCGCGCACCTGCATGCCAGCGGCGCGAGCGCGATCGGCCAATCGGCCGGCGTCGTCCACGGCGCACCCGCAGCGGGGGAGGCCGACCTCGACATCGACGAGCACCCGTTGGATCCCGGCTGCGGCGGCAGCGTCGACCGTCTCGTCCGAGTCGACCGCCACCGTGACGGGCACGTCGAGCTCCGCCATCGCCCGGAGGCGTCGAGGGTCGAGGGTCTCGTTCGCGAGGAGCAGGTCGTCGCCGAGGCCGGCGCCGGCCATCCCGAGCACCTCCGCCACCGTGGCGCAGCAGAAGCCGGGGTGCCCGGCATCGATCAGGTGCCGGGCGAGGGCGGTCGACTTGAAGGCCTTGACGTGCGGGCGCAGCCTCCGTCCCGGGTGGAGCCCCGCCATGCGGGTGACGTTCCGATCGAACACCGCCCGGTCGACGACGAGGGCGGGCGTCTGGAGCTCCGAGACGTGCACGCCGTCGACGCTACGCCCGGTCAGGGCGACTGGCAGGTGGCGCAGGCGTAGGAGGTGCGGTTCCCGATCGGTATGCGGACCACATCGGCACCGCACGTCCGGCACCGCTCCTGCTTGTAGACGTGGAACGACTCCTCTCGGGAGATGCTGGTCAGCCGCCGTCCGCCGAGGGGAACGGTGACGATCCGGTTGCGCTTCAGCCCGAGGCGGAGCTGCTCGACGGACAGGCGCCACAACGTGCGGACCTCGTCCTCCGACAGCGATTGCCCCGGGCGGCTCGGGTCGATGCCGGCGAGGTGCAGGACCTCGGCGCGGTAGACGTTGCCGACGCCGGCGATCACGGATTGGTCGAGGAGCAGGGCGCCGATGGGCTTGCGGCTCCGCCGGACGGCGTCGATGAACGGTCGGGGGTCAGCCCGTCGCTGCAGCGGGTCGGGGCCGAGGGTGGCCGTCACCTCGTCGACGACGTCGGGGTCGCGCAGCTCGCAGGTCATCGGGCCGGTGAGGTCCCAGGCGGTCGCCTCGCCCGACAGGCGCAGTCGCAGGTTCGGGGATGGCTCGGGTGCCGGGAGCTGGTGGCGTCGGAACTTCCCGATGAGGCCGAGGTGGACGTACAGCACCTCTCCTCCGTCCCAGTGCAGGAACAGGTGCTTGCCGTGGGCCTCGGTGCCCGTCAGCACCTGGCTGTCGAGGCGTCGTGCCCCGTCGGCGAAGCGCTCCTGGCGCGTGGTGGCCGCCACCGGGCGGTCGAGGAGGTCCTCCCCCAGATCCCGGGCGAGGCGGTGGATGGTGTGGCCCTCGGGCATCACGAGAGCATGCCGGGCCGGAACGGCTGCGCGGCCACGCACCGGCATCGACGGGCCCTGTACGAGCGCAGCGAGCGGGCGTACGGTGAGCCGGTGCTGAAGACGATCCTGTTCCTGGCCGTCCTGGGCTGCCTCGCCTGGTTCGGGTCCAAGGAGCTCGAGCTGCGGGGCACGAACGCTCCGGCGACCCCGTCGGTCGGGTACCCGACCGTCGATGCCGGCGACGGTGTCGGCAGCGTGGGTGACGGCACCAAGGGCATCCTCGGCGGACCCTGAGCTCGGGTCGGTGCATCAGGTGGGACTCGAACCCACACGCGCTCTCGCGCACAGGGACCTAAACCCTGCGTGTCTGCCAGTTCCACCACTGATGCGTGGAGCAGGACGGTACCCGGCGACGCCGCCGCTAGATTCCGACCCGTGACCGATCAGCTCCCGACCCCACTCGCCGCCGATCTGCCGGGGCTCGACGCGCAGGGCTTCCAGATCTACAACCAGCTCCTGTCGAACCGCATCGTCTTCCTCGGGACCGACGTCAACGACCAGATCGCCAACCAGATCTGCGCCCAGCTCCTGTACCTGGAGGGCCAGGACCCCGAGAAGGACATCTGGCTGTACATCAACAGCCCGGGCGGCTCCGTCACCGCCGGCATGGCGATCTACGACACGATGAACTTCATCGGCCCGGACGTGGCCACCATCTGCATGGGCCTCGCCGCCTCGATGGGCCAGTTCCTCCTGGGCGCCGGCACCAAGGGCAAGCGCTACTCCCTGCCGCATGCCCGGATCATGATGCACCAGCCCTCGGGCGGCTTCCAGGGCCAGGCCTCCGACATCGCCATCCAGGCCGAGCAGCTCGCGTTCATCAAGAAGCTGATGGCCGAGCGCATCGCCGAGCACACCGGCCAGACCATCGAGCAGATCCAGGCCGACTCCGAGCGCGATCGCTGGTTCACGGCCGAGCAGGCCCTCGAGTACGGCATCGTCGACAAGGTCATCACCCGCCGCGGCGAGACCGACTGAGCCGGAGCCGGCGCCCTGCGGGGCGCCGGTCGCTCAGCAGTTCGACTCGACGTAGACCCGGAGCCGGTCGCCTGCGGCCTCGACCTCGTCGAAGCGGGGCCGCAGCGCCTGGTAGACGCTCGGCCGGCCGTGCTCGTCGACGTCGCGCCCCGGCTGGAGGCCGGCGATGAGGTCGTCGACGAAGGCGATCACCACGTCGACGTCCGCTCGGGCCGCCTCGGGCGCGAGATCGCGCAAGCCCTCCTGGGCGTCGCGAGCGGTGCGGAACGTCTCCCGGGCCGCCTCCACGTTGTTCGGGTCCAGGTCGTCGAAGACCGCCTCGAACCGCTGGGTGTCCGCCGCGGCCTCGCAGAACGCGGCCAGGTTCCCGCCGCCGTCGTCGTCGTTGCACGCACCGCCGACCACGGCGAGCGCGGCGACGAGGAGCGTCGCCGGGAGTCGTCGCGCCATCAAGCCCGGGCGGCCTCGGCGAGGCGCCGCAGCTCGTCGACGGCGTGGCCCAGGCCGGCCGGGTCCTTGAACATCGACGAACCCGAGATGACCACGTTGGCGCCGGCGCCCACCGGCCCCCGCACGGTGTCGGGGGAGATGCCGCCGTCGACCTCGATGTCGCAGTCGTGGCCGCGGTCGATGATCCACCGGCGGATGGTGGCCACCTTGGGCTCCATCGTGTCGATGTAGCGCTGGCCGCCGAAGCCGGGGTTCACGGTCATCACGAGGACCATGTCGCAGAGGTCGAGGACGTGCTCGACCACCTCGGGGGGCGTCGACGGGTTGAGCGCCACCGCCGCGCCGGCGCCGAGGTCCTTGATGCGCCCGAGCGTGCGGTGGAGGTGGCGGCAGGTCTCGGCGTGCACGATCACCAGGCCGCACCCGGCATCGACCCAGGTGTGCAGCAGGGGATCGGGGTCCTCGACCATGAGGTGGGCCTCGAAGAGCAGCTCGGTGCGGTCGCGGCACGACGCGATCACGTCGGGACCGAAGGTGAGGTTCGGCACGAACCGCCCGTCCATGACGTCCCACTGGATGCGGTCCACGCCGGCCTCGTCCAGGGCCTCGACGGCATCCCCCAGGCGGGAGAAGTCCGCCGGGAGGACCGAGGGGGCGATGAGGATGGGGCGGTCGGTCCCGGGGCGGTCACTCATGGCCTCATCCTCGCAGACCGTCCTGTGCCTGCTCGGTATCCGGATCGGTCCCCTAGCCTGCGGAAGTGCACGACCTGGAGCTCCGCGTCGACGACGTGGCCGTGGGCGGCGACGGCATCGCCCGAGCCGACGACGGCCGGGTCGTGTTCGTGCACGGCGGGGTGCCCGGCGACGTCCTGACCGCGGTCGTCACCAAGGAGGAGCGCCGCCTGCTCAAGGCCGACGCCGTCACCATCCGGACGGCGAGCGACGACCGCACCGTCCCCCCGTGCCCGCACGTGGCCGATGGCTGCGGCGGATGCGGCTGGCAGCACCTGACGGTGGAGGCCCAGCGGCGCTGGAAGCAGCGGATGGTCGAGGAGAGCCTGCGTCGGCTCGGCCGGCAGGAGGGCTCGGTCTCGCTGGCACCGCCGTTGCCCGATCGCGGGTTCCGGACCTCGCTGCGCGTGCTCGTGACCGCCGACGGCCCGGCGTTCCGTGGCGCCCGCTCGCACGAGCCGGTCCCCGTGGCCAGCTGCATGGTCGCCCATCCGGGCCTCGACGAGATCGTTCGGGACGGGCGGTTCGGCGCCGCCGACGAGGTCACCTTGCGCATCGGCGGCGCGACGGGGGAGCGCCTCGCCGTGGTGGCGCCGAGCGTCCCCGACGACCTCGCCCTGCCGTCGGACGTGACGGTGGTCGGCGAGGACGAGCTGGCGGAGGGGCGACACGTCTGGTTCAACGACGAGGTCGCCGGACGGCGGTTCCGCATCTCGGCCCGCTCCTTCTTCCAGACCCGCACGGACGGAGCCGAGGCCCTCGTGGCCGCGGTCCGAGACGCCGGCGCCGACGCCTGGGGCCACGGCCGGCTCGCCGATCTCTACGGCGGCGTCGGGCTGTTCGCGTCCACGCTGGGCGAGGGGATGTCCACCGTGCTGGTCGAATCGGCCCGGTCCTCGGTCGCCGACGCCGAGCACAACCTCGCCGACCGCGCCGTCGCCGTGGTGCGCAGCTCGGTCGACCGCTGGCGCCCATCGCCGGCGGATCTCGTCGTGGCCGACCCACCCCGCGCCGGGCTCGGCAAGGCGGCGCTGGCGCCGATCCTGGCCACCGGTGCCCGCCGGCTGGTGCTCGTCAGCTGCGATGCCGCTGCCTTCGGTCGGGATGCCGGGCTCCTGGCCGACGCCGGCTTCGAGCGCCGGTCGACGGTGCTGGTCGACCTGTTCCCGCACACCCCCCGGGTGGAGCTGGTGTCCCGCTTCGATCGGAAGGCGGCGTGATGGCCGGGCCGGGTCATCCAGGCGACGGTCGTGCTCCGAAGAAGGGGACGATGACGATCGAGCAGCTCCAGGAAGCCGGTGACGCCGCCCTCGTCGTGTCCATCGGCCGCTACCACGAGGACGCCCTCGCCGAGGTGTACCGACGGCACGCCGGTGCCGTGTTCGCGCTGGCGCGCCGCCTGCTCGCCGACCGGACGCTGGCCGAGGAGATCGTGCAGGAGGTCTTCCTGCGGCTGTGGAACAACCCCGATCGCTTCGATCCGGATCGGGGCTCGCTGCGTTCGTACCTGCTCGCCCAGTGCCACGGCCGCTCGGTCGACCTCATCCGGTCCGAGTCGTCCCGCCGCCGTCGCGAGGAGAAGGAGCTCACCCTGGCCGCCGAGGCCGGCTACGACCTCGAGCACGAGGTCTGGGACATGGCGGTTGCTGACCGGGTGAAGAACACGCTGCAATCGCTGCCCGAGGGTGAGCGGGAGGCGATCCTGCTCGCGTACTTCGGTGGCCACACGTACCGGGAGGTCGCCGACCTGCTCGGGACGCCAGAAGGCACGGTGAAGAGCCGGATCCGCTCCGGGTTGAAGAAGATGCGCGGCGAGCTCGCCGGCATCGGGATCGGTGGTGGAGCATGAACGAACACGACGAGATCGCCGACCTGCTCGGTGCGTACGCTCTCGACGCCGTGGACCCCGACGAGGCCACCGCGGTCGAGGCCCACCTCGCGGTCTGCCCCCGCTGCGCGGCCGAGGTGGCCGAGCACCGCGAGGTGGCCGCGATGCTCGCGCACTCCGGCGCGCCGGCCCCCGAGGGCCTGTGGACCCGGATCTCGGCGAGCCTCGAAGAGGCGCCCCCGGAGATGGACCTCCAGCTGACGCGCCCCGGTCCCGCCCGGGACGACGTCGTCGACCTCGCCGAGCGCCGCCAGCGTCGCAACGTGCCGCGCTGGTTGCCCGGGGCTGCGGTCGCGGCCGCCCTGGTCGTGGTCGCCCTCGTCGCCGGGTTGGTCATCGGCGGCGGTGACGCCGAACGGGACCCGGATGTCCAGATCGCACTGACTGACGTCGCCCGCGACGTCATGAACGACCCCGATGCCACCCGCGTGGTGCTCCGCTCGCCGGACGGCGGTGAGCTGGAGGCGCCCGCTGCCATCGACCGGGACGGCGCCGGCTACCTGATGGGCAACACGCTCCCTGCGCTGGACGACTCCGAGACGTACCAGCTCTGGGGCATCCAGGGTGACCTGGTCGTGTCCCTCGGCGTGCTCGGCCCCTCACCGGAGGTCGTGGCCTTCCGCGCCGACCCGGCGCTGGACGCCCTGGCCATCACCCGGGAGGCGGCGCCCGGCGTGGTCTCCTCGGCCAACCCGGCCTACCTGGTCGGCGAGGTCAGCTGAGGCGAGCCGGCATCGTCGGGGTCACTCGTCGATGTCGGTCCCGCTCGGCGGGAACACGGTCAGCTCGTCCAGCAGCTCGCCGGGATCGTCCGACCAGTCCATCGCCGCCAGCTGGGCCGGGCCAGCTCGGCCGGTTCGAGCGGGCGCACCAGATCGTCGATGCGCTGGCGGGCGGCGAGGTAGATCGTCGCGATCTCCGGGGTGGCCATGGCCGCGCAGCATTGCACCGATGTGGTGCTGGCTGCGGGCACATCGGGAAGAGAGGGCCCATGACCAACCAGCTGACCGACGACCAGATCACCGCCTCCGGACCCACCGAGGACGACGACAACCTCGATGCCCCCGGTGAGCACACCAAGGACACCGGCGACGAGCCCACCGAGGACGACGAGAACCTCGACGCACCCGGTGAGGACTCCAAGGACACCGGCGACGAGGCCTGACCCATCCCCCCGCACGACGGGACGCCCACCGGTCGCCCTGCGCACCTCGCGCGGCGGCCGGTGCTGGCGCGCTGCGTGGGCGACGCAGAGCACTTCGCCCGACATCGTTGGGGGCGAGCGCCGCAGCTGCACGCCACCGGCGACGACTTCGCTGACGTCTTGACCCTCGCCGAGGTCGACCGGCTGCTCTCGAGCACGGCCCGCCGACCGGAGGTCCGCGTCATGCGCTCGGGAGCACCGGTCGATGCCGCCTCCTGGTGCACCACCGTCCGCCTCGGCGGACGGCAGGTGCCCGACGTGGTGGACCCCGTCGCCATCGGCCGTGCCCTGGACGACGGCGCGACCGTGGTGCTGCAGTCCTTGCACCGCACGGTCCCTGCGGTCGGGCGCTTCGCATCGGCGCTCGAGGCCGAGGTCTCCCACCCGGTGCAGGTCAACGCCTACCTGACCCCGCCGGGCGCGGCCGGGCTCGCCCCGCACGCCGACGGCCACGACGTCATCGCCGTCCAGCTCCACGGCACGAAGGCCTGGAAGGTCGACGGCCTCGGCGATGTCGCCCTCCAGCCCGGCGATGCCCTGTACGTGCCCGCCGGCACCCGTCACGCCGCGGAGACCGCCGAGCGGTCCTCGTTGCACCTCACGATCGGCATCATCCGGATCACCTACCGCGCCGCCATCCAGCGCCACCTCGCCGGCACGACCGACCTCGACGCGCCGCTCCCGATCGGGTACGCCGCCGACGCTGCCGACGTCGCCGAGCTGGCCGCCGGTCTGGCCGGCGCGATCGGGAGCGCCGCCACGGCGTTGTCCGATGCGGATCCGGCCGCGCTGGCCGACGTCGAGCACCGGCGCCGCCGGCCGCGCCTGCGCCACGAGGGCCACGTCGCGTCCGTGGTCGCGCTCGACGAGCTCGGGCCCGGGTCCTGCGTCCGACTGCGGACCGGTCCGCCGCCGACGTTGACCACCGACGACGATGGCCGTCTGCGCCTCGACGTGGGGGATCGGGTCCTGCACCTGCCCGCGGTCGCCCAGCCCGCGCTGGACGTCCTCCTCGAGGGCGGGGTGGTGGCGGTGGGCGACCTGCCGGACCTCGACGAGGCGAGCCGCCTGGTGCTCGCTCGCCGGCTGGTGCGCGAAGGGGTGCTCGTCCTCGATGCGAGCTGCTGACCGAGGCGTGCCCGGACGCGACACGGGCCAGGGACGTGCCCTGGCCCGGCGCTTCCGTACCCCCCCTGGGACTCGAACCCAGAACCTGCGGATTAAGAGTCCGACGCTCTAACCAGTTGAGCTAGAGGGGCAGGTGGACCGCTCCCGGCCGGAGCCGGGGGCGTATGTGAGCGGACGAATCTCTCGCCGCGTGGGGTGACCGAGGGGACTTGAACCCCCGACCTCCAGGGCCACAACCTGGCGCTCTAACCGAACTGAGCTACGGCCACCAAGGAGCGGCGATCCTAGGCCGAAGCGACGTCGCCGACGAAACGAGGCCGGCCGCCATGGCCGGGTACCCTTCCGCCCCGGCCTCCGTAGCTCAACTGGAGAGAGCATCCGGTTTCTACCCGGACGGTTGCGGGTTCGACTCCTGCCGGGGGCACGCAGACACCCGCTGGCGTCGGGTCAGGTGGTCCGGCGGCGCAGCGCGAGGCCGGCCAGTCCGACGAGCACGGCCGTCCCGACCGCCGAGGTGCCGCCGGTGTTCGCCAGGCCGTCCTCCAGATCGCTGGGGAGCTCGCGGTCGCGGTCGCCGTCGCCGGCGAGGCCGCTGCCGCCGCTGGCGCTCCCGCCGCTGGAACCTTCGTCGCTGCCGCTCCCGCCGCTGATGGATCCGCTCGGCTGCGTGGTCGTCGTGGCGTTCGACGTCTCGGGGTCCGACGGCGCGTCGGTGGTCGGCGTCGAGGTGGAGGAGGAGTCGGCGTCGGCAGCGGTGGTCGAGGTCGTCGTCCCGTCGCCGGTCGCGGGCTCGGTCTCGGTCTCGGTCGTCGTCTCGGAGCCGGTCTCGGTCTCGGTGTCGCTCGCCGTCTCGGTCTCGGTCTCGGTGAGGGCGGGCTGGGCCGTCTCGGTGTCGCCATCGTCGCCGCCCAGGTCGCCCGGTTGCACGATGGCGACGACGAGGCCCACGGAGCCCAGCAGCAGGGCGGCCGCCAGCAGGAGCTTGGGGAGGGGCTTCACGTCAGGGGTGGTCCTTCGGGGACGAGGTTCTCGGCGCCGGCGTGCTGCGGAGGGGTGGGTCCACCGGCGGGCGGATTGGAGCGGGTGACGGGAATCGAACCCGCATGACCAGCTTGGAAGGCTGGGGCTCTGCCATTGAGCTACACCCGCAGACGGGTGACGACGCTAGCCGCGCGCCGGTCCGGTTCCGGAGTCCCGGGTCACCCCGGGGATCCCCGACAACCGGGGCAGCAGGGCCCGGGCCGAGCGGCACCGGCATGCCCCGCGCCACACGCCGGCGCAGTACGCGGCCTGGTCCAGGGCGTGCAAGAGCGTCCACCGCACCGGGTCGATGCCCGGGTCCGGACCGGCGGCCCGGCGGTCGAGCAGGGCAGGGACGACGGCGGCGGCCAGCGTGGCCCGCCGCATCCGGTGGCTGCGCAGCGAGCCGACCACGGCGAACGGCAACCACGCCCGCCAGACCGAGCGACCGAGCCAGGCCCCGGCCTGCAGCGTGCCGCCGCCGGCGAGGCGGAGGGAGGTGCGGACGGGGCGGTCGAGCCGGCCACGAAGCTTCGGTGCGAGCGCCAGCGACGAACCGATCGCGACCCCGGTGCCGGCGAGGGCCCCCGTGCGTCCGCCCAGCGCCGCCAGGACCCATGCGGCCAGGCTCCAGGCGTTCAGCTCGACCGGGGCGACCGATCCCGGGTGGCGCTGGTCGAGGGGGGCGGCCGCCGATCCGTACGCCCCCCGCTGGCGGACCAGGGCTCCCCAGTCGGCGCGGGGGCGGTGCTCGACCTCGGCGGCGGGCTCGTAGCGCACGGTCCAGCCCGACTCGACCGCCCGCCACACCAGGTCGACGTCCTCGCCGACCCGCATGCCGGGCTCGAATCCGTCCAGCTGCTCGAGCAGCTCGCGCCGGCAGACGACCGTCGCGGTCGGCACGTACGAGACGCGGCCGCGCGGGACGACCCGTGCTTCCCGGTCGCCGAGGTCGAGCGGGGAGCGGTGTCGCTCGTAGCGCTCCAGCAGCGAGGGTCCGGGCCGGCTGCGGACCCGGGGCGCGACGATGCCCACTGCGGGGTCGGCGAGGTGGGCCAGGAGGGGATCGAGCCAGCCGGGGCCCGGGACGACGTCGGCGTCGACGAAGGCCACGACCTCGCCGGACGACGCCCGCCAGCCGGTGTCGCGGGCCGCACCGGGCCCGAGGGAGCGGTCGTGGCGCAGCACGGTCGCTCGTCCGGCGACCGCGCCGGGCACGGCGGTCGGGTCGGCGGTGCCGTCGTCGACCACCACGACCTCGGTGCCCGCCGGAACCTGCAGCTCGTCGAGCAGCGCACCCAGCTCGACCGCGTGGTCGCGGACCGGCACGACCACCGAGACCGTGACCTCGGGGGTGCGTCCGGGGCGGGGGTGCACCATGCCGGCATCCAGGAGGCGCCGTGCCACCTGGGCGTCAGGACCGGTCGTCGGCACCGGGCCGCCGGCCAGGACCCGGTCCACGGCGTCGGCACCGGCCTCGCTGAAGCGCAGGAGCCGCATCGGCGCACCGCCGAGGAGGGATCGGCCATCGGCGCTGCGACGGGTCTCGGCGTCCAGGGCGAGCGCGATATGTTCGGGGAACCCCTCGGCCACGGTCCTCCTCGAGCGACGGAGTGGCGAGGCTAGCCCTGCCCGCACGTTCCCCCAGAGGTGTCCGATGACCGTCACCGAGCCCACCACCGAAGTCTCCACCGAGGTCGAGGACCAGGAGCAGGCCACCGAGGAGCTCGTCACCGACGACGTCCTGGTCGAGGAGATCTCCATCGACGGGATGTGCGGCGTCTACTAGGCGCCCGCCCTCGACGCGATGGCGTTCGATCCCGCTGACCGCTACCGGCTCAGCCCCCGCGTGGGTCTGCGCCCCGAGCCCTTCGGCGCCCTCGCCTACCACTACGACACCCGTCGGCTGGTCTTCCTGAAGTCCAACGACCTCGTCGATCTGGTGCGCTCCCTCGAGTCCCACGCCAGCGCCGCTGACGCCATCGACGCCCTCGTCGACCCGACCACCGGCCGCCGATCCGCCTACGTGACCGCCCTCGCCTCGCTCTGCGAGTCCGGTGTGGTCGAACCCCTGCTGGAGCCCGCAGCATGAGCACCATCCCGAAGACCCCGCCGCTGGTCGAGCAGCTCAAGGGCGGACTCGACGCGCCCATCTGCCTCACCTGGGAGCTCACCTACGCCTGCAACCTGGCCTGCGTCCACTGCCTGTCGAGCTCCGGTCGCCGGGATCCCCAGGAGCTCAGCACGGCGGAGGCCAAGGACCTCATCGACCAGCTGGCCGCGCTGCAGGTCTTCTACGTCAACATCGGCGGCGGCGAGCCGATGCTGCGCAAGGACTTCTTCGAGATCGTCGAGCACTCCGTCAGCAACGGCGTCGGCGTGAAGTTCTCCACCAACGGCACCTACCTCGACCGGGCCGCCGCCGAGCGCCTCGTCGAGCTGCCCTACCTCGACGTCCAGATCAGCCTCGACGGCATGACCCCCGAGGTGAACGACGCCGTCCGCGGCGAGGGCTCCCACGCCAAGGCGATCGAGGCGATGGGCCACCTGCGCGACGTGGGCTTCGAGGACTTCAAGATCTCCATCGTCTGCACCCGCCACAACGTCGACCAGCTCGACGAGTTCAAGGCGCTCGCCGACGACCACGGCGCCCAGCTGCGCATCACACGCCTGCGCCCCTCGGGCCGCGGCGTGGACAGCTACCACGACCTGCGCCTCACCAACGCCCAGCAGCGCCAGGTCTTCCACTGGATCCTCGACCACCCCGACGTGCTCACCGGTGACTCGTTCTTCCACCTGAACGCGCTGACCACCGAGACCGGGGGGCCGAACCTGCCCGGCCTGAACATGTGCGGCGCCGGCCGGGTCGTGTGCCTCATCGACCCCATCGGCGACGTCTACGCCTGCCCGTTCGTCATCCACGACGAGTTCCTGGCCGGCAACGTCCGCGACGGCGGCGGCTTCGCCCACGTCTGGCAGGAGTCGTCGCTGTTCACCGAGCTGCGCGAGCCCACCAGCGCCGGCGCCTGCGCCTCCTGCGGGTCCTACGACGCGTGCCAGGGCGGCTGCATGGCCACCAAGTTCTTCACCGGCCTGCCGCTCGACGGCCCGGACCCGGACTGCATCCACGGCCACGCCGACGAGGCCCTGGCCGGCATCGCGGCCGGTTCGGCCCCACGTCCCTCGCAGGACCACAGCCGGCCGGGCGCCGCCGTGCCCGTCGCCCTCACCCGCAAGTCGTAGCGAACTGGCAGCGGTGACGGAACGCCATGCGTTCCGTGGTCGCTGCCAGATCCCCTACTGGCGCTCCGCTTGGCGGACCGAGTGGGAGAAGTCGTCCGGCACGACGATGTCGAGCGGGCCGAGGTCGGCGAGCGTGCGCTTGCCGAGGCCGAGCATGGCCGAGTCGACGCCGTTGCGCAGCACGTCGAGCACGTTCTCCACGCCGGGCTGGCCGCCGACGGCGAGGGCCCACAGCGACGCTCGGCCGATCATCACGGCCTTGGCGCCGAGGGCGACGGCCTTGACCACGTCGCTGCCCCGGCGGATGCCGCCGTCCATCAGGACCTCGATCTGGTCGCCGACCGCGTCGGCGATGAGGGGCAGGGCCCGGATCGGGGCCGGGGTGGTGTCGAGGTTGTTGCCGCCGTGGTTGGAGACGCTGATCGCGGTGTAGCCGGCGTCGACCGCACGGCGAGCGTCGTCGACGCGCATGATGCCCTTGAGCATGAAGGGGCCGTCCCACTGCTCGCGTAGCCAGCGCAGGTCGTCCCAGCTGGGCGGGGGGGTGCCCATCCACTGGCCGTAGGCCTCGAAGAACCCGGGGGGTGACTCGCCCTCGGGGACCATGTTCGGCACGTGCAGGTCCGGCAGCGACCGGTTCTCGAGGGTGTACATCCCGTAGCGCCAGGCGTAGCGGGGGCTCGTGAGCAGCTCGGGGGAGTGCTTGATCGAGGTCTTGAGGTCGAGGGCCTCGGGGATGTCGGGGCTGCCCCAGTCGCGGCCGTGGGAGAAGGACCAGTCGAGGGTGACGATGAGGCCGGCGACCCCGGCGCGCTTGGCCCGGTCCATGCGGGCGGTCATCTGCTCGCGCGTGCCGCACCAGTAGATCTGGAAGAAGGTCTGGGGGTTCTCGGCCATGACCGTCTCGACCGGCGTGGAGCCGAAGTTCGACAGGCCGATGGCCGTGCCCCGGTTCGCCGAGGCGCGTGCGATGCCGATCTCGGCGTCGGGGTGCACCATCTGGACGCCGGTGGGGGAGATGAGGACCGGCATCGAGAGGCTCTGGCCCATCACCTGCGTGGACTGGTCCCGTTCGGCCGGCTTGTCGGCGACGGTCGGCACGAAGCCGAGCTCGGAGAAGGCCTTGGTGTTGTCGACCAGCGTGTGGCCTGCCTCGGATCCGGCCTTGAGGGCGCCGAACACCGAGCGGGGGAGGATCTTCTCGGCGCGCTGCCGGGCGATCTCGACGCTCTCGAACCACTTGTGTGCCATCTGTCCACCTCGTGCCGGTCGGAGCGATCATGTTGGCATGACCACCCCGCACCCAGAGAAGCGGCACCTCGCCTCGCGGACCGCTGGGGAGGTCGCTGCGGCGGCGCCGCTGGTCCTGCTCGTCCCGGTGGGCAGCTGCGAGCAGCACGGACCCCACCTGCCCCTCGACACCGACACGCGGGTCGCCGTCGCCGTGGCGGAGCGGGTCGCCGCACGACGAGCCGAGGTCGTCGTCGCGCCGGCGGTGGCCTACGGCTCCTCCGGCGAGCACCAGGGCTTCGCCGGCACGCTCTCGATCGGCACCGCCGCGCTGCGGACGGTGCTGATCGAGCTCGGGCGCTCCGCCTTCCCGGCCGCCGGAGCGGGGGCGTTCGCCTCGTTGGTCTTCGTCAACGGCCACGGTGGCAACCACGAGGCGCTCGGCGAGGCCGTCGACGTGCTGGTCGGGGAGGGGCGGCCGGTGACGGCTTGGTGGCCGTCGATCCCCGGCGGCGACGCCCACGCCGGGCGCACCGAGACGTCGCTGCTGCTGGCCATCGCCGGCGACGTCGTCGGTCCCGATCGGCCCGTCGGCGAGACCCGGCCGCTCGGGGAGCTGCTGGGGTCGCTGCGGTCCGGCGGCGTCGCAGCCGTGGCCCCGAACGGCGTCCTCGGCGACGCGACCGGGGCCTCGCCGGAGGAGGGGGAGGCGTTGCTGGCGGCCCTGGTCGACGACCTGGCGGCCCGGCTCCCGGTTTCTTGACCGAGCAGTCAGGTTTGGCATGACAACGGCGCGGCGCAGGCCTAGGTTGGCGATCGCTCATCCGAAATCGCACCACGAACCCGGGGGAACCCAACCATGAAGACCCGCGCCGCCATCCTGTGGGAGAAGAACCAAGACTGGAGCGTCGAGGAGATCGATCTCGACCCGCCCCAGACCGGCGAGGTGCTCATCAAGCTGGTCGGCTCCGGCCTGTGCCACTCCGACGAGCACCTGCGCACCGGCGACATGGTCGTCCCGCAGGAGACCGCCGATGCCCTCGGCCTGAAGCAGTTCCCGATCATCGGTGGCCACGAGGGTGCCGGCGAGGTCGTCGAGGTCGGACCCAACGTCACCGGCCTGGAGGTCGGCGACCACGTGGTCCTCGGCTTCATCCCCGCCTGCGGCAAGTGCCCGTCGTGCTCGAAGGGCATGTCGAACCTGTGCGACTACGGCGCGTTCCTGCTCGCCGGCCGCCAGATCGCCGACTTCACCGCTCGCCACCACGCCGCCGACGGCACCGACCTCGGCCTGATGTGCCTGCTCGGCACCTTCGGCGAGTACACGGTCGTCAACGAGGCGTCCTGCATCAAGATCGAGAAGGACATCCCCCTCGACAAGGCTGCCCTCGTGGGCTGCGGCGTCACCACCGGTTGGGGCTCGGCCACCTACGCGGCCGACGTCCAGCCCGGTGAGACCGTCGTGGTCGTCGGCGCGGGCGGCATCGGCATGAACGCCATCCAGGGTGCGGCCATGAACGGCGCCCGCCACATCGTCGCCGTCGATCCGGTCGAGTTCAAGCGCGAGCAGGCCATGGTCTTCGGCGCCACCCACACCGCCGCCTCCATCGAGGAGGCCACCGAGCTGGTCGGCCAGATCACCTGGGGTCAGAACGCCGAGAAGGCGATCATCACCGTGGGTGTGGGCGACGGCGACCTCATCGCCCCGGTCATGGGCCTCACCGCCAAGGGCGGTCGCGTCGTGCACACCTCGGTGGCGCCGATGGAGCGCAACGACGTGGCCCTGAACCTGTTCGACCTGACGCTGCAGCAGAAGCAGCTCGTCGGCTCGATCTTCGGCTCGGCCAACCCGCGCTACGACATCCCCCGCCTGCTGCGCCTGTACCAGGAGGGCAAGCTCAAGCTCGACGAGCTCATCACGCGCGAGTACGACCTCGCCGACATCAACAAGGGCTACGACGACATGAACGACGGCAACAACGTCCGTGGGTTCGTGCGCTACAGCCAGTCCTGAATGACCCGCTCCGACCACGGCTTCGACCGCTCGCTCATCGAGAGCGCGGCGGTCGAGGTCGTCGGCCGGCGGCGTGAGCTCGAGCTCGTCACCGCCGCCCTCGCCGCGTCCCGCCACGTCCTGCTGGAGGGCCCTCCGGGCACCGGCAAGTCCACGTTGCTGCGCGCCATCGCCGAGCGCGCCGGCCTCGACCTCGTCTTCGTCGAGGGCAACGCCGAGCTGACCCCGGCCCGCCTGGCGGGCCACTTCGACCCGGCGCGGGTCCTCACCGACGGCTACACCGAGGACGTCTTCGTCGACGGCCCGCTCCTGCGGGCCCTGCGCGACGGCGGCCTCCTCTACGTCGAGGAGATCAACCGGGTCCCCGAGGAGACGCTCAACCTCCTCATCACCGTCATGTCCGAAGGTGAGCTCACCGTGCCGCGCCTCGGTCGGGTCGTCGCGTCGCCGAGCTTCCGGATGGTGGCGGCGATGAACCCCTACGACGCCGTGGGCACCGCCCGCATCTCGGGGGCCGTGTACGACCGGGTCTGCCGGGTGTCGATGGGCTACCAGTCCCTCGACGACGAGCTGGCCATCGTGGTGCACGAGGCCAAGACCGCCGGCGCCACCGACGCCGCCGGCGACGACGACTTCGTGCGCCGCGTCGTCAGCGTCGTGCGCGGCACCCGCGAGCACCCCGACGTGCGAATCGGGTCCTCGGTGCGCGGCGCCATCGACCTGGTCCTCATCGCCGACGAGCTCGCCGGGCTGCGGGGCACCGAGGTGTCCGAGCTGGACACCGCCCTCGACGCCGCGTGCATGGCGCTGTCCGGGCGCATCCGGGTGCACGAGTCGTGCCACCGCACGCCCGAGGAGATCGTCACCGAGCTCTGGGACCTGTACGCCACCACCGTCGATCTCGGCGAGGGCGGCGGCGACGGCGAGGACCCGGGAAAAGGCTGAGCCTCCCGGATGGCTCCGGGAGGGACGACGACCGGGAGCGCACCCTCGACGAGGAGGCGACGCAGGAGGAGCTGACCGAGTCCTCCCGTCGCACGACCTCCCGCCGTGAGCTGTCCCAGCACGACGACTTCGACGAGGTGTCGCCCGAGCTCGGCGTCCTCGACGAGAGCGCCATCGAGGAATCCCTCGCCGAACGCCCCGACGAGACCCTCGCCATGCTCGCCGACATGACCGGCGCCACCGACGAGCGCCTCCGCGCCCTGGCGCGGCGGCTCGCCGGCCGGATCGTCATCGGGATGGCCCGGGCCGACGCGGCGCGGCGGCGGGGCATCGGCAAGATGCGTTCGCTGCCCATGGACGACACGGGAGGCGACCTCGACCTCGACGCCAGCATCGAGGCCCTGCAGCTCGCCTCCGCCACGGGCACCGCCCCCCGCGCCGACGAGCTGACCGTGCGCACCTGGGCCCGCCCGGCGGTGGCGATCTGCCTCGTCGTCGACCGCTCCGGCTCGATGAGCGGCGACCGGCTCGCCGCCTCCGCCATCGCCGCGGCCGCGGTGGCCGAGCGCGCGCCGGACGACTTCTCGGTGCTCGCCTTCTCGGACAAGGTCATGATCATCAAGGGCCAGAACCAGCGCCGCTCGGTCGACGACGTCGTCGAGGACGTGTTCCGGCTCCGTGGGCACGGCCCGACCGACCTCGGCCTCGCGCTGCGCGTCGCCGCCGACCAGCTCGCCTCGTCGGGCGCCCAGCGCAAGCGGGTCGTGCTGCTGTCGGACTGCCGGCCCACCAAGGGCACCGAGCCCGAGCGCGACGCCGGGGCGCTGGACGAGCTCCACGTGATCGCACCGGCGGAGGACTCCGGCGATGCCGAAGCCTTCGCCCGGGCCGTCGGCGCCAGGTTCGCGGCGCTGTCCGGGCCGAGCCAGATCCCATCGGTGTTCGCCCAGCTCGCCGACTGAACCGCGCACCGCAGCGGGTTGCGCGCACACTGAGTCATGGCCGCCACGGACACCGGGATGACCGACGAGCGACTGGCCGACCTCCGGCGATGGAACCTGGGCCTCACGGTCCTGCACGTGGGCCAGGCGATCGCCGTGCTGCTCCTGGCCAGCGACTTCGCCATCACGATCACCTCCTCGTTCCCCACCGGCCCGCCCGGGACGGCCCCGCCCGCGCCCGAGGCGCTCCTCGACATCCGGATCGGCGCGGCTGTCGCCGTCTTCCTCGCCCTCGCTGCCCTCGACCACCTCGTCACCGCCACGGTCGGGCGCCGCGCCTACGAGGCCGATCTCCGGCGGGGGATCAACCGGTTCCGGTGGGTCGAGTACTCCTTCAGCGCCACGCTGATGATCGTCCTGATCGCCAGCTACAGCGGCATCACCGAGATCACGGCGGTCATCGGCATCGCCGGCGCCAACGTGGCCATGATCCTGTTCGGGTGGCTGCAGGAGCGCATGAACCCTCCTGGGCGGTCGTCCACGTCCATGCTGGCGTTCTGGTTCGGCTGCGTCGCCGGCGTGGCGCCCTGGATCGCCATCGCGGTCAACATCTTCGGCGCCGACACCGTGCCCGGCTTCGTGTACGGCATCTTCGTCGCCCAGCTCGTGTTCTTCTCGAGCTTCGGGCTGAACCAGTGGCTGCAGTACCGAGGGGTCGGTCCGTGGTCGGACTACGCGTTCGGCGAGAAGGCGTACCTGGTGCTCAGCCTCGGCGCGAAGTCGGTCCTGGCGTGGCAGATCTTCGGCGGGTCGCTCGCCGGCTGAGCACATGGCGCCCGGACGGGCCGGGTACGGGCTCGGCATGGCTGATGAACTGACCGGCAAGACCATCGCGTTCCTCGTCGCCCAGGAGGGCATCGAGCAGGTCGAGCTGACCGACCCCTGGAAGAAGGTCGAGGAGGCCGGTGGCCGGCCGATCCTCGTGGCGCCGGAGCCCGGCACCGTCCAGGCGTTCGACCACCTCGATGCCGCCGACACCTTCGACGTCGACCGAACCACCGCTGACCTGCGGATGGACGACATCGACGGCGTCGTCCTCCCCGGTGGCGTCGCCAACCCCGACCAGCTGCGCACCGACGGGGCCGCGGTGTCGTTCCTCCGGGACTTCGTCGAGGCCGGCAAGCCGGTCGCCGTGATCTGCCACGGACCCTGGACGCTCGTCGAGGCCGGCGTGCTCGAGGGGCGCACCATCACCTCGTGGCCGAGCCTGCAGACCGACATCCGCAACGCCGGTGGCACGTGGGTGGACCAGGAGGTCTGCAGGGACGGCAACCTCGTCAGCAGCCGCAACCCCGGTGACCTGCCTGCGTTCACCGACGCCATGGTCGAGCTCTTCTCGTAGCGCGCGGGTGGTCGGGGAGACAGGATTCGAACCTGCGACCCCCTGCTCCCAAAGCAGGTGCGCTACCGGGCTGCGCCACTCCCCGTGGACCGCCGGGGAACTCTAGCGGCCGCCCACCCATGCGTCCCGGCCCGGGGCCCGTCGGTACACTCGGCCGCTCCTATGAGCACGTCCCCCACCCGACAGAAGCTGGTCACGGCATGAACTCGACCGTCGAGGAACTCGATGGCAACAAGGTGAAGGTGTCCGTCTCCGTCGAGGAGACCGAGTTCGACAAGGACATCGACGCCGCCTTCAAGCGCATCGCCCTGGAGGTGAACCTCCCCGGCTTCCGTCGCGGCAAGGCGCCTCGCAAGCTGCTCGAGGCCCGCCTCGGCGCCGGCGTCGCCCGTGAAGAGGCCCTGCGCGAGGCCCTGCCGAAGTACTACGCCGACGCCGTCACCGAGCATGACGTGGACGTCATCGCCGCCCCCGAGCTGGAGATCACCGGCGGGCAGGAAGAGGGCCCGGTCGAGTTCGAGGCCATCGTCGAGGTCCGACCCGTCGTCACCGTCCCCGGCTACGACGGCCTCAAGGTCACCATGCCGTCGCCGGAGCCCTCCGACGAGGAGATCCAGAACCAGATCGACCGGATGCGCAACCTCGACGCCACCGTCGAGGTCGTCGACCGGGCCGCCGGCGAGGGCGACACCGTCGTCATCGACATCGTGGGCACCCTCGACGGCGAGGAGCAGGACGGCCTCACCACCGACGACTACAGCTACGAGCTCGGCTCGGGGATCATCACCCCCGAGGTCGACGAGCAGCTCACGGGGGCCGAGGCCGGCGACGAGCTGGACTTCGACGCCACCCACCCCGACGAGGACGAGGAGCGCCAGCTCCACTTCACCATCACGGTCAAGGAGGTCAAGGCCAAGGTCCTGCCCGAGCTGACCGACGAGTGGGCCTCGGAGAACTCCGACTTCGACACCGTCGAGGAGCTGGAGAACGACCTGCGCACCCGCATGGTCGAGGTCCGCAAGGCCCAGGGCGCCGGCGAGCTGCAGGAGAAGGTGGGCCAGGCGCTCGCCAAGCTGGTCGACCTCGAGCTCCCCGAGGCACTCGTCAGCATGGAGCTGAACAACCGCCTCCAGGACCTGGCCATGCGCCTGCAGGCCCAGGGCCTCGAGCTCGAGCAGTACCTGGCGATGACGGGCCGCTCCCAGGAGCAGCTGGTGGACGAGCTGCGCGAAGCGGCCGAGACCGCCTCGCGCGTCGACCTCGGCCTGCGTGCCGTGGCGGCCGCCGAGAAGATCGACTGCAGCGACGACGAGCTCGACGCCGAGATCGAATCCGTCGCCGAGCGGGTCGGGGAGAAGCCGGCCAAGGTCCGCCAGCAGCTGGAGCGGAACGACCAGATCCCTGCGGTACGATCCGACATCACCAAGCGCAAGGCGCTGGAGTGGCTGCTCGACCACGTCGAGATCGTCGACGAGAACGGTGACCCGGTCGACCGCAGCCTGTACGAGACCGACGAGGAAGACGAACAGGACGACGGATGAACCCCGAGCAGGTGGCCCAGCACAGCAGCGTGGTTCGCAACTACCTGGTGCCGACGGTGGTGGAGTCCACCAACCGGGGGGAGCGGGCCTACGACCTCTACTCCCGCCTGCTCAAGGAGAACATCATCTTCCTGGGCACGCCGATCGACGACAACATCGCCAACCTCGTCTGCGCCCAGCTGCTGCACCTCGAGTCGGAGAACTCCGACAAGGACATCAGCATCTACATCAACAGCCCCGGTGGCGACATCACGGCTCTGTTCGCGATCTACGACACGCTGTCGTTCATCAAGAACGAGATCAGCACGATCTGCTACGGCCAGGCCGCCTCGGCTGCCGCCGTGCTGCTGGCCGCGGGCACCAAGGGCAAGCGCCTCGCGCTGCCGCACTCCCGGATCCTGCTCCACCAGCCGTGGGGTCAGGGCGGTGGCCAGGCCACCGACATCGAGATCCAGGCCCGCGAGATCATGCGCATGCGCGACCTGCTCAACGAGATCCTCGCCGAGCACACGGGCCAGACGGTGGAGCGCATCGAGGCCGACACCGACCGGGATTTCGTGATGACCGCGCCCGAGGCGCTCGAGTACGGCATCATCGACGAGGTGATCAGTCGGCGCTCGCTCGCCGACACGACGGGTCCGATCCGGGCCAACTGAGACCAGGGGGGTCCGCGACGTGGCCAAGTTCGGAGACGGGGGAGAGCTCCTCAAGTGCAGCTTCTGCGGCAAGTCCCAGAAGCAGGTCAAGAAGCTGATCGCCGGTCCCGGCGTCTACATCTGCGACGAGTGCATCGACCTCTGCAACGAGATCATCGAGGAGGAGCTGGCCGAGTCCTCGGACCTCAGCTTCGACGAGCTGCCCCGGCCCCGTGAGATCTTCGAGTTCCTCGAGGAGTACATCGTCGGCCAGACCGACGCGAAGAAGATCCTGTCGGTCGCGGTCTACAACCACTACAAGCGGATCCAGTTCGGGCACCACACCGTCCACGACGACGTCGAGGTCGCCAAGTCCAACATCCTCCTGCTCGGCCCCACCGGCTCGGGCAAGACCTTCCTGGCCCAGACGCTGGCCCGCCTGCTGAAGGTCCCCTTCGCCATCGCCGACGCCACCGCCCTCACCGAGGCCGGCTACGTCGGCGAAGACGTCGAGAACATCCTGCTGAAGCTGATCCAGGCCGCCGACTACGACGTCAAGAAGGCCGAGACCGGCATCATCTACATCGACGAGATCGACAAGGTGGCCCGCAAGTCGGAGAACCCCTCGATCACGCGGGACGTGTCCGGCGAGGGCGTGCAGCAGGCCCTGCTCAAGATCCTCGAGGGCACCCAGGCGTCGGTGCCGCCCCAGGGCGGGCGCAAGCACCCGCACCAGGAGTTCATCCAGATCGACACCTCGAACATCCTGTTCATCTGCGGTGGTGCCTTCGCCGGGATCGAGCGGCTGATCGAGTCCCGCCTCGGTCGCACCGGCGTCGGCTTCGCCGCCCAGATCCGCCAGGGCAACGACCGCGACATCAGCGACCTGCTCGGCGAGGTCCGCCCCGAGGACCTGGTCAAGTTCGGCCTGATCCCGGAGTTCATCGGCCGTCTCCCGGTCATCGGAGCCGTCGGCCACCTCGACCGCGAGGCCCTCATCGAGATCCTCACCGAGCCCAAGAACGCCCTGCTGAAGCAGTACCAGAAGATCTTCGCCTACGAAGACGTCGAGCTCGAGTTCACCCAGGAGGCCCTCGACGCCGTCGCCGACCTGGCGCTGCTGCGGGGCACCGGAGCTCGTGGCCTGCGGGCGATCCTGGAGGAGGTGCTGCTCGACATCATGTACGACATCCCGGGCCGCACCGACGTGGGCAAGGTGATGATCGACGCCGACGTGGTGCTCGACCGGGTCAACCCCACCATCGTCCCCCGCGACACCAAGGCCGACCGGCCCAAGCGCGCCGCCTCTTGAACTTCGGTGACGCGCTCGTCCACCTGGACGAGCACATCAACCTCGAAGCCACCCTCGACGGCCCCAAGGCCGGCGCGGTGCACGGGCTGTCCCTCGACCGGATGCGCGGCATCGTCGAGGTCCTCGGTGATCCCCAGGCCAGCGCGCCGGTCATCCACGTCACCGGCACCAACGGCAAGGGCTCGACGTCGCGGATCATCACCGCGCTGCTCGGCGCCCACGGGCTCACCGTCGGCACCTATGCGAGCCCGCACCTCGAGTCGATCACCGAGCGGATCCGGCGCAACGCCGAGTCGATCTCGGAGGAGGACTTCGGAGACATCATGGGCGAGATCGCCGCCCTCGAGCCGATGTTCCCCGACCGGCCGAGCTACTTCGACCTGCTCACGGCCGCCGCCTTCGCCTGGTTCGCCCGCGAGGCGGTGGAGGTCATGGTGCTCGAGGTGGGGATGCTCGGGCGGTTCGACTCCACCAACGTCGCCTCGGCCGACGTCGCCGTGATCACCAACGTGGGCCGGGACCACACCGACTTCCGAGGCGACTGGCGGCGGGCGATCGCCGAGGAGAAGGCCGGCATCATCGAGGACCGCAGCGCGGTCGTCATCGGCGAGACCGACCCCGAGCTGATCGAGGTCTTCCGGGCCGAGGGTGGCTCGGTGCACTGGGTCCGCGACGAGCACTTCGGCGTCCGCTCCTCGCTGGTCGCCCTGGGCGGCCGCCACGCCGACCTCTACACGCCCGGTTCTCGGCTCGAGGAGCTCTACCTCCCGCTCCACGGTGCCCACCAGGTCGACAACGCATCGATCGCCGTCGCCGCGGTGGAGGCCTTCTTCGGCCGCCCGCTCGACCGTGACGTGGTCCAGGAGGCGCTGCGCAGCGTGGAGATCCCCGGCCGCTTCGAGGTCGTCGACCGCGCGCCGCTCATCGTGCTCGACATGGCCCACAACCCCGACGGCACCGAGGCGGTGGCCGACACCTACGCCAGCGAGTTCCACCCCGAGGGCGGCCTCACCCTGATCGTCGGCATGCTCGGCGGTCGGGACCTCGACGACACCCTCGCCCCGCTGCTGGCGCTGCACCCCCGCCGGGTCATCTGCACCCGGGCCGACTCGCCCCGCGCCGTGCCGGCCGCAGACGTCGCCGCCGCCGTCGCCCGGGGCCTCGGCGACCACGTCGCCGAGGTGCGCACGACCGACGACGTCGACGCCGCGGTCCGCAAGGCCGTCGACCTGCTGGCCGACGACGAGGCCCTCCTCGTCACCGGTTCGACCTACGTGGTGGGCGAGGCTCGGTCCACGCTGCGCAGCCTCGGGTTCAACGCTCGCCGCTGACGGCCGCTACCGTCCCGCCCCGTGAACCGGACCTTCGTCATGTGCAAGCCCGATGCCGTCGAGCGCGGCCTCGTCGGGGAGATCGTCGCCCGCTTCGAGCGCAAGGGGCTCACCCTCGTCGCCGCCGAGCTCAAGACCGCCGATCGAGCCCTCGCCGAAGCCCACTACGACGAGCACCGCGACAAGCCCTTCTTCGGTGAGCTGGTCGACTTCCTCACCCGCAGCCCGGTGCTGGCCATGGTGGTCGAGGGCCCGGCCGACAACACCTTCTCGATCTGTCGCACCCTCATCGGCAAGACCAGCGTCGACGACGCCCAGCCCGGCTCGATCCGCGGTGACTTCGCCACCACGACCAACGAGAACCTGGTCCACGGCAGCGACTCCCACGAGTCGGCCCACCGCGAGATCGACCTCTGGTTCCCCAACCTCTGAAACTGGCAGCGGAGACGGAACGGTGGGCTTCTGTTCCGTGGTCGCTGCCAGTTTCCTCCGGATGGCCCGCACTGAGGCGGTCCCGTTGTCGTCCCGACTGTTGCGGTTCGGTGACAGAGGGTTAGCCTGGGACACTCCGCTACGCTGACCGGTCGCCCGGACCAGGTCCCCGACGGAATCGTGTACGCATGTCCGAGAACGTCTTCACCTCCCTGATGGGCCGCGACATGGCGGTCGACCTCGGCACCGCGAACACGGTGGTCTACGTCCGCGGGCGTGGCATCGTGCTCAACGAGCCCTCCGTGGTCGCCGTCAACGTGCGCGACGGGCGCCCCCTCGCCGTCGGCGCCGAGGCCAAGCGGATGATCGGCCGCACGCCGTCGCACATCCAGGCCATCCGCCCGCTCAAGGACGGCGTGATCTCGGACTTCGAGATCTGCGAGAAGATGCTGCGGTACTTCATCCAGAAGGTGCACCAGCGCCGCTGGGCCAAGCCGCGCATGGTCATCTGCGTGCCGTCGGGCATCACGGGCGTGGAGCAGCGCGCCGTGCTCGAGGCCGCCGAGTTCGCCGGCGCCCGCAAGCCGGCCCACATCATCGAGGAGCCCATGGCGGCCGCCATCGGCGCCGGGCTGCCCGTCCAGGAGCCCACGGGCAACATGATCGTGGACATCGGAGGCGGCACCACCGAGGTCGCGGTCATCTCCCTCGGTGGCATCGTGGCCAGCCAGTCGGTGCGCGTCGCCGGCGACGAGCTGGACGAGGCCATCATCCAGTTCATCAAGAAGGAGTACTCCCTGGCGGTGGGCGAGCGGGCCGCCGAGGAGATCAAGATCGGCATGGGCTCGGCCTGGCCGCTCGAGGAGGAGCTCTACGCCGAGGTGCGCGGTCGCGACCTCATCACCGGGCTCCCCAAGACGATCGTCACGTCCACCGAGGAGATCCGCGAGGCCATCGACGAGCCGGTCACGGCCATCGTCGACGCCGTCAAGGTCACCCTCGACAAGACGCCGCCGGAGCTGGCGGCCGACATCATGGAGAAGGGGATCGTGCTCGCCGGTGGCGGCGCGTTCCTCCACGGCCTCGATGCCCGCCTGGAGCACGAGACCGGCATGCCGATCGTCATCGCCAACGATCCGCTGCACGCCG
This sequence comes from Salinilacustrithrix flava, assembly GCF_041228405.1. Lineage (GTDB taxonomy): Bacteria > Actinomycetota > Acidimicrobiia > Acidimicrobiales > Salinilacustritrichaceae > Salinilacustrithrix > Salinilacustrithrix flava. Next base: position 2,881,333 of record NZ_CP133888.1, read on the forward strand.
TCGCCTTCGGGTCGGGCCTCGCCCTCGAGGAGTTCGACGCCCTGAAGGACGTGCTGTTCAACAACCCGCCCGAACACTGACCCCCACCATGTCTGAGGGCCTCTCATGGCCATGACCGGTCCCCGCCGCAGCGGACGGTCACGGCTGACCATCCTCCTGCTCGTGCTCACCTCGATCACCGTGCTCACCCTGGACTTCCGGGGCGTCGGCTTCCTCGGCGACGCCCGCCGGGCGGTGGGGTCAGCGCTGAGCCCGCTGCAGGGCGCGGCAGACTTCGTGGCCACCCCGTTCCAGAACACCTGGAACGGCGTCACCGGCTACGACGACCTCGAGGCCGAGAACGAAGCCCTGCGCATCCAGGTCGAGCAGCTCGAGGGCGAAGCGGCCCGCAACGCCGACGTCGCCGCCCAGTACGACGAGCTCGTCAGCCAGGTCGACATCCCGTGGGTGGGCGGGCTCAGCACCGCCACCGCCCGGGTCGTGCAGCAGCCGGCCAGCTCCTTCTCCCACGTCATCGGCATCGACAAGGGCTCCGGCGCCGGCATCCGCGAGGGCATGCCGGTCGTCGTCGGCGACGGCGAGGGTCTGGGCGGCCTCGTCGGGCGCGTCGTCGACGTCGGCGAGGGACAGGCCTCGGTCCAGCTGGTGACGGACCCCGAGTTCCGGGTCGGTGTGCGCCTCGTCACCAGCCAGCGCTTCGGCACCGCCTCGGGCCAGGGGGCCGGGCGGGACCTGCGGATCGACACCGGCATCGAGCCGGGCGAACCCGACGCCGACCTCCCGTCGCTCGAGATCCTCACCACCTCCGGCATCGACGACCGGTCCTCGTTCCCCGCCTCGATCCCGGTCGGCAAGGTCACCCGCACGCGGCCGGCCAACGGCGGCCTCACCCTCGAGGTCTTCGCCGAGCCTCTCGCCGACCTGGACCAGCTGAGCTTCGTGTCCGTCGTCCTCACCACCCCGGTCGGCTAGATGCTGCGCGCCGCCCGCCTCACCCTCGTGCTCGTCCTGGTCCTCACCGTCCAGACGACCTGGCTCGCCGACGCCCGTCCCTTCGGCGCCACCGGTGACCTGCTCCTGCTGGTCGCCATCGCCGCCGGCATGGCCGCCGGCCCCGTGCGGGGCGCCACGGTCGGGTTCATCGCCGGCGTGGCCATGGACCTCGTGCTCCTCACCCCCTTCGGGCTGTCGTCGCTCACGTACCTGGCCGTCGGCTTCGTCGTCGGCACCGTCCACGACGGGGTCCTGCGGTCCGCCCCGTGGATCCCGGTGCTCGTCACCTTCGTGGCCTCCGCGCTCGGCATCGTGTTCCTCGTGATGCTCGGCCAGCTGCTCGGTCAGCAGTTCCGGGTGCCGGGCCTGCCCCGGATCGTCCTGGTCACGGCGGTCATCAACACGCTGCTGGCCTTCCCCGCCCTGTTCGTGGCCCGGTGGGTCGAGAAGGCCGCACCCGACCGGATGCTCCAGCCGTCGATGCGAGGCCTGCGATGAGCCAGCGCGTGGAGTCACCGCGCTTGCGCCTCGGCGTGCTCGGCATCGTGGTCATCGCGCTGTTCGTGCCGCTGTTCGCCAGGCTCTGGTACCTGCAGGTGCTGTCCTCGGAGAGCTTCACCGAGGCCGCCGAGGCCAACCGCGTCCGGGTCGTGCAGGTCGAGGCGCCCCGCGGCCGCATCCTCGACCGCGACGGCACGGTCCTGGTCGACAACCGGGTGTCCATCGTCGTCACGGTCGATCGCGTCCGCTTCGCCGAGCTCGAGGACGCTGAGCGGACCGCCATGCTCGAGCGCCTCTCCGCCGAGCTGAGCCGCTACGGGTCGCCCGCCACCGTCGAGCAGCTGCAGGATCGCGTCGACGACGTCCGCTACTCCCGCTACGCGCCGGTGCCGGTGGCCGAGGACGCCACCGAGGAGCTCAAGATCTACATCGAGGAGCACCAGGAGCTGTTCCCGTCCGTGGCCGTCGAGCGCGTCGCCGTTCGTCGGTATCCCTACGGGACGCGAGCCGCCCACGTCATCGGTTCGGTCGGCGAGATCAACGACGAGGAGCTCGAGGAGCGGGCCAACAAGCCCAAGACCTACATCCGGGGCAACCAGATCGGGAAGACCGGTGTGGAGCGGATCTACGAGGACGACCTGCGGGGCACGCCCGGCCAGACCGTGTTCGAGGTCGATGCCATGGGCGATCCGGTCCGCATCCTGGAGGACCTGTCGGCGCCGCCCATCCCGGGCGACGACGTCTGGCTCACCATCGACATCGAGACCCAGGCGCTCTCGGAGGACCTGCTCGCCCAGGCCCTCGAGGACGCTCGCAACCGACGGGTGTCGGGAAGCAACCTGCCCAACCGCGGCAACGCCGGCTCCGTGGTGGTCACCGACCCGCGCAACGGCGAGGTCCTGGCCATGGCCAGCTACCCGGTGTTCGACCCGGCCGACTTCGTGAACGGCATCTCCTCGACCCGCTGGGAGTTCCTGAACAGCGACGAGGCGGACAAGCCGATCCTCAACCGGGCGATCCAGGGCGTCTACGCGCCCGGCTCCACCTACAAGCTGTTCACCGGTCTGGCCGCCATGGTGCACGGCCTGCGCACCCCCGAGCAGCCGTTCCTCGACCAGGGCACGTTCACGATCGAGGACTGCCGGGGGCCGGGGTGCACGTTCCGGAACGCCGGGTCGAAGGCGTACGGCGTCGTCGACATGCGACGGGCCATGACCGTGTCGTCGGACGCGTACTTCTACAGCATCGGCGCGGACTTCTGGAACAACCGAGGCCGCCTCGGCGACGAGGCCCAGCAGGAGACCATCCGCACGTTCGGCTTCGGCCAGGAGACCGGCGTGCCGCTCCCGTCGGAGCAGGACGGGCGGGTCCCCACGCCGCAGCAGCGCAAGGCGCAGTACGAGGCCAACCCCGAGCTGTTCCTCACCGGTGACTGGTTCACGGGCGACAACGTCATCATGACCATCGGCCAGGGCGACGTCGGGGTGACGCCCCTCCAGCTGGCCAACGGCTACGCCACCTTCGCCAACGGCGGCACCCGGTACGCCCCGAACATCGCCCGCAAGATCACCCGCAGCGGCTCACCCGACACCATCAAGCGCAGCTTCGAGCCTCGGATCAACGGCCGCGTCGAGATGGATCCGGCCCACCGCCAGGCGCTGCTCGACGGCCTCGTCGGCGTCACCACCCGCGACGGAGGCACGGCTCGGGCCACCTTCGCCGGCTTCCCCAACGACACCTTCCCCGTCGCCGGCAAGACCGGCACCGCCGAGGTGGACCAGAAGGCCGACACGGCGCTGTTCGCCGCGTTCGGGCCGGCACCCGCCCCGGAGTTCCAGGTCGCCGTCGTGCTCGAGGAGTCCGGGTTCGGCGGCACGGCCGCCGCGCCCGTGGCGCGGGCGCTGTTCGACGTGTTCGCCGGCGTCGCGCCGATGCCGGTGATCCAGCCCGGCGGCGCCCTGGTGGAGCCGCCGCTCGAAGGCGCCGAGGTCGACGACACCTCGGAGCGCCCCGCCGACCGCCTCGGCCAGATCGCCGAAGGGGGAGCCGACTGATGGAGAGCTTCGCCGGCCGCTGGCCGGGCACGACCCGAGCGGGCTCGATGCGGCGGAACCCGGCCGCGCCCTGGCGGCACGTGGACCTCCTGCTCCTGGGCTCGGTCGGGCTCATCGCGCTGATCGGCACGCTCATGGTCTTCTCCTCCACGAGGGGCACCGGGAGCGCACCCGCCAACACCGCGATCCTCGAGCGCCACCTCGCCTTCGTGGCCACCGGCATCACCGTGATGGCCCTCACGACGATGGCCGACTACCGCCGGTTCCGGGACTGGGCGCCGCTGATGTACGGGGTGGTGTGCCTCCTCCTGCTCGGCGTGGTGTCGCCGTTCGGCACCGAGGTGAACGGCGCACAGGCCTGGTTCCAGATCGGTCCGGTCCAGGTGCAGCCCTCGGAGTTCTCCAAGATCGCCGTGATCGTCGGGCTGGCCTCGCTCGGCGCGCACTTCGGGAGCGACATCGACCTGCGCCGCCTCGCCATCCTGCTCGCCGTGCCGGGCATCCCCCTGGCGCTGATCATGCTCCAGCCCGACCCGGGCACCGCCATGGTCTTCGTCGCCATCACGATGGGCATGCTGCTGGTCACCGGCGTGCGGGCGAAGCACATCGCCGGGCTCACGCTGGTGGGGCTCACCGCGGTGGTCGGGCTGCTCAGCTCCGGCCTGCTCGCGGACTACCAGAAGGACCGCCTGACGGTGTTCCTGAACCCGGCTGCCGGGCTGCAGGCCGAGGCCTACAACCTGAACCAGTCCAAGATCGCCATCGGCTCGGGCGGGGTGCTCGGCAAGGGGTTGTTCAACGGCACCCAGACCCAGCTCGACATCGTCCCCGAGCAGCACACCGACTTCATCTTCACGGCGGTGGGGGAGGAGCTCGGGTTCCTCGGTGCCGCGACGCTGCTGGTCCTGTTCGCCCTCGTCGGTTGGCGCATCTGGCGCATCGCCCAGCTGTCACGGGACCAGTTCGGCGTGCTGCTGTGCGTCGGCGTCCTGTCGCTGCTGGCCTTCCAGATCTTCCAGAACGCCGGCATGACGATGGGCATCATGCCGATCACCGGCATCCCGCTGCCCTTCGTGAGCTACGGCGGTTCGTCCACCATCGCGCTCTTCGCCGGCCTCGGTCTGGTGCAGGGCGTGCACATGCGCCGCTTCACCTGATTCTTGACGTGACGCTTGACGTGCGCTCCTTCGTCGCGCACGTCCCGTACACGGAGTAGGGGTTCATCCTCCTGCCACGGTCGGCTGGCGCCTCCCTCGGAGGCCGCTGCAGCGCTTGCCGTGCGTCCTGAGCGCGGCTCAGGTGAGGTGGATGAGGAGGGCGGACTCGGGGTGGAGGAGCGGGGGTTGAAGGCCGACGGTCTGCAACCAGCGCCCGGTCGCCTCTGCCGGCTCGTCCAGCCAGGCAGGCTGGCGACCCCAGCCGAGGACCTCGCCCGGCGCGGCCAGGTGGGCGACCCGGTAGGTGCGGTCCGGGTCGAGGCCGGCCAACCGGAGGGTCGGGGGCGCCGATCGCCGTGAGCGGGTGAGTTGGGCGTAGGCGAAGAGGGCCTCGGACCGGTCGGGTGCCACGACCCCGTGGGCGTGCGCCGACGGGTCGACGGGGTCCAGGCGGACGACGGTCCCGGCGTGCAGCAGCGGCCGGAGGCGCTTGTGGAGGTCGATCCACCAGCGCAGGGCATCCAGGTGGCGATCGCCCGCGTCGAGCAGGTTCCACTCGATGCCGAGGTGCCCGAACAGCGCGGTCGCGGCCCGGAACGCCAGCCGCTGGGTCCGGCCCGTCGTGTGGGCCCGGGGCGGGCCGATGTGGGCGCCGGTGACCGAAGGTGGCAGCAGGTACGACCACCCGCGCTGGATCGTCTGGCGCTCGAGGGCGTCGTTGCAGTCCGACGCCCAGATCCGACAGGTCCGCCGGAGGATGCCGAGGTCGGCGCGGCCACCACCGGAGGCGCAGGACTCGATCTCCACGTCCGGGTGGGCGGCACCGAGCGCGTCCAGGAGCCGGTAGAGGGCGTGGACCTGGTGGTGGGCGCCGGCGCCGGCCACGTCGCGGTTCATGTCCCACTTCACGTAGGCGATGTCGTGGTCGGCGAGCAGCCGGTGGAGCGCGTCGTGCAGGTGCTGCCAGCAGGCGTCGATGGACAGGTCCAGCACCAGCTGGTTGCGGCCGAGGACGGTGGGATCGCCGAGCACCCAGTCCGGATGGGCCCGGAAGAGGTCGCTGTCGGGGTTGACCATCTCGGGCTCCACCCAGATGCCGAACTCCATGCCGAGGTCCCGCACGTGGTCGATCAGCGGTGCGAGGCCGTCGGGGTGGGCGTCGGGCGACACCCACCAGTCGCCGAGGCCGGCGGTGTCGTCGCGGCGACCGCCGAACCAACCGTCGTCGAGCACGAAGCGCTCCACACCCACCGACGCGGCCCGATCGGCGAGCGCCCGCAGGACCTCGGCGTCGTGGTCGAAGTACACGGCCTCCCAGGTGTTGAGGGTCACCGGCCGCGGCCGCTCGGGCACGTGGGCCAGCACCTCGGCGTGGAACCCGGCGCTGGCGGCGTTGAGCCCGTCGCCCCACACGGCGTGGACGGTGGGCGCGGTGTGCGTCGCCCCCGGCTCGAGCACGACCTCGCCGGGGAGGAGCAGCTCACCGACGTGCACGGCGCGCCGCCCGTCGGTGCGGTGCTCGAGGACCAGCTCGGCATTGCCGCTCCAGGCCAGGTGGATGCCGTGGACCTCGCCGGCCAGCTCGCCGAAGCCGCGGCGGCCGGCGAAGAGCACCGGGACGTGGTCGTGGGAGGTCCGGCCGCGCCGGTTGTCGACCACGACGGTGCCGGTGGCCCACGGCAGCCGGGTCGGCGTCATCTCGGCGCACCAGTGGCCCTCGAACGCGAGCACCTCGTCGGCGTCGCCAGGGAGGGGCAGCGTGGCGGCGAGGCGCTGCAGCAGGTAGGGCGCCGGGCCGGTGTTGGTGAGGCTCAGTTCGATGGTGAGGGTCGGTCCGAGCCGGAGCGCGCCGGCCAGGACCAACCCGGCGTCGTCGTCGGCCGCCTCGAACTGCAGCGTCGTCGCATCGCCGGTGCAGGACGTGGCCCGGAAGCGGGGGTGGGCAGCGCTGCCGTCGGCACGGCACCCGGCCAGCCCGGGCCGGCCCGGGTCGCCGGCCGTGACGCCCACGACGGGCAGCGCCTGGTCGATGTCGAGGGTGGACGGCGGCAGCGGGCGGTCCGACAGGGCGTCGGCGGGGGGTGGGCCGGGGTCCGGCCCCCAGTGCCGCACCGTCGGCACCGGCCCGCCGGTGTCGACGAGCACGGCCCAGGTCCCGTTCGTGAGCAGGTGGTTCGCCACGCCCGCACGCTGCCACGTCCGCCGGGCCGATCGGGGAACGCTGGGAGGTGTCCGGTAGCCTGGGCGGACCGTGTCCGCCGCGCCCCCGAACCCCTCTTCGACAGCCACCGCGGGGTCCTCCAGCGTCTGGAGCGCGCTCGAGCCGCACCTGCCCAAGGTGGCCAAGCCCGCCCGCTACATCGGCCTCGAGGACGGTGCACCGGCCTCCGAGCGTGCCCCCCACAAGGTCGGCTGGCTGCTCTGCTACCCCGACACCTACGAGATCGGCCTGCCCAACCAGGGCCTGCAGATCCTGCGGGAGATCGTGAACGAGCGCGACGACGCCTACGCCGAGCGCGGCTACGCGGTGTGGAGCGACCTCGAGGCCATCATGCGCCGCGAGCGCATCCCGTTCTTCTCGGTCGAGACCCACACCAGCGCGGCGGCCTTCGACGCCATCGCGTTCAACCTGTCGGCCGAGCTCACCTACACCAACGTCCTCAACTGCGTGGACCTGGCCGGCGTGCCGGTCCGCAGCGACGAGCGCGACGAGACCCACCCGCTGGTCGTCGTCGGCGGCCACTGCACCTACAACCCCGAGCCCCTGGCGGACTTCGTCGACGTCGTCGTGCTCGGCGACGGCGAGGAGGTCATCGGCGAGATCACCGACGTCCTCCGCGAGTGGCGCGCCGAGGGCAAGACGGCGGGGTCGCGGCCCAACGTGCTGCGGGCGCTGGCCGGGGTCGAGGGCGTCTACGTCCCCTCCCTCTACGACGTGGCCTACGACGGCCCGTTCCTGGCCGAGGTCACCCCCCGGTTCCCGGACGTGCCCGAGCGGGTGGAGAAGCGCACCATCTCCGACCTGGCCGAGTGGCCATACCCCAAGCAGCAGCTGGTGCCCCTCACCGAGGTCGTCCACGACCGACTCAACGTCGAGGTCTTCCGCGGCTGCACGCGCGGCTGCCGGTTCTGCCAGGCGGGCATGATCACCCGCCCGGTGCGGGAGCGCCCGGCCGAGCAGGTCCGGTCGATGATCGACTCGGGCCTGAAGCGCACCGGCTACGACGAGGTCACCCTCACCAGCCTGTCGACGGCCGACTTCTCCGGCATCGAGCAGACCGTCCAGGACGTGATGGACCTCGACACCGGCAGCGCCCAGCCGATCACCCTCGGCCTGCCGTCGCTCCGGGTCGACGCCTTCACCGTCGGGCTGGCCAACAAGATCCAGAACGCCCGGCGCACCGGACTCACGTTCGCGCCCGAAGCCGGCACGTGGCGGATGCGCCAGGTCATCAACAAGCTCATCCGCGAAGAGGACCTCTACGGCGCGGTCGGCTCGGCCTACTCCCAGGGCTGGCGCCGGATGAAGCTGTACTTCCTCACCGGCCTGCCGAGCGAGACCGACGAGGACACCCTCGGCATCGCCGAGCTGGCCAAGAACTGCGTGGAGCTCGGCCGCGAGCACCACAAGAACCCCAGCGTCACGGTCAGCGTGGGCGGCTTCGTGCCCAAGCCCTTCACCCCGTTCCAGTGGTTCGGCCAGAACACCGAGGACGAGCTGCGCCGCAAGATCAACCTGCTCAAGGACGCCACCCGCAAGATGAACGGGGTCCAGCTCAAGTGGCACGACCCCCGGGCCTCGGTCATCGAGGGGTTGCTGTCGCGGGGCGATCGTCGCCTCGGACGGGTGCTCGAGCTGGTCTGGCGCCGCGGCGGCGTGTTCCAGGAGTGGGGCGAGCACTTCGACGAGAAGCTGTGGCTCGACGCCATGGCCGAGTGCGGCCTCGATCCGGACTGGTACATCCACCGGCACCGCACCGAGGACGAGGTGCTGCCCTGGGACCACCTCTCCGCCGGCCTGCACAAGGACTTCCTCTGGATGGACTGGCAGGACGCCCTGGCCGAGGTCGGCCTGCCCGACTGCCGCTGGACGCCCTGCTACGACTGCGGCGCCTGCACCGGCTACTCGATCGAGCACATCGTGGCTTCGGCCACCCCGCCCGCCGGCGGCAGCCAGGGGACGGGCCAGGATCTGGGCGCCGGGCACAGCGTCCCGGTCGAGCTCACCCCCCGCATCCCACAGGGGGCGAAGCCGTGACTCCGCCCCGGACCGAGCGCATCCGCATCCGCTTCGACAAGTTCGGGCGCATCCGCTTCACCTCCCACCGGGACGTGGCCCGCGTGTGGGAGCGCAGCCTCCGCCGGAGCCGCCTGCCGGTGTCCTACAGCGAGGGCTTCTCGCCCCGCCCCCGGCTCCGCTTCGGCCTCGCCCTGGCCACCGCCCACGAGTCCTGCGGCGAGTACCTCGACGTCGACCTCGAGCCCGGCGCGGTGTCGTCGGGCCGCGTCGACATCGACGAGCTCGCCCCCCTCGTGAACCCGATGCTGCCGCCCGGCATGACCATCCAGGCGACCGCACACGTCGAACCCGGCGCGCCGAGCCTGCAGGAGTCCGTCGACTCCTGCACCTGGCTCGTCGACGTGCCGCAGATGACCCCGGCGCAGGCGCACGACCTGGTCGAGCGCGCCCTCGCCGCAGAAGAGCTCCCGGTCACCCGAACGCGCAAGGGCAAGTCGGTCACCGACGACATCCGCCCGAACGTGCTCGCCCTCCGAGTCGCCGACCCCGACGAGCGCCCGCCCGCTGCCGAGTGGCAGCCGGCCGGCGCCCTGCTCCGAGCCGAGCTCGGCACGCACCCGCGTGCCTGCCGGCCCGCCGAGCTGCTCGCCGCGGTCGATCCGACGCTCGAGGAGGGTCGGGTGGTCCGGCTCCACCAATGGACGATGGTCGACGGCGTCCGGCGCGAACCCGTCCCCCTGGAGGCATCGCCTCCGGTGGGCGCAGGGATCGCCCGGCCGTCGGCCGCGCACGCCATCGAGCGTGCGTCATGAGAAGGGACCCCCACCATGTCCGACACCCAGCACGGGTCGTCGACGTCGAACGACGAGCGCCCCGATGGCGCCGGGAAGGCTGCTGAGGGCTCCGAGCCCGCGGTCGGCAACGGCGACGACGCCCACAAGCCCAAGATCGGCGACACCCGCCCCTCGCCGCGCGCCGACGAGGGCGGCGGCGCAGATGGCGATGGCGACGACACCCCCAAGCCCGGCCGCCGTCGCCGCCGGCGCGGCGGGCGCAACCGCAGCAAGGGCCGCGGCGACGGCCAGCAGCGCCCGGTCGAGCTCGACACCGGCTTCGACGCCGTGGAGCTCGACGAGGCCCAGCTCGAGGCCCGCCGTGGCAAGCACCGCAACGGCAAGCCGGTCGGCCGGTACCTCATGGCCGTGCACCGCACGGAGCAGGCGACCCAGATCGCCGTGCTCGAGGGCCGCCAGCTGATCGAGCACTACGTCGCCCGGCCCGCCGACGACATCTCCCAGATCCACGGCAACATCTACCTGGCCCGCGTGGCCAACGTGCTGCCCGGCATGGAGGCCGCGTTCGTCGACATCGGCACGCCGAAGAACGCCGTGCTCTACCGCGGCGACGTGGCCTACGACCCCGACGACGTCGAGGGCGGCGGCAAGCCCAAGATCGAAGACGTCCTCAAGTCCAAGCAGACCATCGTGTGCCAGGTCACCAAGAACCCCATCGGGGTCAAGGGCGCGCGGCTGACCCAGGAGGTCAGCCTGCCGGGTCGCTTCGTGGTGCTGGTGCCGAACTCCAGCACGTACGGCATCTCCAAGCGTCTGCCCGACGACGAGCGCAAGCGGCTCCGCAAGATCCTGGACGGCGTCAAGCCGGACCAGCACGGCGTCATCGTGCGCACCGCGGCGGAGAACGTGACGGCCGAGGAGATCGAGAACGACGTCAAGCGCCTCGTCGCCCTGTGGGACAAGATCGACGACATGGCCAAGGCCTCGCAGGCACCGACGCTGCTGTACCGGGAGCCGGACATGGCCGTGCGGGTGATCCGGGAGGAGTTCTCCAAGGACTACCGGGCCGTGGTCATCGACGACCCCGACCTCTACAAGGAGGTCGACGAGTACGTCTCGGGCATCACCCCGGCCCTCGCCGACCGCGTGCAGTTCTACGACCCCGAGGCCGAGAAGCTGCCGCTGTTCGAGCGCCACCACATCCACGAGCAGCTCCACCGCGCCCTCGACCGCAAGGTGTGGCTGCCCTCGGGCGGGTCGCTCATCATCGAGCACACCGAGGCCCTCACGGTCATCGACGTCAACACGGGCAAGAACGTCGGCAAGAACTCCCTCGAGGACACCGTCTACGCCAACAACCTCGAGGCCGCCGAGGAGATCGCCCGCCAGCTGCGCCTGCGCGACATCGGCGGGATCATCGTCATCGACTTCATCGACATGGAGGTGAAGAAGAACCGCGACGACGTGGGCCGGGTGCTGCGCGAGGCGCTGGCCCGGGACAAGACGCGCACGCAGGTCTTCGACATCTCCGAGCTCGGCCTGGTCGAGATGACCCGCAAGCGCATCGGCGAGGGCCTGCTCGTGGGCTTCACGGAGGAGTGCGAGACCTGCAAGGGTCGAGGCGTCGTCTTCGACAAGGACCTCCTCGACGGCTGAGCGAACCCTTCGGCCGCAAGCGGCCTCGGGGGTTCGTTGACGAATGCTTCGCATTCGTCGCAGGTTGGTGGTGAGCAGGTCTGGGCCGTACGATGTCGAACCCTATGTACGCAGTGATCGCCACCGGCGGAAAGCAGCATCGTGTCGCCGAAGGCGACGTCCTCGAGGTCGAGCGCCTCGGGGTCGAAGAGGGTGGCTCGGTCGACCTGCGACCTGTCCTCCTCGTCGACGGTGACACCGTCCTGTCCACCCCCGACGACCTGGGCAAGGTGTCCGTCACCGCCCGCGTGGTGGGTGACGCCAAGGGCCCCAAGATCAACGGCTTCGTCTACAAGAACAAGTCGAACAACCGGAAGCGCTGGGGTCACCGCCAGCACTACACGCAGATCGAGATCACCGGCATCAGCCGCTGATCCCAGAAGAGGTAGCTCGCCATGTCCAAGACCAAGGGCGGCGGTTCCACCCGGAACGGCCGTGACTCCGAATCCAAGCGCCTGGGCGTGAAGGCCTACGACGGCACCGTCGTCTCGGCCGGCTCCATCCTCGTGCGCCAGCGCGGCACCCGCTTCCACCCCGGCCTCAACGTGGGCAAGGGCGGCGACGACACGCTGTTCGCCACGAGCGACGGCACGGTGAAGTTCGGCTCCCGCCACGGGCGCAAGCTGGTGGACATCCTGCCGCTCGACTGAGCCGCACCCGCTCGAATCCGATGCCGGCCCGGGTCCACGACCCGGGCCGTGTCGCGCCCGCCCCTGGTCCATCTGCACTACGTTCCGGTTCCATGTCAGGGATCGACGGGCCGGGTGGGCCGACGGACGTGACGGTGGTGGTGCTCGAGGACCACGAGATGGTCGCCAGCGCCCTCGAGGCGGTGCTGGACCAGGATCCCCGGCTCCGGGTGGTGGGCACCACCAGCCGCCTGGAGGACGCCCTGCGCGTCGTCGCCGAGCGGTCGCCCACGGTGCTGGTCACCGACCTCCGCCTCGACGGCGTCGAGATCGCCGACCAGCTCGGCCGGTTCGTCGAGACCTGCCCCGACGTGCGGATCCTCGTGGTCACCGGATGGGCCACCGAGCGCACCCTGTTCGACTCCCTCGACCACGGGGCCCACGGCTTCATCGGCAAGTCCCAGGGCCTCGACGAGCTCGTCGATGCCGTGGTCCGCGTCGCCGACGGCGAGACCGTCGTGGCACCCCAGCTGCTGCCGGCGCTGGTTCGGCGCACCTCGCACCGCAGCGGGCGGGACCGAACGAACCTGACCCCGCGCGAGCTCGAGGTCCTGCGGCTCCTCGCCGAGGGCACCGGCACCCGGGAGATGGCCGAGCACCTGGCGGTGAGCCCCAACACGATCCGCAACCACGTGCGTGCGGTGCTCGGCAAGCTCGGTGCCAGCTCGCGCCTGGAGGCGGTCACCATCGCCCGCCGCATGGACCTGATCGCGCCCGTCGAGACCTAGGCGAGCGCCCTCAGACGTGGGTCTCGAGGCCGATCGGCAGGTCGGCGGCGTCCCAGCCGAGGTTGGCCAGGGCCCGGTCGTGGGCGAAGCGGTCGGTCATCCCGCCGACGAAGGACACGGCCTCCCGCACGAGGTCGGTGCGGTCGTCGATGGGACGTCCCTCGGCCACCAGCCGCTCGGGGTCGGCGCGATACCACTCGACCAGGGCGGTGAGGAGGCGGTCGACCACGAGACCCTGCTGGCGGGACTCGTCGCGCAGGTAGATGCGCTCGTAGTTGAACGCGCGGAACGCGGTGAGGGCCTCGGCGAGGTCGTCGTGCATGCCGACGGTGCCCGACTCGGCGGTGGCGCCCACCACGGCCTCGATGAAGGCGTGCAGCTGCTGACGGCGGTCCCGGCCGCAGCGCTCGGCCACCACCGTGGGTAGGTCCTCGGGGCGGACGACCCCGGCGAGCACGGCGTCTTCGAAGTCGTGGCAGAGGTAGGCGATGCGGTCGGCCCAGCTGACGACCTCGCCCTCGGGCGTCGAGGGCGCCGGTCGCGACCAGGAGTGGTTGCGGATGCCGTCGAGGGTCTCGCGGCACAGGTTCAGCGGGGCGAGCACCACGTCGGCCCCCCAGGTCGCGTGGTCGTAGCCGCCTTCGACGAAGGGGGCGAGGGCATCCTCGGAGGCGTGGCCGAAGGGCCCGTGGCCGCAGTCGTGGCCGAGCGCGATGGCCTCGGCCAGGGCGACGTTGAGCCGGCAGGCCCGGGTGATGGACGTGGCCACCTGCGCGACCTCGAGGGCATGGGTGAGCCGGGTGCGCTGGTGGTCGTCGGGGAACACGAAGACCTGGGTCTTGCCGGCGAGGCGGCGGAACGCGGTGCCGTGCACGATGCGGTCGCGGTCGCGCTCGAAGCAGGTTCGCCAGGGGTCGGCCTCCTCCTCGACGGATCGGTCGCCGGCGCCCTCGGCCCGGGTGGCCCCGGGCGCCAGGTGCTCGGCTTCGCGGGCTTCGCGGACCTCCCGATCGGCGATCTCCACGTCGCCGACGTCGGCGTGGGTGTCGGCGTGCGCGTGGCGCACCGGACCGGCGCCGTGACCCGCCATGGTGGCTGCCCACTGGCGGGCTCGGGGGGTCAGATCCGGCGTCGGACCGCCACCGGCGGGGTCGTGGTCGGGTCGGTGAGCCACGATCCGAGTCTCCCACGCGCCCTGCTCGGTCCTAGATTCCCCGCGGTGTCCCAGTTCGTCGACGAGTGCGGCCTCCATGTGAAGGGCGGAGACGGCGGCGCCGGCTCGGTGTCGTTCCGTCGCGAGGCCCACGTGCCCCGCGGTGGGCCCGACGGGGGCGACGGTGGCAGCGGCGGCGACGTGTGGCTGGTCGCCGACCACAACGTGGCGTCCCTGCTCGCGTTCCGGGACCACCCGTTCCGTCGGGGCGAGGACGGCACCCACGGCATGGGCAAGAAGCGCCACGGGCGGCGCGGCGCCGACATCGAGGTGTCGGTGCCCGAGGGCACGGTCATCAAGGACCAGGCCGGCAAGGTGCTCGCCGACCTCGTGCACACCGGCGATCGCTTCCTCGCGGCCGAAGGCGGCATCGGTGGTCGGGGCAACGCCAAGTTCCTCTCCAACCGGCGCCGGGCTCCGGGCTTCGCCGAGCAGGGGGAGATCGGGGAGGAGCGCTGGCTGCGCATGGAGCTCAAGCTCCTCGCCGACGTCGCCCTCGTCGGGTTCCCGAGCGTCGGCAAGTCCACGCTCATCTCGGTGATCTCGGCGGCGCGCCCCAAGATCGCCGACTACCCCTTCACGACGCTGGAGCCGAACCTCGGCGTGGTCCGCACCGATGACGGCGTGGAGATCGTGGTCGCCGACCTGCCCGGGCTCATCGAGGGCGCCGCCGAGGGCAAGGGCCTGGGTCGCCAGTTCCTCCGCCACGTCGAGCGCGCTCGCGTGCTCGTGGTCATGGTGGACCTGTCGCCGACCGCCATGCACCCGCCCGCCGAGCAGAAGGAGATCCTGCTGCGCGAGCTGGCCGACTACGACCCGATCCTGCTGACCCGGCCCCGCATCGAGGTGGCCTCCCGCGCCGACCTCGACGACGGCACCTGGGAGTGGGACGGCGAGCGGGTCGCCGCGGTGACCGGCGACGGCGTGCCCCAGCTGGTGGGTCGCATGGTCCAGACCGTCACCGATGCCCGCCAGGCGATGCCCGAGCGGGAGGCCTACGTCGTCCACCGCCTGGAGGGCGAGGGGTACAAGGTCGTCCGCGACGAGACCGGCTCGGGCTGGGACGTCGTCGGCCGGGAGGCGATCCGTGCCGTGCGGCTGTCGGACCTGACCAACCCGGAGGCCCTCGACGAGGCCCATCGCCGGCTCAAGTCGCTCGGCATCGACCGGGCGCTCGCTCGCGCCGGTGTGAAGCCGGGCGACACCGTGCGCATCGGCAAGCTCGAGTTCGACTACGAGGTCGAGTGAGCGTGGGGGAGCGCGGCCAGGTCGTCGTCGCCAAGATCGGCTCGTCGTCGATCACCGCCGACGACGGCACCATCAACGAGGCAGCGATCGCCAAGTTCTGCCGGGAGGTCGCCGGCCTGCGCGCCGCCGGGCACCAGGTCGTCATGGTCACCTCCGGGGCGATCGCCGCTGGTCTGCCGGCCATGGACTTCGACGTGCGCCCCCGGGATGCCGTCACCCTCCAGGCGGTGTCCGCCGTCGGGCAGAGCCGGCTCATGGCCGTCTACGACCGGGAGCTGGCCGGCCACGGCCTCACCGCCGGCCAGGTCCTGCTCGCGCCGCTCGACTTCATGGTGCGCGAGCAGTACCTCCACGCCCGCGCCACCCTCGGCCGCCTGCTCGACCTCGGGGTCGTGCCGGTCGTGAACGAGAACGACGCCATCGCCGACGACGAGATCCGCTTCGGCGACAACGACCGGCTGGCCGCCCTCGTCGCCCACCTCATCCGGGCCGATCTGCTCGTCCTGCTCACCGACGCGCCCGGGCTGCTCACCGCCGACCCCCGCTTCGACAGCACGGCATCGCTCATCGAGGAGATCCTCGAGATCGACCACAGCCTCGAAGCCCTCGCCGGCGGTGCGGGCAGCGACCGGGGCAGCGGCGGGATGGCCTCCAAGCTGGCCGCAGCCAAGATCGCCGCCTGGTCCGGGGTGCGTGCCGTCATCGCCCAGGCATCCCGGGACGACGTGCTCCTCCACGCCGTGGACCGCACCGCCGGCGTCGGCACGATCGTGCAACCGCGCACGCAGCGCCTCCCGGCCCGCAAGCTCTGGATCGCCTTCGCGGTGGGCGCCGCCGGGACGATCGTGGTCGACGAAGGTGCCCGACGGGCCCTGTTGGAGCGCGGGGTCTCGCTCCTCCCCGCCGGCGTGGTCGACGTGAAGGGCGGCTTCGACGTCGACGCCGCTGTCGAGATCGCCGGCCCCGACGGACGTGCCTTCGCCAAGGGCCTCAGCCGCTTCGACGCCGCCGGCCTTCGGTCAGTGCTCGGCACCAGGACCGAGCACCTGCCCGAAGGCTCCCCCCACGAGGTCGTCCACCGAGACGACCTCGTCGTGCTCCCGTAAGGGGGAAGCGGCCAGCGCAAGGGGAGAGGAAACTGGCAGCGGAGGCGGAACGTGGCCCCCAGGGCCTTGTTCCGCAGCCGCTGCCAGTTTCACGCGGAGGTGCCGTCCGAGGGTTGACCTTCTGCCTGCGTCTCGCCGGAGGAAGGTGCCTCAGCGGCGGACTCGCCGGAGATCGCTTCGGGTTCCGGCGCGATGCCGAGCTGCGCCTTGATCTCGGCGAGCCGACTGGTGGCCTCCACGTTGAGCGCCGCCTGCTCGACCTCGAGCATGCGACCCTCGACCGAAGAACCCTGCAGCTCCTGCATGCCCTTGGCCTTGGCGTAGCGGGCCTCGACCTTGGAGCGGACCTCCTCGAGGGAGGGGACGTCCTCGCCGACCGTGATCGACAGCTGGCTCATCGCCCGGTTCATCTCCTCCTGCATGTTGGCCTGGTCGATCTTGCCGAGCAGGGCCTGGCGCTCGGAGAGCTTCTTCTGCAGCGCGGTGGCGTTCTGCTGGACGGCGACCTTGGCCTGGTCCGACGCCTCGGAGGCCTGGAAGTGCAGGGACTTGAGGTCCTCGACCTCGCTCTCCAGGGTGATCATGCGGTTGGCGAAGGACTCGGCGGCCTGGGTGTACTCGGTGGCCTTGGCGGTGTCGCCGGACTTCTGGGCCTGGTCGGCCATGAGCACCGCCTGGCGGGCGTTGCCCGAGACCTTCTCCAGCTCGGTCATCACCCGGTTGAGGCGCATCTCGGTCTGCTTCTGGTTGGCGATGACGTTCGCCGCCTGCTGGGTGAGGCGCTTGTGCTGCTCGTGCGCCTCGGAGATCGCCTGCTCCAGCTGCACCTTGGGGTCGGCTCGCTCGTTGAACGAGCTGTCCGTCCGGGCAACCAGGTACTTCCACCAACGCTTGAGGGCCTTGAGCATGGTCGGATCGTAGACCTCCCCGCCCCCGGTGCCGCCCCGCTGCCGCGTCGAGGCGGTCAGCGACCCAGCATCGCCCGCAGGGGCAGGCCCCGGGCCTGGGCGAAGGCCAGGTACACGAGGCCGGCCGTGCCGATGGAAGCGCCGGCTGCGAGGATCGTCGGCAGGCCCCCGACCACGAGGTCGACGAGGCGGCCGACGGCCGCGCCGGCCAGCGCCGCGGTGACCACCGTGGCGAGCGAACCACCCCCCAGGCTCACCGACCCGATGCGCCAGCGCAGGGCCAGGCGCAGCAGGACGAGCTCCACCCACGCCCCGACCGCGGAGCCGAGGGCGATGCCGACCGCGCCGAGGTGCAGGAAGGCAGCCGAGTCGGTGGCGTCGGTCTCGAGCTGGATCGAGGTCCCGACCAGGACGAGCTGGTCGAACAGGAACATCACCGAGAGCGCGACGAGCGACGACGTGACGACGCGGACGAGGGCGATGCGGGCCGGGGTCCGGGGGTCGTCGAGGGCGTAGAGCGAGTTCTGCAGGAGGCGGGAGGCGGTGGAGGCGAGCAGGCCGAGGGCGTACGCGGCCAGCACGAGCCACACGAGGCGCGTGTCCGACGCGTTGAACTCGCCCCGCTCGAACAGCGCAGCCACCAGCGGTTCGCCGAGCGCCACGTAGATCACCGCGGTCGGGGCCACGAAGTACGCGACCCGGCGCAGGCCGCCCTCGACGCGGCCGGCCAGCTCGGCTCGCTGCTCGGGGCGGAGGCGGGACAGCTCGGGCAGCTCGGATGCGGCGATGCTCATGCCGAACAGCGACACGGGCAGCAGGTACAGCACCTGGGCGTAGGTCCCGGCCGCCACCGCGCCGGTGACGAGGAGGCTGGCGAGCACGAGGTCGAGGTAGCCCGAGATCTGGACGACGCCCCGGCCGAACACGACCGGTCCGAGGCGGCTCATGGCGTCCCGGACGCCGGCGAGGGTGCGGTCGAGGGACAGGCGCAGGTCGGGGACGAGCGAGCGGACGGTGGGGAGCTGGACGAGGAGCTGGGCCAAGCCGCCGAGCACCACGCCCCAGGCCAGCGCGTTGGCGAGGCTCGTCGTGGTGGACCCCCCGATGGCGACGACGGTCACCACCACGATCTGGGCGACGTTCCACAGGACCGGCGCGACGTAGGAGAGGAAGAAGCGGCGGTGCGAGTTGAGGATCGCCAGGCACCACGCCGACAGGACGAGCAGCCCGATGCCCGGGAACATGATCCGCACCAGGCTGACCGTGAGGTCCAGCTTCTCGGGGTCGTCGCGGAAGCCCGGGGTCAGCACGATGGTGATCGGTCGGGCCGCGACCATGCCGAGGACCACGAGGACGGAGACCGCGGCGGCGAGGAGGCCGGCGACCGCACCGGCGGTGCGTCCCGCCTCCTCCTCGTCGGTGTCGACGAGGCGCGAGTAGACGGGTATGAACGACGCCGACAGCACCCCCTCGCCCAGGAGGTTCTGGAGCAGGTTGGGGATGCGCAGCGCCGCCTTGAACGCGTCGGAGGCCAACCCCACGCCGAGGAACCCGGCGGTGACGATCTCGCGGATCAGGCCCGACAGGCGCGAGAGGAGGATGCCGGCGCCGACCAGGGTGGCGTTGCGGCCCGAGTCGTCCGTGGTCGCCCCGGCCCCGGCTGCCGACTCGTTCTCGGCTTCGGCCTCGACCTGCTGGCGGGCCCGGGCTCGCTGGCCCCGGCGGCTCCCCGGGCGGGTCTCCGTCACGCCCCGGTCGCCTGGTGATCGGGGATGTCGGCGGCCTCGAGGGTGCGGAGGTGGTCGTCGGTGGGATCGTCGATGACCACGATCCGGGACGCCTGGCGCGCCACGGCCTCCTCGAACAGGTTGCGGGCGACACGGCCGTTGCCGAAGCCCTTGTCCCGGGGGGCGCCGTCGAGGTGGGCGCGAACCTTGGCCCGCGCCTCGTGGGTGGTCTCGTAGCCGCCCCGACGGCAGCGCATGTCGAAGATGGCCAGCAGCTCGTCGGTGTCGTAGTCGGGGAAGTGGATGGTCTTCGGGAACCGGGACCGCAGCCCCGGGTTGGCCGCCACCAGCTGGGCCATCTCGTCGGGGTACCCGGCCATGATCACCACGATCCGGTCCCGGCGGTCCTCCACCAGCTTCACGATGGTGTCGATGGCCTCGCGCCCGAAGTCGGTCTCGCTGCCCCGTACGAGCGCGTAGGCCTCGTCGATCAGGAGCACGCCCTCGTCGGCCTCGTCGAAGACGGCGGTGACCTTCGGCGCCGTCTGGCCGACGAACCCGGCGACCAGGCCGGCGCGGTCGACCTCGACCAGGTGGCCCCGCTCGACCACGCCGAGGGACCGGTAGATCTCGGCGAGGAGGCGAGCGACGGTGGTCTTGCCGGTGCCCGGGTTGCCCGAGAACACCAGGTGCCGCGACTGGTCCAGCACCGGCAGGCCGCGCTCGGCCCGGAGCAGCTGGACCCGCGTGAGGTCGGCGAC
Organism: Salinilacustrithrix flava; assembly: GCF_041228405.1. GTDB lineage: Bacteria > Actinomycetota > Acidimicrobiia > Acidimicrobiales > Salinilacustritrichaceae > Salinilacustrithrix > Salinilacustrithrix flava. The sequence continues at coordinate 2,901,147 of NZ_CP133888.1, forward strand.
CTTCTTCACCTCGGCCTTGACCGCCTCGAGGCCGATCAGCTCGTCCAGCTCGGCGAGCACCTCGTCGACGGGACGGGCCGGCGGAAGGTCCGGCTGGACGGGAGCCGGCTCGGCGCCGTCCCCGACGGTGGCGGCGGTGTGGGCCGCTTCGCGACGACCGACGCCCCGGGTCTCGGCGATGCGGTCGAGCAGGCGGCCGCGGAAGCGCTCGATGGCCGCCAGCTCCACCGGGGCGGTGTGCTGGTCCAGGCTGGCGACGGCGAAGCCGATGGCGAGGGCCCGGTCGTAGTAGAGGCTGGCCAGGTCCGTGCCGTCGCGTGCGTCGGCCGCGAGCAGGACCTCGGCCAGCTCGGAGGGTTGGTCGAGGAAGCGCACCCGCTCCGCCAGCAGTCGGGCCGACCGCACGTCGGCCGGGGCCGAGCGGGCCAGGCTCCCGCCGAACCGGGGCCCGAACGCGGCGATGAAGGCCAGGAGCTCGGGATCGGTGTGCAGCCCGTCGGCGTCGATGAACGCGGCAGCCAGGTTGTAGGCCTCGACCTGGACGTCGACCTCGATGCGCTCCCCGTTGATGCCCTTCACCGTGGCGGCGAGGTCCCGGACCCGCGGGGTCAGCGCGTCGCAGAACGCACGCACCGCATCGTCGAGCGCGGGATCGGGCAGCACGAGCCGAGTCTGCCCCGTCGCGACGTGCCTCTTTAGACTTCTGCCATGGCCGCACCTCTCGCTGACTCCCCGATGGCCCAGCTCGGCGCACGCGCCAAGGCCGCGTCGCGGACCCTGGCCACGGCGTCCACCGCCGCCAAGGACGCCGCCCTGCTCGCCGCCGCCGACCTGCTCGTGGCCCGCAGCGACGCGATCCTCGAGGCCAACGCACGCGACGTCGAGCGCGAGCAGGCGGGCGGCATGGCGCCGGCGCTGCTCGATCGGCTCCGCCTCAGCCCGGCCCGCATCGAGGCCATGGCCGGCGGCCTGCGCCAGGTCGCGGCCCTGCCCGATCCGGTCGGCGAGATCTCCGAGGGCTGGACCCGGCCCAACGGGCTGCGGATCAACCGGGTGCGGGTGCCGCTCGGCGTCGTCGCCATCATCTACGAGTCCCGCCCCAACGTCACGAGCGATGCGTTCGGGCTGTGCCTCAAGTCGGGCAACGCCGCCTTCCTGCGTGGCTCCTCGGCGGCGATCGAGTCGAACACCGCCATCGCCGCCGCGCTGCGGGAGGGCATCGACAAGGCCGGCTTGCCCGCCGACGCCCTCGTCCTCGTCGAGGACGTCAGCCGCGAGGCCGCGGTCGAGTTCATGCAGCTGCGCGGCCTGGTCGACTGCCTCATCCCGCGCGGCGGGCGCTCGCTCATCCAGAGCATCCTCGACAACGCCACCGTGCCCTTCGTCATCGACGGCGACGGCAACTGCCACGTCTACGTGGACGCGGCCGCCGACCTCTCGATCGCCTTGGACGTCATCGTCAACGCCAAGACGCAGCGGCCCGGCGTGTGCAACGCGGCCGAGAAGCTCCTCGTGCACGCCGACGTCGCCGCCGACTTCCTGCCGCGGGCGGCCGCCGCGCTCGAGGGCGTGGAGCTCGTCGGCGATCCGGCCGCCTGTTCGATCCTGCCGTCGGCTGCGCCGGCCACGGAGGACGACTGGGGCACCGAGTTCCTCGACCTGAAGCTCGGCGTGGCCGTGGTCGACTCGATCGACGCCGCGATCGACCACATCGCCTCGCACGGCTCCGGCCACTCCGAGGCCATCGTCACCACCGACCTCGCCGCCGCCGATCGCTTCACCACCGAGGTCGATGCCGCGGCGGTGGTCGTCAACGCATCGACCCGCTTCGTCGACGGCGAGGAGTTCGGCTTCGGCGCCGAGATCGGCATCTCCACCCAGAAGCTCCACGCCCGCGGCCCGATGGGGCTGCGCCAGCTCACCACGGAGAAGTTCGTGGTGCGCGGCACCGGTCAGATCCGGGGCTGATCCGTCTGGCCGGCCCGCCGAGCGGGTAGGCACATCAGCGGAGCAGCGGGCGCGACGGGCGCACCCGCTGGGCACCGAAAGGAACCATGCCAGACACCGACCAGCGCGTGGTGTTCCTCGAGCGCGACACCGCCGAGGAGCTCCTCGATCTCGTGGACGACCGCCCGGGCGACGCCGATGAGGACCTCCTCGACGCCGCCCTCGACGCCATCGAGGCCGCCGGCGACGGCTTGCCCGGCGAGGCCCAGCAGGCCGTCGCTCGCGGCGAAGCCGTGGCGCTCGGGCTCGACCCGACCGAGGCCGCGACCGTGCGGACCCTGATCCTCGAGAACCACGAGGCCGACCCGGGCGTGCTGCGCTCGGTCGGCGCCAGCATCAAGTCCAAGCTGAAGGCCGCGGCCAAGAAGACCCGTCGCAAGAAGCGCTGACCCGCAATAGTTGACCGACCGGTCAAGACGACCGGTAGGGTCGGGAGATGGCCGAACCGCGCTTCGATTCCGTCCCCGAGGTCCGAGAGGGCCTGAAGAAGGTCGACTACCTCTCCGACGAGGGCATCGCCGGCATCGTCTACCTGGCTGACCGGCTCCAGAAGCCGATCCTCGTCGAGGGCCCCGCCGGTACGGGCAAGACGCAGCTGGCCAAGTCGGTCGCCGAGATGATGGGTGCCCGGCTCATCCGCCTGCAGTGCTACGAGGGCCTGGACGAGTCCAAGGCGCTGTACGAGTGGAACTACAAGAAGCAGCTGCTGCGCATCCAGGCCGCCGGCAAGCAGGACGACTCCGGCAGCGACGAGTGGGATGCCCTGTCGGGGGACATCTTCTCCGACGACTTCCTCCTCACCCGCCCGCTGCTCGAGGCCATCACCGCCGATGATCCCGTCGTCCTGCTGATCGACGAGGTCGACCGCGTCGAGGTCGAGACCGAGGCCCTCCTGCTCGAGATCCTGTCGGACTACACCGTCTCGATCCCCGAGCTCGGCACCATCGAGGCCAAGCAGATCCCGATGGTCTTCCTCACCTCCAACAACACCCGTGAGCTGTCCGAGGCCCTGAAGCGGCGCTGCCTCTACCTGCACGTCGACTACCCGGACCTCGAGCGCGAGAAGGAGATCGTGCTCACGAAGGTGCCCGACATCACCGAGTCGCTCGCCGACCAGGTGGCCCGCATCGTCCGCTCGATCCGCAACCTCGAGCTGAAGAAGAGCCCCTCGGTCTCCGAGACCCTCGACTGGGCCCGCACCCTCCTGCTGCTGGGCGTGAACCAGATCGACGCCGAGACGGCCCGGAGCACCATCAACATCCTGCTCAAGTACCAGTCCGACATCACCAAGGCGCTGCGGGAGCTCGAGGACGCCAAGTCCGACATGGCCAAGGACACCGTCGCGGCACCGAGCAGCTGACGGCGCCGTTGGACGCTCGCGCCGACATCCTGGACCTCACCGGCGACCTCCCGGCGCAGCACCTGAGCGCCGGCGAGGTCCTGTTCGGGCAGGGCGCGGCCGACGAGCGGTCGGTCGCGGTCCTCGTCGAGGGAGCCCTGCGGGTGGAGCTCGACGGCGTCGAGCTGGCCCAGATCACGGTGCCGGGGGCGTTCGTCGGAGAGATCGGCGCGCTGCTGGGCGGCGCCCGGACGGCGACGGTGGTCGCCACCGCCGACACGGTCGTGCGGGTGATCGGTGACCCGGAGGCGTTCTTCCGGGACGACCCCCGCCTCGGGCTGGAGCTGGCCCGCCAGCTGGCGGGGCGGCTCCAGCGCCTGCTCGCCTACCTCGGCGACGTCCGGTCGCAGTACGCCGGTTCCGAGGGGCACCTCGGCGTCCTCGACTCGGTGCTGGGCAAGATCGCGTCGCGCCCGGCGGTCGACATCGAACCCGGCTCCGATCGCGACGCCGACTACGACGCCTGAGCCTCGCCGAGGTCGATCGTGCCCTGGCCCTGGAGCGACCACCACTCGGCTCGACCCGCGGACAGGTCGAGCAGCACGTGGGCGGGGATCGGGCCGGTCTGGAACCCGCTGTTGAACAGCCAGGTGCCCTCGCGCTGTTCGAACCAGGCGCCGCCGTCAACGTAGGGCGCTTGGTGGATGTGGCCGCACAGCACGACGTCGGGGTGGTGCCGGTCCAGCAGGCGCGGGAGCTCGGGGTCGCCGAAGTGGCGGGAACCGGTCCACGAGAGCGGCCCCTCCGGTGGGCCGTGGTACACCCACAGCCAGCGATCGCTTCGCCTCGCCTCTGCCAGGGCGAGGCCGGCCTCCATGCGGGCCAGGCTGTGGGGCCCTTCCCACCAGGGGCACGCGGTGACGAGCCAGTCGGCCACCTCGACCGAGTCGCCGTCGACGACGACGCCGGCCCCTCGAGCCTCGGTGATCCACGCCGTGGCCTTCTCGCCCTCGGCGGTGCGGTGATCGAGATCGTGGTTCCCCGAGCACACGACGGTGGTCGTCCGGTCCGCCATGCGGGTGAGGTACTCGAGCACGACCGCGATCTGCGCATCCAGGGGCAGCGCGGACCCCACGTCGAGGACATCCCCGGCGATGGCAACCAGATCGACACCGGCCGCTTCGGCGAGGACCCAGTCGAGCTTGCGCAGGTCGTAGTGGAGGTCCGAGACCAGCAACGTTCGCAAGGACGGAGTCTGGCACGGCGCGTGCCACGACCTGCCTCGGCACGCATCCATTGACCGAACGGTCAAGTATCAGGGCTACCCTGGGGACGTGACGCCGCGACCACCGACGCAGACGGACGCCGACCCGGAGCTGGAGCTCGGCGCCGGCGAGGCGATCAGCGAGCTGCTGGCCGGGTTCATCCAGGAGCTGCGTGAGGCCGGCCTGCCGGTCAGCCTCACCGAGAACCTGGACGCCATGGAGGCGGTCAAGCACATCCCCCTCGAGGACCGCGAGGCGTTCAAGTACGCGCTCGCCGCCACGCTGGTGAAGAACAACGCCCACTGGCGCGCCTTCGAGACCGTGTTCGAGGTGTACTTCAGCTACCGGGGCCCGGAGTACGAGCTCGACCCCGACAGCGACCTGGCCCAGGCCATCGACGAGCTCATGGAGCAGCTCCAGGGCGACCAGGGCGAGGACGGGGACCAGTCGGGCGGCGGTGGCGCCATGGACGCCATGACGCCTGAAGAGATCGCCCAGATGCTGATGAAGGCGCTCCAGCAGGGTGACAACGGCATGATGCGCGCCGTCGCCCGCCAGTCGGTGAAGCGCTTCGCCGGGATGGAGCCGGGCCGCCCCGTCGGGGGCACCTACTACCTGTACCGCACGCTGCGGCACCTCGACCTCGACAACCTGCTCGAGCAGCTCATGGAGCAGGCCCGCCAGCAGAGCCCCGAGCCGCTGAGCCAGCTCGAGGAGCGCCTCGAGCGCGACGAGTACGAGACCCGCATCGACAAGCTGAAGCAGGAGATCGAGTCCGAGATCCGCCGACGCCTGGTGGCCGACCGGGGCGTCGAGGCCATGGCCCGCACGCTGCGCAAGCCGCTGCCCGAGGACATCGACTTCATGCACGCGTCGCGCGAGGAGATGGTGGTGCTGCGCAAGGCGCTGCAGCCCCTCGCCCGCAAGCTGGCCGTGCGCCTGGCCCGCAAGCGCCGTCACGGCCGCAAGGGCCCGCTCGACTTCCGCAGCACCATCCGCCACTCGCTGTCCTACGGCGGCGTGCCGGCCGAGCCGAAGTTCCGCTACCCCCGGCCGTCGAAGCCCGAGATCTTCGTCGTGGCCGACATCTCCGGGTCGGTGGCCTCCTTCGCCCGCTTCACGCTGCACCTCGTGTACGCGATCCAGGGCCAGTTCTCCAAGGTCCGGGCCTTCGTGTTCATCGACGGCATCGACGAGGTCACCCACCTGTTCGAGGGCGTCGAGGACATCACCGAGGCGGTGCACCGGGTGAACACCGAGGCCGACGTGGTCTGGGTCGACGGGCACTCCGACTACGGGCACGCATTCGAGGTGTTCTGGAGCCGCTACGGCAAGGACGTGGGGCCCAAGACCACCGTGCTGCTGCTCGGCGACGCCCGGAACAACTACCACGCGTCCCAGTCCTGGGTCGTCAAGGACATGCAGCACCGGGCCCGCCACGTGTACTGGATGAACCCGGAGCCGAAGTCCTACTGGGACACGGGCGACTCGATCATCAGCGAGTACGCCGGGTACTGCGACGGCGTGTACGAGGTGCGCAACCTGCGCCAGCTCGAGCGCTTCGTGGACATCCTCGAGTAGGCGACGGGCTCGCCACTTCTTTCGCGCAGGGTCACGTGGACCCGAGCAGGAGGTGGCTACGGTGTTGCCGAAGTATGACGGTGCAGTCGCGTTCCGTTACGCTTTCGCAACACTCGCCGGACCGCTCGACGGCCCGACCGCCTGACCCCCACCAGGACCCACCCCACCGCATGCTCCACCACCTCCGCCTCCGACGCCGCGTCGGTCCCGCCCTCGCCGTGCTCGGCCTCCTGGCCGGTTCGTTCGCCATGTCCCTCGCTGCGCCCGACGAGGCCCGGGCCGACACCGCGTCCGAACGGGCCGAGGTCCAGCGCAAGCGAGCAGCCGTCGCGTCCGAGATCGACACGCTCCGGGCCACGAACGCGCAGGTCGAAGCGGCGCTGAGCGCCCTGAACAGCAACGTTGCGACCCAGACCGCAGCCCTGCGCGACGCCGAGCGCCGCTCGGCCGAGGCCGATGCCGCCCTGACCCGGGCCACCGAGCTGGTCGTGGCCAAGCAGGCCGAGATCGCCGCCCTCGACGAAGCGGTCAAGGACCTCGCCGTCGAAACCTTCATCCGGCCCCCGTCCTCGGCCAGCCTCGTGGACTCCCTGGAGTCCGAGACGATCGGCGAGGCCGAACTGAAGCAGTCCCTGCTCGAGGCCAAGTCGTCGTCGCAGCTCGACGCCCTCGACCAGCTCGACCGGGCCCGCGAGGACCTCGAGCTCGCCCAGGCCGCAGCCGAGGACGCGGCCGCTGCCGCCGAGCGGGAGCAGGCCGCCGTCGACGCCCGCCTGGACGAGGTCACCGTGGCCCGGGACCAGCAGGCCAAGGTCGTCGCCGAGGTCGAGTCCCGCCTCGACCGCCAGCTCGCCGAGGCCGCGGTCCTCGACCAGCAGGACCAGGCGCTGGGCGCCCAGCTCGCCGCCGAGCAGGCCGCACTCGCCAAGCGCCTCGCCGCGCAGCGAGCCGCGGCGGCCGCCGCCCAGCGATCCAGCGGCCCGGTCACCATCAGCATCACCGGCTCGGGCAGCATCGTGTCGGTGCGGGGCATCCGCATCCACCAGAGCATCGCCGACAACCTGGCCGGCCTCCTGTCGGCTGCCCAGTCCGACGGCATCAGCCTGAGCGGCTGGGGCTACCGGGACTCCCAGCGCCAGATCCAGCTGCGCCGCCAGAACTGCGGCTCCAGCAACTACGCCGTGTACCAGATGTCGCCGAGCGCCTGCAGCCCACCCACCGCCCGGCCCGGCGCCTCGAACCACGAGCGCGGCCTCGCCGTGGACTTCACCTACGGCGGGAGCACCATCAAGTCCCGCAGCTCACCGGCCTTCCAGTGGCTCCGGGCCAACGCCGCCCGCTACGGCTTCTACAACCTGCCCAGCGAGCCCTGGCACTGGTCCGTCAACGGCAACTGAGAACGGAAATCCCGTGGATCGTGACCACTCCGTGGTCACGATCCACGGGATTTCCCTACCGCGCGACGTGCTCGGCGACGAGCGCGGCGACCACGTCGGGCTGCGCGGCGGGAAGCCAGTGGCCGGCGTCCACGTCGACGCGGCGGAGATCCGAGCAGTGCCGGCCGAGGTCGTCGAGCAGGCCGGGCATCACGTAGCGGTCGCGGGTGGCCACGATGAGCAGGACCGGGACATCCGTGCGGCGCTCCTGGGGGTGGCTCAGGCGGGGCCGCACGTTGCGGCGGTAGAGCTCCACGCCGTTGGCGCCGTCCTCGGGCAGGGTCGGTCCCGGCTGGGCCTGGTGGCCGAGTCCCTCGACCCGGGTCAGGTAGCGCCGGAACGGGCGCTCGGCGACGTGGCGCCAGCCGAAGGGGGCGATGCCGGGCAGCTGGAAGAAGGCCACGTACCACGAGTGCAGCCCCTGGCGGAGCAGCTCCCGTCGGCCGCCGCCCTCACCGGCGCGCCGGGACCGGAGCCAGTGCCCGACGTGGTCGAGGCTCGGCCCGGACATGGACGTGTACGTGGCCAGCCGATCGCCCAGCGCAGCCGTGCAGACCGGCTCCCAGGCCTGGACCGAGCCCCAGTCGTGGCCGACGACGTGGACGGGACCGTCCGGGCAGGTGGCGTCGACGACGGCGACCAGGTCCTCGCTGAGGCGGGCCAGGTCGTAGCCGGCCCGGTCCCGGGGGACCTCGGAGGCGCCGGCCCCGCGCACGTCGTAGGTGACGACGTGGTGGGAGGCGGAGAGCTCGGCCGCCACGCCGTCCCAGACGTGGTGGGTGTCGGGGTAGCCGTGGACGAGCACCACCGTGGGATCGGTGGGATCGCCGCGCTCCCAGACGGCCAGCGACAGGCCGTCGGCGCTCGTGACGGTGCGGTGGTCGGTCATGGCGAGACCGTACCCAGGTCGACGAAGGCGACACTCAGCCGTGCAGGCCGCACTCCGTCTTGGTCTTCCCCCGCCAGCGCCCGGCGCGGGCGTCCTCGCCCGGGGCGACCTTCTCGGTGCAGGGCATGCAGCCGATGGAGCCGTAGCCCTGGGTGAGCAGCGGGTTGAACGGCACGTCGTGGGCGTCGATGTAGGCCTCCACGTCGGCGTCGGTCCACTGGGCGATCGGGTTGACCTTGACCAGCCCGCGCAGGTCCCGGCCGACCACGTGGGCCGTGGCGCGGGTGTCGGCCTCGGCCCGGCGGATGCCGCTCATCCACGCGGCCTTGCCGGCGAGGGCACGGTCGAGCTGCTGGACCTTCAGCGCGGAGCAGCAGTTGTCCGGATCGGTCTTCCAGAGCAGCTCGGTGTTCTCCGGCGCCGTCATGATCTTCATGTTCAATCCGTAGCGGCGCCGCACGGTCTCCACCGTGGCCAGCGTCTCGGGGAAGTGGTAGCCGGTGTCGATGAAGACCACCTCGATGGCCGGGTCGACCTTCACGGCGAGGTCGATCAGCACGGCGTCGTTCATCGACGCGGTGAGGCACAGGTGGGGGCCGAAGGCGTCGGCGGCCCAGGCGATGATCTTGGACGCGGGTGCGTGCTCCAGCTCAGCGTTGACCTCGACGAGCTCGTCGTCGGTGAAGGAGTGGCGCTGGCTGGGGAACGGGAGGGTGACGCTCATCGGGAGGGGGCTTCCGGGTCGGAGTGGGCAGGTGGGGGAGCGGTGGGGCGGCGCTCAGGTGGCGCACTCGGACTCGCCGATCTCCTTCACGTAGGGCCCGGTCTCGCCGTAGTCGACGTAGAAGTCCGGCGCCTCCTCGTAGTCCGGGAACGCATCCAGCTCCTTGAGCTCCTCGGCGATGGCCTTGGCCCCGCCGGCGCGGTCCATCCACGCCCGGAAGTCCTCGCCGGCCACCCGCTCGGCGGCGAAGCGGCGCACGACGCGCACGGCTGCCTCCGGGGCGTTCTTGGCCGGCAGGCGGAGGGCCTTGTCGCCGAAGTGGATCTGCTCCTGGCCGACGTAGCCGCCGAGCAGCATCTGGTAGCCGGGCGCGGAGCGGCCGTTGGCCCGGCGCTCCACGCCGTGGAACCCGATGTCGGAGATGTGGTGCTGCCCGCAGGAGTTGGTGCAGCCCGAGATGTTCGTGCGCACCCCGCCGACCTCGGCCAGACCGGCCTCCTCGAGGGCCTCGCCGATCGCGCTGGCCAGCCCGCGGGACTGGGTGACGGCCAGGTTGCAGGTGTCGGCGCCGGGGCAGGCCACGACGTCGCGAGCCAGCTCGGCGCCGGGCTCGGCCATTCCGATGGCGGCGAGCCGGTCGTAGAGGATCGGCAGCTGCTCCTCGGACAGGCCCCGGTACACCAGGTTCTGGCGGTTGGTGATGCGCACCTCGGCGTCGAGGTCCCGCTGGATCTGGGCCAGGGCCCGGAACTGCTCGGAGGTGACGTCGCCGAGCCGGGACCAGGCGTAGACCGACACGGTGCCCTTGGCGTTGCCCCGGACGACGTTGGCGTCCTCCCAGGCCTCGTAGGCGCCACGGCGACGCAGCGTGACGTTCACGCCCTGGCCGACGGGGGTGGGGGCGGTGCCGGCGGCGACGCCGGCAGCCGTGTCGCCGTGCTTCTCGACCAGCTCGGGCACGCCGCCCGGCCACGACGAGGAGGCCACGAGGAAGGCGCGCTCCTTGAGGATGCGCCCCTGCAGCTCCTCCCAGCCCATGGTGTCGACGAGCCACTTCATGCGGGCCCGCAGCTTGTTGTCGCGGAAGCCGTGGTTGTTGAACACCCGCAGGATCGCCTCGATCGTCTCGAGGAGGCGGTGCCGGGGGGTGAACTCCTCGAGGGCGAGGGCCGGGTGGGGGTTGGCGCCGAGGCCGCCGGCCACGAACACCCGGAAGCCGGCCTCGAGGGTGCCGTCCTCGTGCTGGTGGGTGACGGCGATGACGCCGACGTCGTTGAACATGGCCTGGCCGCAGTCGGTGGCGCAGCCGGAGAAGTTGATCTTGAACTTGCGGGGGAGGCGCTGCACGAGCGGGTTGCGCAGGAAGTGCTCGTGGGTGGCCTGGGCCCAGGCCGAGATGTCGAGCACCTCGTGGGGGCAGGCACCGGCCAGGTGGCACCCCTGCACGTTGCGGTTCGTGTCGCCGCACGCCTCGCGGCTGGTCATCCCGACCACGGCGAGGTCGCGCATCACGTCGGGGATGCGCTCCAGCGGCACGAAGTGGAACTGCACGTTCTGGCGCGTGGTGATGTGACCCCAGCCGCGGCTGTAGGTGTCCGCGATGTGAGCCATCATGTCCAGCTGGGCCGGCCCGATCTTGCCGTAGGGGATCTTGACCCGGACCATCTGGTTCGTGCCGCCCTGGCGCTGGCCGTAGACGCCGTTGGTGAGGCGGAAGACCCGGAAGGCGTCCTCGGGCAGCGTGCCGTCGAGGTAGGCGGCCAGCTGGGTCTCGAACTTGGCGATGTCGGCGGCCTGCTCGGGGTCGAGCACGATCTCGTGACGCTGCATGTTGGGGGATCCCCTCGGGTGTCCGGGAAACCTGACCACCTCGGTCAGGTATTGCACGACGGCAGTGTGTCAAACCCGACCGACCAGATCAACATTCCCGATTGTCCGGTGGAATCCGCGCAGATGTCTGCTGGGTGCCCCTCCGCCGGCGACACCTACCCCCGGAGCAGCTCGGCGACCCGGAACGCCAGGTCGATCGACTGCCGACCGTTCAGGCGCGGATCGCACATCGTCTCGTACCGGTTGCCGAGGTCGGCATCGCCGATCTCCTCGGCACCGCCGAGGCACTCGGTGACGTCGTCACCGGTGAGCTCGACGTGGATGCCGCCCGGCCAGGTGCCGGCGTCGCGGTGGGCGGCGAAGAAGCCGGCCACCTCCCGCACGACGTCTTCGAAGTGGCGGGTCTTGCGCCCGGACTCCGAGGTGAAGGTGTTGCCGTGCATGGGGTCGCAGGCCCACACGACGGGGTGCTCGCCGTCGCGGGTGGCCTCGAGCAGCGGCGGGAGCAGCTCGGCGATGTTGTCGGCACCCATGCGGGAGATGAGGGTGAGCCGGCCGGGGATGCGGTCCGGGTTCAACGCCTCGCACAGCCCGCGGACGTCGTCGGCGGTGGCGGTCGGGCCCACCTTGCAGCCGATGGGGTTGCGGACGCCGGCGAGGAACTCCACGTGGGCGCCGTCGAGCTGGCGGGTGCGCTCGCCGATCCAGAGCATGTGGGCCGAGCAGTCGTACCAGTCGTCGGTCAGCGAGTCCCGTCGGGTGAGGGCCTCCTCGTAGCCGAGGAGCAGCGCCTCGTGGCTGGTGAAGAAGTCGACCTCGTGGAGGTACGGGGTCTCCACGGTGTCGATGCCGCAGGCCTTCATGAAGCGCAGCGTGCGGTCGATGTCGTGGGCGAGGGCCTCGTAGCGCTCGCCCTCGCGGGACGACGCGACGAACTCCTGGTTCCACTGGTGGACCTGGCCGAGGTCGGCGAAGCCGCCCTTGGTGAAGGCCCGCAGCAGGTTCAGCGTGGAGCTGGACTGGTGGTAGGCCTGCAGGAGCCGGCCCGGGTCGGCCTGGCGGGAGGCCGAGGTGAAGCCGACGTCGTTCACGATGTGGCCGCGGAAGGATGGCAGCTCGGTGCCGTCGACGGTCTCGGTGGCGCTGGAGCGGGGCTTGGCGAACTGGCCGGCGATGCGCCCCACCTTCACCGTGGGCACCCCCGAGGAGTACGTGAGCACGACGGCCATCTGCAGGATGACCTTGAGCTTGTCCCGGATCGCGTCGGCGGAGAACGAGTCGAAGGACTCGGCGCAGTCGCCGGCCTGGAGCAGGAACGCCTCGCCGGCGGCCACCTGGGCGAGCTGGGCGGTGAGGTCGCGGACCTCGCCGGCGAACACCAGCGGGGGATAGCTGCCGAGCTCCTTGAGCACGGCCTCGAGCGCGCCCTCGTCGGGCCACTCGGGCTGCTGCGCGGCGGGCTTGGTCCGCCAGGAGGTCGGGGTCCACTGGGTCACGTCGGCAAGCCTCGCACGTCCTCACGGGTGGGCAAAAAGCAGATCGGACCGCCGGGGGAAGCGGTCCGAACGCTGCAGATCGCGCAACCCGGCGGGGGGGAGGTGCCGGGGAGGCGTCTGTCTGTGGTGGTGGGTGGATCGTTCGCCGTGGTGGCGAGGGTGCCCTGCCGAAGCGGGGCGTCAGGCTGCGCCGCGGGTGCCGGCTTCTTCTCGGACGGTGCCCACGGCCCGCTTCACCAGGCGGCGGGCGGCCTCGGCCGTGACGCCGAGCTCCTCGCCGACCTCGCGGTAGCTGCGGGTGCGACCGTCGTTGAGGCCGAAGCGCTGCTCGACGGCGTAGCGGGCCCGGGGCTCGAGGACGTCGAGCAGGCCGGTGACGAACTCGTCCTCGGCGGCCTTGAGGGTGAGGGTCTCGGGGCCGGGCTTGTTGTCGGCCAGGAGGTCGACCAGCTCGGAGCCGTCGGACTCGTCGCCGACGGTGCGGTCGAGCGACGTCGGCGTGGTGAGGCGGTGCAGGCGGGAGTGCTCGTCGTCGAGCTCGGTGCCCTCGCCGGACGCGTGCCGGAGGGCGGCCCGCAGGCTGGCCGAGCGGTCGCCGGGCAGGCGCACGAGGCTGGCCTTCTGGTCGAGGGCCCGGCCGATGGCCTGGCGGATCCAGAAGGTGGCGTAGGTCGAGAACTTGAAGCCCTTGCGCCAGTCGAACTTGTCGACGGCGTGCTCCAGGCCCAGGTTGCCCTCCTGGATGAGGTCCAGGAGCTCCATCGAGGGGGGCAGCGGGTAGCGCCGCGCGATCGAGACGACGAGGCGCAGGTTGGCCCGGATGAAGCGGTCCTTGGCGGCCGCCGCGTCGGCGATCGCCCGGCGCTCCTCGCGGGTCTTCTTCTCACCCGCATCCAGGCGTTCCTGGGCCTCTCGGCCCTTCTCGATGACCTGGGAGAGCTCGCGCTCCTCCTCGGCGGTGAGGAGGGGCACCATCCCGATCTCGTTCAGATACTGTCCAACAGAGTCGCTCATGACACTCGTTCCAACGGCGTTTGCGGGTGGAGGATTCCGACCGGGCTCGTGACTCCAGTCACAGGGGTCCGAGGGGGATCGAACCCACGTCCGTACATCGGTACCCAACTGGGGTGACAGCGAGAACATTCCGGCGGGGGCGCCAGGTGGGGCGGTCAGGGGGGGAACCGACCAGTGTGGCCGCTGACGGTCCGCTCGCCCCGGTCGAATATCGTCGCCGGATGGCAGCGGCGCGGATCGGGGTGTTCGGGGGGACCTTCGACCCGCCCCACGTCGGCCATCTGGTCACGGCGGTCAACGTGCGCCACGACCTGCACCTCGACCGGCTGCTCCTGGTCGTCGCCAACGAGCCGTGGCAGAAGCTGGGGAGCCGGCCGATCACGCCGGCGGCGGACCGGCTCGCCATGGTCGAGGCCGCCGTGGCCGGGGTCGCCGGGCTGGAGGCGTGCGCTCTCGAGATCGAGCGCGGCGGCCACAGCTACACGGCGGACACGCTGGCCGAGCTCGCCGCTGCGAACCCGGGCGCCGAGCTGTTCCTCGTGCTCGGCGCCGATGCCGCCACCGGGTTGCCCACGTGGGAGCGGGTCGACGAGGTCCGCGCCTGCGCCTCGCTCGTGATCGTGGACCGCCCCGGCGAGCCCCCGCCGGTCGTGCCCGACGGTTGGGACTGGACCCACGTGGAGGTCCCCCGACTCGAGGTGTCCTCGACCGACCTGCGGGACCGCGTGGCTGATGGCCGCCCCCTCGACTACCTGCTGCCACGCGACGTGGTGGCCTGCGTGCGCGAGCGCCAGCTCTATCGTGGGTCCACGTGACGGGCGAGGCGGGCGAGGGCGACCCGGGGATCGATGACGACGAGCGGGAGGCACGCCTGCAGGCGCTGCTGTCGGTCCGCGTCGCGGCACGCCAGGACGAGCTCGGGCCGGGACCGCTCGAGGGGCGCCGTCGTCGCACCACCACCTCGGATGACGACGACCGCGAGGACCACCCCGACGACCGTGCGGGAGCGGGCCGTCGCATCGGCCTCACCACCGTGCTCGCCACCCTGGTCCTGCTCGGCCTGTTCGCCACCGGTGCCGGCCTGATCTACGCCGGCACCCGCATCATCCGCTCCAGCACCGAGGGCGAGGTCGTCGCCGAGCAGACCGACCCGGCCGCTCCCGGCTACGAGGCGATCGTGAGCCCGACGCCGACGATGCTCGTCGTGCACGACGTGGACGGCGAGGTGCAGGCGCTCACGGTGCTGACCCTGCCCGATCCGGGTTCGGGCGGCGGCGGCGTCGTCCTGGTGCCGACGCGCACGGTCGCGGACATGCCCCTCTTCGGGTACGCCCCGATCGAGGCGGCCTACGACCTGGGCACGGCCGAGGTGCAGGCCGAGATCGTCGGTGACCTGCTCACGGTCGGGATCGACGAGGTGGTCGTCGTCGACGCCGACCGGTGGGCCGGTCTCGTGGCGCCGGTGGCACCCCTCACCATCGACAACCCCGAGGCCATCGAGGTCGACGGCGAGCTGCGCTTCCCCGACGGTGAGATCGAGCTGGACGCCGAGGACGTCGGCGCCTACCTGGCCGCCCGTGCGCCCGGGGAGTCCGACCCGGCTCGGCTCTTCCGCCACGAGACCTTCTGGCGGGCCTGGCTCGCCGCGGTGGCCGAGGCGGGCACGCCCGATGCGGTCCCCGGTGAGCTGGAGGGCGGCCTCGGGCGCTTCGTGCGCGAGCTGGCTGCAGGGCAGACGGTCGTGGAGACGCTGCCGGTGGAGCCGACCACGGTCGAGGGCTTCGACGACGAGCCGACGTTCGTCGCCGAGCAGGACGACGTCGCCGCGCTGGTCGCCGAGCTCGTGCCCTTCCCACGCAGCCCGCGGCCCGGCGTGCGCGAGCGGGTCCGGGTGCTCAACGGCACGGAGGACCTCGACGAGGCCCGGGCGGTGGCGCCGGCCCTGCCGCCGGTCGGCGTGGAGGTGGTCATCGTCGGCAACGCGCTCGACCTCGACCAGGTGACGACCACCATCGCCTACGTCAACCCGTCCCACGAGGCGGCGGCGGAGGACATCCGAGATCTCCTCGGCGTCGGCGAGGTGCTGGTGGACCCCCGGCCGAGTGATGTGGTCGACATCACGGTTACCCTTGGTGCCGACCATGACTGATGCCGAGCAGACCACCCCGCCCGCCCCCACCTCGCCCGACCCGATCGACGATCTGCTCGACCCGACCTTCCCGGTCGCGGCAGCTCGGGCCGCGTTCGCCAAGGGTGCCACCGACATCCTCGTGCTCCAGGTGGGCGACGTGCTGGCCATCACCGACTACTTCGTGATCGCCTCGGCGTCCAACCCCCGCCTCGTGCGCACCATCGTGCAGGAGTGCGAGGAAGCCGTGGCCGAGGCCGGCGGGCCCAACGCCATCCGGGTCGAGGGCCTGGCCGAGTCCGAGTGGGTCCTGGCCGACCACGGCACCTTCGTGGTCCACGTCTTCCACGAGGACGCCCGCCAGTACTACGAGCTCGAGCGGCTCTGGTCCGACGTGCCCCAGGTCGCCTGGGAGGATCCGGACCTCCCGGTCGCCGCGGCCTCCGCCGGCACCCGGTAGGGATCAGCCCTCGAGGGCTGCCTCCCCCAGGAGGTCGCTCCAGCGGCGGATGGCCAGCTCGTGGCCGACACCGTCGTGCCGGTCCGCTTCGACGCCGAGCCGACGACCGATCCAGGCGGACATCGCCGGGGGCGTGACCGCGTCGAGGGTGCCGACGTGGACGGTGACGGGGGCGGTGATGCGGTCGAGGAGCACGCCGAGCGGGGTGGCCTGGGCCGCGATGTCGCGCTCGACTCCGGTGATCCCCGCGGCGACGCAGGCGCGCACCGCCAGGGCCAGCTGGTCGTCTGCGCCGGGGATGTCGGCGAGGGCGGCGATCGATGCGGCCATCATCTCCCGGGCCGTGGCGTCGTCGATCTCGGCCGGCACCAGCCACGGCGCGAGCTCGGCGCCGACCTCGTCGGGGTCCATGCCCCGGTGCGCGTCGGCGAACAGCCGACGGGCGTCGTCGCTGCCGTCGAGCACCGCCGGGTCGTCGTAGGCGTCGGCGGGGACCAGCGGCGCGGCCAGGACCACCCGCCGGCACCGGTCGGGGTGGGCGCCGGCGAAGGCGAGGGCGTGGATGGCGCCGGTTGACCAGGACAGCACCGCCGCCTGCTCGATGCCCAGGTGGTCGAGCACCGCGACCAGGTCGTCGGCCACGGAGCTCGGCGTCGCGGCCGGATCGATGTCGGAGTGCCCGATGCCGGGCCGGTCGGCGGCGAGGAGCCGCACCCCGGCGGCCGCGGCGATGGCGTCGTCGGGGTGCCGGGCGAGCCGGGAGTCGGGGGACCCGTGGCAGTAGAGCACCGGCGTGCCGCCGGGGTCGCCCCGGTCGTCGAGGGCGACGCGCCGACCGCCGGCGAGCTCGACCAGCCGGTCCGGGAGGGGGATCGCAGGATCAGCCATGAGGTGCACGACCGGGGGCTCGCCAGCGGATGGGGAGCATCGGCGACGAACCCGAGGCCGCCCAGCGGCCGGAGGGTTCGCGTGGAGCTAAGGGGAATCGAACCCCTGACCTCTTCCATGCCATGGAAGCGCTCTACCAACTGAGCTATAGCCCCGTAGGGTCCGCATCGCGGAGCGGCCAGCGTACATCGCGCCGCGGTGGTGCACGGAAATCGGCGCCGTCGCGGCCCGGGAACCGGAATCGGACCCCGGAGGGACCCTCGGTACGATGCCCGGCCATGGCCGCAGACACCGCTTCGAACGACGTCGCGGACGGGCGCGTGCCCGACTACGACCCGCAGTCCGTCGAGGCGCGGTGGCAGCAGCGCTGGCGTGACGAGGGCACCTACGAGATCGACAACGACGATCCCCGCCCCCCGTACTACGTGCTGAACATGTACCCGTACCCGTCGGGGCCGGCCCACATGGGGCACGTGCGCAACTACACCTTCGGCGACCTGATCGTGCGCTACAAGACCATGCAGGGCCACGGCGTGCTGTCGCCGATGGGCTTCGACTCCTTCGGCCTGCCGGCCGAGAACGCCGCCATCCAGTCGGGCATCCACCCCCGCGTGTTCACCGAGGAGCGGATCCCGCAGCTGACGTCGTCGATCACCCGGATCGGCGCGGTCTACGACTGGCGCCGCACCGTGGCCAGCCACACGCCCGAGTACATCCGGTTCACGCAGTGGATCTTCCTGCGCTTCCTGGAGCGGGGTCTGGCCTACAAGCGCAAGGCGGCCGTGAACTGGTGCCCCGGCTGCCAGACGGTGCTGGCCAACGAACAGGTGCTCGCCGACGGGACGTGCGAGCGGTCGGGGGACCTGGTCGAGGCGCGCGACCTGGAGCAGTGGTTCTTCAAGATCACCGACTACGCCCAGCAGCTGCTGGACGACCTGGAGCTGGTCGACTGGCCCGAGCGGGTCGTGACCATGCAGCGCAACTGGATCGGCCGGTCCGAGGGGGCCCAGTTCTCGATGCCCGTCGTCGACGCCGACGGTGAGCCGCACGAGTCCGCCGCCCGCGTCGAGGTGTACACGACCCGACCCGACACCGCCTTCGGCATGACCTACGCCGTCCTGGCCCCGGAGCACGAGCTGGCCCTCACGGTCACCACGCCCGAGCAGCGCGACGAGGTCGAGGCCTTCATCGCCAAGGCGCGCTCGACGTCGGAGATGGATCGGCTGTCGTCGGAGGGCGCCATCGACAAGCGCGGCGTGTTCACCGGCTCGTACCTGCAGAACCCGTTCAACGGCGAGCCGGTCCCGCTGTACCTGGCCGACTACGTGCTGGTCACCTACGGCACCGGGGCGATCATGGCGGTCCCCGGCGAGGACCAGCGGGACTGGGACTTCGCCAAGGCCTACGACCTGCCGATCATCCGCACCGTGCAGCCGCCGGAGGGCTTCGACGGCGAGGCGTACACGGGCACCGGCCCGGCCATCAACAGCGCCGGCACCACCATCACCGGCGACGAGCTGGACCTGAACGGCCTGGAGATGGCCGAGGCCAAGGCCAGGGCCATCGACTGGTTGACGGCCAACGGCATCGGCCAGGACCGGGTGAACTACCGCCTGCGCGACTGGCTGCTGTCCCGCCAGCGCTTCTGGGGCTGCCCGATCCCGATCGTGTACTGCACGTCGTGTGCCGGGCTGGACGGGAACGGAGCGGTGCCGGTGCCGGACGACCAGCTGCCGGTGATCGCCCCGGACGACGTCGAGTTCCTGCCGACGGGGGAGTCACCGCTCAAGCACCACGAGGGCTTCCTGCGCACGACGTGCCCGCAGTGCGGCGGGGAGGCCATGCGCGAGACCGACACGATGGACACCTTCGTGGACTCCTCGTGGTACTTCCTGCGCTTCGCGGATCCGACCAACGAGGACCTGCCGTTCTCCCAGGAAGCCGTCGACCACTGGCTGCCGGTGGACCAGTACATCGGCGGCGTCGAGCACGCCATCCTCCACCTGATGTACGCCCGGTTCTTCACCAAGGCCCTGGCCGACATCGGCGTGGCCCCGTCGGACCTGCGCGAGCCGTTCAAGCGCCTGTTCACCCAGGGCATGATCCGCCTCGGTGGGGCCAAGATGTCCAAGTCGAAGGGCAACCTGGTGGCCCCCGAGGAGATCCTCGACCGCGAGGGCGCCGACGCCCTGCGCCTCGGTCAGCTCTTCGTCGGCCCCCCGGCCGACGACGTCGACTGGGAGGGCGTGGGCATCGAGGGCACCCACCGCTTCATCGGTCGCCTGTGGCGCCTCGCCCACCCCGCCTCCGACGCCGTGCCCGAGGCCACCGGCGACGCCGCGGTGGCGGTGGACAAGGAGGCGCACCGCCTCATCGCCCGCGTGTCCGACGAGTACGAGCGGTGGTCCTACAACACGGCCGTGGCCGCGTTCATGGAGTTCACGAACCTGCTGTACAAGCAGGGCCGGACCGACTTCGCCGTGGACTCCCTGCTCCTGCTCCTCGCCCCGATGGCGCCCCACGTCACCGCCGAGCTGTGGGAGCTGCGCCACGGCACCCACGTCCACGAGCAGGCCTGGCCCACCCACGATCCGTCGATGCTGGCCGTCGACAGCGTGACGATGGTGGTGCAGGTGAAGGGCAAGGTGCGGGACCGCATCGAGGTCTCCCCCGACATCTCCGAGGAAGAGGCCCGCGCCCTGGCGCTCGCCAGCGAGGCGGTCCAGGGCCACCTCGACGGGGAGCCGACCAAGGTCATCGTGCGCCCGCCCAACATCGTCAACATCGTTCCGTAGCGGGACATCCCGTGGATCGCGACCACATCCGGTCGCGATCCACGAGATCTCGCTCGTCGAGCGCTAGTTGCGCCCGAGCTCCGTGCGCACGACCGTGAGGTCCTCGTTGGTGTGGGCGTTGATGTAGTACTCGTCGGGGTCGGACAGGACGCCGCGCAGAGAGTCCCGGTCGCCGGTCATGCAGCCGGTGGTCGACTCGCCGCCGTCGACGATCAGATCGCTGGCGTCGATGGCGATGCCGCCGTTCTGCTCGCCCGGCGCCTTCTCGTGCAGATGGAGGGCGACGATCTGGACGTCCTCGGGGAGGTCGAAGTCCAGGAACAGGCAGAACCGCTCCTGGCCGTGGTTGAGGTACATGGCCCCGGTCCCGACCGAGCCTTCGGGCGCGGCACCGAATGGGTCGTCGGCATCGACCGCAGCCTGCGGCGTCAGTTCGAGGTCGAAGTACTTCTTGCCCTTGGTGTGGTCCGCCTGGGCTGGGGCGGCGGTCAGGGCGAGGATTCCGGTGGCGGCGGCGCCGACGGCGAGGGTGCGGAGCTTCATGGTGGTCTCCCGGGGAGGTGGTTGGTTCCCCCCTTCTCCGGAACCGACCCGGCAACCGTATGACCGTTTCGGGGCTTTTCTACAGATCGTCGGCGGCGAAGGTGTCGCACCGGTTCGGGTCGCCGGTCTCGTAGCCGGTGAGGAACCACTGCTGGCGCTGCTCGGCCGACCCGTGGGTCCAGGTGTGCGGGTTCACCTCGCCGGTGGCCGCCTCCTGGATCCGGTCGTCCCCGACGGCGGCCGCTGCGCTCAGCGCCTCGTCGATGTCCTGCTCGGTGAGCTCGAGGATCAGGATCTCGCCGGTGGCCGGGTCCGGGGTGGTGGTGGCGTGGTTGGCCCACACGCCGGCGAAGCAGTCGGCCTGCAGCTCCTGGCGGACGGCGTCGCTCTCCGGTCCGCTGCCCCGCCCGGCGCGGACGCCGATGAGGTTCTGGACGTGGTGGCCGTACTCGTGGGCCAGGACGTAGGCCTCGGCGAAGTCGCCGCCGGAGGCCCCGAAGCGGGACTCGAGGTCGTCGAAGAAGCCGAGGTCGATGTAGATCTGCTGGTCGGCGGGGCAGTAGAAGGGCCCGACCGCGGAGCTCGCCGAGCCGCACCCGCCGGTGGTGACGCCGCCGGTGAAGAAGTTGGTGATCGCCGGCTCGTAGCCCTGGAGCTGGGTGGCCCACAGGTCCTGGATGCTGTTGACGACGGCGACGATGCGGCACTCCTGGTCCCGCTCGGCGTCCGCGCCGGTCTCGCAGCCCTCGATCGGCTCGCTGGAGGCACCCTGTCCGCCGGTGCGGGTGCCCTCGAGCGCGCCGAGGGCGCCGCTCAGGTCGCCCCCGCCGCCGCCCAGGAACTGCAGCGCCAGCACCACGAGGACGCCGACGATGCCGGCGCCGCCGCCCACCGCGGCTGCCCCGCCCTTGCGGGTGCGGACCTGATCGGAGTCGAGCCGGGCCCGTCGGTTGAACTTCATCGGCCACCCCTACCCCGTCGTCCTGCTGTCCGGACCTCTGCCAGCAGATCTTCCCAGGTCAGGTGATGCGGGGCAGGAGCCACCCGAGCGCGACCTGGGCCTGCGCCCGCTGGAAGGAGCGGATCGCGGGCAACCCGGCCGGGGCCGGATCCAGGGACTGGCGGACGAAGAACCCGGCGAGCGCGGCGAGCACCGCGACCAGCGCGTCGGGGTCGACGTCGGCGAAGAGGTGGTGCGCCTCGATGACCGAGGCCGGGTCCGGGCCTCCGAGGCCCACCGAGGGCAGCAGCATGGCCAGGTCGACGAACGCAGCGCCGGTGCATGCCCAGGGCCAGTCGACGAGGACGACCTCGCCGGTCGGCGTGATGAGCAGGTTGTCGGCGCGCAGGTCGGTGTGGAGCAGGGTGTCGCCCGACGCGGCCACGGCCCACGGTTCCTCGAGGATGGCGAGGCGATCCACGGCCGCGACCACGTCCGGGCCGTACGAGGACGCATCCGCCTCACCGGCGGCCAGCTGGCGCCACCCCCGGAACGCCGCGCCGTAGCGGGCCTCGACGGTCTGCAACCCGGGGGCGGGCGTCGGGGTCGTGCGCTCGGCGAAGCGCTGGAGGGCGGGGAGCACGACGGCCAGCTGGTCGTGCGTCCACGGCTCCGCCGGCTGGACGCCCTCGACCTCCTCGAACACCAGGGCCACCCAGTGCCCGTCGTCCACGACGTGCAGCAGGCGGGGGACGGGCAGGTCGGACGGCAGCTGGGCGGCCACCTCGGCCTCCCGCCGGTGGATGCGGCAGGCATGCGGGTTCTGGTCGGGCGACACCGCCTTCACGAAGGCGCGGCGACCATCGCGCAGGGTGCAGCGGGCGGCGAGGCCGGGGGAGAAGCCGCCGGGCTGGTTGCGGGCATCGACGACCGCCGCGCCGAGGCGCGATTCGATGGCGCGCCGGACGTCGGGTCCGACGTCGTGCCACTCGATCCGCTGGCCGCCGCTGGCCTCCATGGCCCGGGTGATCAGCCCCGCACGTGGCCGGCGAGGCCGGCGAGCCCGTCGGAGATCACCTTGCGCAGCAGCGGTGCGGCGACCGGGCGGAGCAGCTTGCCACCCACCGGGTCGATGCCCATGGTGTAGGTCACCGTGGAGGCCCGGTCGCCATCGGGGGTCACCCGGATGTCCTCGACCATCGAGCGCAGGCCGGGCCGGGTCGACCCGGTGACGGTGAACGCGAAGCGCCGCTCGGGCTCCCACGCCAGGAACTCCTCCTCGACCGCGGCGGCGCCGAGGTCCACGGTCCGGGTGCCACCGACGGCGTCGGCGACCGAGCCGGGGGTGACGGCCACGAGGCGGGGGAACCACTCCGTCCAGCCGGCGTGGTCGGCGATCGCCTCCCACACGACCGCTGGCGGCTGGGCGATCCGTCGGCTCCGGGAGGCGCGCACCGGGGCGGTGTCGATCCACTCGAGCGGTTGGGGGGTGATCGGCGTCATGGCCGGAGCCTCGCACGGGCCGGCCGTTCTGCGAAACGGGGTAACGGGGACGGACGCGCGATGGTCGAAGCCGACGTGCCCATGACTCCGCGCCGCTCCGGCGCCTCCCATGACACCCTCGCCACCCGGGTCGCGGCCGGTGCCGCCCGAGGCCACGACGTCACCTTCGTGTCCGGCGACGTCCACGTCACGGTCCCGTGGTCCGACGTCCACGACGAGGCGACGGCCATGGCCGCCGCCATGCAGCAGCGGGGGATCCGCCCCGGTGACCACGTGGCCCTGCTCGGACCGACGACCCGGTCGCTGGTCACCGGCATCCAGGCGGTGTGGCTGGCCGGCGCCACCATCGTCGTGCTGCCGCTCCCGATGCGGATGGGCTCGCTCGACGAGTTCATCGCCCAGACCCGCCAGAGGATCCTGGACGCCGACGTCTCCCTCGTCGTCGCCGATCCCGACCTCGCCGCCTTCATCACCCCCGAGCCGGGCGACCCGCCCCTCGTCGTCTTCGACGAGCTGGTGACGGACGCGCCGTTCGAGGCGCCCGTCCCGGACCCGGGTGCGAACGCCATCCTGCAGTTCACCAGCGGCTCCACGTCGGACCCGAAGGGCGTCGTGCTGCCGCACCGCGCCGTGTGCGCCAACCTCGACGCGATCGCCGAGGCCGCGGAGCTGGCCGTCGACGACGACGTGCTGGTGTCCTGGCTGCCGCTGTACCACGACATGGGCCTGGTCGGGATCCTGTCCCTCGCGATGACCACCGGCACCCAGATGGTGCTCGGCGCCCCCCAGGACTTCCTCGCCTCGCCCGCCCGCTGGATGCAGTGGATGTCCCGGTACGGCGGCACCGCCACGGCCGGGCCGAACTTCTCCTACGTGCTCGCCACCCGGGCGCTGCGCCGCGCCGCCCGCGAGGGCGAGCAGCTCGACCTGTCGACGCTGCGCGTCGTGCTGAACGGCGCGGAACCCATCGACCCGCGCACGGTGGAGGACTTCCTCGACGCCGGGGCACCCTTCGGCATGCCGCGCGGGTCCGCGTTCCCCGCGTTCGGGATGGCCGAGGTCGCCATCGCCGGCACCTTCCCGCCCCCGGGCCGGGGCCTCGTCGTCGACACCGTCGACCGTCGGGTGCTCGAGACCGAGCGGTACGCCGCGCCGGCCGATCCCGGCGCCGACAACGCCCGCGGCTTCGCCCTGCTGGGGCGTGCCGTCCCTGGGCTGGAGATCCGCATCGTGGGCACGGACGACGGCCGGGAGCTGCACGAGCGCGAGGTCGGCGAGCTGGAGATCCGGGGCACCTCGGTGTGCGCCGGCTACTACGGGCGTCCCGAGCTGAACGACGAGCTGTTCCACGACGGCTGGCTGCGCACCGGCGACCTCGGCTACCTCGTCGACGGCGAGCTGGTGCTCTGCGGTCGCATCAAGGACGTCATCATCGTCGCGGGGCGCAACGTGTTCCCCGAGGACGTCGAGCGAGCCTGCAACGACGTCGACGGGGTGCGGGCCGGCAACGTCATCGCCTTCGGCGTGGAGACCGCCAAGGGCAAGGAGGGCATGGTCGTGGTCGCCGAGGCCCGCCCGCCCGAGGGCAGCACGGACCTGTCGCCGGTGCGGGCTGACGTGCAGCACCGGGTGCAGGCGGTCGCCGGGATCCCGGCCAAGGACGTCGTGCTCGTCGCGCCGGGCACCCTGCCCAAGACCAGCAGCGGCAAGCTCCAGCGCGCCCTGTGCCGGGCCCGCTACCTCGACGGCCAGCTCGAGCTGGTCCACGTCTGAGCGCACCGGGGTCGGACCCCGCCGAATCCGGAATCCGGGCGGTGCAGGGCTAGCGTCGTGTCCATGAGCCCCCGTGGCGTCGCGATCTCGATGCTGGCCGTGTCCGGCGTCGCCGTCGGCCACATCGTGGGCTACGGGGTCGCACACCCGCAGGCCGCGGCGCGGGAGGCCGCCCTCGGCGGTCACGCCTACCTCCCCGCGGCCGCAACGGTGGCCATCCCCCTCGGCGTCGTCGCCGCGCTCGCGTGGGCGATCCGCACGAGCCGCCAGCTCGGCCTCGCCGGCGCCATCCCGTTCCGGACGCTCGCCCTCGCCCAGCTCGGCGTCTTCGCCGTCCAGGAGGTCGGCGAGCGCGTCGCGGTCGGCGACGCCGCGTCCGGTGTCCTCACCGAGCGGGGCGTGTGGTTCGGGCTCCTGGCGCAGGTGGCGGTCGCCTACCTCATCACCCGGTCGATCGACGCCGTCCGTCGGGTGGTGCGACTCCTCACGGGTGGAGGTCGGGTCCTGCGCGACCTGGTCTGCCCTCCTGTCTCCATCGTCCCCGTGGTCGTGCGCGTCCAGCGTGCGGTGGCGGTCTCGGTCGGGCTCCGCGCCCCGCCGGTGGTCGGCGCGCGCTGACCCCGGGGCCGGCATCGGCCGGTCCGACCGACCACAGACGAACCACCACGAGGAGACCACACCATGGGACGACCCACGTTCCGCCGCGCGGCCGCGGTCCTCGCCGCCGCGCTGCTCGTCGCCGCCTGCGGCGACGACGACACGACCACCACGACCGCTGACGGCGCCGTCGCCGAACAGGGCGAGATGGCCGATGGCGGCCACAGCCACGGCGAGGGCATCGAGGTCGGCGATGCCGACGAGATCCCCACCGTCGCGATCACCGCCACCCCGGACGCCAAGTCGGGCATCAACCTGCAGGTGCAGACCACCGGCATCACCTTCGCCCCCGAGCACGCATCGTCCGAGCACGTCCTCGGCGAGGGCCACGCCCACGTGTACGTCGACGGCGAGAAGTACGGCCGCCTCTACGGCGAGTGGATGCACCTCGACGTCGAGGCGGGCGAGCACGAGATCCGCGTCGACCTCAACGCCAACGACCACTCGCCGCTGCTCGTCGACGGCGAGCCCGTCGACGACGTCGTGACCGTCGAGGCCCCGGAGCCGCCCAGCGGCCACGGCCACGCCGAGGGCTTCGAGGCCGACGCGCCCCACCCGACGGTGGCGCTCACCGTGACGGAGGACCCGAAGTCGGGTTGGAACGTGCACGTCGAGACCACCGACTACACCTTCGCCCCCGAGAAGGCCTCGACCATGGAGACGACGTCGGGGGAGGGTCACGCCCACCTCTACGTCGACGGCCGCAAGATCGCCCGGATGTACGGCGAGTGGCTCCACGTCGACGAGGACCTCGCACCCGGGGACCACGAGTTCCGGGTCGAGCTGTCGGCGAACGACCACTCGCCCTACCTGGCCGACGGTGCACCCATCGAGGCGGTCCAGACCGTGACGGTGGAGGGTGTGCCCGAGGACGCGCCGTCGGCCGACGACGCCGACCAGGTGATCGAGGTGGAGATCGCCAATGACTCCGTCGACAACGGCGGCCGCCACGAGGTCTCCGTCGGCGACACCGTGGCGCTGGTGATCACCAGCGACGTGGACGACGACATCCACGTGCACGGCTACGACCTCTACGCCGACATCGGTCCGTCCGGCCCGGCCACCGTCCTGGTGGAGGCCACGATGCCCGGGGTCTGGGAGGTCGAGCTGCACGACAGCGGCCTGTTCCTGCTGGAGCTGGCGGTCTCGTGATCCTCGCCCACGGGGTCGGCAGCCGTGCCGACCTGCCGGTCGAGCCGTGGCTGTTCGCGTACTCGGCCGCCTTCGCCCTGCTCATCTCCTTCGCCGCGCTGCGGCTGCTGTGGCCCCGGCCGCGGCTGGCGGACGCCGCGGCCGGCACCGCGGCGCCGGCCGCGCTGGGGACGGTGGCGTCGGTGCTCGGCACCGTCGTCCAGGCTCTGGCGCTCGTGCTGTTCGGCGTGACGCTGCTGGCGGCGTGGTTCGGCGAGGACGCGGTCTCGGCCAACCTCGCGCCCACCGCGCTGTACATCGCGCTGTGGATCGGCATGCAGGTCGCGAGCGCGGTGCTCGGGGACGTGTGGCGACGGATCAACCCGCTGTGGACGGTGGCGTCCGCGCTCGATCGCGTCCGGGGGCGGGACCCGGAGACGTCGACGGCGACCGGCTGGTGGGCGTCGAACTGGCCGGCGGCCCTGGGGCTGCTCGCCTTCCACTGGCTCGAGCTCGCCTACTTCGAACCGGCCTCCCTCACGGCCGTGGCGGCGTTCATCAGCGCCTACACGATCGTCGTCCTGGTGGCGGCGAGCCGGTTCGGTGCCGGTTGGGTGCGCACCGGGGACGGCTTCGCCGTGCTGTTCGGCCTCCTCGGTGCGCTCTCGCCGCTGCACCGCGACGACGGCGGCCGCCTGCGCCTGCGGGTCCCGGGCGCCGGTCTGGCTGCCGTCGAGCTGCGGCGCGGCAGCCTCGGCGTGGTCCTCGTGGTCCTCGGCGGAACGACCTTCGACGGCGTCACCCGCACCCAGTGGTGGAGCGACCTGGTCGGCGGTCGGCGCGAGTGGGACCTGACCGCGGTCAACACCGTCGGCCTGCTGCTGACGATCGCCACGGTGGCGATGGCCTACCTCGTCGCCATCCGGGTGCTCGGCGCGCTGGCCCGAGACGACACCGACCTCATGGAGCAGGCCCGACGCTGGGGTCCGTCGCTGATCCCGATCGTGCTCGGCTACTCGATCGCGCACTACTTCTCGTTGCTGGTGTTCGAGGGGCAGAGCTTCCTCGCCCTCCTGTCGGACCCCCTCGGCTCCGGGCGGGACCTGTTCGGCACCGCGGAGAACACGATCGACTTCACCGTGGTCACGGCCGACCAGATCGCCTACACCCAGGTGGCGGCGATCGTCATCGGCCACATCGCCGGCGTGATCGCCGCCCACGACAAGGCGGTGGAGCGCTACCCCCACCGCACCGCCGTGTTGAGCCAGTACCCGCTGCTGGCCGTGATGGTGGCCTACACCGTCTCCGGCCTGCTGCTCCTGCTCAACGCGTGAGGCTCCTGGCAGCGACTGCGGAACGATCAGCCGCGCATGTCCTCGAGCACCCGCTGCCAGCGATCCCGGTTGCCGGCGTAGGGGGCGTAGAAGCTGAGCCGGGAGATGACGTCGCCGTAGCGGCGCTGGAGCTCGGGGCCGATCTCCTCGGGCTCGCCCACGACCGCGAACGTCGACAGGATCTCGTCGTCGATGAGCGTGCCCATCTCCTCCCACTTGCCCTCCTTGGACATGCGGTTGAGATCGGTCTGGAGCTCGCCCCAGCCGTGGCACTCGAGGACGGGGCGGTACGCCGGCGTCGAGCCGTAGAAGGCGATCTGGCGCCGGGTGCCGACCTTGGCCGCCTCCAGCTCCTCCTCGGTGTTGCCGGTGACCACGAAGCTCGGGCCGCAGATCTCGAAGCCCTCGAGGGTCTTGCCGGCCTTCTGGCGCCCGGCCTCGAGCGCCGGCAGGGTCACCTCGCGGAGGTACTTCTCGGTCGTGAAGCCGTGGCAGAAGAACCCGTCGCAGACCTCGCCGGCGACCTCGGTCATCAGCGGGCCGACGCCGGCGAGGAACACCCGGGGGTGGCCGTACTCGTGGGGGCCCGGGTTGAAGAACGGGGTCATCAGGGTGTGGGTGTAGAAGTCGCCCTTGAAGTCGAGCTTCGCCCCGGTCATCCAGCTGTCCCAGATGGCGTGCATGGCCAGCACCATCTCCCGCATGCGGGCGGCGGGCTTGGACCACTCCATGGAGAAGCGCTTGGTGATGTGGGGCTTGATCTGGCTGCCCAGGCCGAGGATGAAGCGGCCCTTCGAGTACTGGGTCAGGTCGTAGGCCGTGTTGGCCAGGGTCATGGGCGAGCGGGCGAAGGCCACGGCGATGGAGGTGCCGATCTCGATGCGCTCGGTGTGCTCGGTGGCCAGGACCAGCGGCAGGAACGGGTCCCGTGAGGTCTCCGGCACCCAGATGCCGTCGTAGCCGAAGTCCTCGGCCTCCTTCGCCTGCTCGCCAGCCGCCGTGAGGTCGAGGCCGATGCCCCCGTCGATCTTCATGACCGGATCATACGTTTCTTGACTGACCGGTCAAGTTCGGTGGCCTCAGTCTCCCTGCTCCCGGAGGAAGCGCTGCAGCTCCTCGGCCAGCTCGTCGCCGGAGGGGAGCTCCCCGCCGCCGAGGGAGGGCTCGTCACCGGCCATCGCCTCGAGGGACTCGTCGTAGGCCTCCTCGAGCTGACGGATCATCGCGACGTGCTGAGGGTTGGACTCGACGAGCTCGTCGATGCGGGTGCGCATCGCGCCGATCTCGGTGTCGAGGTCCTCGGTGCCGAAGTCGGTGCCGGCCACCAGGTTGAGGCCCTCGATGAGGCGTGCGGCCGCCGCCGGGTAGCGCATCGCCGCCACGTAGTGCGGCACCTGGGCCCACACGCCGACGGCGGGCAGCCCGATGCCGGCGAAGCGCTGCTCGAGCACCGCCTCGATGCCGGCGGGGACGTCGACGGTGCCCCGCACGAGGCCGACCTGGGCGGCGAGGTCGTCGGTGGAGGCGGTGGCGGAGAGCTGGACGGGCCGCGTGTGGGGCGCGGCGGCCGGGTACGCGCCGAGGCCGACCTGCATCCGGCACCCCAGCTCCACGGCGAGCGCCAGCACCGAGTCGGCGAAGGCGTTCCAGGCGTGGTCGGGCTCGACGCCGGTGAGCAGCAGCACGTCGGTCCCGTTCGGTGCCACCGTGGCGTGCAGCTCGGTGGCCGACCAGGTCAGCCCGGTGTTGACCCCGTCCACGAGGTGCAGGATCGGGCGCCGGGCCCGGAAGTCGAGCAGGGCATCGGCGTCGAAGGTCGCCACGTGGGTGGACTCGCCCTGGGCGACGATGGACTCGACCGCCCGTGCCGCCGCCCCGCCGGCGTCGATCCAGCCGTCGAGCGCGACGAGCAGGATCGGTGCGTCCACGTCGGGACGGTGGTGGAGCTCGTACAGGGACACTGCGATCAGGCCAGCCGATCCACCGCGGCCTTCGCCTGCGCGGCGAGGGCCTCGACCTGGAGCTTGAAGCCGTCGAAGTCCGACGTGTCACGGGTGCCCATGGAGCCGCCGATGTAGCGGGCGTAGACACCCTCGACGATGCAGGCGAGCTTCCAGTAGCCGAAGGCGACGTAGTAGTCGATGTTCGACAGGTCGCGGCCCGACGCCGCGGCGTAGCGGTCGAGCAGCTCCTGGCGGGTGCGCATGCCCTCGGCGGCGGTCGGCGCCCCCAGCGTGGGGGAGCGGTCGCCCGGCTCGGACCAGTAGACCATCAGCAGACCGACGTCGGCGAGGGCGTCGCCCAGCGTGCACAGCTCCCAGTCGAGGACCGCGATCACGTCGCCCTGGTCGTCCACCATGCAGTTGTCGAGGCGGTAGTCGCCGTGGACGATGGCGGCCGGGCCCTGGTCGGGCACGTCGGCGCTGAGGACCCGGTGGACCTCGTCGATCTCGGGCAGCTCGCGGGTCTTGGACTTCTCCCACTGGCCGTACCAGCGCTTCAGCTGGCGCTCGATGTAGCCGTCCTTGCGGCCGAGGTCGCCCAGGCCGACGGCGTCGACGTCGACGGCGTGGATGCGGGCGAGCACGTCCACGAGGGAGTCGCCGCAGTTCGCCCGGGCCTCCGGGGAAAGCGCCAACGCCTCGTCCTGGGTGCGCAGCACGTGACCGTCGACGAAGTCCATGACGTAGAAGGGTGCGCCGTTCACCGAGTCGTCCGGGACGTAGCCGAGCGGCGGGGCGACGGGGATGTCGGTGTCGTGCAGGGCGGCGATGATGCGGTGCTCGCGACCCATGTCGTGGGCGCTGGCCAGGACCTGGCCCAGGGGCGGTCGACGCAGCACCGTGCGGCGGCCGCTCGCATCGGTGACCCGGTACGTGAGGTTCGAGTGGCCGCCGGCGATGAGCTCGAACTCGAGCGGTGGCGTCACCCCGGGCACGTTCGCCCGGTACCAGTCCGTGACCGGTTCGATCTCGATTCCCTGCACGTCCGCCACTGGGCCTCCGTCTCTCGCGGTGTGGGTTCGCCAACCTAGTGAGCCACCCCCGGCGACGTTCATCCGCCGACCCTCGGGGGCGGTGCGATCGGACCCCGCCGGTAGGTTGGCGCGCATGTCATACGTCGACGTGACCGACCAGACGTTCCAGACCGAGGTGATCGACCGCTCCACGCAGGTGCCGGTCGTCGTCGACCTCTGGGCCGAGTGGTGCGGGCCGTGCAAGACCCTCGGCCCGATCATCGAGAAGGTGGTCGATGCCACCGGCGGCAAGGTCGTGCTGGCCAAGGTCGACGTCGACGCCAACCGCGCCATCGCCCAGGCCTTCCAGGTCCAGTCCATCCCGGCCGTGTACGCCATGCGCGACGGCAAGGTGGTCGACGGCTTCGTGGGTGCGCTGCCCGAGCACCAGGTCCAGGCCTGGGTCGACCAGCTCATCCCGTCCGCCGAGGAGTCCGAGGTCGCGCAGCTGATCGCCGCCGGCGACGAGGCATCGCTCCGCCAGGCGCTCGAGCTCGAGCCCGGCAACGAGCAGGCCATCACCGGGCTGGCTGCGCTGCTCATCGACGGTGGCACCAACGAGGGCAAGGCCGAAGCCCTCGACCTGCTGGCCCGCATCCCCGAGACCGAGGCCACCCGCCACCTGGCCGCCCAGGCCCGCATGGCCAACCCCGACGTGCCCGCCGACGTGGAGTCCGTCCTCGACGGCCTGCTGCCGAAGGTCAAGGCCGACGAGGACGCCAAGCAGGAGTACCTCGACATGCTCGAGCTGATGGGCCCCTCCGACCCCCGCACCGCCGACTACCGCAAGAAGCTGGGCGCCGCCCTCTTCTAGGCCCGGCGCCGGCTGGTCTCCACGTGCGACGCCGGCGGCCTCCCGGGATCGAGGACATCCGCATCGTGCACGGGTTCGCCGCGCCCGGGGCCAGCGCCACCACCTTCGGCCGGACCGTGTTCGTGCGCCGTGGCGTGACCATGGGCCCGCGGCTGCGGCGCCACGAGTACGAGCACGTCCTGCAGTTCCACCGCCTCGGCCGGGTCCGGTTCATCGTCCGCTACGTCGTCGAGTACCTGCGCTGGCGCCTGCGCCGCCACGGCCACGACGGCGCCTACCGGCGCATCTCCCTGGAGATCCAGGCCGAGTGGCGGGCCCGCCGCGAGCTCGGCATCGGCGTGGTCGATCAGCCCTCGACCTGATCCGTGGGTTCGGTCGCCTCGGTCTGGAGCTCCTCGGTCTCCGTCGACTCGGTCTCGGTCTCCGTCTCGGTCAGGGGCGCCTCGGTGGCCGGCTCCTCGGTCTCGGTCTCGACCTCGAGCTCCTCGCTCTCGACCTCGAGCTCCTCGCTCTCGACCTCGAGCTCCTCGGGTTCGTCCGCTTCGACATCGATGTCCCGTCCGCAGGTGGTGGCGCGCTCGGCTCTCGCCGCGTCCTTCTCCGCAGGGGTCATCTTGTTGCCGGCCCACGGCGGCGGGCCCTTGCACGGATCGCCGTCGTTCGGGTGGCCCCCGGGCGGGCCGGCGCCGTCGGGCCGGCCCTTGGCCTTGCCGTTGCCCTGACCGGCGTGGTCGGGGCGACCCGACTTGATCCTGTCCTTGCACTCCTGCTTGGCGGCCTGCTTCGCGGCCTCGTCCTCGATGGTGCGGGCTGCGCTCGAGATGCACTGGCCGCGGTTCCTCGGGTTCTCGACGTCCACCTGGACGACCGCGAGCACGTCGTGGGCGACCTGCTGGGCGGGGTCGGGGAGGGCACCGGCCATGGCGAAGCCGGTGGAGCCGACGGCGAAGCCGACGAACGCGGCGGCGGCCACGGCGAGGCGACCGAAGCGCTTCGGCTTCTCGACGACCGGCGAGGCGGCGTGCATCTGGCTGAGGTGGCTGGCGCGGACCTCGCCGGGGACCGGCTCCTCGCCGGAGGCACGGAGGCGCTGGGTGATCTCGTTCTCGTCCATCATCCCCGTGATCGTGCGAGGGCCCGATCAGGTCACGGTCGTCGGCGACAGGCGCGCGGCCAGCGCCTCCAGGCCCCGGACGGAGAGCATCTTCACCGACCCCGGGCTGCGTCCGGTGATGGCGG
Source organism: Salinilacustrithrix flava (assembly GCF_041228405.1). Classification (GTDB taxonomy): domain Bacteria; phylum Actinomycetota; class Acidimicrobiia; order Acidimicrobiales; family Salinilacustritrichaceae; genus Salinilacustrithrix; species Salinilacustrithrix flava. The sequence goes on from NZ_CP133888.1 coordinate 2,933,949, forward strand.
CGACGTCCTCGACGGAGAGGTCGGCGACGTGGCGCAGCACCACGACCTGGCGCTGGTCGTCGGTGAGGGTCGCCAGGGCGGCGGCGAGGTCGGGGTCGAAGGGATCTTCGGGTTCGACCACATCGGGCGACGGCGGCCCGGGCGGGACCTGGCGGGTCGCCCGCCGGATCTCGTCGACCCGGCGGTGGTGGGCGATGGTGAACACCCAGCGACGCAGGGCGGCGTCGTCGCCCTCGAAGCTGGCCAGGCGCTGGGTGACCGCGACGAAGACGTCGCCGGTGAGGCCCTCGGGGTCGGCCATGCGGTGGGAGCGGAAGTAGCCGAGCACCGCAGGCGCGAGGGCGTCGTAGACCCCTTCGATCGAGCGGGGGTCCGCACCCCGGCGGCGTCGCACCGTCCCATCATCCCACCGGGCCCCGGGCCGAGCGCGCCCGGAGCGGACATCGCCTACGCTGGCGCTCGACTTCCCCGGTCGAACCGTCGTGCCCACGGGCCGACGTGTGCGCGGAGGAAGCCATGTTCGGCGACGAGGACGACGCCTCGGGTTCCCAGGTGCCGGACCGCCTCCGGGCGCGCTGGGAGGAGCTGCTCGATGCGACCGGTGTCGGCACCCGGTCATTGGTTGCCGGCGTGGCGGTGGTGGGGCTCGTGCTCGGCGCGCTCTGGTGGTTGACCAGGCAGTCGCCGCCGCCGGTCGAGGCGACGCTGCCGCTGGTGCAGGCCACCGCGCCGGACACGACCACCACGACGGCGGGGCCGGTCGTCGTCCACGTGGCCGGCGCCGTCGTCGCGCCCGGGGTGCACCAGCTGCCGCCCGGCTCCCGTGTCATCGACGCGGTCGAGGCCTCCGGCGGGCTCACGCCGGACGCCGACGCCGGCGCGGTCAACCTGGCGGCGGAGGTCGTGGACGGTTCCCAGGTCTACGTGCCCCGGATCGGCGAGGTCCCGCCTCCACCACCGCCCGGGCCCGACGGCAGCAGCGTGGAGGCCGGGCCGGTCGACCTCAACGCCGCCGACGCGACGTTGCTCGAGACGTTGCCCGGCATCGGCCCTGCGACGGCGGCGGCCATCATCGACCATCGCGAGCGGCACGGGCCGTTCGCGACCGTCGACGGCCTCCTCGCCGTGCGGGGGATCGGCGAGGCGAAGCTGGCGGCGCTCCGGGACCTCGTGCGTGTCTGAGCCCGTCGCCTTGGCGGTCACCGACGCGGTCGGCGCCGACCGACGCGAGGACCTGCCCGGCGTGGCGTTGGCGGCGGCGGCCTGGATCGGGGCGACGCTGGCGCGGCCGGTCCCCGGGATGGCGATGGCCGGCATCGTGGGGCTGGTGGTGGCCGGGTGCGCCGTGGTCCGTGGCTCGCGCGCCTCTGGCCCGGCTGGCCTCGTGCTGGTGGCATCGGTGCTGGCCCTGCTGACCTCGGCGCTGGGGGCGCGGTCGCTGGCCGGGCTGACACCCGTCGCCACGGGCGACGTGGACGCGGCGGTCACCCTCGTCACCGACCCGGAGCCGACGGCCGCGGGGCGCCTCCGGGTCGAGGTCAGACTCGACGGACGCCGGTTGCTCGGCGAGGCACGGGCGCCGGCCGCGATCGAGGCCCTGCGGGCGCGTCTGGCCGGGGACCGGGCCGTGGTGCGGGGCGTCGTGGAGCCCTTCGAGGATCGCCAGGACTGGGCGGTGGCACGCCACCTCGCCGGCCGCCTCCGCATCGAGTCCGTGACCGCGGTCGGGGGCAGCGCACCGCACGCCAGCGCCGCCAACGGCCTGCGGCGGGTGCTCGACCGAGGGGCGGCGAGCCTGCCCGACCGCCACCGGTCCCTGCTCGCCGGGCTCACGCTCGGTGACGACCGGGCCCAACCGGCGGAGCTCACGGCCGACTTCCGGGCCTCGGGCCTCACGCACCTCTTGGCGGTCTCGGGCCAGAACGTGGTCTTCATCCTGGCGGTCGCCGGCCCGCTGCTCCGCCGGCTGCGCATCTGGCCGCGGTTCGTGGTCGCCGTGTCGGTGGTGGCCGGGTTCGCCTTCCTCACGCGGTTCGAGCCATCCGTGGTGCGGGCGGCGTTCGTGGCCGGGGTCGCGCTCTGGGCCTCGACCTCGGGCCGGCCGTCGGGCGGGCTCCGCCACCTCGCGCTCGCCGTGTGCGCCCTGCTGGTCGTGGACCCGCTGCTCACCCGGTCGGTGGGCTTCCGCCTGAGCGTCGCGGCCTGCCTCGGCGTCCTGCTGCTGTCCGGGCCGATCGTGGCCCGGCTGCCCGGCCCCCGCTGGGTGCGGGAGGCGCTCGGCATGACCGCCGGCGCCCAGCTCGCGGTGGCACCGGTGCTGGTCCCGACCTTCGGCGCCATGCCGCTCGCGGCGCTCCCGGCCAACGTGCTGGCTGCGCCGCTGGCGGGCGCGCTGATGGTGTGGGGCGTGACCGCCGGCGCGGTCGCCGGTGTCGTCGGAGGTGCGCCGGCCGAGCTGCTCCACCTGCCGTCGGCGTTCGGCCTCTGGGCGCTCGAGCTGGTCGCGTCGCTGAGCGCGGCGCTGCCCCTCGGCCACGTCGATCTGCGCCACGTCGGGGTCGCTGCGGTCGCCGGGCTGCTCCTCGCGACGCACCGGTCCTGGGCGCGGGCCGTCGCCGTGGTGCTCCTCGGCGCCGCCCTGGCCGTCCCGGCCACGGTGCGCGTGCCCGCCGGCGCATCCGCCGCAGGCTGGGCCGCCACCGTGTGGAGCGACGGCCCGGTGGCGGTGGTGGACCTGCGACCGGGCGCGTCCGGGGTCGAGGTGCTGGACGTCCTGCGGCGCCGGCAGGTGCACGTCGTCGGGCTGGTCGTGATCCGGGCCGGCCGTCCGGAGCTGGCCGAGGTCGTCGAGTCGGTCCGGGCTCGCTTCCCGGTGCACGTCGTCCTGGCACCGGAGGGCACCCCGGTACCGGACCACGTGGTGCCCGAGCCCGGGCTCGTCGCCGGTGTGGCGGGCTTCGAGGTCCACGTCTCCTCGGCGTCGCCGGTGCTGGAGGTGCGGATCGGACGGGGAGCGGGGGAGCCGCCGACGCAGCGGTAGGTTCGGCTGGTGCTCCTGGCGCTCGGTCAACTCCAGCTCGACACGGCCGCGCGCACGGCCGTGATCGGTCTGGTCGAATCGCTGGATCCGGGCTGCATCGAGGCCGTCGCATGCGGCGCCGACGCCGTCTGGCTCCGCTGCGGCGCCACGATCGCCCAGGTCAGCGAGGCCGCCGAGCGCGGCGGTCGGCCGGTCGGCCTCACCGTGGACGGCCTGGTCCGATCGGCGGAGCTGGCGGCTGCCGGCGCGGTCGCGGTCGAGGTCCGCGCTGCCAATGTCGACGTCGCCGAGATGGTGGCGGCCCCCGAGCTGAGCTTCTGGTGCACGCCGGACGTCGCCCGCCGCGCGCTCGAGGCCGGCGTGACCCCGGATCGCCTGATCGTCGAAGGAGAGGCGTGGACCGGTCCCGGAGTCGTCGGCCGGACCGTCGGCGGCGAGGGCCCGAGCGCGTGGGGCGCGGTCGTGCGAGCGGTGCACGACGGGGTCGGCGCGGTGCGCGCCAGCGACACCCGGGCCGTGCGCCGGGTGGTCACCGTGGCCGATCGCCTGGTGGCTGCGCAGGCGGCTGGGGGTGCACGATGAGCCGTCCGCCGGTCATCTTGATCAAGGGCGCCGACGACATCCTCCGGTCCGCCCGTCGCTCCGCCGTGATCGCCGAGCAGGTGGGCGACGCCGACGCGACCCTCGTCGTGGACGAGCCCACCCTGGACGAGGACGAGCGCCTCCGTCCGCTGGTCGACGCGGCCCAGACGTCGCCGTTCTTCACGGACCACCGCGTGGTCGTCGGCCGCAGCATCGAGCGGTTCAAGGCCAAGGACGACCTCGCCGGCCTCCTCGACTACCTGGCCGACCCCCTGCCCACGACGGTGCTCGTGCTCGACTGGGGCGGCACCGGCCGGGTCCCCAAGGCCCTGTCGGACGCCATCACGGCCGCCGGCGGGGAGACCATCAGCACCGACCCCGGTCGGGACGTCGGCAGCTTCGTCGACGAGGCGGTGGCCAAGGCCGGGCTGTCCCTCGCCCGCGATGCCCAGCGGCACCTGGTCGACTGGCTGGGCGACGACCCGGGCAAGCTCCCGGGCGTGCTCGCCGTGCTGGCGTCCACCTACGGGGAGGGCGCCCGCCTCGGCATCGCTGACGTGGAGCCGTTCCTCGGCGACGCCGGCGGCGTGCCGCCATGGGACCTCACCGACGCGATCGACCGGGGCGACATCGCCGCGGCCATCACGACGCTGACCCGCATGCTCCGGTCGGGCCGCCACCCCATGCAGGTGATGGCCACCCTGCACACCCACTTCCAGCGCATCATGCGCCTCGACGGCGCCGGGGTGCGGGGGGAGAAGGAGGCGGCGACGGTCCTCGGGATGAAGGGCTCGACGTTCCCGGCCAAGAAGGCGCTGGCCCAGTCGCGCCGGCTCGGGTCCGACGGCGTGCGGGAGTCCATCCGCCTGCTCGCCCGCACCGACCTCGAGCTGCGCGGCACGATCGACTGGCCGGTCGAGCTGAGCATGGAGGTCCTCGTCGCCCGGCTGGCCCGGGTCGCGAAGGCGGTCCGCTAGGTGTAGGACCGAGGCCAGACGCGCAACGACCCCGCCGGAGCGGGGTCGTCGGGAACGCGAGGAGCGTCGGGGTCAGGCCTGCTCGGCCGACTCCAGGCGACGGACCTGCTTGATCAGGCGGGACTTCTTGCGAGCCGCCGTGTTCTTGTGGAGCACGCCCTTGGTGGCCGCGGTGTCGATGCGACGGATGGCGGCCTTGAGGGACTCGGCGGTCTCCTCGCCGTTCTGCGCGGCGTTGAGCACCTTCTTGGTGCGGGTCTGCAGCTCGCTGCGCACCGTCTTGTTGCGCTGGCGCGCCTTCTCGTTCTGGCGGTTGCGCTTGATCTGGCTCTTGATGTTGGCCACGTGGGGGACCTCTGGGGTTGCGAAGGTGGCGTGCGCGCGAGGGCGGGCACGGAAGCGATCATGGTAGCGGTGGACGAGCGGCGCGGGACAACCCAGCGCGTGGCGATCAGACTGCGCCCATGGTGACGGTGGACCTGCGCTGGGGCAGCAGCGAGCGGCGGACGGTCGACGGCGTCGGCATCCACGTCGAGCGGGCGGGCCCGCCGACCGGTCCCGCCCTCGTCTGCCTGCACGGCTTCGCCTCGGGGACCTTCACCTTCGCCGGCCTGGCCGCGGAGCTCCGGGATGAGCTGGGTCTGGTCGCGTGGGACCGTCCCCCGTTCGGTCGCAGCGACCGTCCCCCGCCCCGCACCGGCCCGGACGATCCCTACGCCCTCGCGGCCGACCTGCGGCGGACGGCCGCGCTCGTCGACCAGCTGACGGTCGGTGCCGGGCAGCGGGTGCTCGTGGGGCACTCCGCCGGCGCCCTGCTAACCATCCAGCTCGCCCTCGCCGGCACGACGTCGCTCGACGGGCTCGTCCTGCTCGCCCCCGCCATCGACGCCGAGCCACCGCTCACCGTCCGGGCCGTCGCCCGCCTCCCCGGCTCCGGGCTGGTCGCGGCGTCGATGCTCCGGGTCGGCATCCGGGGTGCGACGGCGTTCCTGCGGCGCTCCACCCGGCACGGCACGCCGCTGACGGATGCGACGGCCGTGGAGACCGGCCGGTGCCTGCGGGCGCCCGGCACCGCGGAGGCCCTCTGGCACCTCACGACGACGTGGGAGCCCCCGCAGGTCGCCGAGCGCCTCGGCGAGGTCGGGGTGCCGGCGGTGGTCATCGGCGGGATCGACGACCGCATCGTGTCCCTCGACGCGCACCGCACCGCGGCCGACGGCCTCGGTGCCGAGCTCCACCTGCTGGAGGGGGCCGGGCACGCTCCCCACGAGCAGCAACCCGGCGTCGTGGCCGGCATCATCCGGGACTTCGTGGCCGGTCTCTGACACCCCGGGGGAGCCGCAGATGCGATGGGGGAGGGGGTCAGGGCCGTTGGTAGCGTCGTGAGGTCCCCATGGCCTCTCCCCGACCGTCTCTCGATCGCATCCGGAACATCGCGATCATCGCCCACATCGACCACGGGAAGACGACCCTCTCGGATCGTCTGCTCGAGGTCACCGGCGCGGTCTCCTCCCGGGACATGAAGGAGCAGTTCCTCGACTCGATGGACATCGAGCGGGAGCGGGGCATCACCATCAAGCTCCAGTCGGTGCGCCTCGACTGGAAGGACCACGTGATCAACCTCATCGACACGCCGGGGCACGTGGACTTCGGCTACGAGGTCTCCCGCTCGCTCGCGGCGTGCGAGGGCGTCGTGCTGCTCGTCGACGCATCCCAGGGCATCGAGGCCCAGACGCTGGCCAACTGCTACCAGGCCCTCGAGCACGACCTCGAGATCATCGCGGTGCTCAACAAGATCGACCTGCCCGCGGCCGAACCGGACCGGGTGGCGGAGGAGATCGAGAGCGTCCTCGGGTTGCCGGCCGAAGAGATCCTCCACGTGTCGGGGAAGACGGGCGACGGCGTCACCGAGCTGCTCGACGCCATCGTGGAGAAGATCCCCCCGCCCGTCGGCGACGCCGACGCCCCGCTGCGGGCGCTCATCTTCGACTCGCACTACGACACCTACCGCGGCGTCGTCTCCTCGGTGCGGATCATGGACGGCACGATGCGCACCGGCGAGAAGCTGCGCTTCATGCAGGCGCGCACCACCAACGACGCCGACGAGATCGGTGTGCGCAACCCGGTCCCCACGCCGGTCGACGCGCTCGGCCCGGGTGAGACGGGCTACCTGATCGCCGGCATCAAGGACGTCGCCGAGGCGCGCTCGGGCGAGACGGTGACCACCGCATCCCACGGTGCCGAGGAGGCCTTGTCGGGCTACCAGGACCCCAAGCCCATGGTGTTCGCCGGCCTCTACCCGGTCGATGGCGACGAGTACTCCGACCTGCGCGACAGCCTCGAGAAGCTGCGCCTCAACGACGGCTCCTTCACCTACGAGCCCGAGACGTCGATGGCGCTCGGCTTCGGGTTCCGCTGCGGGTTCCTCGGCATGCTCCACATGGAGATCATCCGCGAGCGCCTCTCCCGCGAGTTCGACCTGAACCTGATCATCACCGCCCCGTCGGTGGCCTACGAGGTCGTCACCACGACGGGGGAGCGGGTCGGCGTCTCCAACCCCTCGGCCCTCCCCGAGCCCACGGAGATCGACTGGATCGAGGAGCCGATGTTCTCGATCTCGATCCTCACGCCTGCGGAGTACCTGGGGCCGATCATCGAGCTGTGCGAGAACCGCCGCGGCGAGCAGATCCGGATGGAGTACCTGTCGCCGGAGCGGGTGGAGATCACCTACAAGATCCCGCTCGCCGAGGTGGTGCGGGACTTCTTCGACCAGCTGAAGTCGCGGACCCAGGGCTACGCCAGCCTCGACTACGAGCTGGTCGGCTACGAGCGGGCCAACCTCGTGAAGGTCGACGTGCTGCTCAACAGCGTCGCGGCCGACGCGTTCTCCTCGATCGTGCACCGGGACAAGGCCTACGACTACGGCTCGAAGATGGCCGAGAAGCTCAAGGAGCTCATCCCGCGCCAGATGTTCGACGTGCCGATCCAGGCTGCGATCGGGGGCAAGATCATCGCTCGCGAGACGGTGAAGGCGAAGCGCAAGGACGTGCTGGCCAAGTGCTACGGCGGTGACATCTCCCGCAAGCGCAAGCTGCTCGAGAAGCAGAAGGAAGGCAAGAAGAAGGCCAAGAACATCGGCCGGGTCGAGGTGCCCCAGGAGGCCTTCGTGTCCGCCCTGCGGCTCGACGATTGAGATGCGTGCGACCGACCGGACGGCCATGAACAGGGCCGGCGTCGGGAGCGCCAGCGAGCAGCCGGCACGCGGCGCCGCGGAGCGGACCGCCCAGAGACACGGCATCACCGCCGGGTTCAGTGCCTACGCCCTGTGGGGCGTGTTCCCCCTCGTCTTCCGGCTGCTGGAGGAGGTCTCGGCGGTCGAGATCCTCTTCCACCGCATCGCGTGGTCGCTTGCCGTCGTGCTCGGCGTCCTCGCCGTGCAGCACCGCTACGCCGAGCTGGCCACCCTGGTTCGGCACCGCCGGTCCCTGCAGCGGCTCGCCCTCGCGGCGGTGTTCATCTCGATCAACTGGCTGACGTACATCTGGGCGGTGAACAGCGGCCACGTGGTCGACGCCGCGCTCGGCTACTACGTGAACCCCCTGTTCACGGTCGCCCTCGGCGTCATCGTGCTGCACGAGCGGCTGCGCCCGGCCCAGAAGGTGGCACTCGGCTTCGGCGTCGCCTCGGTGCTGGTGCTCACCGTGGCCAACGGCCGCGTCCCGTGGATCGCCCTGGTCCTCGCCGGCTCCTTCGGGATGTACGGCTACCTGAAGAAGGACGCCGGCGCCGCCGCGCTCACGTCGCTGGCCATCGAGACCGCCGTGCTCGCGCCGGTCGCCCTCGTCGGCCTCGCGGTGTTCGCCGGTCGGGGCGAGCTGTCGTTCACGAACGGCTCGCTGTGGCGCGACGCCCTGCTCGCCGGCCTCGGCGTGGTCACGGCCGTACCCCTGCTGCTGTTCGCCACCGCTGCGACCCGCATCCCGCTGTCGATGCTCGGGTTGCTGCAGTACATCACGCCGACGATGCAGCTGATCGTCGGCGTCGCGATCCTCGGTGAGTCGCTGCCGCCGGCCCGCCTCGCCGGCTTCGCCCTGGTCTGGATCGCCCTGACGGTCCTGGCAACCGACGCCGTGCAGAGCGAGCGCCGGTCTCGGCGCATCGCCGTCGAGCCCGTCTGAAGATCCCGTGGATCCGTCACCACCGGTGGTACGGATCCACGGGATTTCCGGGAGGTGGCTCAGTGGGCGGCGGCGAGGGCCTGCTCGAGGTCGGCGATGAGGTCCTTGGGGTCCTCGATGCCGATGGACAGGCGCACGACGTTCGCCGGCGCACCGGCGGCCTCGAGCTGCTCGGGCGAGAGCTGGCGGTGCGTGGTCGAGGCCGGGTGGATCACCAGGGACCGGGTGTCGCCGAGGTTGGCCACGTGGGTGAACAGCTCGAGGGAGTCCACGAACTTCACGCAGGCGTCGTAGCCGCCCTTCAGTGCGATGGTGAACAGCCCACCGGCGCCCTTCGGGCAGATGGTGGCCATGCGGTGGTGGTACGGCGAGGACTCGAGGCCGGCGTAGGTGACGGCATCGACGTGCTCGTTGCCCTCGAGCCAGCCGGCGACCTTCTCGGCGTTCTCGACGTGGCGGGCCATGCGCAGGCTCAGCGTCTCGATGCCGAGCAGCGTGTAGTGGGCGCCCTGGGGGTTCATGGTCATGCCGAGATCGCGCAGGCCGACCGCGATGCCGTGGAAGGTGAAGGCCATGGGGCCGAGGGCCTCGGCGAACACCAGGCCGTGGTACGCCGGCTCGGGCTGGGAGAGCGACGGGAACTTGTCCGAGGCCATCCAGTCGAACGTCCCGGAGTCGACGATGACGCCGCCGGTGACCGTGCCGTTGCCGGTGAGGTACTTGGTCGTCGAGTTCACCACCAGAGTGGCGCCGTGCTCGATCGGGCGGCACAGGTACGGGGTGGCCGAGGTGTTGTCGACGATGAGGGGCACGCCCTGGGCATCGGCGATGGCCGCGATGGCGGGCAGGTCGGTGATGTAGCCGCCCGGGTTGGCGATGGACTCGCAGAAGATGGCGCGGGTGTCGTCGTCGCAGGCCGCGGCCACTGCGTCGGTGTCGTCGAAGTCCACGAAGGTCGCCGACCAGCCGAAGCGCTTGATCGTCTGGGAGAACTGCGTGATCGAGCCGCCGTAGAGGCGGGTGGACACCACGACGTTGCGCCCCGGGGCCATCAGCGGGAACAGGGCCATGAGCTGGGCGGCATGTCCCGAGGAGCAGGCGACGGCGCCGGCACCGCCCTCGAGCGCGGCCATGCGGTTCTGCAGCGCCCACACCGTGGGGTTGGTGAGCCGGGAGTAGATGAAGCCGACCTCTTCGAGGTTGAACAGCTTGGCGGCGTGCTCGGCGTCGCGGAACGCGAACGACGTGCTCTGGTAGATCGGCACCTGCACGGCGCCGGTGGCCGGATCGGGCTCGGTGCCGGCGTGCACGAGCATGGTGTCGAAGCCGTGGTTGGGGCCGTCGGTCATCGGAGGTTCCTCTTCGTCGCATGGGGCGGGGTGGTGCGTCGACCGTAGGCCATCGACGTCGCTGTCCGGCACCGATCCCGGGCGCGACGGAGCCCGGACGGGGGCGGGGCCGTCCGGGCTCTCGTCGGGAGCGGCGCTCAGCTGTCGATGGAGTCGATGCTGTCGACCGAGGCCGGGCTGTCCGGCGAGTCGTCGACCGACGGGGCGGGAGCGGGCGCCGGGGCCGAGGCGGGGGAGTCCGGCGAATCTGCCGCCGGTGCGGGCGGGGGCGCCGGGGTCTCCTGGGCCGGTGAGACCTGCGCGGGGGCGGGGGCAGAGGGAGCGGACTGCATCGACGGTGCGGACTGCACCGAGGGAGCCGACTGGACGGACTGCGCCGAGGGAGCCGACTGCACCGAGGGTGCCGCCGGGCTGGCCGGGCTCGTCGGTGCGCTCATCGACTGGATCTCCGCCACCGGCGCCGGGAGCACCGAGAGCGGTGCGCTGAGGGCGCTGATCTGGCGGTCGATCTCCTGGAGCTCGACCGAGCTGGGCGGGGTGCTCGAGCTGTCGGCTCCGGCGAGGGCGACGGAGCCGAAGCCGGCGCCGAGCGCAGCGCCGCCGACCACGGCGGCCTTCCAGGTGAGTGTGCGTCGCATCATGCACTTCCTTTCGTCAGGGGGAGGGGGTGACGGTTCCCACTCTCGGGGTCGACCGTGAGGCCGTCGTGAGGAGCGGCTGAGAAACCCCTCATGTCGGTCCACGGTTCGACGAGGGCGGTGGCGTCGGCCACGACGGCGGCGACCCGCTCGGGCCAACCCTCGTGCTGCACGCGGTAGGGGCCGGTGGCCAGGCCGACCAGCACGGAGGCGACCGCCACGTCGATCGCCTCGGCGCCGACCAGCGCCGCAGCGTGGTCGTGCAGGGCGCGGACGTGGTCGTGCAGCCGCTCGGCAGCCGGGCTGCCCACGTCGAGGCCTCCCGCCCGGAACCGCAGGTGCCCGATGAGGGTGGCGAGGTCGTCGACCGGGTCGCCGATCGCCAGGTCGTCGAGGTCGAGCAGCCCGGTGACCGAGCCGTCGCGGTCGACGATGAGCTGGCCCTCGTGCAGATCCCCGTGGACGGCGACGCCGCTGCGTGCCGCCACGGGCTCGGCCTCGGCGGCGAACCGGGCGGTGAGCACGTCGAGGGCGGGCCCGAGCTCGGGCGCCACGGTCGCCACGAGCTGGGCGTGCCCGATGCCATCGGCGACGCGGCCGGCTCGGGTGGCGAGGCCGGTGGGATCGGCTCGGTGGATGCGCTCGAGGAGATCCCCGAGGGCCGCGGGCGCCGGCCATCCGGGAAGATCGGCCTTGATGCGCTCGCGGAACGTCGTGCCCGTGAGCGCACGGAGGACCACGAGGCCCCGTGCCGGATCCGTCGCCAGCACCTCGGGCACGGGCAGGCCGACGGCGAGGAGGCGCTCGTGCCGGTCGACCAGCTCGGGGACCAGCGCCGGTGGGACGGCCTTGAGGTAGGCGACCGCGTCGTCGCCGGTGAGGCGCACGACGGCCCGCTCGGTGGGCCGGTAGGAGACGACCTCGACGGCGGGTCGAGCGCCGGTGATCGAGCCGACGAGATCGTCGGTGCGTCCGGGCGTGACGGCATCCTCGAGCCCGACGACGACGGGGTCGAAGGGCCACCGCCACACCGACGCCACGAGCTCCAGCCCGCCCGCCTCGGCCACGACCGGGACGGCGCCGGGGAGGGCACCGGACCGGTGCGCGGCGGCGAGCAGGGTCTCGTCCCGCCGGCGGCCGTCACCCCAGGTCACGTCACCCCGGTAGCGGACGACCAGGTCCGAACCGGGTCGGTACTGGACCTGGGACGTGCGCGCTCCGTGCAGCGTCCCCCCGGCGGCGCGCACCGCCGCGGCCAGCACGTCCGTCGCGCCGGTGCCGGTGAGGTGGGCCACCGCAGGCACGGCGGGGTCGTCGATCTCCACGTCGCCATCCTCCCGATGGGCGGTGAGAGCGGTGTGAGAGGACCGTGAGAACCTTCTCATCGTCGCCTCACGCGGGCCTCACCCGGCGAGGGGCACCATGGGGCGTGCTCTGGAGGACCCTCGGTGCCCTGCTGCTCGGCGCCGTCGTCGCCGTGGTGGTGGCCAACGCCGTCATGGCGCTCGGCAGCGACGAGGGCCCGCGCCCACCCGGCGCGATCGAGCTCACCCCGAACCCCGGCGAGGCGGCCGACCCCGAGGAGCCCGGATGGCCGGCCGGGCCGGGCGACGACGAGCCCGCGGTGGTCATCCCGCCACCGGTGCACCTCGATCCGCTGCCGGCAGCTGAACCGACGACACCGCCGCCACCGCCGCCACCACCGCCTGCGCCGACCGCGCCTGCTCCTGCGCCCGCACCACCTCCCGACGCCGACGATGACGACGCCGACGATGACGACGCTGACGACGACGACGGTGATGCCGACGACCTCGACGATGACGGCGATGACGACGACTGAGATCGCCTGAGGTGCGCCGGACGCGTGACCGACGGGGCCGGATCCTGGGCAGCGCCCGTGCCCGAGTCCTCATCGGCGCGCTCGCGCTGCTGGCGGGCACGATCGCGGTGTCCATCGTCGTCGACCGCGCGCTGCTGCTCGCGCAGCTCGACGAGCGGATCGACGCGAACCTCGCCCAGGAGGTCGCGGAGTTCGAGCAGCTGGCCCAGGGGATCGACCCCGACAGCGGGGAGCCCTTCGGCTCCGACGTCGCCGCCATCTTCGACACCTTCTTCGCCCGCAACATCCCCGACACCGACGAGGTGTTCCTGGGTCTCGTCGACGGTCGGCCCTACCTCCGCAGCCCGGACGCGCCCTACCCGCTGGAGGACGTCGCCTCCCTCGTGGCGTCCTGGGGCTCCGCTCGCGAACCGGCGTACGGCAACGCGTCCACACCCGGCGGCGACGTCCGGTACCTCGTGGTGCCCGTGGTGGTGACGGGCGGTGAGCGGGAGGGAACGTTCGTGGTGGCGCGCTTCCCGGCGGCCGAGCGGGCCGAGGTCGACGATGCCGTCCGGGCCGCTGCCACCGTCGGCCTCGTGGCGTTCCTGGTCGCCGCGGCGGCCGCATGGGCCATCGCCGGGCGGGTGCTCGCACCGCTCCGGGACCTGGCGCACGCGGCAGACGCCGTGCGGGAGGACAACCTCAGCGAACGGATCCCGGTGGACGGCAGCGGCGAGCTCGCCGAGCTGACGCAGACGTTCAACGCCATGCTCGACCGGGTCGAGGGTGCCTTCGCCACCCAGCGGTCCTTCCTCGACGACGCCGGCCACGAGCTGCGCACGCCGATCACGGTGATCCGCGGGCACCTCGAGCTCGCTGCGTCCGACGAACCCCTCGGCGAGGCCACCCGCGAGGTCGTGTTCGACGAGCTGGACCGCATGACCCGGATCGTGGAGGACCTGCTCCTGATCGCGAAGGCCGAACGGCCCGACTTCGTCGTGCCCGGCCCGGTCGATGTCGCCGACCTCACCCACGAGATCGTCGCCAAGGCCAGCCCCCTCGTGGACCGGGAGTGGGAGGTGCGGGCGGAGGCGGTCGTGGTCGCGCAGCTCGACCGGGAGCGGATCACGCAGGCGTGGATGAACCTGGTGCGCAACGCCGTCCAGCACACGACCGACGGCCAGCGCATCACCGTGTTCTCCGTGGTGGCCGGCGAGCACCTGGAGCTCGGCGTGAGCGATCAGGGCGAGGGCGTGCCGGCCGAGGACCGCGACCGGATCTTCGACCGGTTCGGCCGGGGGGCCTCGGCCCGACGCACCCGCAGCGACGGCGCCGGGCTGGGCCTGGCCATCGCCACCGCGATCGCTGCCGCCCACGGCGGTCGGGTCGACCTGCGCGACACGCCCGGGGGCGGCGCCACGTTCGTCCTCTGCCTGCCGGCAGCGGCCGTCGAGACCCCCACGACCCCGACCGTCGTGGAGGACGAGCGAACCGAGGAGGAGCTGCCGTGGCCCGCATCCTGATCGTGGAGGACGAGGACCGGATCGTGTCGTTCCTCACCAAGGGCCTCGAGGCCAACGGGCACTCCACCATGGCCGTCGGCGACGGGATCACGGCCGCGGCGGTGGTCGACGACGCCAGCTTCGACCTGATGATCCTCGACATCGGCCTGCCGGGGAAGGACGGGTTCGCCGTGCTGCAGGAGATCCGCGAGCGCGGCGTGCGCCTGCCCGTCATCGTGCTGACGGCACGGGATGCCACGTCCGACACCGTCACCGGGTTCGATGCCGGCGCCGACGACTACGTCACCAAGCCGTTCCGCTTCGAGGAGCTGCTGGCCCGGGTCCGGGCCCGGCTGCGCGACCAGGGGACCACCGAGCAGACGCTGCTGGAGGCCGGCTCCGTCGTGCTCGATCTGCGGCGGCGGACGGTGTCGGTGGACGGCCGCAGCGTCGAGCTGTCGTCACGGGAGTTCGCGCTCGCCGAGGCGCTGTTCCGGCACCCCGGTCAGGTGCTGTCGCGCGAGCAGCTGCTGTCGATGGTCTGGGGCTACGACTTCGAGCCGGAGTCCAACGTCGTCGACGTGTACATCGGCTACTTGCGCCGCAAGCTCGGTGCGGACCGCATCGAGACCGTCCGGGGGATGGGGTACCGGCTGCGCGCCGGGTAGCCCTACCGGGACTCGGCGCTGCCGGGCGGGGCGATGGCCACCCAGGTCGGGCCGGGCGTGAGCAGCACCGGCTCGCCGTCGGGGCCGGTGTAGGTCGTCACGTCGCCGACGGTGGGTCGGGACCAGCGGGCCTGGACGAGGCGCCCGGCACTGAGCACCCAGGCGTCGCCCTCGCCGACGAGCTGGGCCTCCACGATCGGGAACCCGGCGGCGTCGCAGCACTGCACCTCGGCGTAGGGCGTGAACTGGACGATGACGTTGGGTGGGGCGACGCGGGTGTCCGTCGCGTCGACGTGGGGTGTGTCGCGCTGGCTGCGGGCCCAGCCGCTGCCGTCCCACTCGTAGTCGACGGGCGCGCTGCCCGGCCCCCCACCGAACGCGATCCGCACTCCGGTGGCCGGGTCTCCGGTCGGCTCGACGTCGGCGGGCCGGTACCGGAACAGGGCCGGCGGTGGCCGCTCCTCGCTCGCCACCGCTGCGCGCAGCGCGCCGGTGGAGCTCATCAGGTTGTACGGCGCGGGTCGATCTCCGGCCCGGTCGTAGGCGCCGGTGGCGGCATCGAGCCCGACGTCGACGACGGCGGCGCCGCGGACCTGTGCGACGACCCCGGCGTTGGCCCCGGACCACGCGAAGAGCGGGCGGTTCAGGGGCTCCATCAGGAGCAGGTCGGTGGTGCGGGCCGAGCGGATCGGGCCCACCGGATCGGCGTCCTGGGAGTGGAAGAGCGCGAGGAAGCGGGTGACGCTGCCCTCCACCATCTCCTCGTACACCACGTCGGCCTGGTTGATCCCGGCCTGAGGGCGTCCGCCCCGACCGGTGCGGGGCTCGGCGTTGTCGATCTTCACCGCCAGGACCGGCTGCTGGGCTCGGGCTGCGTCGTCCACCGGTTGGCCGGTGAGCGGGTAGCCGGGCTCGGTCGTCGTCGTGGTCGAGGTCGTCGTCGTGGTGGACGTGGTGGTGGAGGTGACGGCTCGCTCGGCGGGCTCGTCACCGCCTCCGCCGAGCGCGATGACCACGATGGCGACGGCGATGACGGCGAGCACGCCGGCGACGATCGCCCACTGGCGTGAGGTGAGCTGGGGCACCTGCGCGACCGTAGCGACGGCGGTGCCAGGTCTTCGGCATCGTCGGCGGCGGGTACGGACCCCCCATGTCCGATCAGTCGAACCACCACCAGACCGGCGACCTCGGCGAGCTGCTCGGTCTCGACGCCGCCAGCGAGCTGCTCGGCGTCCCGGTCGAGCAGGTCCGCGCCATGGCCGACCAGGGCCTCATCACCCGCCACGACCGTGAGGGCGGCCCCGGCTTCCAGCGGGCCGAGCTCCTCGCGGCGCGCGACGTCGGCGGCTGAGACCCGTCAGCTCGCCGCTCGGCGCTCGTGCATGCGGGTGAGCAGGTTGCGGATGGTGTCCACGTCCTGGGCGCCGGGGATCATGAAGGAGTCCTCGATGACGAAGGCCGGCACGCCGGTGATCTGGCGGTCGGCGGCCCCCTCGAGGTCCGACGCCACCGCATCTCGGCCCGTGCCCGTGGCCACGGCTTCGCCGGCCAGCTCGCGGTCGGCGCCGACGTCTACGGCCCACTCGACGAGGTTGGCGGCATCGGCGATGTTGGCGCCCTCGGTGAAGTACGCCCGGAACAGCCGGTCGTGCAGCTGCGCCGCGGTGTCGGGACCGTGCTCGGACTCGACCCACGCAACCAGCGACAGGGCCGGGAGGCTCGTGACCCGCTGGGCCAGGTCGAAGCGGTAGTCGATGCCGACCTCCTCCCCGAGGGGCACGAGGCGCCCGGTCATGCCCTGGAACGCGCCGGGCCCGTACTTGCGGTCGATCGCCGTCGCCAGGTCCTTCGGCTCGGCGGTCGCCGTCGGATCGAGCTGGAAGGCGCGCCACCGGACCTCCACCTCGTCGGCGAAGTCGAGGCCCTCGAGGGCCACCTCGAGGCGCCGCTTGCCGAGGTAGCACCACGGACAGACGACGTCGGACCACACATCGATGCGCATGCCTGCACCCAACCACAGGTGACGCCGAGGTGTTCCGGGCCCATTCGGTGCGACCGCGGGCCGACCGTAGGATCGCCCGCCATGGTCGAGACCTCCCCCCGCCACGACTGGACCACCGACGACGCGCTCGCACTGCTCGAGCGCCCGTTCCACGACCTGCTCTTCGACGCCCAGCAGGTCCACCGGGCGGGCTTCCGGCCCGACGTGGTCGAGGGTGCGATCCTGCTCTCGATCAAGACTGGCGCCTGCCCGGAGGACTGCGCGTACTGCCCGCAGTCGGCGAAGTGGAACACCGACCTCGAGCCCGAGCGGCTGATGGACACCGAGGAGATCGTCGCCGCCGCGACGAACGCGAAGGCGTCCGGCGCGTCCCGCTTCTGCATGGGTGCTGCCTGGCGGTCGCCGAACGACCGCCAGGTCGAGCGGGTCGCCGACGCGGTCGCTGCGGTCGGCGACCTCGGCATGGAGACCTGCGTGACGCTCGGGATGCTCACCGACGCCCAGGCCCAGCGCCTCGCGGACGCCGGGCTCGACTACTACAACCACAACCTGGACACCTCGCCGGACTTCTACGGCGAGATCATCACCACCCGCACCTACCAGGACCGGCTCGACACGATCGGCCACGTGCGAGAGGCCGGCGTCCGCCTCTGCTGCGGCGGCATCGTCGGCATGGGCGAGAGCCGCCGCCAGCGGGCCGGCCTGCTCGCCCAGCTGGCCCAGCTCGACCCCCACCCCGAGAGCGTGCCGATCAACCTGCTGGTCCAGGTGCCCGGCACGCCCCTCCACGGCACCGACGAGCTCGACGGCCTCGAGCTGGTCCGCACGATCGCCGCCGCCCGGATCATGATGCCGGGGTCCGTCGTCCGGCTGTCCGCCGGTCGCAGCCAGATGAGCGACGAGCTGCAGGCGCTGTGCATGCACGCCGGCGCCGCCAGCATCTTCCTCGGCGACAAGCTGCTCACCACCGGGAACCCGGGCGACGATGCCGACGCAGACCTGCTCGAGCGCCTCGACACGTCGCTCGCCGAGGCCTCCCTGCTCGACTGAACGGGATCCGGGGTCGGGTACGTTCGGCGCCGCATGAAGACCGACTGGAACCCGCTCCTGCGCGACCAGTTCGAGGAGCCCTACTGGCACGAGCTGCAGGCCTTCGTCCGGGAGGAGCGGGCGCGCCACGAGGTGTACCCGCCCCACGACGAGGTGTTCGCCGCACTCCACCTCACGCCGCACTCGGACGTGAAGGTGCTGATCCTCGGCCAGGACCCCTACCACGGCCCCGGCCAGGCCCACGGGCTCTGCTTCTCGGTACGTGAGGGCATCGACATCCCGCCGTCGCTGGTCAACATCCACGCCGAGCTGGAGGCCGACCTCGGGTGCCCGCGGCCCGGTCACGGGAACCTGGAGCACTGGGCCCGCCAGGGGGTGCTGCTGCTCAACACGACCCTGACCGTCCGTGCACGCCAGGCGGCGTCGCACCAGCGCAAGGGCTGGGAGCGCTTCACCGACCGGGTCATCGAGGTCGTCGACGCCAAGCCCGAACGGGTCGTCTTCGTCCTCTGGGGTGCGTCGGCCCGCCGGAAGGCGGCCCAGATCGACACGTCGAAGCACACGATCATCGAGTCGCCGCACCCGTCGCCGCTGTCGGCGCACAAGGGGTTCTTCGGCACCCGCCCGTTCAGCCGGGCCAACGCGGCGCTGGTGGCGGCCGGGCGCGAGCCGGTCGACTGGTGCATCCCGTGACGCTGCTGGCCGACGTCGTCGCCGCAGCCGATGCCGTCGGCGCGACGACGAAGCGCACGGCGAAGCGCGACGTGCTGGCCGGGCTGTTCGCCGCGCTCGCCCCCGAGGAGATCCCCATCGTGATCGGGTTCCTCCTGGGGGAGGTGCGACAGGGCCGCATCGGCGTCGGCTGGGCCGCGATCCGGGATCTGGACTGCCCGCCAGCGGAGGAGGCCGGCCTCACCGTCGACGAGGTCGACCGAGCCGTGTCGACGCTGGCGAGCACCACCGGACCCGGCTCGCAGGGGGCGCGACGGGCCCAGCTCGTCGCGCTGTTCTCCCGGGCGACCGCGCCCGAGGCGGACTTCCTCGCTCGCCTGTTCGTGGGCGACATGCGCACGGGCGCGCTGGCCGGGGTGGTCACCGACGCGGTGGCCGCGGCATCGGGCATCCCGGCACCGGCGGTGCGCCGGGCCGTGATGCTGGCCGGCGACCTCGGCGCCGTGGCCCGCATCGCCCTGACCGAGGGACGCGAGGCGGTGGAGGCGGTCGGCCTCGAACCGCTCCGGGCCGTCCAGCCGATGCTGGCGTCGACCAGCGAGTCGGTGGCGGCCGCCATCGAGGAGGTCGGCGAGGCCAGCGTCGAGTGGAAGCTCGACGGCGCCCGCATCCAGGTCCACCGGGCCGGCGACGACGTGCGCATCTACACCCGGAACCTGAACGACGTCACGGAGCGGCTGGCCGAGGTGGTCGCGGTGGTGCGAAGCTTCGACAGCAGCTCCTTCGTCCTCGACGGCGAGGTGCTGGGCTTCATGGGCCCGGATCAGGCACCGCAGGCGTTCCAGGACACGATGAGCCGCTTCGGTCGCGGTGCCGGCGAGACCGCGCTCGTCCCGCAGTTCTTCGACCTCCTCCACCTGGACGGCGCCGACCAGATCGACGAGCCGCTCCGGGTTCGACGCGAGCGGCTGGCCGCCCTCGTGGGCCCCCACCTCATCCCCGGCACCACGACGCTCGACCCCGTGGTCGGCGAGGACGTGCTCGCAGACGCGCTGGCCCACGGACACGAGGGCGTGATGGTGAAGGCCGCCGATTCGTCGTACGAGGCCGGTCGGCGGGGGCGGTCGTGGCGCAAGGTCAAGCCCGTGCACACGCTCGATCTCGTGGTGCTCGCCGTGGAGTGGGGGAGCGGCCGCCGGACGGGCTGGCTGTCCAACATCCACCTCGGGGCGCTCGATCCTGCGACCGGCGAGCCGGTCATGGTCGGCAAGACCTTCAAGGGCATGACCGACGAGATCCTGGCGTGGCAGACGGCGCGCTTCCAGGAGCTGGAGACCCGCCGGTCGGGCCACACCGTGCACGTCCGCCCCGAGCAGGTGGTGGAGATCGCGCTCGACGGGGCGCAGACCTCGAGCCGCTACCCGGGCGGCGTCGCCCTGCGCTTCGCCCGGGTGGTCCGCTACCGCGACGACAAGTCGGTCGCCGAAGCAGACACCCTGGACGCCGTGCGCTCCCTGCTCGCCGGTCCGGCCTCCCCATGACGACGGCGCTGCTGTGGTTCCGGCGCGACCTGCGCCTGTCCGACAACCCCGCGCTGGTCGAAGCGGTCCGCGAGGCGGACGAGGTGGTCGGGGTGTTCTGCCTGGACCCGGCGCTCCTCGGTCCGGCGGGGGACGTCCGCCGCCACCACCTGTTCCGCACGCTGGCCGCCCTCGACGGGTCGATGGACGGGAACCTCGTGGTGCGCGCCGGCGACCCGACCTCGGTGATCCCGGAGCTGGCGGTCGAGGTCGAGGCCGCGTCGGTGCACCTGGCCGAGGACTTCGGCCCCTACGGCCGTCGGCGGGACGACGCGGTCGCCGAGCGGGTGACCGGCGCCGGGGTGGAGCTGGTGCGGACCGGGTCGGCGTACGCGGTGCCGCCCGGCTCGATCGAGAACAAGTCGGGGTCGCCCTACAAGGTCTTCACGCCGTTCTCGCGCGCGTGGCGGGACCACGGCTGGCCCGCTCCGGTGCGTCGGCCGTCATCGATCCCGTGGCGCTCGGCGCCGGGCGACGGGATCCCCGACCTCCCCGACATCGGCGACGTGGACCTGCCCCGCGCCGGCGAGGACGCGGCCGGCAACCGCCTCGACCACTTCCTCCGGGCCAAGGTCGAGGACTACGACGAGGCCCGGGACCGGCCGGGCGCAGACGCGACGTCACGGCTGTCGCCCGACCTGAAGTGGGGCACGCTGCACCCCCGCCAGGTCCTCGCCCGCCTCGGGCACACGGCGGGGGAGCGGACCTTCGCCACCGAGCTGTGCTGGCGGGAGTTCTACGCCGACGTCCTGTTCCACCGACCGGAGTCGGCGCGTGAGTCGATGGACGGCAAGGTCGGCGCCATGCCGTGGGATCGGGGCGCGGGTGCCGACGAGCTGTTCGTTGCCTGGACCGAGGGTCGCACCGGCTTCCCGATCGTCGATGCCGGCATGCGCCAGCTGCTCGCCGAAGGGTGGATGCACAACCGCGTCCGCATGATCACGGCCAGCTTCCTCGTCAAGGACCTGCACCTGGACTGGCAGCGGGGGGCGCGGTGGTTCATGCAGAACCTGGTCGACGGCGACCTCGCCTCCAACCAGCACGGGTGGCAGTGGACGGCCGGCACCGGCACCGACGCCGCCCCGTTCTTCCGGATCTTCAACCCGACGACGCAGGGGCAGCGATTCGACCCGGACGGCACCTACGTGCGCCGCTGGATCCCCGAGCTCGCCGGGGTTCCCTCGAAGTGGGTCCACACCCCGGCCGACGCACCGGACGGGGTGCCGGCCGGCTACCCCGAGCCGATCGTGGACCACCGGGAGGAACGGGAGGAGTCGCTACGGAGGTATGGGGCGACCCGGTAGGGAATGATCACCCGATGGCCATGATCGCACCCCAGGACCTCCTCTTCCTCCTGATGGAGGCCCGAGAGAAGCCGGCCCACGTCGGCGGGCTCGCCCTCTTCGAGACGCCCGAGGACGCGGACGAGCAGTACCTCTACGAGCTGTACCAGTCCTGCATCGCCTCGGACGCGCCGGTGCGATCCCTGTTCCAGCGCCGAGTGAGCCGACCGGGACTCGCCGGGTACTCGTGGACCCGGGACGAGCAGTTCGACATCCAGTACCACCTGCGCCACAGCGCCCTGCCGGTGCCGGGCCGCATCCGGGAGCTGCTCACCGTGGTGTCCCGGCTCCACGGCTCGCTCCTGGACCGGAACCGGCCGCTGTGGGAGGCCCACCTCATCGAGGGCCTCGCCGACGGCCGCTTCGCGCTCTACACCAAGATCCACCACGCCCTCTGCGATGGCGTCACGGCGATGAAGCTGCTCGAGTCCTCGATGAGCCCGGATCCGACCGAACGGGGAATGCCCCAGCCGTGGGAGCGCCGCCCCAAGGGGTCGGTGTTCGACGAGCCCGATCCCGACGAGGTTGCCCGCCCGCCCCGCTCCGCCCCCGAGGAGGACACGTGGACCGCCGTGCTCACCGACGGGCTGCGCAAGCTCGGCTCGAGCGTGACCGGCTCCCTCGAGAGCGTGGCCGGGGCCACCGACGGCATCGGCCACCTGCTCAGCAGCTTCCGGGACCAGTCGCTCTCCTCGCCGCTGCGGGCGCCGCGCTCGATGCTGAACGTGCCGATCACCGGTGCCCGGCGCTTCGCGGCCGACTCGTGGTCGATCGACCGCATCCGGGCCGCCGCTGCGCCCCACGGCGCCACCGTCAACGACATGGTCCTGGCCATGAGCGCCGGCGCGCTGCGCACGTACCTGCTCGACCAGGGGGCCCTGCCCGACCAGTCCCTCGTCGCCATGGTCCCGGTGTCGCTCAAGACACGCGGCGCCGACGACCGCAGCGGCAACGCCGTGGGCGCGATCCTGTGCTCGCTCGGCACCCACCTGGACACCGCGCCGGCCCGACTGGCCCACATCCAGGAGTCGATCCACCAGAGCAAGGCCCGCCTCGAGGGGCTCTCGCCCGGCCAGATCCTGGCCCTCAGCGCGCTGAACGTGGCGCCGCTGGCGCTCAACATGAGCCCGCTCGGCCGCCTGCCGCTGGCCGAGGAGCGCATCCGCCCGCCGTTCAACGTGGTGATCTCCAACGTGCCCGGCCCCAAGGAGGCGCTCTACTGGAACGGGGCCCGGCTCTCTGGCTCCTACCCGATGTCGCTGCTGGTCGACGGCCAGGCGCTGAACATCACGACCTCCAGCTACGCCGGCAACCTCGACTTCGGCATCCTCGGCTGCCGCCGCTCGGTGCCGTCCATGCAGCACCTCCTGCGGTACCTGGACGACGAGCTGGTCGCGCTGGAACGGGGTTGAGCCGCTGGCAGTCGGTAACATCGAGTGCCAGCTGGACCGCTGCCGTGCCGGGAGGTGACCACGTGCTCGACGATCGGAAGGCCTCGATCCTGCGGGCCGTCGTGCAGGAGTACATCGAGACCGCGCAGCCCGTCGGTTCCGGGCGGGTGTCGGCCGCACCCGGCGTCGACGTGAGCTCGGCGACCGTGCGCAACGAGATGGCGGTCCTGGAGAACGAGGGCTACCTGGCCCAACCCCACACCAGCGCGGGGCGGATCCCCACGGAGAAGGGCTACCGCTACTTCGTCGACACCATCGGGTCGCCCGGCGCCCTCCGCGGCGAGCAGGCCAAGCAGGTGAAGGCGTTCTTCGCTCGCGCCCACGGCGAGCTCGAGGAGATGTTCGAGTCCACCAGCCGCCTGCTGTCCGGACTCACCGCCTGGACGGGCGTGGTCGTGCCCCCCTCGGCGGCCGACGTGGCGATCCGGTCCGTCCAGGTCGTCGGCCTGGCCCCCAGCACCGCCCTCGTCGTCACCGTGCTCGCCGATGCCATGGTCGAGAAGCACAGCGTGGAGCTGCCCGCCGACGTGGGCGACGACGTCGTCGCCCGGGCGTCGCTGCACCTCGCGGCCCAGCTCACCGGCACCATGCGCGGCGCCGTGCCGGCGGACGTCGCCACCACCGGCGACCCGGACACCGACGGCGTCGTCGGCGCCGTCGTCGAGGTCCTGCGCCGGACGACCCCGGCCGACACCGCCGACGAGGTCTTCGTCGGCGGCGCGTCCCGGGTCGCCTCGGCCTTCGACGCGGTCGAGACCGTCCAGCAGGTCCTGAGCGTGCTCGAGGAGCAGCTCGTCGTGGTGACCCTGCTGCGCGACGTCGTCGACCGGGGCCTGCAGGTGGCCATCGGCACCGAGACCGGCATGGAGACCTTGGCCGACGCCGCGCTCGTCGTGGCGCCCTACACCGTCGACGGGGAGCGAGCCGGCTCGATCGGCGTCCTCGGCCCGGCGCGCATGAACTACCCCGAGGCCATGGCCGCGGTCGCTGCGGTGAGCCGCCGACTCGGCCACCACCTCACCGAAGGCTGACCGGAGACCCCTCATGGCCGACCTCTACGAGCTCCTCGGCGTCCCGCGCGACGCCTCCCAGGACGACATCAAGCGGGCCTACCGGGCCAAGGCGCGGGAGCTGCACCCCGACGCCAACCCGGACGACCCCGACGCCGAGCACCACTTCAAGGAGGTCGCCCAGGCGTGGGAGGTCCTGCGGGACCCGGAGAAGCGGGCCCGCTACGACCGCTTCGGCGACGCCGGCATCGGCGGCGCCGGGCAGCCGGGCGGCGGTGACCCCTTCGCCGGCTTCGGCGGCGTCGGCGACATCTTCGACGCGTTCTTCGGCGGTCAGAGCCCCTTCGGCGGGGGCGGCGCGGGTCGGTCCGGGCCGATGCGGGGACCCGACCTCGAGGTCGTCACCGAGCTCGACTTCACCGAGGCCGTCTTCGGCGCCCAGCACAAGGTCGACGTCCGTACGGCGGTGGCCTGCGAGGTGTGCGACGCCACCGGCGCGACGCCGGGCACGTCGGCCACCACCTGCGCGGACTGCGGCGGCGCCGGTCAGGTCCGTCGCGTGCGCCAGTCGCTGCTCGGCCAGATGGTCACCACCGCGGCGTGCCCCCGGTGCAACGGGGCCGGCGAGGTCATCGCCGACCCGTGCGGCAACTGCGCCGGCGAGGGCCGGACCCTCCAGGATCGCTCCTTCACCGTCGACATCCCGCCGGGCGTGGACGCGGCGTCCACGCTCCGGCTGCAGGGTCGGGGCGCTGCCGGCCCCCGGGGTGGTCCCCCCGGCGACCTCTACGTGCACTTCCGGGTGCGGCCCCACGACGTGTTCCGGCGCGACGGCGTCGACCTCCACGCCGACCTGCACATCCCCGTGACCCAGGCGATGCTCGGCGCCGAGGTCGAGTTCGAGACCCTGGACGGCACGGAGGCGGTCACCGTCCCGCCGGCGACGCCGACCGGGCACGTGTTCCGCTTCCGAGGCAAGGGCGTGCCGGTCGTCAACCGCGGCGGCCGGGGCGACCTGCACCTGCACGTCGTGATCGACCTGCCGCGCGACCTGACCGAGGAGCAGGAGGAGCTCGTCCGCCGGCTGGCCGAGCTCCGGGGCGAGCCCGTCGCCGAGGAGACGCGAGGCTTCTTCACCAAGCTGCGCACCGCCTTCAAGTGAGCTCGCAGCCGCCGGACGGCGCGGCGCCACACGTGCTCGTCGACGACGTCGAGGCGCCCGTCCTGAGCGACGATGCCCGCCACCACCTGGACCGGGTGCGCCGCCTCCGCGACGGCGACGCCCTCACCGTCACCGACGGGCGCGGCGCGTGGCGAGCGGGCCGGTTCCGGGGGCGATCCGAGATCGACCCGGACGGCCCCGTGATCACGGTGCCGGCCCCCGAGCCGGAGGTGACGGTCGCCTTCGCGCTGACCAAGTCCGACAAGCCCGATCTGGTGGTGCAGAAGCTCACCGAGCTCGGCGTCGACCGCATCGTGCCGTTCCGCGCCGATCGCTCCGTGGTGCGGTGGGACGAGACCAAGGCGGCCCGCCAGCACGAGCGCCTCGTCGCGATCGCCCGGTCGGCCTGCGAGCAGTCGCACCGGTGCTGGCTCCCGGTGGTCGAGCCGGTGACCGACGTGGCCGACCTGGCCGGCCGGGGCGCGGTCCGCCTCGATCGGGGTCCGGTGGGCGTCTCGCTCGACCGGCCGGTCGTGGCCGTGGGACCCGAGGGCGGCTGGTCGGACCACGAGCGCGCCGCCCTCCCCGACACCGCGGGCCTCGGTCCGCACGTGCTGCGGGCCGAGACCGCGGCCATTACCGCCGGTGCGCTGCTCGGTGCGATGCGTAGCGGCTGGGCTCGGTGACCACCCCACGCATCGGACATCGCACCGATTGCCCAGATTGCCTGGGTGGTGAGGGTTGTGCGGAGCGTGGTCGATGCCTACGTTGAGCGTTGACATCGGGTGGGGATCGGAGCAGGAGATGGCGATGGAAGACTTGGACGAGGCGGGACTCGCGTACAGCCGCAAGGTCGGCGAGCGCCTGCGCGCCATCCGGCGTCAGAAGCGCCTGAGCCTGCACGACGTGGAGGCGGCCTCCGACTCGGAGTTCAAGGCATCGGTGCTCGGCGCCTACGAGCGCGGCGAGCGCTCCATCTCCGTGCCGCGCCTGCACCGCCTGGCCGGCTTCTACGACGTCCCCGTCGACCAGCTGCTGCCCTCCGACGAGGAGGGCGAGGTCATCGACCTCACCGACCGGGCGCTGGCCCGCCAGGCCGAGAACCACCTCGTGCTCGACCTGCAGATGCTGTCCGAGCTCGGCGGCCCCGAGGGCGCCATGCTCAACCGCTACATCCGCACCATCCAGATCCAACGCCAGGACTTCAACGGGCGGATGCTCACCATCCGCAAGGACGACGTGCGGGCCATCGCCTGCATCCTCGGCGTGGCGACGGACCGCACGATGGATCGCTTGGACCAGCTCGGCCTGTGCCGGGTCGGGGCGTCGCACTGAGCCGAGCCGACAGGCGAGGCGACCATGGACACGGTGCCCTCCGGCGGCGAAGCCGCCAGATGGAGACGCGGGAGGACGTGACTCATCCGCGCACATCCTGAGACCTTCGGCGCCTACCTCCACATCCCGTTCTGCTCGACGCGCTGCGACTACTGCGCGTTCGCGACCTGGACCGACCGCGGGCACCTGGTCGACCGGTACCTGGCCGGCCTCGCCACCGAGGTCGACCGGGCCGTCGC
The DNA here is from genome assembly GCF_041228405.1 of Salinilacustrithrix flava. GTDB lineage: Bacteria > Actinomycetota > Acidimicrobiia > Acidimicrobiales > Salinilacustritrichaceae > Salinilacustrithrix > Salinilacustrithrix flava. The sequence goes on from NZ_CP133888.1 coordinate 2,960,549, forward strand.
TGAAGGCCTGCCCCCGCTGACGTCGGTCTTCGTCGGGGGCGGCACCCCGACGCTCGTGCCCGCCGAGGGCCTGGTCGGCGTGCTGGCCCGCCTGCCGCTGGCGCCCGGGGCCGAGGTCACCATCGAGGCCAATCCCGATTCGGTCACGGCCGAGTCGCTGCGCACGTACCGGCGCGGTGGGGTGAACCGCATGTCCTTCGGCGTGCAGTCGATGCGCGAGCACGTGCTCGCTGCCCTCGGCCGCACCCACGACCCCGACAACGTGCGCCAAGCCGTGGCCTGGACCCGGGAGGCCGGGTTCGAGACGTTCAACCTCGACCTGATCATGGGCGCCGCCGGTGAGTCGGTGGCGGACTGGGCGTCGAGCATCGACGACGTGCTCTCGCTCGACCCGCCCCACGTCTCGGCCTACGGGCTGACGGTCGAGCCGGGCACGCCGCTGGCCGCCGATCCGGACCGGTACCCCGACGACGACGACCAGGCCGACAAGTACCTGCTCACCGACGAGCGCCTGGGTGCTGCCGGACTGCGCTGGTACGAGGTGTCGAACTGGGCCCGACCCGGCCACGAGTGCCGGCACAACCGGCTGTACTGGGAGGCGGGGGAGTACCTGGGCTTCGGATGCGCCGCCCACAGCCATCGCGGTGGCCGCCGCTGGTGGAACCTGCGCACCCCCGAGCGCTACCTCGACGCGGTGGATGCCGGCGCGTCCACCGAGGCCGCCGGCGAGGACCTCGACGAGGGAACCCGCCGGCTCGAGGCCCTCCAGCTGGCGCTCCGGACCCGCGAGGGGGTGCCGGCCGCGGCGCTGGACCTCGACGATCCCTCGCTCGAGGGCCTGGTCGTGGTGGATGGCGACCGGGTGGTGCTGACCCCGGAGGGACGGCTGCTCGCCAACGAGGTCGCGGTCCGGCTGCGGACCGATGTGGCCGTCGGCGTGGGTCGTCGTGCTCAGGCCGGCGGCGGCGGGACCGGCGGCACCTCGAAGACCTGACCGGGGTGGATGAGGTCCGGGTCCGCCGGGTCGACGAGCCGGCCGCGGTTGACCTCGACGAGGGCCCGCCAGAACGGGTCGACCTCGGCGTCGGACGGCGCTCGCCGCCAGGCATCGGTCAGCAGCTCCCCGGCGATCGACCAGAACGACTCGCCGGCGGTGACGGTCCACGTCGACGGGACCGGCGTCGGATCCATCAGCGCCGTGCCGCCCTCGCCGGTCGACGGGCGGTGGGGTCGCATCGTGGCGGTGCCCGCCGGCGCCTCGACCCGGTGCTGGGTGACGAGGGGCGCCTCGGCCACCGGGGCCATCGTGACCGCGTCGGGCGCGCCGACCTCGTCCTGTGCGCCGACCGAGGATGCCGCCGCCAGGCCGACCCCGAGGCCGGCGTGCACCAGCCGGCGCACGCCGGGCAGCGCCAGGGCGTCGGCGAGGCGGTGCCCGCCGGCGATGCGCAGGGCGGTCGAGGCGACGTGCACGGCGGACAGGGCCAGCACGTACCAGACGCTCACCTCGGCGAGCAGCCGCACCAGGGCCATGGCCGCGGCCGCCGGCTCGTGGGCGTCTGCCCAGGCCGTGAGCTGGTCGAGGGAGCCGAGCGGTGGTGCCGCCAGCTCCCCGCGGGCGGCGAGGCGCAGGGCGCCGCCGGCGGCCAGCAGGCCGACGAGCCAGAGCACCGCCCGCCCGGCCCGGCGGCTCATCCGGCGACCTCGACGGTGCGGGATCCGTCGGGTGTGGTGAGCACCGGCGCCGGGCACGCGCCGGCGCCGGCCGCGATGGCCGTCGCGCCGGGCACCGTGGCCAGGGCCTCGACCTCGAGGGGTTCGTCCAGACGCCACTCGGGGAACACGAACACCTCGCCGGTGCCGGGGCGGAGCAGGGCGGGCGTGGCGATGCCGTCGCAGCTCCAGTCGCCGAGCGCCACGAGGTCGCCCTCCTGGCCGAGCGCCACCGACACGCTCCCGACCTGGGCCCTGCGACCGTCGAGGACGACCTCGTCGGGGCAGCCGTCGCCGTCGACGTCGGGTCCCGCGACGTCGGGCACGGTGCAGGAGTCCGGCCACGGACCGGCGGCCGGTGCCGGCGCGGTGGTGCTCGTGGTGGTCTGGCCGGGCGCGGTGGTGGGCGGAGCGGTCGTGGTGGTCGTCGCTGCGGAGACCGGGTCGGAGCCGAGCGGGCGGACGGCGCGGGCCCCGGCGACGCCACCGACCACGCCGATGGCGAGCACCACGAGCAGCAGGGCGGCCCGGAGCAGGGGGAGGCGCCGCCGGCGCTCCTCCTGCGCACGCCTGTCGGGGAGGGGCACGCTGGGCCCGGAGGGAGGGGGCGGTGCGGCCTCGTGCTCGATCCGAGCCCGCTCCCGCGGGCCCTCGTCGGGCGGGGTGAAGACGGGGAGCGGACCGGTGACGGCGTCGGGCGCCGCGGCCAGCGCAGCCCAGTCCGCGTCGGTGCCGTCGTCGTCGAGCTGGTCGAGCGAGCCCAGGCCGGCGTAGGGGCCGGCATCGGCGTCGAGCTCGTCGGCGTTGCGGTCGTCGTCGGCCACGGCGGCCAGCCAGCTCAGGTCCTCGTCGGTCCAGCCCAGATCCGCGGTGGGGTCCACGTCGGCCGGCAGCTCGGCGAACCACGGCGCGGCCTTCGCCGCCGCGCTCGGGGTCGGCAGGGAGCACTCGGGCACGACCGCGTGGACCGCCTTGGCCAGCTGCCGGGCGGTCAGGCGCTGGTCGCGCCGCTCCCTCGTGGCCTGGGCGACGATGGCGTCGAGCTCTTTGCGGGCCTGGCGCTGCCGCGCGGCGCGGCGCACGCCGCCGGGTGGGTCGGCCCACGGGAGGTCGGCGCCGGCGCGCAGCAAGCCGCCGAGCAGGCGCCCGATGGCGGCCACGTCGTCGGCCGCGCCGTCGTCGGTGCGGTCCTGGGCCATCCCGAAGCCGCACAGGCGGGGGCGGCCACGGTCGTCGAGGAGCACGTGGGCGGCCTCGATGTCGCCGTGGACCACGTCGAGGCGGTGCAGCGCGTGCACGACGTCGGCGACCGCGCACACGATGCCCGCCGCGTGGTCCAGCGGGAACGGTCCGAGCCGGGCGAGCGCGGTGCCGGCGTGGCGGAGCCGGATCGAGCGCTCGTCGACGCCGAGCAGGTCCACCACCCCGGGGTGCCGGCAGCGGGCGAGCATGGCAGCTTCCCGGGTGAGGCGAGCCACGTCGCCGTCGCTGCGCGCCTCCTTGACCACCACCAGGCCGTCGTCGGCCTCCTCGGTGCGCACGGCGATGACCATCAGCGGTGACGCTACCGGAAGGGCATGAGATGCATCAAGGTGCAGTGATGCCTCGGCGCACCTCGCCGTCGACCCGAGCCGAGATCGTGAGCACGTCGCGGGACGGATCGCCGAGGGCCTGCACGAAGAGGTGCCGCACCGTCCGGCGCACCGTGACCACCACGCCGTCGCCGTCGGGCTCGGCGGAGACGAGCTCGAGGTCGTCGATGCCGGCAGCGGTGATCGCCCGGGCGGCGATCGCCTCCACCCGATCGGGGTCGTAGACGATCTCGCCGCTCGTGCGAGCCGCGTCGAGGTCGAAGCCGGCGCCGGCAGCATCGTTCGCGGCGTCGAAGGCCACGTTGTAGGCCTGGCGCTGGCCCAGGTACACGATGGCCGAGTCCACGGCGATGGCGCCGAGCAGCAGCACGATGAGGACGGCGGCCGGCATGAGCATCAGCACCGAGCCGCGCTCGTGGCGCCGGGTCGACGTGGCTCGCGTCACTGGATGCACGAGGCCACGCCACCGACGCCGGAGCGGGTGGGATCGATGAGCTCGCCGCGGGTGGCCTGGACGTCGAAGGCGTCCCCGAACCCGCCGACGAAGGGCAGGCGGACGGCCGGGACCTGGAGCGCCACCGTGACCTCGATGCGCTCGCAGCGGACGAAGGCAGCGTGGGGCGGTCCGAGCCGGACCGTGGCGGGACCGGTGCGGCCGTGGTCGGCGAGGGTGTCGGTGGCGATGGCGGTGGCGCCGGCCCGGAGCGCATCGGCGGTGGTGGTCTGCCCGGCGGCCTCGACCACCCAGCGCGCCGACTCCCGAGCCGCGGCGTCGGCGGCGAACTTGGCGTCGACGACACCCCAGATGTTGGTGATGAGCAAGGCGCCGCCCACGAAGATGAGCAGCCCGAAGGGGAGCACCTCCATCCCGCCGGCCTGGCCTCGCTCGCCACGGCGCCGGAGCCCGGAGCCCGTCACGGCCCCGCCGCCTGGAAGACCTCGAGCCGGGCGCGCATGGTGCGGCTGAACTCGGTGGGGCTGTAGCCCGACCAGCGCACCGGCAGCAGGATCGGCAGCGCCGCGTCGACGGTGACCGCCACGGTGTCGTCGCGCCCGTCGCCATCGGCGTCCGCCAGGGCGAAGGCGAAGTCGGCGTCGTCGCCGTACCCGCCGAGGCGCCGGCGGGCCTCCTCGGCGTAGGCGTCGAAGCGGGCCTGATCGAGGCTGGTGCCCTCGTTCGCAGCCCGCTGGGCCAGGTCCGACGCCACGGCGGTCACGGTGGTGCGGGGCGAGCTGGCCGCCTACCGCTTCGGGCGGGTGATCCGCATCAAGCAGTCCGACGTCGACGCCTTCATCGAAGGTGCCCGCATCGAGCCCGGCTCGCTCGAGCACCTCTACCCGGACTCCGGCGCCAAGCCGGAGGAGGCCGACCTCGACGTCTAGGGCTTCCAGGCCGGGGTTCGAGGTGACAGATGGGCCCTGTGGTTGATGGTCATGCTGCTTGGCGGCGGCGGTGGGTGTCGAGGATCTCGGAGGGCTTGCGGCCGGCCATGTAGTCGCCGTGGTTGCGTCGCCGCGTGTTGTAGCGGATCAGCCAGGCGTTGGCTTCGGCCTGGAGCTGGCGGACCGAGTTGAAGTGGCGTCGGTGGAACGCTGGCCGCCAGCACTCCTGGAGCATCGTGCCCTGGAACCGTTCGCACACGGCGTTGTGGTTCGGTGAGCGGGGCGGGATCCGGACGTGGTCGATGCCGATCTCGGCGAGGTGGTGCCGGAACGCGAGTCCCTTGTACTCGGGTCCGTTGTCGGACAGCACCCGCCGGAGCGGGATCCCAAGGCGGCGCATCGTGGTGCGGACGTGGTCGATGAAGCGGATCGTGTCGGCGGTGGTGACCGGCCCGATGATGAGCTTCACGATCGCCCATCGGGTGCAGGTGTCCACGGCGGTGAGTTGGTACACCTTGCCCACGCCTTTGAGGTTGCCGATGTAGAAGCTGTCCACGGCCACGAGATCGCCAGGGTGGCCGGCCCAGTGGCAGAACCCGAACGGCTCGCCCAGCGCTTCGGTGACCGGTTCGGTAATGATCCCGGCCAGCGCAGCGATTGCCGCAGCCCGGGCGATGCGTTGGCGGCGCCGACCCAGGCCGTGGTCGACCAGAATCCGCTGCACGGTCGTCTTGCCGATCTCATAGCCCAGCTCCTGGAGCCGGTCGGCGAGCTGGCGGCAGCCGAGCGTCGGCTCGACTACGGCAACGGCGAGCAGGTCGGCGACCACGTGGGTCGGGGTCTCGCTGGGCTGGGCCGGGCGGCGCCGGTCTCTGGGCCACAGCGCCTCGAGCCCGTAGAGCTCGGAGGTGTTCTTCCATTCGTAGTAGCGGGTGCGGGACACGCCGATCTGGCGGCAGGCGGCGGAGATGTTGCCGAGTTCTTCAGCGAGATCAAGCAACCGGACGCGCCGGTGGTAGATGATCTCTGCAGAGGTGGTCATGGTGATGGGTTCCTTTGGATCTGTGGAAGGAACCACAGGGTCCATCACCAGGCCCCTCTGTAGAGGGACCTGCAACCTCAACCCCCGGACAGCAAGGTCTAGGGCTGCAGGACCAGCACGGCGACCGCGGCGAGGGGGATCCACACCGGTGCCGGCGGATCGCCGTCGCTCCGCAACCGCACGACATCGGTGCCGGCGCTGCGCAGCTCACCGCGGACGACCTGCCCCGAGCGCGTCCGGATGAGCACCTCGGGCCGGTCGGCGGCGAGGGGACCGACCACCGCGTCGAGGGCGACCTCCACCAGCACGGTGCGGTCGCCGATCACGGCCCGCCCACCCGGCTCGGCCCGCACCACCTCCACGGCCTCGGTGCGCACGAGCACGTCCTGGTCCCGCTCGCTGCGCAGGGCGAGGAAGTCGGCGCCGACCCCGACGATGGCGCCGCGGACCCGGTGCTCGCCCACGTCGAGGACGACCGGGCGACCCCGCTCGGCCAGGTCGACCAGCGCGCCGATGGTGCTGGCCTCCTCCTCGGCCTGGACGCGCAGCCACCGCTGGCGGGTGCGCTGACGCGCCGCCTCGTCGACGAGCGCGTCGGCGGCCCATCGCTCGAGCGACCGGGCCAGGGCGTCGGTCCCGCCCAGCACGCCGCCGGCTGCCGAGCGGGCGGCAGCCGGCAGGTCGGTGCCGTCGTCGTGGTGCACTGGGTCTCCCGGGGGTCGGGTGCCGGTAGGATCCGGCTGATCGTGTCGGACACCCAAGTCGTCGTCAACGTCCCCGGCAACCACCTCATGGCCGGGCTGCTCGGCCAGCGAGACGAGCTGCTGCGACTCGTTGAGCGCGCCTTCCCCGACACGGACATCCACGCCCGGGGCAACGAGATCGCCGTCGTGGGGCCCGAAGCCGCCAACGCCGGCAAGGTCTTCGAGGAGCTGGTGCTGCTCGTGGCGTCCGGGCAGCTGCTCGATGCCGAGAGCGTGCAGCGGGCCATCGACATGGTGATCCACGACGAGCGGCCCTCCGAGCTGATGGCCACGGAGATCCTGCGCTCGGCAAAGGGCAACGCCGTGCGGCCCAAGACGGCCGGGCAGCGCCGCTACATCGAGGCCATCCGCGACCACGTCATCACCTTCGGCCTCGGCCCCGCCGGCACCGGCAAGTCCTGGCTCGCCGTGGCCATGGCCGTGCAGGCGCTGCACCGCAACGAGGTCGAGCGCATCATCCTCACCCGGCCGGCGGTCGAGGCAGGGGAGCGGCTCGGCTTCCTGCCGGGGGACCTCATGGCCAAGATCGATCCCTACCTGCGGCCGCTCTACGACGCCCTCTACGACATGGTCGACCCCGAGGGCGCGCAGCGCCTCCTCGAGCGCAACCTGGTCGAGGTCGCGCCGCTGGCCTTCATGCGCGGTCGGACGCTCAACGCGAGCTTCATCATCCTGGACGAGGCCCAGAACGCCACGGCCGAGCAGATGAAGATGTTCCTCACCCGGATCGGGTTCGGCTCGAAGGTCGTGGTCACCGGGGACACGTCCCAGGTCGACGTGCAGGGCGGCAAGTCGGGCCTCGCCGACCTCGAGCGCATCCTCGATGGCATCGAGGGCCTCAGCTTCGTGCACCTCGGCGCTCGTGACGTGGTGCGGCACCGGATCGTGCAGGACATCGTGAACGCCTACGACCGCAGCGGTCCGCCGAAGCCGGCGCCCGGGGGGCGATCGCCCCGATGAGCGTCAGCGTCTTCGGGGTCGACGAGCAAGACGACGAGCCGATCGACGTCGGTCGGTGGGTGCGCCTGGCCGAGCAGGTCCTGGACGCAGAAGGCGTGCGGCGCACCAGCGAGCTCAGCCTGCTCTTCGTCGACGCCACCACCATGGCCGAGCTCAACGAGCGGCACATGGGCAAGACCGGTCCCACCGACGTGTTGGCCTTCCCGATCGACGACGAGGGCCTCGAGCACGGACGCTGGCCCGACAACGGCACGCCCGGCCCGGACCGCCCGCCGCTGGACCTGGACGACGTGCCGGTGCTGCTCGGTGACGTGGTGGTGTGCCCGTCGGTCGCCGCCGCCCAGGCCCCCGAGCACGCCGGTCAGCCCCAGCACGACGGCACGCTGGTGGACGAGGTCGCCCTGCTGGTGGTGCACGGCATCCTGCACGTCCTCGGACACGACCACGCCGAACCGGACGAGACCGCGGTGATGCAGGCCAAGGAACAGGCCCACCTGGCATCGTTCCACCTCCGGTCGTGAGCCTCCCCCTCACCGCCCTCGCCGTCGTGGCCCTGCTCGTGGTCGTCGTCGTGCTCGCCCTGTGCGAGACGGTCCTGGCCCACACCAGCCGGGCCCGCGTCGCGATGCTGGCCGACGAGGGCGCCCACCGCGCCGGCGACCTCGTGGCGCTCCTGGCCCGCCGCCAGACGAACCTGACCGTCATCGTGGTCGTCCGCCACGCCGCCCAGATCGGGGCGGTGCTGGTCGTGCTCGCCCACGTCGAGCGCTACGACCCCCAGCCGATCACGTGGGTGGGTTCCATCGCCGCCATCGTCGTCGTCTCCGCCTTCATCGAGGGTGTGGCCAAGACGGTCGCGCTCGTCCGCACCGATGCGGTCGGGCACCGGGTGGCGCCCGTCGGGCGCTTCGTCACCCGCCTCCCGCTGCTGCCGCTGCTCGCCGAGCGCCTCGGCCGTCGGATCCGCCGCCGGGAGCCGGGCGACGACCACGACCACGAGCGCCCGTCCGTGTCGGAGGAGGAGCTGCTCGCCTTCGCCGAGGTCGCCGTCGAAGCCGAGGCGATCGAGGAGGAGGAGCACGCCCTCATCGAGTCGATCATCGAGTTCGGCGACACGATCGTCCGGGAGGTCATGGTGCCCCGCCTCGACATGGTCACCGTCGAGGCCAGCTGGCGGGTGAGCGACGTGATGGAGGTCATCATCCTCAACGGGTTCAGCCGCATCCCGGTCATCGGCACGGGCATCGACGACATCGTCGGCCTCGCCTACGCGAAGGACCTCATGCGATCCGAGCGCGACGGCACCGGTGACGAGCCCGTCGGCCAGCACGTCCGGCCGGCCCGCTTCGTGCCCGAGCAGCAGCGGGTGTCGGTGCTGCTGCCCCAGATGCAGGCGGAGCAGTTCCACATGGCGGTGGTCATCGACGAGTACGGCGGCGTCGCCGGTCTGGTCACCTTGGAGGACCTCATCGAGGAGCTCGTCGGCGAGATCGTCGACGAGTACGACGTCGAGGACCCCATGGCCGAGCCGCTGCCAGGCGGGGCCTACCGGGTCAACGCCCGCATGCCGCTCGACGAGGTGAACGACCTCCTCGACGCCGACCTGCCGGAGGGCGACTGGGACACGATCGGTGGCCTGCTGTTCAGCTGGCTCGGGCACGTCCCGACGAACGGCGAGTCCATCGACATCGGATCGCACCGACTCACCGCATCGCGCGTGCAGGGCCGCCGGATCGGCCTCGTCCGCATCGACCGCATCACCCCCGCCGAGGCAGCCGAAGCCGACGTGGCATCGGAGCGGACCGGATGAGGTCCGGCTTCGTCACCTTCGTCGGACGTCCCAACGTGGGCAAGTCCACGCTGCTCAACCAGATCCTCGGCGAGAAGGTCTCGATCGTCTCGGACAAGGTCCAGACGACGCGGTCCCAGATCCGGGGTGTGCTCAACCTGGACGAGGGGTCGGGCGGGCCGGCCCAGGTCGTCTTCGTCGACACGCCCGGGATCCACAAGCCGCGGACCCCGCTCGGCGACCGCCTCAACGCCACGGCCAGCAGTGCCGTGCGCGACGTCGACGTGGTGTGCCTGCTGGTGGACGCCACGATGCCGATCGGTCGCGGCGACCGCTTCATCGCGCAGAAGGTCCCGAGGGACGCCGTGCTCGTGGTGAACAAGGTCGACCGGGCCAGCCCGGAGCAGGTGCTGGCCCAGCTGTCGGCCGCGTCGGAGTTCGGGCTCGAGTCCTACTTCCCGGTGTCGGCCCGGACGGGCGACGGCGTCGACGACCTCGTCAAGCACCTGGTGAGCCGTCTGCCGGAGGGGCCGCAGTACTACCCGGAGGGCATGACCTCGGATCAGCCCGACGCCATCTGGGTGGCCGAGCTCGTGCGCGAGCAGCTCCTGGCCGTCACGCGCGACGAGCTGCCGCACTCCATCGCCACCCGCGTCACCGAGCTCGAGTGGCCCTACATCCGGGTCGAGATCATGGTGGAGCGTGACTCCCAGAAGGGGATCGTCATCGGCCACAAGGGTGCGGTCCTCAAGGAGGTGGGTTCCAAGGTGCGGGCCCAGCTGCGGGAGGGGGCCTACTTGGAGCTGCAGGTCGTCGTCCGCAAGGACTGGCAGCGTCGCCCCGCCGACCTGGATGATCTCGGCTTCTAGCGCTTCTGCCGCGTTCATCGCGCGTTGTCGACCACGTACGCTGTCCCCACCATGGCCGACCGCATCGACCTCCAGGAGGCTGCCCGTCGGCTCGGGGTGCACTACCAGACCGCGTACCGATGGGTGCGCGAGGGGCGGATCCCGGCGGTGCGGGTGCGGGGCCGCTACGAGCTCGAGATCAGCGACGTGGACGCCTACGCCCGCGAGCGCGATGCGCCCAGCCCGGCGACGGTGCGGAGCAGTCGGCGCGAGTGGGGTCGATCGGCCGATCGGCTCCTGTCCGCGCTCTGCGACGGCGACGAGCGGACCGCCACCGACGTCGTGTCCCGCCTGCATGCCCAGGGCGAGTCGACCCTCGACGTGCTGTCCCGCGTCGTGGCCCCGGCCATGGCCGGCATCGGGGATCGGTGGGCGGCGGGTGAGCTGACCGTGGCCCATGAGCACCGGGCGTCGGAGGTCGTGTCCCGCCTCCTCGTCGGCATCGACCAGCGCCGCCCCGGGCGGCCGCGCGGCACCGTGGTCGTCACCGCCCCGCCCGGTGAGCAGCACGGCCTGCCGGTGGACATGGCCGCGGCCGTGCTGCGCGAGGACGGCTGGAACGTCGAGCTGCTGGGTCGTGACATGCCGGCCGATGCGCTGCACGGCTTCGTCGCATCGATCGCCCCCGACCTGGTGGTGCTGACCGTGACGACCCCGGCCGCGGCCGAGGCGGCCGACGCCATCAGCCACGACCTGAGCGACGCCGGCCACGACGTGCTGGTGGGGGAGCCGGGACGGACCCTGTCCGACCTGGTCCAGGGTGCTCGGGCGGTGCGAGCCGAGCAGCGCCGGCTCCTGTCCCGGCGCAGCGAACCTCAGTAGGCGGCGCCGAGGGGGCGGTCGTGCCACCACCGGGTGCCGAGGACGATGGTGAGCACCATCGACCAGACCGTGGCCTCGGGCCCGGCCGGCAGCCCCCAGGCAGGCAGCCACTCGAGGACCCAGCCCAGCCACGCCGTGGGCAGCAGCACGGCGATGGCGGCACCCTTCGCCAGCCGGGCGGACCGGGTGAGGCCGAGCGCGAGCGCGCCGGCGGCCACGGTGGCGAACAGGAACCACGGGTAGTGCACGGCGAGGAGGGCGGCGGCGGGTGCGAGCCCGGCGCCCCCGTGGAACCGCCGGAACACCGGCGCGCAGATGCCCGTCACCACCGCGAGCCCGGACCACAGGGCCACGGACTGCCATGCCGACAGCACCTGGTTGGAGAAGTAGCCGATGCGGGAGAAGCCGCTGCCGGGGGCGACCTGCTCGATCGCCCACCAGGCGGCGGTGGACACGGCGAGGGCGGCGAATGCCTCGACCACCAGGTCGGCGGGCCGGGGGGTGCCCTCGTCCTCCCGGGTCAGCCAGAGGGCGACGACGGCGCCGACCAGGTAGCCGGAGAGGACGATGGGGCCGGCCAGGATGGCGACGGCCGACACGCTCCGCACGTCAGCGGAGCTCCCCGAGCAGTGCGAGCACCTCGGCGCGGTCCTTGGTGCGCCGCATCGGCGGGAGCCCGCGGATGAGGTCCCACCGGTAGCCCGCGGTGGCCAGGCGTGGGTCCAGCACGGCGACGACGCCGGTGTCCTCAGCGGTGCGGATGAGGCGCCCAGCGCCCTGGGCGAGCAGCGTGGACGCCCGCGGCAGGTCGATGAGCTCGAACGCCCGCCGGCCGACCTGCTCGCGCCGGGCCTCGAGGAGCGGGTCGTCGGGGCGGGCGAAGGGCAGCTTGTCGATGATCACGCACGACAGCGACGGGCCGGGCACGTCGACGCCCTCCCAGAACGACATGGTGGCGAACAGGCTGGCTGCGGGCTCGTCGGTGAAGGCCGAGAGCAGTGCCGGCTTGGGTTGCTCGCCCTGGGCCAGCACAGGCGTGTCGAGGCGGGGGCGCAGGGCCTCGACCGCGGCCTGCATCGCCTTCCACGACGTGAAGAGGGCCATGGTGCGCCCGCCCGCGGCCTCGATGAGCGCGGCGATCTCGTCGTGGACGGCGTCGGCGCGCTCCTGGCGGGGGTCGGGCAGGTGGGTGGCGCAGTAGAGGACCGCGTTGGCCTCGTAGTCGAACGGGCTGCCCACGTTGATCTCGGTGGTGTTGCCCTTGGGCAGGCCGAGGCGGGTGGGCAGCTTCGGCGGGATCGTGGCCGAGCAGAGCACCGCCGTGGTCTCGCGCCACAGCAGCTCCTCGAGCAGGCCGGCCACGTCGATCGGGGCGATCCGCAGCTTCGCCGAACCCGGGCGCCCCTCCACCCAGGCGACGCTGCCGGTGGGGACGACGCTGGCCCGCAGGATGGCCTCGGACAGGCCGAGGAGCTGCTGGGAGGCGCGGTTGCGGCGGGCGACGACGTCGACGTTGGACTCCGGTACGCCCTTCAGCGCGGCGCTGGCCGCGTCGAGCTTCGTCCGGAGCTGGGTGAGCTGGTCGACGAGGCGGGCCGGGGGCGGGTCGAGGCGCTGGCCGACCAGGTCGTCGAGCACGTCGGCGATGCGCGCCGAGATGGCGAGGATGTCGGTGACGAGGGCGTCGTCGGCGATGACCCGGCCGACGGCGTATGCCGCCGCGCTGATGCGGCCGCTGGTGAGCTCGCTGCCGGAGGTGGAGGACACCACCTCCTCCACCCGGTGGGCCTCGTCGAGGACGACGAGGTCGTGGGGTGGGAGCACGACGCCGCCGGCGGCGACATGGGTGCCGTAGAGGTGGGTGTTCACCACGATCACGTCGGCCTCGGCGGCGCGGCGGCGCGCCCCCTCGGCGAAGCAGGTCTCGCCCATGGGGCACTTGGACGCGCCCGGGCACTCGTCGGAGCCGACCGAGACGGCGTCCCACACCGCGGCCCGCGGCTCCAGGGCGAGCTCGGCCCGGTCGCCGATCTCGGTCTCGTTCGCCCACTCGAGCACGGCGGTGAGCCCGGGGTCGTCGTTGGCGACGTCGAGGCGACCCTGGCGGTCGTCGAGCAGCTCGGCGACCCGCTGGCGGCACACGTAGTTGGACCGGCCCTTGAGGATCGCCCAGGAGAACCCGCCGACGTGAGCATCGAGGAAGGGCAGGTCCTTGCCGGCGAGCTGGTCCTGCAGGGCCTTGGTGGCCGTGGCGACCACGACCCGGGCGCCGGTGACCACGGCGGGCACCAGGTAGGCCAGCGTCTTGCCGGTGCCGGTGCCGGCCTGCACGACCAGGTGACGACCGGACTCGATGGCGTCGGCGACGGCCTCGGCCATGACGCGCTGGCCGTCGCGCACCTCGCCTCCGCCGGGCAGCTGGGCGACGACCTTCTCCAGCGTCTCGGCGATCTCGGGGGCGGCCACCGTGCGACGGTACCGCGCCCCCGGTGACACGCCGGGCGATCGGAGGGCGCCTACTCGTCGAGGCGGTCGACCACGGCGCCGGACCGGTTGGCGCCGACGGCGACCTCGGTGTCGACGCGCGGGACCTCGAGGGGGACCTGCACGGTGCCGTGGTGGGACTCCCACTCGATGACGTTGACGGTGGAGCCGTAGACGACCAGGCGGCCGAAGAAGGCCAGCCACAGCAGGATGGCGACGACGATGCCGAGCGACCCGTAGAGCGCGGAGGAGTTCGCCACCAGCTTCGGCACGTACACGGTGCCGACCAGCTTCAGCACCTCGAAGCCGACGGCGCAGAAGGCGGCACCGGGTGCCAGCGCCCGCCAGCCCACGTGGACGCGCCCGAGCGCCCAGAACAGCCAGAGGAACAGCGCGAAGTCGACGGCGAGGCCGGCCAGCACGGAGAGGGGAGCGAAGAACCCGGGCAGGAAGTTGATGAGGGCGCTGAGGGCCAGGGACCCGACGAGGATGACGCCGCCGCCGGCGACGACGCCGATCGCCTTCAGCTTGTCCTTGAGCCCGGTCCCGAGCGTCTGCCACGTGCTGTCCACGGCGCGCTGGAGCGCCACGACCACGTTCAGCCCGCTCCACAGCAGGGTGGCGAGGCCGATGGCGCCGGTCGTGCCCCGGTTCTCCTTGGCGGTGTCGATGGCGTCGCGCAGGTCCTCGGCGAGCTGGTCGTCGGCGGCGATGCCGAGCGAGTCGATGACCTCGTCGGCGAAGGTCACGTCGTCGGCGGCGACGAAGCCCACGACCGCGACCGCCAGGATCAGGAGCGGGAACAGGGACAGGAACGCCTGCAGCGCGATGCCGTTGGCGAGCGCGGTGCCCTTCACCTCGCCGAAGCGCTCCTGCACCCGCAGGAGCCACCCCAGGACGGGGTACTCGGCCAGTCTCTCCTTGATGGACGCCACGGGCCCTTGTTACCCGGAAGTGGCGCAGATCCAGACATCACCCTGTCGCGGGCGGCCCGGCCGCCAGAGGTAGCGTCGGCTCCATGGCCGTCGAGGGCATCGACCCGGCGCGGGTGCCGCGCCACATCGCCGCCGTCATGGACGGCAACGGCAGGTGGGCGGAGCGGCGCGGCCTCAAGCGCACCGAGGGCCACGCCGCCGGCGAGGAGGCCCTGCTCGACGCCACGAACGGGTGCCTGGACCTCGGTGTCGAGTGGTTCACCGTCTACGCCTTCTCCACCGAGAACTGGAAGCGTCCCACCGACGAGGTGCGCTACCTGATGGGGTTCAACGAGTCACTGCTGCTGCGCCGGCGCGACGAGCTGCACGAGAAGAACGTGCGCATGCGCTTCATCGGCCGTCGGGGCTGGCGGGTGCCCAAGCGGGTCCTGCGCCGCATGGACGAGTCCCTCGAGCTGACCCAGCACAACACCGGCATGACGCTGACGATCGCGTTCGACTACGGCGGCCGGGCCGAGCTGGTCGACGCGGTGCGAGCCATCGTCGAGGAGGGCGTGCCTGCGGACAAGATCACCGAGAAGACGATCGCCCGGCACCTGTACGACCCCGACATGCCGGACCCCGACCTGATGATCCGCACGTCCGGCGAGCAGCGGATCTCGAACTACCTGCTCTGGCAGCTGGCCTACAGCGAGCTCACCTTCCCCGACGTGCTGTGGCCGGACTTCCGGCGCGAGCACCTCTTCGACGCGGTCCGGGAGTACCAGGAGCGCCAGCGCCGCTTCGGGGGCGTCGAGCGGTCGTCGTGAGCGGGTCCCGGCTCTACCGGGACGAGGGCGTGGTGCTGCGCACCTACAAGCTCGGCGAAGCCGACCGCATCGTGGTGCTCGCCACCCAGCAGCACGGCAAGGTCCGGGCCGTCGCGAAGGGCGTGCGCAAGACCAAGTCGAAGTTCGGTGCCCGCCTCGAGCCGCTGTCGCACGTGGCGCTGCAGCTGTACGAGGGTCGCAACCTCGACACGATCACCCAGGTGGAGGGCATCGACGCGTTCCGGGCGATCCGCGACGACCTCGATCGCTACGCGGCGGCCATGACCGTGCTCGAGGTCGTCGACCAGCTGGCCATGGAGCGCGAGTCGGACCCGCACCGGTTCCGGATGTTGGTCGGGGTCCTGCGCACGCTCGCCGACAACGACAACCCCCTGGTGGTGCCGGCCTTCGAGCTGAAGGTGCTGGCCCACGAGGGCCTCGGGCTCCAGGTCGACGAGTGCGTGTCATGCGGCGCCGGGGACCCGCTCGTGGCCATCGACCTGCTCAGCGGCGGCATGCGCTGCCCCACCTGCCGGCAGGGGCGGGCCGTGTCGGGTGAGGCGCTCCGGCTGCTGCGCGCCATCCTCGGTGGACGGCTCTCGACGGTGCTCGCCGAGGAGCCGTCGCCGGCCGTCTCCGAGGTCGCCGCCATCGCGACCGAAGCGGTGGAGCAGCTCATCGAGCGGCGCCTGCGGACGCCGGGGCTGCTCGGGCACTGAGACGGCGATGCGGAGCAGACCCCTCTGTGGGGCCGGCGTCGGGAGCGCCAGCGAGCAGTCGGCACGCGGCGCTGCGGAGCAGACCGCCGTGTTACGTGTCGATCGGCTTCCAGCGCTGGCTGCCGTCGTCCCACTGCAGCCAGGCCTGGCGGTTCGGCTCCCACTGGATGTAGGTGCCCCGGGCGGCGTCCCACTGGGGTGGGGGGAGCTCGTAGCGGGGTGCGGCGGCCGGGGGCTCGGGCGCCTCGGACTGCGGGGGAGCGGTGGGCGGCCCGTCGGCGCCGGGCGCGGCGAAGGGCGGCGGCTCGGTGGCGGGCGCCGGGTCGTGGGGTGCTGATGCCGACCAGTCGGCGCTCGGGCTCGTGGGCGGCTCCCAGCCTTGGGCCGGGTCCTCGACCTCGGGCAGCGTCGGGGCCTCCCACTCGGGCGCACCGGGGGGCGCCTGGCCGGCGGCCGCCGCGTCGGCGTCGGCACGCTCGTCGAGCTCCTGGACGGCGGGCGGCGGCGTGACGTCGAGATCGGGCGCGTGGGACCAGTCGGGGTCGGCGTGCACGGTGGGGGTCTCCTGGTCGACGCGCTCGCCGGACTCGGGGACGTCGAGGCTGCGGAAGTCCAGGTCCGGCTCGTCACCGGCCGCCGGGGACTCCCACCGCCCGTCCCGGGGTGGCGCCGTCTGCCAGCCCTGGCCGGTGGTCGGGGGCGTGCTCGGAGGCGGTGCGGTCGGTGGGGCGGCCCCCCACGCCTGCTGGCCGGGAGGGATCGGCGCGTTCGAGGTCAGGATCGGCTGCCCGACGCTGGACGAGGCCACCACGTAGGTGCCGGCGGCCAGGTCGCCGACGCGGCGGTGGCCCGAGGACGTGAAGGCGGCGATGGGGCCGACGAGCGGGATGATCCAGGGGGCGGCGTCGACGACCCACAGCAGCGTGCGGGCCAGGCTCTTGCCGATGCCGATCTTGGCGCCGTACCTGTCGACCACGCGCAGGCCGAAGAGGAGCTTGCCGGGGGAGCCGCCGGTGAGGCCCTGGAGGACGATGAAGAAGGCGAGCCAGCCGAGCGACAGGGCGGTCTGCACGCCGGCCTCGCCGGTGTCGAGCAGGTAGATGCTGCCGTCGGCGGCGATGCAGGCGTCGGCCGCGCCGGGGTTCTGCTCCTCGAACAGGTCGCAGGCCTCCTCCTCGGCGACGCCCGGCGGGATCTCGGTGTACTCGGCCATCGACGCGAAGCCGGCGGCCACGATCGCGACGTAGATGAGCAGGTCGGCGATCCAGGCCAGGGAGCGACGACCCATCACCGCCGTGGGGTCGGCGGCCGGGGGCGTGCCGTACTGCAGGGGAGCGGTCACGACGCGGGTCTACCAGAACCCCCTGACGGGCCCCCGGCAACGGCTTCGGGGACCCGTCAGGGGCGTCGGTAGGCTCCGACCCCCTATGGCCGAACCCACGCCCGATCCCGAGCTGTTCGACAAGGTCGTCAACCTCTGCAAGCGCCGGGGCTTCGTCTTCCCCTCGGCCGAGATCTACGGAGGCTTCCGCTCGACCTACGACTACGGCCCCGTGGGCGTGCTCCTGCTGCGCAACGTCAAGGACGCCTGGTGGCGCTCCATGGTGCAGCTCCGCCACGACGTGGTCGGCCTCGACGCGTCGATCCTGTCCCCGCCCCCCGTGTGGGAGGCCTCCGGGCACCTGGCCAACTTCACCGACCCGCTGGTCGACTGCCGCGAGTGCAAGGAGCGGTTCCGCCTCGACAAGCTCGACGACCCGGAGACGTGCCCGAACTGCGGCGCCGAGGGCTCCTTCACCGAGGCCCGGCAGTTCAACCTCATGTTCAAGACCCACGCCGGCCCGGTCGAGGGCAAGGGCCACGAGGTCTTCCTGCGCCCCGAGACCGCGCAGGGCATGTTCCTCAACTTCAAGAACGTGCTGGAGACGTCGCGCAAGAAGCCGCCGTTCGGCATCGCCCAGGTCGGCAAGTCGTTCCGCAACGAGATCACGCCGGGCAACTTCGTCTTCCGGACCCGCGAGTTCGAGCAGATGGAGATGGAGTTCTTCGTCCCGCCGGACGAGGCCGACCAGTGGTACGAGTACTGGTGCCAGAACCGCTACGACTGGTACGTCGAGCACGGCATGCCGACGGACCAGCTCCGGCTGCGCCCGCACGACGCCGACGAGCTGAGCCACTACAGCTCGGGCACCTCCGACGTGGAGTTCCTGTTCCCGTGGGGCTGGGACGAGCTCGAGGGCATCGCCAACCGCGGCGACTTCGACCTGACCCAGCACGCGAACCACTCGAACACCAAGCTCGAGTACTTCGACCAGCAGGCCAACGAGCGCTACGTGCCCCACGTGATCGAGCCCGCGGCGGGCGCGACCCGCACGGCGATGGCGTTCCTCATGGCCGCATACGACGAGGAGACGGTGAACGAGGAGCAGCGCACCGTGCTGCGCTTCCACCCGCGCATCGCGCCCTACAAGGTCGCGGTGCTGCCGCTGTCCAAGAAGGAGGACCTCGTCGGGGTCTCCGACGAGGTGCTCGGCCTGCTGCAGCCCCACTACATGTGCGACTTCGACGTCACCCAGGCCATCGGCCGCCGCTACCGCCGCCAGGACGAGATCGGCACCCCGTACTGCGTGACGATCGACTTCGACACCCTCGAGGACCGCTCGGTCACCATCCGCGAGCGCGACTCGATGGAGCAGGAGCGGGTGCCGATCGAGGGCCTGCGCGAGCGCCTCGCCGAGCGCCTCGGGTTCTGAGCGACAGCGCTCCGGGTCAGTTCCCGACCGGGCCGTCGATGAGCCACGCGCCGCCCTGGCTGACCACGTCGAGGCGGTAGTCCTCGCGCTGGCCGCCGTAGGTCAGGGGCACGATCACGATGCCGGCGTCCCGGTCGACGCGCGGGTCGCCGACGACCTCGATCTCGTGGCCGCCCCAGAACGCCTCCCAGGAGTCGCGGTCCTGCTGGGCCTGGAAGCGCGGCGTGGTCATCTGCCACGCCTCGTCGAGGTCGTCGGCATCCAGGGCGGCGAAGTAGGCCAGCGCCGCCTCACCGGGATCGCCGTCGGGCGAGGTCGCGACGGTGGTGGTCGTGGCCTCTGTGGTGGTGGGCGCGGCGGTCGTCGTCGGCGCCTCGGTGGTGGTGGGCGCGTCGGTGGCGCTGGTCTCGGCTGGGGGCTGGGTCGTGCCGGCCGTGGCGGTGTCGCCGCCCTCGTCGTCGCGCATGCCGGCGAGGACGACCAGCGCGCCGGCGAGGAGGACGACGATGGCGACCGCGCCCCACAGCACGACGTTGGACCCGCGATTCCCGTCGTCGCGGTCCGCCGGGTGGGGCTCGGGCGGATCGGGCCGGGACGGCGGGGCAGCGACCACATGCCGTGACGGGGCCGGGTCGGCCGCAGCCACCGCGGAGGTCGCCGTGACCTCGCCCGCGTCGAGGCGCTGCGTCGGGTCCGGTCCGGGGGGTGCGGCGCCGACCGGTCCGGTGCTCACCCGCTCGAGCTCGTGGCGGAACCGGGTGGCGTCGACGTGGCGGTCGGCGGGTCGCCGGGCCATCGCTCGCTCGATCACGGCGGCGAGGCCGGCAGGCACCCCTCGAGCCGCGAGGGGTGGCGGGTCCTCCTCCAGGACCCGGGCGACGAGCGCGGCGACGTTCTCGCCGCCGCCGCTCGGATGGGGTGACGAGCCGGTCAGGCAGGCGTAGAGGGTGGCGCCGAGGCCGTAGATGTCCGATGCCTCGGTGGCCGGCTCGCCGGCGAGCACCTCGGGTGCGGCGTAGGAGATGGTCGCCTGGAGGGCGAGGTCGCTCGTCGTGGTGAGGTCCTCGAGGCGGGCGATGCCGAAGTCGGTCAGCTGCGGCTCGCCGTGGGGAGACCACAGCACGTTGTCCGGCTTCACGTCGCGGTGCAGGACGCCGGCGGCGTGCACCGTGGCGAGGGCGTCGGCGAGGCGTGCCCCGATGGACGCGACCTCGCCGGCCGGCACCGGGCCCTCGCGACGGATGCGGTCGCCGAGGCTGCCGTGGGGCACGTGGGGCATGACCAGGTACGGCGAGCCGTCCTCGGTGACGCCGGCGTCGAAGACCGGGACGATGTTGGGGTGGTTGGACAGGCGGCCGACGGCGGCGACCTCCCGCTCCCAGCGAGCGGCTGGCGCGCCGTCGGCGTCGTCGACGTGGCGGGCGACCTTGACCGCGACGTCACGGTCGAAGGCGGCCTGGCGGCCCCGGTACACGACACCGGACCCGCCGCTGCCGATGACCTCCACGAGGTCGACACCGGGGATCCGTGGTGCGGGCGCGTTGGGACCCGAGGACATGGCCGAGCCCCTACCCAGTCGGGCCCCTTCTCGTGCCGCAGGCGTCGTCAGGTCGTGAACGTCTCGGGGCCCTCGGGCAGCTCGACCGTGGCGGAGGTGACCACGTGGGTGCCGGAGCCGTCATCGTCCAGCTCGACGGTGATGCGGCCGAGCACGTAGTCCTCCGTGAGCGCGAAGGTCTCCTCGCCGCGCCGGGCGACGCGCACGTCGGGCGCGAGCTCGGATTCGGGGCTGCCGAGCAGCGATCGGGCCTGGTCTCGCGCCGCTTCGCTGGGGAAGGTCTCGTCGGACTGGGCCGGGGGCGGGACCTCGCCATCCGGGCCGCTCACCGGGGCGTTCGGATCCATGGGTGTGTCCTGGCAGTCCGGGGTGCCCTCCAGGCAGGTGCCTGCGGCCCCGCCCCCGCCGCCGAGGGGCGCCTCGTCGGCGGTGTCGGTCTCCGTCGGCACGTCGTCGGTGCTGGTCTCGACGTCGTCGTCACCGCACGCGGCGAGCCCGACGGAGGCGAGCAGCACGGCGAGCAGCAGTGCGAGGCGGTGGGGGGACGGGCGGTGCATCGGTGAGGCCTCCGGGGTCGGTCGTCAGTGCCGGTTCAAGCTCCGGCACCCGTTCGACGTCGCGACGGCGCCCTCGGTTCCCGAGCACCGTCCTCGGGCCCGATGGGGGCACCGATCCGGCGCACGCCGACGACGAAGGCGACCAGCCAGCCGAGCACGGTGAGGGCGAGGTAGCCGTGGACGACGGGGACGAGCCACGGCAGGTCGCCCTCCTCGGTCTCGCGCAGCAGGTACTGGGTCTCGGGCCCCATCTCGATCCTGCGGTCGACCGCGGGGATCTCCGGTTCGCCGATCTCGGGATCGTCGGGGAACCAGATCGGCGCCGCCATGAGCTGGCTGCCACCGCGGTGGAGCCGGACCAGGCTCTTCCACAGCCCCTCGACCGGCACCGGCCCTTCCGAGCGCCAGACGCCGGGCTCGATCTCGACCATGTCCTGGAGCACGAGGCCGCCGCCCTGCCAGGAGGTCGCCTGGAACCAGTGGGCGTCATCGGCCGCGTCGGCGGGCGTGAGCGCCACGGTGACGACCGCGCCCTCGGCCTCGACCTGGTCGACGCCGAAGGTCGTGGTGCCGACCCGCTCGAGGGTGATGTCGGCGGTGACGTCGCCGGCATCCCGGGGCAGGAACCACAGCACGGGGAGGGCGGTGAGGACCACGCCCGCGACCAGGGCGGTGGTCCCGATGTGCCGGCCAGGCACCGCGAAGCGGAACGCGCCGGCGAAGCCGGCACCGAGCAGCGCGCCGCCGATCGCGGCGACGACCGACGTGACCACGGCGTAGGGGAGGAGCGAGGTGTTCCACGCCTGGTGGGCGCCGGTGTTCCACACCCACTCGCCGGCGAGCCCGAGCGTGCCGATGCCGAGGCCGGCCCCCACGGCGAACCGGGTCCGGTCGGCGGTGCCGGCGAGGCGGGCGACCGCCTCGACCGCGATCGCCGACGCGAGGAAGGTGGCACCGTGGCGCGTCTCGACCGGGCCGTCGCCCGGGCCGAGCTGGACCGCCTGGGTGAGCGCGTAGACGACGGTGATGAGCAGCGCCCGACCCGGACCGAGCACCAGCCGGATGGCGACGAGGCCGATGCCGGCGGCGAGCGAGATGAGCATGGGCTGGAACACCTGGGCGAACTGCGGGACGCCGAAGCTGAACTCGCCCTGGCTGGCGACCAGGCCCTGGAGCGTGAGCCAGGCAGCGAGGCCGTGCAGGAACGCGGCCCAGCGCGAGTGCGACGGCCGGATGCCGGTGTCCGCGAGCACGAGCCAACCGGCGAGCCCGGTGAAGCTGGCGCCCATGATCATGAGCATGTGGGTGGGGCTCCACATGGTGACGTCGACGCCGAAGGCCTGGTGCCAGACCTCGTCCATCGGGAAGCCGGACACCGCTCCGATCCCGAGGGCGCCCAGCGGCAGCATCGACCACGGCACCCGGAAGCCGGCGACCCGCCAGCCCCGCTCCCACCCGTCGAGTGTGGCCACGATCGTGCCGAACACGGCAGCCGACAGGATGCCGAGCAGGCCGAGGAGGATGCCGGCGTGCGGTGCGGTGAAGAGCTGCTCGTCGCGGCCGAGGGCGATGTGCCAGGCCACGTCGCTGTAGAAGCCCACACCAGCGACCAGCAGGGCGAACAGTGACTGGCCGATGGCGATGGCCGCCCAACCGGGGATGCCGGTCGTGCGGGTGAGGCCGCGACCGATGCGCTGGAGCGCGCCGAGCGGGGCCTTGTCGCCGTCGGCGGGGTCGCCTCGCCACCAGAGCATGGCGACGACGACGGCGTAGGCGACGAGCAGGGTGGTGATCGGCGTCCAGGAGGCGAGCGCGCTGCCTCCGAGCGTCCCGGAGGCTTCGGTGGCGAGGACCAACATGTTACCAACGGTAACCGAAACGGGCATTCCGGACAAGGCCGGCTCCGAGTGGAGGACCCGTCCGGGGTCGGCCCACCGGGTGAGCCGGGAGGCGCCGCGCGCGACTAGAACCGGCACGTGGGCATCGTCGACGAGGACATCGCGAGGGTCCGCGCCGCGACCGACATCGTGGCCCTCATCGGCGAGTACGTGCAGCTGCGCCAGGTGGGGCAGCGCTGGCGTGGGCTGTGCCCGTTCCACACCGAGAAGACGGGCTCCTTCTACGTCAACGCCGTCGACGGCCTCTACCACTGCTTCGGCTGCCAGGCCTCCGGCGACGCCATCACCTTCGTGCGCGAGCAGGAGCACCTCGGCTTCGCCGAGGCGGTCGAACGGCTGGCGGCCAAGGTCGGCATCAGCCTCAACTACGACAAGCCCGGCGAGAGCAAGACGCGGGCGGAGCGCAAGCGCCTCGCCGACGTGGTGGCCGCCGCGGAGGACTGGTACCACGAACGGCTCCTCTCGGCCCCCGACGCGGCCGCGGCCCGGCGCTACCTCCGCGACCGGGGCTTCGACGGCGACGAGGTCCGCGAGTGGAAGATCGGCTGGGCCCCGGACGACTGGGACCAGCTGGCCAAGGCGCTGCGGCTGTCGAAGCAGGATGCCGAGGGGACCGGGCTCGGACGGGTGAACTCCCGGGGTCGGGTCAACGACTTCTTCCGGGGGCGCGTCCTGTTCCCCATCCACGACGCCGACGGCACCCCCCTCGGCTTCGGCGGCCGGATCATGCCGGGCGCCGAGGGCTCGAAGTACGTCAACACCTCACAGACCCGGCTCTACGACAAGTCGCGGGTCCTGTTCGCGCTCGACCGGGCCAAGGTCGGCATCGTCGCCGCCGACGAGGTCGTGGTCTGCGAGGGCTACACCGACGTGACCGCCTTCTTCCGGGTCGGGATCCCCCGCGCTGTGGCCACGTGCGGCACCGCCCTCACCGACGACCACGTCCAGCTGCTGCGCCGCTTCGCCCGCCGGATCGTGCTCGCCTTCGACGCCGACACCGCCGGCCAGGCCGCCGCCGACCGCTTCTACCAGTGGGAGTCCAAGTTCGACATGGACGTGGTGGTGGCGGCGATGCCGCCGGGCGTCGACCCCGCCGACCTCGCGATGGAGGACCCCGCTGCGCTGGTGGCCGCGGTCGAGGGCGCTCGTCCGTTCCTCGAGTTCCGCCTCAGCCGGATCCTCGACGCCGCCGACCTGGACTCGGCCGAGCACCGGGCCCGCGCCGCCGAGGAGGCGCTGGGCGTCATCGTCGAGCACCCCAACGACCTCGTGCGCGACCAGTACCTCATGCAGGTGGCCGACCGGTGCCGCCTCGACGTCGACCGGCTCCGCCAGCGGGTGGCCTCCGGCGACGTCCGCCGGCCGGCGCCGCCCGAACCCGCTCGTCGCCGCCGCGACGATGCCGGTGCGGCCCGGGACCAGGACCCCGGACCCCGGGCGCCCGGCCACGACCCCGAGGACCCCGGACACCAGGAACCGATACGGGGCCGGGGCGGCCAGGACCGACCGGGCGACGACCCCAGCCGACGCCCCGGGGGGTCCCGGGACGACTCGCCCGCCGTCGAGGTCCTGCGCCTCGCCGTGAACCGGCCCGAGGAGGTCGTCGACTGGCTCGACGAGTGCCTCTTCGAGGAGGCCCTGCACCTCGAGACCTACCGGGTGCTGGTCGCCTCGGCCACGATCCACGAGGCCATCGAGTCCTCGCCGCCCGAGGTCGCGTCGTTCCTGTCCCGGCTGTCGGTCGAGGAGCCGGTCGACGACGCCCTCGATCCGGTGCTGCTGCAGGTCCGGGGCACGGGGAGGCGGCTGCTGGCCGTCGAGCGCTCCGCCCCGGACTCGGACCTCGAGCGGCTGACGCGTCTCGCCGGGCTCGTCGGGCGCGTCGGGCCGACCGAAGACGGGGTGGCCGCGGCGAGGGAGTTGCTAACGTTCGCTTCGCAACGGGGGGCAGCCCATGAGTGATGTGGTCGAGGAGCCAGCGGTAGCAGACGAGTTGCTCGAGGCGTTGGTCGACGCGGCTCGACCCGCCGGCGAGCTCCACCTCGACGCGGCCCTCGTCGAGCTCCGCGTCGAGCTCACCGCTGACCTGCTCACCCGGCTCAAGGTGGCCTGTGCGAGCGCCGGCATCCGCCTCGACGAGGACGTGCACCTCGACGACGACGCCGTCGACGAGTCCCGGGACGAGTCGATCTCGCCGGCCGACGAGATCACCCGCGCCCGCCGACGCCGGGTTGCCTCGCGCAACCTGAAGGCGGTCAAGCCCGCCGCCGGCGGCAGCAGCGATTCGGTGCGGCTCTACCTCCGCGAGATCGGTCGCGTCCCGCTGCTGAACGCGGCCGAGGAGGTCTCGATCGCCAAGCGCATCGAAGCCGGCGCCATCGCGGCCAGCCACCTCGCCGACCTCGCCGCGTCCGACGCCCTCGAATCGCTGCCGTTCAGCGAGCGCCGGGCGCTGCAGCGGGCCGCGAAGGACGGCGACCGCGCCACCGACGAGCTGATCCAGGCCAACCTGCGCCTCGTGGTGTCGATCGCCAAGCGCTACGTGGGCCGGGGCATGCAGCTGCTCGACCTGATCCAGGAGGGCAACCTCGGCCTGATGCGGGCCGTGCAGAAGTTCGACTACACCAAGGGCTTCAAGTTCTCCACCTACGCCACCTGGTGGATCCGACAGGCCATCACCCGCGCCATCGCCGACCAGGCCCGAACGATCCGGATCCCGGTGCACATGGTCGAATCGATCAACAAGGTCCACCGCATCCAGCGCACGATGCTCATGGAGCTCGAGCGGGAGCCCACGGTGGAGGAGCTGGCCGAGCGGGCCGACCTCACGCCCGAACGGGTCCGGGAGATCCAGCAGATCTCCATGGACCCGCTGTCCCTGGACTCCCCGGTGGGGGAGGAGGACGACTCCAACCTGGCCGACTTCATCGGCGACGTGAACGCCGACGCACCTGCCGAGGCGGCCACGAAGACGCTGTTGAACCAGGCGGTGCTCGAGGCCCTCGAGGAGCTCAACGAGCGCGAGCAGGCCGTGATGCGGCTGCGGTTCGGGCTGGAGGACGGCCAGGCCCGCACCCTCGAGCAGGTGGGCCAGGAGTTCGGCGTCACCCGGGAGCGGATCCGCCAGATCGAGTCCAAGACGCTCGCCAAGCTGCGCCACCCCCACCGCTCCCAGAAGCTGCGCGACTACCTGGAGTCCTGACCGCACCAGGTTCTCCGGCCCGAGGAGCAGTTGCTATCGTCGGCGCTTCCCTTCCGGGGTAGCTCAGCTGGCAGAGCACGCGACTGTTAATCGTGTTGTCGTGGGTTCGATCCCCACCCCCGGAGCGCATCGAGCTGCAGGTCCGAGCCGGTCCATCGACCGGCTCGCTTGCTGCCCGGCCCGGTCCCGCCCGCATCGGCAGGGATCGGGCGCGGCGACGGCGAAGCATCGGCCTCGCTCCGTGACGACGGAGCACGGGAGGTCGGACATGCACATCGAGGTGCTCCACCGCTGCGGCCGGATCCACCGCGGCTACCAGTCCCTGGCCGAGTGCACGTGGCCCGACGCCACCTACATCGTTGGTGACGGGGCCTACGCGGTGCTGGCCCGCTGCGACCTGTTCACGGTGGCGCTGTACGAGACGAGCGCCGAGGCCCGTCGCCGCAAGCAGCGCTTCGACGAGCGGGGGTGCGGCCGGACCTGCGAGGGCCACCATGAGCTGGGCCGGCTCATCGAAGGACCAGAGGCCGACGACCTCAGGTCGACGGCGGCCGCTGACGCTCGAGCAGGTCGGCCGCGGCGGACTTCATCACGCGCTCGGTGAGCGTGCCGCCCGAGCTCCGCAGCCACGCCACGATGTGCGCCTGGTCGAAGCGCCGAGCGTGGCGGTCCTCCAGGAGGCCGTCGAGATCGGTGAGGTCGAGCACGAAGACGGGCTCATCCGTGGGTCGCGACATGGTCATGGTCGGCGCCTCCAGGGCTCGGTTGTTCCCGCCTGGGCGGGACCATACCCAGGTCTGAACCCCCCAGAACCGAACGATCCACATGATTCGGACGTGGCTCTGACCCCACTGACCACGAGCGCGTGGGGCATGCTCTCACGGTGCACGACGCGCACGATGCCCCCGCCCGAGCTCGCTCGGGCCGCCTGCTGGCCGCGCTCGTCGCCATCCTCGCCCTGTTGGTCCCCGTTGGGATCGATGCGAGCACGGTGGGTGCCGAGGCCGGCCAGCGCGCCTCCGACATCGTCTACGACGGCACCGACGACGGGGTGGACGGCACGATCTACCGGCTCTACCGGGCGTTCTTCCTCCGGGAGCCCGACGGCGACGGCATCGTGTACTGGATCACCGCAGCCCGCCACGGCGCCTACCCGATCGGCTCGATCGCCGAGGAGTTCGCCCGGTCTCCGGAGTTCCGCCAGCGCTACGGGAACCTCGGCGACGCCGCCTTCGTCGACCTCGTGTACCGCAACGTGCTCGGCCGCGCCGCGGAGGCCGAGGGGCGCGCCTACTGGCTCGGCCAGCTGCGGGCCGGGATGCTGCGCGGGCACTTGATGCTGTACTTCTCCGAGTCCGTCGAGTTCGGCCGGGCCGTCGGCGCCGGACCCTTCGGCGCGCGGGACTTCCGCGGTCCCGCCGCTCCGCTCCCGTCAGCGCCGCGGGGCAGCTACCTCTTCCTCCCCGACGCCAGCCCGGACGTGCTGCCGCCCCGATGGGCGGCGTGTCGACCCGTGTACGTCGTGGCCAACCCGGCCGGCATCCCCGACGCCGAGCACGCCGAGTTCGTCGAGATGCTGGAGCACGCCCTCGATGCCATCTCCACCGCCACCGGCCAGCACTGGGTGCACGTCGGTCCCACCACCTACCGGAGCGCCGACAGCAGCTCGTACCGCAAGGTGTTCGGCCAGGTCACGATCTCGTTCATGACCGCACCCGACCCGAGCGAGCAGGCCGCGGCGTGGGCGCTGCCGCTGGCCGGCGCCCATCCAGACACCGGCCGGATCCAGTACGTCAGCGGGGTCGTCAACCTCAACGCCCAGCGCCTGGTCGGCGACGCCGGCGGGCAGGTGACGCCGCTCGTGGCCACCACGCTCATGCACGAGCTGGGTCACATCGCCGGTCTCGACCACGTCGAGGATCCGAGCCAGCTCATGCACGGCTACTACGCCCTGCCGAGCGAACCCCGCTACGAGACCTACCGCGACGGCGACCGGGCCGGGCTGGCGCGGGTCGGCTCCACCGCCGTCGCCTGCTGACATCCGCATAGGTCGTTTGGCCTATGCGAATCCCACGACGCGTGTCGCGGTCCGCGCGCATGGCGCGGACGGAGGCCCTTCGCCGGCGCTCCGAGCCCAGGTCGGTCCGATTTGAGGTGAGTTCGCCGGTTCCTGACCGGTGACGGGGGCGTGCCATCGGTAGGGAGGACCCATGGCCAGCGCATCCCCGACCGTCGCCTCCCCGTCCGCCCGCCTCGCCTCATCGGCCGCGCCGCCCGTCGAGCGGGCCGCCGGCAGGTACCAGCTCCTCGCCGGCCTGCAGGTCGCCGACGTGGCCACCACCTGGGTGATCCTCGCCAACTTCTCGACCAAGGCCGAGGGCAACCCGGTCGTGGCCCAGATGATCCACCACGGTGGCCTCCAGCTCGCCATGATCGCCCTGCTGGTCGTGAAGCTCGCCGTGGTCTACGTCCTGTACGAGAAGCAGACCGGCATCAACATCATGTCGGCGATCTACGGCCTGGTCGTGTTCAACAACCTGCTGGCGCTGGGCCTCGCGCTCGGAGGGTGAGCGCCGGGCTACCGTCGCTCGCCTCGGGGCGGTAGCTCAGTGGTCAGAGCGCGGCACTCATAATGCCTTGGTCGTGGGTTCGATCCCCACCCGCCCCACGCGAACCCTCGGCCGCTGGGCGGCCTCCGGGTTCGTCGCCGATGCTACGCATCGGCCGGCGTCCGTTCCGTGCTAGAGACTGGCAACTCCTGTAGCCAACTCTCGAGGTGCACCGTGGACGACCAGCAGCTGACACGCCGGGCGAGGGGGCTCGCCGCCGCAATCGAGCCGGTGGCCGGGCAGGTGTACTTCTCGCCGGAGTGCCACGCGAACTACGAGGCCCTCGGGTTCGGGCCAAGCCCCGGGGACTTCAATGGCGTCGCCGGTCCCGAGATGGAGTCGTACTTCTGCAGCCGGGGCTCGGTCATGGGCCAGGTGCCCGGCTCGGTCATCGCCGCTGCCTTCGGGGTCTTCAACCACGCCATGGTCGAGCGCATCGTCGAGCGCGGGTGGGCCAAGACCGACGCGCCGACCATCTGCCAGGCCCGCGACGACGGCGCCGTGGCCCAGCTGCGACGGGTGCTCGGCGACCGGCCCGACGGCGTCGACGAGGCGCGGACGCTGCTGGAGCGGGCGAACGCGGACCTCGAGCCCTACGGCAAGCCGCTGTACGCGGGGCTCGCCGCGCTCGTCCGCTTCGACGACCCGCTCGCCGACTGCTGGCGCCTCGCCGATCGCCTGCGCGAGTACCGGGGCGACGCCCACACCGCCGCCTGGACCTCGGTCGAGCTCGATGCCTGCCAGATCGGGGTGCTCAGCGAGCTGTACTGGGGTCTGCCGGCCCGGTCGTACTCGCGCACCCGGATGTGGAGCGACGAGCAGTACGACGCCGCCGAGGCCGCGCTCGAGGCGCGTGGGCTCCTCACCGACCACCAGCTCACCGACGACGGGCGCGCCTTCCGCGAGGAGATCGAGGTCGTCACCGACCGGGGCTGCCGTCCGATCGTCGAGGCGCTCGGCGACGACGTCGATGCCCTCACCTCCATCCTCGGGCGGTGGGGCGCCTCGGTGCGCGACGCTCGTGGCTACCCGGCCTCCGGTCCCCACGACCTGGCCGACGCAGCAACCTGAACCCGGGTCCTGCGGCGGACGCACTGCCGGTTCTGACGAGGGAGATGCACATGCCCCGCCTGCGCCAGGTGGACCGCGCCGAGGCCACGGCCGAGGGAGGCCCCGGCATCGTGCCGGCCATGTATCGGCTGATGTTCGGCGACCGGGACCCGGTCGCCGAACCGGGCACCGCCACCGGGACGCCGGGGGACTGGTGGACGGTGTGGGCCGGCTCGCCGGACATCCTCCAGCACGCCGTGCAGGGCTTCGGCCTCTACCAGAGCCCCGAACGGCAGCTCGACCCCGTGCTGCGCGAGCTCGGCCAGGCCCGAGCCGGGTACGGCGCCGGCAGCCGCTTCGTGTTCTCCCAGCACTGCAAGTCGCTGCGCGGCCTCGGCGTGTCCGAGGAGCGGATCGCCGCGGTGGCCCACTGGCCCGCCGCCGACTGCTTCGAGGAGGTCGAGCGCCTGGTGCTCGCCTACACCGACTGCCTCGTCCTGCAGCACGGACGGGTGCCGGACGCGCTCTTCGAGGCCCTGCACCGGCACCTGTCCGACGTCGAGCTCCTGGAGCTGACCTACATCACCACGCTGTACTTCCAGCACGCGGTGATGTCGCGCGCGCTGCGGACCGAGCTGGACGACGTGGACGAGCCCGTCGTCGAGGTGCGCGTGCCCGGCGCCGAGGACACGATCGTGCCCATGGCGCCGAGGGAGCGCTGAGGAGGCCTCAGTCGGCAGCGTGCAGCCGGCGGGTGGCGTCCCACACGGCGAGGAAGACCTCGGTGGCGTCGTCGATGAGCTCCTCGGCCGTGAGCTCCAGGCGGCCACCGATCCACGCCAGGAGCAGCTCGGAGAACCCGCCCACGAGCACGGACGCGCCGAGCCGCCCGATGCGCTCGTCCTGGGCGCCGACGTCCCGGCGGGAGTTGTCCTGCAGCACGAGCTCGACGAGCGTGGCGCCGGCCCGGACCCGCCGCAGGTTCAGGGCCTCGTTGCCGAGCGCCTCGCTGTAGAGGATCCGGCCCCGGCGCGGGTCCTCGGCGATGAAGTGCACGGTCGCCGCCACCGAGGCCCGCATCGCTGCGGCGTCGTCCTCGGCGGCGTTGACGGCATCGGCGGAGCGACGCTTGAGCTGGCGGAAGACGTCGTCGTAGACGGCGACGAGGAGCTCGTCGAGGTCGGTGAAGCTCTCGTAGAAGTAGCGGGGGTTCAGGCGGGCGTGGGCGCAGACCGCGCGCACGGTCGTGCCGGACATGCCCTCGTTCGCCAGCAGCTCGAACGCGGCCTCGATGAGGAGGTTGCGCCGCTCGCGCTGGCGCTCCTCGGTCGACAGGCCGTTCCAGCGCGACGGCGTACGGGTGGTCGGCTCGTTCGACACCCTCCGGATGCTACTGCTGGTCACGCCCGTTGCCAGTTGATCGTGCTCAGACCGCCGGCTCGCGGGGGAAGCCCTCGACCGTGTGCAGCACGACGCGCGTCGAGGTCTCGCGCACGCCCAGGTGCTCCTTGAAGTTCTGCAGCAGCTGGTCGAGCTCGGCGATGGTCCGGGTCCGGACCCGGATCTGGTAGTCGAAGCCGCCGGTGACGTGGACGGCGTCCACGACCTCGGGATCGTTGCGCAAGGCGTCGTCGATGCCCGACCACGGGGCGCCGGGGGTCAGCTGCAGGTCCACGAGCGCATCGATCGGGCGTCCGACCGCCTCGCTGTCGAGCCGGATGGTGAACCGGTCGATGGCCCCCGATTCCCGGAGGCGACGCAGGCGCTGGGACGCCGCCGACAGGCTCAGGTGCACGGCATCGGCGAGCTCGGTCACCGACAGGCGACCATCCTCCACGAGCAGGCTGATGATCTTCCGGTCGATAGCGTCCATGACCGTAGATCCTACGGGCTCATGTGGCTCAGGGCAGCAGGTTCGGCAGCCATTGCACCGGAACTGCCGCCATCCTGGCGGTCATGATCCTCCTCATCGGCTTCGTCACCGGGCTCGCCCTGGTCGCCCCCATCGGTCCGGTCGCACTGACCCTGTTCGGGCTCGGCGCCGAGCGCGGGCGCCGCGTCGCGCTGGCCGGCGCCGGCGGCGTGGTGCTCGCCGATGCCCTCACGATGCCGGTCGCCCTCGGGAGCGCCGGCTTCCTGTCGTCCCTCGACGGGGGGATCGTCCGCGGCTTCGAGGTCGTGATGGGCCTCGCCCTGGTCGCCCTGGCCGTCTCGACAATCGTGGCCACCGACCGGGCCCGGGCCGCCGTGGCCGGCATCCGCCGTCCGACCCGAACGCTCGCGCTCATGACGATCGTGAACCCGCTCTCGCTCGTGGCCTGGGCCGGCGTGGCCCTCGCCCTGCCGTCGTCGCTGCGGTCGCCGGCCGCGCTCGTGGCCTTCGGCGCCGGTCTCGTCCTCGCCTCGGCGTTCTGGCACAGCGGCCTCGCCATGGCCGCCGGATCCATGGCCCGGCGGATGGGTGACGGTCCACGCCGGACCGTCACCCGGGTCAGCGGGGTCGTGCTCCTGGTGGTCGGCGGCGTGCTCGTCGCCTGACCGGGCCCTGGATCGGGTCCCCGGTCAGGTCTCGGCCTGGACGAGGTTCCCGAAGCGGTGGAGGGTGCGGGTCACGGCCTGCTCACGCAGGTGGTGGCGCAGCTCGACGCCGCCGTCGTTCGTGACCGGATCCTCGGCGAGGTGGACCCGCGCCTCGATCGCCGCCCGCCGGACCTCCTCGGTCGTCGAGCCGACGACGCGCACCCGCTCGACGTCGAGGGCGGCGAGCCGCGCCGCGAAGGCACTGTCGCCCTCGTCGTCGTGGTGTGACTCGAGGAGCGGCACCCCGCACGTCGCTGCCGCGTGCCGCACCCGTTCGACGGCGGTGTCGTCGGCGCCTGCGCCGATGCGCAGCCCGACCCGGGGGAGGGGGCGGTAGCGCAGCACGTTGGACTCGCAGAAGAGCCCCGTGGGGTCGTGGTCGACGCCGTGGACGGTGCGCCACCAGTCGGCGTCGCTGCGCGCCCACACGTCCGGGTCGAGCGGGCCGGTGGGGTGCCAGGTGCCGAGCTGCACCACGTAGCCCGGCCCGCCGGCCTTGGCGCCGGGTCCGACGCTGGATCCCTTCCAGCCGCCGAAGGGCTGGCGCCGCACGATGGCGCCGGTGATGCCGCGGTTCACGTAGGCGTTCCCGACCTCGACGCGCTCGGACCAGTGCTCCACCTCGGCCGGGTCGAGGGAGTGCAGGCCGCCGGTGAGGCCGAAGGCGGAGTCGTTCTGGATGGCGATCGCATCGTCGAGGTCCTCGGCCCGGATCAGCCCGAGCACCGGCCCGAAGCACTCCGTCTGGTGGAACCAGGATCCCGGCCGCACGCCGGTGCGGACGCCGGGCGACCAGAGCTCGCCGGTCTCGTCCAGCGGTCGGGGTTCGACCAGCCACTCCTCACCTGCGTCGAGCGTGGTGAACGCGCGGGCGAGCCTCGGGTTCGGCTCGCCGATCAGCGGCCCCATCGTGGTCGTCGGGTGGTGGGCAGGCCCGACGTCGAGGCTCTCCACCGCATCGACGAGCTGGCGACGGAAGCGCGGGCTGTCGTGCACCTCGCCGACGCAGATCGCCAGGCTGGCCGCCGAGCACTTCTGGCCCGCGTGGCCGAACGCGGAGGCGACCAGGTCGGCGACGGCGAGGTCCAGGTCCGCGTTCGGGGTGATGACGATGGCGTTCTTGCCCGATGTCTCGGCGAACAGGCGCAGACCCGGGTCCCAGGAGCGGAACAGGTCGGCCGTGTCGGTGCCACCGGTGAGGATGACCGCGTCGACCGAGGTGAGCAGGTGGCGGCCCACGTCGTCCTCGGGCACCCGGACGTACTGCAGCAGGTCGGCGGGCACGCCGGCGTCGTGCGCGATCTCCACCACCAGCTCGCTGCAGCGGGGCACCTCCGGCGCCGGCTTGGCCAGCACGGCGTTGCCCGCGGCCAGCGCGGCCAGCATGCCGCCGGCGGGGATGGCGACGGGGAAGTTCCACGGCGGCACCACGGCCACCACGCCGAGGGGTTCGAAGCGGGCGTGCTCGCGTCGGAGGCCGGTCGGGTCGGCGAGGTCGCTGCGGTCGGCGTAGTAGCGCGCGAAGTCGATGGCCTCGCAGATCTCCGGGTCCGCCTGGCCCACGGTCTTGCAGCCCTCGTGGGCCATCACCGTGAGCAGGTCACCGCGCCGGCGGGCCATCTCGTCGGCCACGGCGCGCAGGACGCCACGACGCTCCTCGGCGGGGCGGGCCCACCACTCGGCCTGGGCCCGGCGAGCCCGCCCGATCATCTCGTCGACGGCGCTCGCCTCGGTGGTCAGCGGGGCACGGACCGGCTCGGGGTGGCGGGCGAGGTGCTCGAGGGCCCAGTCCCGGGTGCCGGCCACGGCGGGGTCGGACTCCGGCTCGTTCTCGAAGGGCCCCAGGCCGACGGGCTCGGGTGGCTGGGAACGGTCCAGCGTGCGACGGGGGGTGGTGGAGACGTCCCCACGGCGGGCGACGGCGCGGCGGAACGCCGCTGCTTGCTCCACGAAGGACGCCGAGCCCGGTTCGAGATCGCCGAGCGCCCGCATGAAGTTGCCCACCGCGGCGTTCTCCTCCAGGCGCCGGAAGAGGTAGGAGATGGCCACGTCGAAGTCGTCGGGGTCGACGACCGGCGTGTACAGCAGCAGCGAGCGCAGCTCGTCGCGGATCACTCGGGCCTGCGACGGGGCCATGCCCTCGAGCATCTCGATGCCGACCCGGTCGGCGACGCCGCGCCGTTCGGCGAGCAGCGCGGCCCAGGCCACGTCGAAGAGGTTGTGGCTGCCGACGCCGATGCGCACGGCCCGGAGCCGGTCCGGCTCCAGCACCCAGTCGAGGCAGCGCTTGTAGCCGGCGTCGGTGTCGGCCTTGGTCGGGTGGGGCGCCGGGTCCCAGCCGTGCATGGCCGCGTCGACCTGCTCCATGGCCAGGTTGGCGCCCTTGACCAGGCGGATCTTGATGTCCGCGCCGCCGCGGTCCTGGCGGTCGCCCGCCCACGCCACCAGACGACCGAGGGCGTCGAAGGCATCGGGAAGGTAGGCCTGCAGCACGATCCCGGCCTCGGCGCCGAGGAACTCGTCCTCGTCGAGCACGCGGCGGAACGCGGCCATCGTGAGCTCGAGGTCGTGGTACTCCTCCATGTCGAGGTTCACGAACGTGCCCCGTGCCTGGGCTGCCCGCAGGATCGTGCGGAGCCGCTCGGCGACGCGGTCGAGGCTGTCGTCCCACGCCCAGTGCTGGAGCTGCGACGCGACCCCGGAGATCTTCACGGACACGTAGTCCACGTGCTCGTCGCCGAGGAGGTCGATGGTGGCCTGCAGCCGGCGGGCCGCCTCGCGCTCACCGAGCACGGCCTCGCCCAGCAGGTTCACGTTGAGATCGAAGCCCTCGGCCCGGCGGGCGCCGAGGTGGCGGTCCATGGCCGCGCCGTGGGCGTCGACCACGAGGTGTCCGACGATCTGGCGCATGCGCCGCCGGGCCAGGGGCATCACCAGTCGGGGGAGGGCCGGGGCCAGGTTCGCCCCGGCCCGCAGCAGGACGCGGTCGATGGGGGAGAGGAAGCGGGGCAACGACGAGCGCCCGCCCGCGAGGGCGTGGAGCTGGTGGGCGGCGACGCGCTGGTCGTCCGGCCGGATCACCCGGTCGACGAAGCGCATGGTGAAGGCCACCCCGTCGGGGTCGTCGACGAGGCGGTGGAGCCGGCGGGCGCTGCGCCGGTCCTCGCTCGTCTCGGCGCCGGCCGCTGCGTCGAGCCAGCGCAGGACGACGTCGACCGCCTCGTCGGCCAGCAGCGCCGGGTCCGCCCGCTCCGCCTCGCGGTCCACCGGTTCCTCGAGCGTGGCCATGCTCCCATGGTGCCCGCTCGCCGGGCGGGCCTGCTCGTCAGGTGGCGCCGTCCGAGGAGCGGCTCCTCATGTCGTACTGCGGTGCTCGACGCTTCGCGTACAACTGGGTCCTCGCCACCGTGAAGACCAACCTCGAGACCCGTCGGGCTGAGCGTGAGGCCGGGGTCCCGGAGGACGAGCTGACGCCGGCAGTGTCGTGGAAAGCCAAGCGCCTGTCGACGCTGTGGAACAGCGTGAAGGACGAGGTGGCGCCGTGGTGGCGGGAGGTGTCGATGCACGCCTTCCGCTCCGGCATCGTCGACGCCGCCCAGGCACTCGAGAACTGGTCCAAGTCCCGCTCCGGTGAACGCACGGGCCGCCGGGTCGGGTTCCCCCGGTTCAAGAAGCGCGACAAGTCCGTCCCCTCGGTCAGCTTCGTGGAGATCAACCACCAGCTGTCCTGGCTCCACGAGAACCGCCACGCCATCCGGCTCATGCTCCCCCAGTCGACACCAGACCCGGACGTGAAGCGCCGCCGCGCCGAGCTGGCCTGGCTGCACACGACCACCTCCATGCGGCGGCTGTACCGACTCGTCGAGCAGGGCCGGGCCACGATCCAGAAGGTGACGATCGCCAAGCGCGGCGGGCGCTGGCAGGCCAGCGTGCTGGTTCGCTACCAGCTCGACGCCCAGCCCGCCGTCAAGCCCCGCAAGCGTCACGGCGGGACGATCGGCGTCGACGGGGGCGTGAAGCACCTGGCCACCCTGTCCCGTCCGGTGCCCGGGCTGACCGACGAGCACGGACACGTCGCCAACCCAAAGGTGCTCCACGGTCAACTGCACCGCCTACGACGCCTGGACCGGGCCATCGCCCGCTGCGAGAAGGGCTCCAAGAACCGCCGCAAGCTCCTGGATCGTCGAGCACGGCTGCATGGCCGGATCACCAAGACCCGGGCCCTGCGCCTCCACCACCTCACGAACACCCTCGCCGGCGGGTTCGCCATCGTCGCGATCGAGGACCTCAACCTTGCCGGGATGAGCAACCGCAAGCGCCGGTTGGGCCGTGCGCTCGCTGACGCATCCCTGCGTGAACTGCGCCGTCAGCTCGACTACAAGACCACCGACCACGGCACCACGCTGGTCGTCGCCGATCGCTTCTACCCGTCGTCGAAGACGTGCTCCGCATGTGGGCTGGTGAAAGCCAAGCTGGCCCTGTGGGAGCGCACCTACGTCTGCGACGACTCCCGCTGCGGACTCGTCCTCGATCGGGATGTGAACGCGGCACGCAACATCGCCCGAGAAGCCACCCGGCTCCTCGAGCACCAGGAATCTGTCGCCGGGCTACGACCGGAGACTCGAAACGCCGAGCCGAGACCGCACAAGACCATGCCAGCACCTGCTGGGATGGCAGCGGTCGCTTGAGGCCGGAACCAAACAGGACCCCGCGCCCTTGCGGGCAGGGGATCGTCAGATTTGGACGGGACGATGGCAACGGCGTCCGGTTCGACCGCCGGGAGATGATGGCGGGCTTTGTACCCATCTCATCTCACCTTGCTGCCGAACCTAGGTGGCGATGGGTCCCGCAGTGGCGCCGGCAACCCGGAGCAGATCGTCCGGGGCCAGGGTGATCTCGAGGCCCCGTCGGCCGCCGCTCACGTGGACCTCGTCGGACACGGTGAGCAGCTCGTCGACGAAGACTGGCAGCGGGCGCCGGGACCCGAGCGGGGAGATGCCGCCGACGACGGAGCCGGTGAGGCGCTCGGCCTCGGCCGGCTCGGCCATCGCGGCGCGCTTGGCCCCGCCCAGGCGGGCGAGGGCCTT
The DNA here is from genome assembly GCF_041228405.1 of Salinilacustrithrix flava. GTDB lineage: Bacteria > Actinomycetota > Acidimicrobiia > Acidimicrobiales > Salinilacustritrichaceae > Salinilacustrithrix > Salinilacustrithrix flava. The sequence goes on from NZ_CP133888.1 coordinate 2,997,763, forward strand.
CAGGTCGAGCGACGCGCTGACCGGCACGACGGCGAGCACGTGCCGGCCGTCGTCGAGGACGGCGACCAGCGTCTTGCCGACGGCGTCGGGATCGAGGCCGAGCGAGGTCACGAGGGCGTCGCCGTAGCCCCCACCCTCGGGCGCCTCGTACTCCGTGGTCCGGTAGTCGACGCCCGCCGCGTCGAGGGCGACGGTGGCCGGGGTCTGCACGGTCGCGCTTACAGCGGCTTGGGGTTGTCCGGGTCGTTCTCCTCGATGGCCACGTGGGCGTCGTCCTTGTCGCGGACGCGGCCCTCGTGCTCGGCGTCGAGGTGGAGCTTGAGCTCCCACCGCGCCGAGAAGCGCAGCTCGCAGAACGGGCACTGGGCGGTCTCGGTCATGGCCCCTTCCTACCGCGCCGCGCCGGGACCCGCTGGTCGGCTCACACCTCGTCGAGCCAGACGGGGGCGTGCTCGAGCAGGAAGTGGCTGACGGCCAGGCACCGGTCGAGCGTGTCGCACAGCTGCTCCTGGCCGAGGAAGACCCGGGCGAGGGAGACGTCGACCTTGGCCACGATCGTGAGGGAGCGCTCGGGTGCATCGGTGACCGCACCGAAGGAGTCGATGGCGGACACCTCGAGGGGCAGGTCGGGGCCGCCGAGGCCGGCCAGGTCGGTGGCCAGCACCAACAGGTCGGGGCCCTTCGGCAGCGGCGGCAGCGACCAGGTGAAGATGAGCGGGAAGTGGAACTCGTCGGGCGGGTCGTCGTCCTCGCCGATGGCGAGCACGACGTCTTCGAAGGCCAGCAGGCTGCGAGGATCGACGTCGAGGGCGAGGTGCAGGTCGAGCGGGCCGCCGCACGCCTCCTCGGGGTGCAGGTCGACCTCCCAGGCCTGGCGCAGGGAGTAGGTCTCCACGAAGTGCCGCTCGTCGTGCACGTGGAAGCCGTGGTCCACGGCATGGTCCTTGAGGTCGGCCACGAACCCGGCGACGTCGATGGAGGCCATGGGGCAAGCCTGCCACGACACCCCGGACACCCCTCGCATCGCCCCGGTCGCCCGGTACGGTCGCTGCGATGACCGACGACGACCTCCTCGCCGTCCTCCGGGACGCAGCGGCCGCCGTCCGTCGCGCCCTCGACGGCCTGGACGACTGGGGCCTCGCCGGCACCCGCTCGGGTCAGTACCGCAGCGATCTCGCCGCCGACGAGGCCTGCTTGGCCGTGCTCGACGACGCCGGCCTCGGCTGGTTGAGCGAGGAGTCCGGCGTGGAGCACACCGACCGCGCCATCACCGTCGTGGTCGATCCCGTCGACGGCTCGACCAACGCCAGCCGGGGCATCCCGTGGTACGCCACCAGCCTGTGCGCGGTCGACGACGACGGCCCCCGCGCCGCGCTCGTCGTCAACCAGGCCAGCGGTCGCCGCTACGAGGCGGTGCGGGGCGGGGGAGCGACCGTCGACGGTCGACCCGTCGCGCCCTCGACCGAGACCGAGCTCGGCCGGTCGGTCATCGGCCTGTCGGGCTACCCCAACCAGTACCTGGGCTGGAAGCAGTACCGGGCCCTCGGGGCCGCGGCCCTCGACCTGTGCGCCGTGGCCGATGGGATGCTCGACGGCTACCTGGACTGCTCGCCGAGCGCGCACGGATCCTGGGACTACGCCGGCGGCCTCCTCATCTGCCGGGAGGCCGGCATCGAGGTCGTGGACGCGTTCGACCGCGAGCTGCTCGACCCCGGCGCGCTGCGCCACGGCGATCGCCGCACCCCGGTCGCCGGCGCCACGCCTGACCTGACGGCCGAGCTGGTCGACGCCCGGCGCCGGTTGCGCTGGCCCGACGACCCCGACGTCGCCGGTCTGGTCGCCACCGACCGTCACTAGGCTCCTCGGCAGTGGCCGGCCTCCTGTACCGACTTGCGCTCCAGGTGTACCGCCGGCTCCCGGCTGGCTTGCGACGGCGCGCCGTGCGGGCGATGTCGCCGTCGTTCACCGTCGGCGCGATGTGCTTCATCGAGCGCCCCGACGGTGCCCTGCTGCTGGTGCGGCACTCCTACCGGGAGCGGTGGGGCGTGCCAGGTGGGCTGCTCCAGAAGGGGGAGGACGCCGAGGTGGGTGCCCGCCGAGAGGTGCGCGAGGAGGTCGGGCTGGTGGTGGAGCTCCTCGGCGAGCCGGCCGTCGTGGTCGACGCCCACCCCCAGCGGGTGGACGTGGTCTTCCGGGCCCGCCCGGCGCCCGGCGTCGACACCGAGCCGGACGTGGCCGCGTCAGCCGAGATCGTCGAGGCCCGCTGGTTCGCGCCCGACGCCCTGCCGGAGCTGCAGTTCGAGACGGCTGGCGCCCTCGTGGCGCTGGCCCGCATCGCCACCAGCGCCGGCCAACGACCCCTGCCCGAACCGGTCTGGCCTCGCCTCTAGCCGTCCCGCTCGCTGTTCCGCCGTCGCTGCCAGAATCCCGGGATTCTGGCAGCGGCCACGGAACGAACCTGTCGCCCGGGTCGGACGGGACGTAGGGCTCTAGCCGGTCCTGGCACCGTCTCGGACACTGGGAACCTGGTCGGCGGAGCCCCCCTCGACCACCGCCCCCAGGAGGTCGGCGCGGTCATGATCGTTGTCGACGCGCACGCCGCCACCGTCGACGAGGTCCTCGGTGCCCTCGACTCGAGTGGCGCCGGGCTCACCTCCGACGAAGCGGCCCGCCGGCTGGCCGAGGTCGGGGCCAACCGGCTGCCCGACCCGCCCCGGGCCAGCGTCTTCGTGCGCGTCCTGCGGCACGTCAACGACGTCCTCATCTACATCCTCCTGGTGGCGGCCGCCGTCACGGCGCTGCTGGAGCACTGGATCGACGCCGGAGTGATCCTGGGCGTCGTCGTCGTGAACGCGCTCATCGGCTACGTGCAGGAGGGCAAGGCTGAGCACGCGCTCGAGGGCATCGCCAAGCTGCTCTCCCTCGACGCCCAGGTGCGGCGCGACGGTCACTGGATGCGCGTCGGGGCCGAGGAGCTCGTCCCCGGTGATGTCGTTCGGCTGCGCTCGGGCGACCGCGTCCCGGCCGACGTGCGACTGGTCGAGGCGACCAACCTCCAGGTGGAGGAGTCCGCGCTGACCGGCGAGTCCGTGCCCACGGAGAAGCACACCGACCCGGTGGACCCGGATGCCGGTCTGGGTGACCGGGCTGGGATGGCCTTCTCGGGCACCCTCGTCACCGCCGGCCGGGGCGTGGGTGTGGTGACGGCGACGGGCTCGGCGACCGAGATCGGGCAGATCAACACCATGATCAGCCAGGTCCAGACGCTGGCCACACCGCTGACGCGACAGATGCGGGCCTTCGGCACCCAGCTGTCCGTGGCCATCGTCGGCCTGGCCACCGTGGTGTTCGTGCTCGGGCTGGTCCTGCACGACTACCCGGCATCGGAGCTGTTCCTGGCCGCGATCGGGTTCTCGGTGGCGGCGATCCCCGAGGGCCTGCCGGCCATCCTCACCATCACGCTCGCCATCGGCGTCCAACGGATGGCCGGTCGCAACGCCATCACCCGCCGGCTCAACGCCGTCGAGACCCTCGGCTCGGTCACCGTCGTGTGCTCGGACAAGACCGGCACCCTCACCAAGAACGAGATGACGGCTCGGTGCGTCGTGACCCGCGCTGGTCACTACGAGATCACCGGCACCGGGTACGAGCCCGACGGCGAGGTGTCGCTGCTCGGCGAACGGACCGGCCTCGACGCCCGCGCCGACCTGCTCGCCCTGGTGGAGGCGATGGCCGTCGCCAACGACACCGACATCGTCGAGGTCGACGGACGGTGGACGGTGGACGGCGAGCCGACCGAGGGCGCGCTGCGCGGGCTGGCCATCAAGCTCGGGTTCGACGCGTCGGCGTACCGGCGCACCGCGGTGGTGCCGTTCGAGTCCGAGCACAAGTTCATGGCGACCGTCGACGAGGTGCCCGGCGGCGGTCAGGTCCTGCTCGTGAAGGGCGCTCCCGACCGCCTGCTCGAGCGCGCTGGCTTCGAGCTCGGCGCCGACGGCCGGCCCGGGCCGCTCGACGTGGCGTGGTGGGAGTCCCAGGTCGAGGAGCTGAGCGCCGATGGCCTGCGGGTCCTGGCCGCGGCCCGTCGTGATGACTTCGGTCCGCACGACGAGCTGTCGCTCGAGGACGTCCACGGCCTGGTGTTCGTCGGCATCGTCGGCATCGTCGACCCACCCCGACCGGAGGCCATCGACTCCATCGCGACGTGCGGGCGCGCCGGGATCCGGGTCGTGATGATCACGGGCGACCACGCCGGCACGGCGCGGTCGATCGGGCGGGAGATGGGCATCGGTGACGGCGCCACGGCCGTGACCGGTGCCGAGCTGGAGGCCGCATCGGACGAGGAGCTCCAGGTGATCGTTGGCACGAACGACGTGTTCGCCCGCACCAGCCCCGAGCACAAGCTGCGGCTGGTCACGGCGCTGCAAGCCAACGGCGAGGTCGTGGCCATGACCGGCGACGGCGTCAACGACGCACCGGCGCTCAAGCGCGCCGACGTCGGCGTCGCCATGGGGGTCAAGGGCACGGAGGCCACGAAGGAGGCGGCCGAGATCGTCCTCGCCGACGACAACTTCGCCTCGATCGAGCGAGCGGTGGAGGAGGGCCGCACGATCTACGACAACCTCCGCAAGGCCATCCTGTTCATCCTGCCGACCAACGCGGCCGAGGCACTGGTGATCGTCGTGGCGGTGGTGGTCGGTCTCGACCTGCCCCTGACCCCGACCCAGATCCTGTGGGTCAACATGGTCACGGCGGTGACGCTGGCCCTGGCGCTGGCGTTCGAGCCACCCGAGCCGGGGATCATGGACCGGCCGCCTCGTCCCACGGGCGCGTCGATCCTGGATCGCTACTTCCTGTGGAGGATCGGCTTCGTCGGGGCCCTGGTCGGCGGGGCGACCATCGCCGTCTTCCTCCTCTCCGACCGCAGCGAGGACAACCTCGCCGTCGCCCGGACCGTGGCGGTGAACACGCTGGTGTTCGGCCAGATCTGCTACCTGTTCAACAGCCGGTTCCTGCGTGAGGCCAGCTACCCGCCGGCCCGACTGCTGGCCAACCCGGTCGCCTGGGTCGCGGTGGCGGTCCTCACCGCGCTGCAGGTGGGCTTCGTGTACCTGCCCTTCATGAACACCACGTTCGGCACCGCGCCGCTCGAGCTCGTGCACTGGGTGGTTCCCGGCCTGATCGGCATGGCGGTGTTCACCGCGGTCGAGGTCGAGAAGGCGATCGCTCGCCGCCGGTCCGGTCTCTAGACGGCCATGGCCCGGCCCTGGCGCTGGGCCGGGGAGCAGGGGTGGCGCAGCTTGGTGAGCGCCTTGGCCTCGATCTGGCGGATGCGCTCGCGGGTGAGCTCGAAGTGCCGGCCCACCTCGTCGAGGGTGAGGGGTCGCTCCCCGACGAGCCCGAAGCGCAGCTCGAGCACCTCGCGCTCGCGGTCCGAGAGCGTGAGGAGCAGGTTGCGCAGCTCGACCTTCTCGAGGTTGGCGGCGGCGACGTCGAAGGGGACCTCGGCCTTGTCGTCGGGGAGCAGGTCGCCGAACTCGGTGGCGTCCTCCCCGATGCCCACCGACAGCGAGATGACGTCGGCGGTGGCCTGCATGGCGGTCTCGACCCGGTCGACGGGCATGCCGGTGAGCTCGCTCAGCTCCGCTGCGGTCGGCTCGCGGCCGAGCTCCTTCAGCAGCGTGCCCGACGCCTTCGACAGCGTGGACAGGGTGTCGACGACGTGGGAGGGCAGGCGGATGGTGCGCCCCTTGTCGGCGATGCCGCGACCGATGGCCTGGCGGATCCACCACGTGGCATAGGTCGAGAACTTGAAGCCCTTGTGGTGGTCGAACTTCTCCACCGCACGGATGAGCCCGAGGTTGCCCTCCTGGATGAGGTCGAGCAGGGGGAGGCCGGTGGACTGGTAGCGCTTGGCGATGGAGACGACGAGGCGCAGGTTCGATTGGATGAACCGCTGCTTGGCCGCGGCCGCGGCGCGGATCTGGCGGCGGAGGGATGCCCGCACGGCGGGCTTGAGATCGAGCCCCTCGGCCAGGCGCAGCTCGGCCTCGCGCCCGTCCTCGATCGCCTGGGCCAGCTCGATCTCCTCGGCCGCGGTGAGCAGCGGGTACTGCCCGATGTCGGCGAGGTAGCGGCCGACGAGGTCGTCAGGACCCCGTGCCCCCCGATGACCGCTGCGCTTGGGATCGGCCACCCTTGACCTCCACGTTGATCGATCGGCGCCTTGTGGCGTGTTCGATGACGTGATCGACGGTAGCGATGCGCCCCGTCACGGTCGTGGATGCCTCCGCCGTCGGGATCTCGGCGGGCGTGCGAGCCGCTCCCGGCGACACGAGGCCATGACCTGCGACCCTGGTCCCTCGACGACCGCCGGCATACGTTCGAGGGGCGCACCGCCCACGGGCGGAGCACCGCCGCACGGGTGGACGACTCGGAGGCGAACGGCACGACGATGGTTCCTGAACCGGTCTGGCACAACCTCGACGCCCGTCGGGTCGAGCAGCTCCTGGAGACGAGCCGCCACGGCCTGACGCACCAGGAGGCAGAGGCTCGATCGGCGCGGTACGGACCCAACCAGCTGGAGGAGGAGCCACCGGCACCGGCCTGGCTGGTGTTCGTGGAGCAGTTCCGGAGCCCGCTCATCTTCATCCTGCTCCTGGCGTTGGTGGTCACGCTGGTCCTGGGCGAGTACCTCGACGCCGCGGTGATCACCGCGGTGCTGGTGCTCAACGCCGTCATCGGCTTCACCCAGGAACGTCGGGCCCAAGGCGCGGTCCGAGCGCTGATGCAGCTGGTGGTGCCCCGTGCCCGTGTCGTCCGGGGCGGCCGCGACTGTGAGATCGACAGTCGCAGCCTGGTGCCCGGCGACGTCGTGCTGCTGGAGTCGGGCGCGCGCATACCTGCCGATCTGCGGCTGACCAGCACCACGGCGCTGCAGGTGGATGAGTCTCTGCTGACCGGCGAGTCCGTCCCGGTCAACAAGACCACCGAGGCCGTCGGGGCTGATGCGGTGCTGTCGGATCGAGCGTGCATGGCCTACACGGGGGCCACCGTCACCACCGGACGAGGAGCGGGCGCAGTCGTGGCCACCGGTCCACGCAGCGAGCTCGGGTCCATCGCCGGCTTGATGCGCGCCGAGGCGGTCTCGGCCACCCCGCTGCAGCGCCGCATGGATCGCTTCGCCAAGACCATCGGTGTCGCGGTCGGCGGGGCCGCGCTCGTGGCCTTCGTGAGCGGCGTCGCGCTGGGTGAGTCGGTCGAGGGCATGTTCCTGGTCGCGGTCGCCCTCGCGGTCTCCGCGGTGCCCGAGGGCCTACCGGTCGCGGTGACGATCACGCTGGCCATCGGCGTGCGGCGCATGGCCCGACGAAGTGCGATCGTGCGGCATCTCTCCGCGGTGGAGACCCTCGGCAGCACCACGGTGATCGGCTCGGACAAGACGGGCACCCTCACCGAGAACCGCATGACCGTCCAGGAGATCTGGACACCGGGGCACGAGTTCCGGTTGGCCGGTGGCGTGCCCGACGGCGAGTTCTTCGAGGGCTCCGAGCCGGCGGACATCGAGTACCACCCGGCCCTGCACCTCACGCTCCTCGCCGGCGTCCTCGCCAATGAGGCCGACCTGCACTGGGCCGACAGCGAGCTGGCGACCACGGGTGACCCGACCGAGGTGGCGCTGCTGCTGTCCGCCCTCACGTCCGGGCTCCAACCCGGTGACGTCCGCACCGCGTATCCCGCCTTCGCCGAGATCCCCTTCGAACCGGTGCGCCGGTACTCGGCCAGCATCCGCGAGCGCAACGGCACCCACGTCGTGTTCGTCAAGGGCGCCCCCGAGCGAGTGCTGGGCATGTGCACCGAGATGCTGACGGACCAGGGTCCGGCACCGCTCGACCGGGAGGCCGTGGCGCTGGCGGCACGGCAGCTCGCCTCCCGAGGGCAGCGGGTCCTCGCGTTCGCGCAGCACGAGCTCGCCGAGCAGCTGGGAGACGAAGCCGAGATCGCCGAGCCCGAAGGGCTCGTGCTCCTCGGGCTGCAGGCCATGCTCGACCCGGCTCGCGCCGGGGTGAAGGAAGCGATCGCCGACTGCCAGGCCGCCGGCATCCGAGTGGTCATGATCACCGGCGACCACGTCGAGACGGCCCGAGCCATCGCCGACCAGCTCGGCATCGCCTCTCCCGGCGGCACGCTCACCGGGGCCCAGCTGTCGGATCTCGACGAGGAGGCGCTCGGGGTGCGCGTCGAGCGCACCTCCGTGTACGCCCGCGTGTCGCCGGAGGACAAGCTGCGCATCGTCCGCGCGTTCCAGGCCCGCGGTGACGTCGTCGCCGTCACCGGTGACGGGGTGAACGACGCCCCTGCCCTCAAGGCTGCCGAGATCGGCATCGCCATGGGGGACAAGGGCACCGACGTCGCCCGGGAAGCGGCCGAGATCGTCCTCGCCGACGACAACTTCGTGTCGATCACCGCCGCTGTCGAGGAAGGGCGGGTCACCTTCGACAACATCTGCAAGGTCACCTTCTTCCTCGTGTCGACCGGCGCAGCCGAGGTCATCGCCATCCTCGTCGCCGTGTGGCTCCAGTGGCCCCTCGTCCTCCTGCCGGCACAGCTGCTCTGGCTCAACCTGGTCACCAACGGCCTCCAGGACGTCGCCCTCGCCTTCGAACCTGCGGAGAAGGGGGTGCTGCGCCGCCCGCCCCGCCGCCCGGGCGGCGGTGTCCTCGATCGGCTCATGTGGGAGCGCGTCCTGCTGGCCGGGCTCGTGATGGGCGCCGGCATGCTGCTGATGTTCCGCTGGGAGCTCGATGCCAGCGGCTCCGTCGCCCGTGCCCAGACCGTGGCGCTCACGACGATGGTCGTCTACCAGGTGCTCCAGGCCGGCAACGCACGCTCCGAGACCGAATCCGTCTTCCACCGGAACCCGTTCTCGAACCGCTTCCTGTTCGTGGCCACCGCCGCTGCGCTGAGCCTCCACGTTGCCGCGCTCTACCTGCCCCCGACGCAGTACGTGCTCCGAGTCGAACCGATCGGCCTCGACGCGTGGGGCCGCATCCTGGTCGTGACCGTGAGCATCCTCGTCGCCATGGAGGCCCACAAGGCGCTCCGGCACCGACGTGTGCCCCTCGAGGAGCCCGGGCACCTGCGCCCGCCGGATCGCACCTCTCACGGGCCCGGGGACGGCCGCTACCGTTCTCGCCTCCCGGGCGCATAGCTCAGCCGGCTGGAGCACTTCCCTTACAAGGAAGATGTCGGATGCGCCCCGTCACGGTCGTGGATGCCCGCCGCGCGCAGCTCAGGGCGTGCCCGGGGTCGAGCGGTGGAGGAGCACCGGGCAGGGCGCGGTCCGGGTCACGTCGGAGGCGACGCTGCCCAGCGCGCTGCGAGCCAACCCGGTGCGACCGTGGGTGGCCATGGCGATGAGGGAGGCGGGCAGGTCCTCGGCGAAGAGTCGGATCGCCCGGCTGGCCGGGGTGCCGTGGAGGACCTGGGCTCCGATCTCCCGGTCGCCGTCGTCGACGCGCTGGGTCAGCGCCGCGAGCCGTCCCTCCGCGGCACGGCGGAGCTCCAGGACCGGCGGCTCCCCGGGGGCGTGGACGCCCTCGTCGGGTTGGATCACCTCGACGAGCCACATGTCCATGTCCTGGTCGCCGGCCCACGCCGATGCCACCGGGACGATCTCGTCCGCGAACCGCGACCCGTCCGAGCACGCGACCAGGCGTCCGTGCTCGCGGGGGAGCACCGTGCTGCGCGTTGCCGGCCCGACGAGCACCACCGGGTCCGTGACCCGGCACAGCACCGCTTCCGCGGTCGAGCCGAGCAGCGCGGACCGGAGCCCGCCCCGCCCGTGGGTCGCCATGCACAGGGTGCGGTCCGGGCCGGCGTCGAGGGTGGACAGGATGCCGTCGACCGGGTTGGCGCCATCCAGGATCCGCACCTCCACGTCGACCAGGCCGCGGAGCAGGTCGGCGCGGTCCTGGAGGCGCGCCTCGATCGGCGGGTCCTCGGGCCAGGTGCAGGCGACCAGCAGGACCCGGCCGCGACCGGACCCGCCGGCGTGGCGGGCGGCGAGCGCGGCGGCGTGGCGCAGGGCGCGCTCGGCGAAGCTCGATCCGTCGAGCGGGACGACGAAGGTGGGCATGGGGGCTCCCTCGGGTGGTGCGGGTCCTGCCCATTGCACCGTGCCCCGAGCGGCGCGGGAAGGGTCGCAGGTCCCGTGCGGTCGGGCACGGGGCGCTACCGTTCGCCCCCCTCGGGCGCATAGCTCAGCTGGCTAGAGCGCGTCCCTTACAAGGACGATGTCGGGGGTTCGAGTCCCTCTGCGCCCACTCGGGGTTATCGACGTAACCGTCGAAACCCAGGCACTAAACGCCCTCCGAAACCGCCCCGCAGCCGCCGTCGGCCCGTCCGGGCACCCGGCAGGCACGATCGGGGGCGCCGGAGAGGTCAAAACGCGAAGAAGCCGGCCCCGAAAGGCCGGCTTCACTCGTCTACGGGCGCGGCGGAACGGCCGCTGCCGCTACCTCGACGCGAACTGCTCCCGCAGCGCCGCCGCCTCCCGGTCCCTTGCCCTGGCGATCTCCTGCTGTCGCGGGTTCCTCGGCGGAGGCGCGACCGGCAGGCCGGCGAGCATCCGCCGGTGCCGCTCGGCCTGCCAGCGCGCCCGGTCCTTCCGGCGCCGACGGCCCGACCGGGCCTTCTTCCTGGGGTCGCCGTTCGCCTCGTCGCGCTCCTGCTGCCAGCGGCGGACGCGCCGGACGTTCTCCCCGAACACCAGCATGAGCACGAGCAGCCACTGGGCGGCGATGCCACGGACTCTGCGGCGGGACTTGACCTCCAGCAGCACGCTGCTGCCGTCCTTGTACGTGCTGTTCACGCCCTCGATCGTGTTCCGCAGCATCCCATACACGGCGCGCCACTCAGGCGACTTGAACCGGAGTTCCTGGCGGTGCTTCTCGAACGCGTCGTCGCGGACGGTGACAGAGTCCTGGGCGCACGCCTTCGGCTTCGCGCCGATCGACACGATCTGCGCGTCGGGCTGAACCTCGGGGGCGCCGCGCCCGGCACGCTCGAACGACTTCGTCTTGAACCCGCACATCGCGGTCGGGCACGTGCCCGACGCCGGGCACATCCACCGGGTCCGGTCGTCGCCGAGTGCGCTCTTGCGGCGGAACAGGTACGGCTCCCGCTCGGCGATCCGGTGCCGGTACTGCGTGTCGTCGATGCGGCCGGCGACGAGGTCCACGGACGCGTTCACGAGCCACTCCGGCATCGAGTGGCAGTACAGGTGACCCTCGACCATCACCGCGCCGTCGACGCCCTCGTCGCCGCGGGCGCCGAGCTCGGCGTGCTTGTAGTCCTGCACGAGGCTGTACCCGAGGCGGCGGACGGGCCGGTGGAAGTCCTCGACCTTCGCGTTCGACGTGTACCCGCGGTCGGCGACCAACCATTTCGCGGGGAGCGGGCCGTCGCTGCGGCTGATGGGACGGGACGGGTCCCGGATGCCTTCCAGGACGCTGACGGCCTGCCCTCCCGGGTCGGGGGACGGGCGGTGCAGCTCGAAGCCGAGGACGAGGTTGGGGTGCGGCTTCCGGTCGCCCGGCCGGACGGTCCGGCCGTCCTCGTCGACCTCGGGGCCGCGGACCGGCTCGTCCCATCCCATGATCGCCGCGGTGAGCTCGTAGGCCCAGACGCTCTTGCTGCGCTTGGGCGGCGGGTGCCCGTCGGGGACGCCGTGGACGTCCATGTCGTTGGTGCGGACGTGCCAGCCGGCGTCGGGGTCGGTGCTCTCCCACACGCCCTCGATGTCGCGACCGACGGCGAGGACGGGGACCTTGGTGCCGTCGAGCGCGATGGTGCCGCGCCAGCGGCGGCGGACGCTGCGGGGGAGGAGCTCGAACGACGCTTGGAGGAGCCGGTTGGTGATCCAGCGGAGGCGGCGGTACGCCTCGGCCTCGTCGACGTGCTGGCTGCGCCGTGCGGCCTCGCGTGCGAGGTCCTCCCATGTGAGCCTCCGGTTCTTCGGGAGGGCGCTCGGGTCGACGGCCTTGCACATGCGGAGGAACTGGTCGCGGACGTTCTTGTACGCGGCCTTCCGGCGCCGGGCCGTGTCGGTCGGCTTCATGGTGCGGAACCGTCCGCGGTACTCGTCGCCGATGCGCCGGTACGCCATTGCCTCGACCCGGTTGAGGAGCATCGGGCTGCCCTCGACCGCGAGGAGCACCATCGACGTCAGTAGCCCCTCGACGGTGATCTCGCTCTGCTTCCGGCCGGTGCACGAGGTGCTCCACTCGGCCAGGGCGTCGGCGACGCCGCTGCGCCGGACGACCTTCAACGCCCATGCGACGTTGCCGTCGGGGACCGGCAGCTCGTCGGGCGGGACGGGCGGCAGGTCGGCGCGGTCGAGCGCGGCGTCGACCGCAGCCCGTACGTCGTCGGGGTGGACAGAGGTCAACGCAGGGGCCTGGGGTCGCGGAGCAGCCGGTGCTCGTCGCTGCCGTCGAGGTCGGGGTCGGTGCAGTGCGCGAGGTAGTCGTAGAGGGAGCGGACGCTGACGCCGGCGGCGCGGGCGAGGACGGTCGGCGGCGTGCCTGCCGAGAGGAGGCGGACGATCCAGGTGGTGCGGCCGCGGCGGAGGTCGATGCGCCGCTCGGGCAGCCGGTTCTGGTTCACGGTCAGGCGCAGCAGCGCGGTGATGAGGTTCTTGCCGTCGCGGTCGTAGGTGGAGTCGGGCCGGAACAGCCACGAGTCGCCGGCACGGCTGGCGGCGGCGAGCACCGCGTCCTCCCACTGGCGCAGTACCACGGTGCGGCGGGCGTGGAGCCCCTGGATGTCGATGACGACGGTGCCGTCGTCGAGACGGGTGACGTCGGAGCCTCGGGTGGTGCGGAGGTCGGGTGCCTCCATGCCTGCGCCGACGCTCGCAGCGACGAGGACTTGCAGGTCTGGCTGCCACCGTTCGTGCTGGCTGGACGCCCACGCCCAGAGGGCGGTCTGCTCGGCCGCGGGAGTTCTTGGAGGTGCCGGAACGGTTCGGCAAGCCGCGGGCGAAGTGGCGCTATCGGGGCGACCCGACGTTCCTCGCCGACATGGCCGCCCACCGGCCCACCGCGCGCCGCGGTCGACCAGGAAGACTGGCGCCGCACCGTCGAGGGGTGGGCGACCGTCGCCTGGTTACAGCACCACCTCGTGGTCGCGTGCCGCGCCCGGTTCCGCGAGAACCGCAAGGAGAAGGCAGGGCCCACGAGCGCGGCGGGCCTCGCGCGAGCCGTCGGCGGCGACGCCGACCCCGACAGCGTGCAGCGCAAGTTCGCCGGCACCGAGCCCGTGCAGACCCGCGACATCACCGCCTGGACACGGGCCCTCGACCTCGACGGCACCTGGATCACCAAGCCCCCGCCGCCGTCTCTCTGACACCGACGGCGTTCACAAGCGGCTGACGCCGGGCGCTCCGCTCATCGGTCGCCGAGGGAACCCAGCGAAGAGCTGCCGTCATCCAGCCCCTCAACCTCGCCGTCGAACGGAACGAGCCTCGGCGGCGAGCAGCACAGCGCATCCAGCGCATCCCACGTTTCCCGGGGAAGCGGCTGGTCGATGCTCTCGGCGAGGATGCGGTGGACGAGCCACGCTGGCACCTCGACCGTCTCCACAATCGCCGTACTCGTGTCGTCGCTGGCGCGGTCGTCGGTCACGGAAGACACAGTGCCGTCGACCCTCCACACCCGTGCGCTGCCACGCCCGCGTGGAGCCCGTCGGCCACTGTGGGAAGCGATGTCACAAAACCGGGTCGTGCGGTGTCCCTATGGGTGAGATGCACGCCAAGCCAGCAGAACGCCTCCGGCCCCGCGGCCAGGACGACGACGGCTGGTTCGACGCGCTCTACCCGCACCTCCACCGCGTCGCGTGCGTCGCTGCGCCCGCCGACGTCGACCCCGACGACCTCGTCCAGGACGCCCTCGTGAACTACCTCCAACTCGACAACCCCGACACCGTCCGCAGCCCCAGGGCGTTCCTGACCACCGCCATCGTGAACCTCGCGTCCAACGAGAGGCGATCGTGGTCGCGGCGCCACTCCGCAATGGCCCGCCTCGGACCGGCCAGCCAGTCGCCGAACCAGTTCCCGTCGGACCTCGCCGACCTGTTCGCCCTCCCGCCCCGAGAGCGGGCCGTGCTGTACCTGCACCACGTCGACGGGCTCCCGTACGACGAGGTCGCCGAGCTCGTCGGATGCACCGCCGCAGCGGCACGCAAGGCAGCCGAACGCGGCCGCTCACGTCTCGCCACCACCCTCGCTGAGGAGGGGAACCAGTGACCCTCGAAGACCGCCTCGAACGCCTCGCCGACCGCACGCCTCCGGGCAACCCCGCCGACGTGCTCGACGCCGCCCGCATCCGGGCCGAGTCCCGGCCCGCGTCCCGCAGCCCCCGGCTCCTCGCCGCCGCTGCCGCCGTGCTCGCCGTCCTCGCCCTGGCCGGGGGCGGCCTCACGCTCGCCGGCGACGACAGCGACTCCGTCACAGTCGCCGGCCCCGACGAGTCGCAGACCGGCGACGAGCTCAACGGCCTCTGGCATGTTGTCTCGACCGTCGATGACGGCGAGCGGCAGCCCGCTGAGGGCACCGCCAACCTTCGCTTCGATGGCGACCGCGTTCAAGGAGACGACGGGTGCGGAAACAAGATCGAGACGGCGCTCGACAAGGGAACCATCGTCGTGCCATCGGTGCGTACCGACCAAGGTTGCGAGTCCGTGCCCGGTGCCCGGGAGGCCGACCGGCTCTGGGCGCTGTTGGGTCAGCCCGTCGAGCTGCGGGACGGCGAACTGTGGCTGGTTGCCGACGACGGAGACGGTCTCGTGTTCGCTCTACCGGACCCGACCCCGACCGAGCGCGCCTCACCCGTCGGCGACTGGGAACTCGTCTCCGTGAGCGCTGACGGCGAGGTGCTGGACTTCTCCGGCGCGAACCGAGACCCGTGGATCGGCATCGGAGGCGACGGCACGCTCACGGGCACGTTCCCGTGCAACGGTTTCGGCGGCACTGTTCAGGTCCTCGACTCCACCCTCGACGCAGAGTTCTTCCAGGAGCTCGTCGGCTGCGAGGGCTCCGCTGGCGCTGCGGAAAGCGCTCTGTCCCGGCTCCTCAACTCCGACCCGACGTGGGAGATCCGCGACGGAGCCCTGTTCTTGAGCGCCGCCGGCATCGACGCCGAGCTCACGAAGCGCCCCGGCCCCACCGACGTCGTGGACGCCGGGAGCCAGTGGCGACCGGTTGCCATCGACGCCTTCGAGGTGCTCGATGACACGAGCCTGAACCTGACACTCGGCTACTGCACCGACGACTACCGCGTCCGGGTCGACGAGTCGGACGACACGGTCACGCTGACAGCGGAGGCCGCCGGGCCGAGCGGCGGGTACTGCCTGACGCTCACCACAGTGGAACTTCGCCGCCCTCTCGGGAACCGGGCGGTGGTCGATGCCTTCACCGGCGAAACGGTCGACAGGCGGCCGACCGACGCTCCCGCCGGAGCCGAGGGAGACACCGCCGTCTGGAACGTGGACGCTGCCGACCCTCCGACCCCGTCGGCCACGTCCGTCACGGCGTTGGTGACCCGGCTCGGGTGCAGCGGGGGCGAGACAGGCGAGGTCCTGGCACCAGTCGTCTCCGCCGACGCCGAGCGGGTGGTCGTGACGTTCTCGGTCGAATCACTACCGCCGGAGGGCGAGTACGAGTGTCCTGGCAACCCTGCGGTCCCGTACGTCGTCGAGCTCGACGAGCCGCTGGGCGATCGTGAACTCGTCGACGGCGCCTGCTTGGAGGGAGAGGCAGCCTCGACCTCACACTGCTCGGAGGGCGCCGTCCGGTGGTCGCCGCCGGCGTAATCAGGGACTCCTGGTCGATCTCCGACGGATTCTGGGAAACCGCCCGCGCCGGGGTGGGAAGGCACCTCCGAACCCGCTCCAAACGTCCTGGTCAGGAGTTCAGTCGATAACCCACTCGCGAAAGACAGCCACCCTGCGACACCGGATCGATTGCCGAGTCGTATGATCGAGGTGCCTCCCTGGAAGGAACCGGCTCGTGCATGTGATCGGCAAGTTCGCCCAGACCGCGGCTGCGCTGTGGATCCTGAACGTCTGGACGTTCCGGTTCGACAAGGACACGGGCTACCGAGGGGGCGGAGCGACGAACATGAAGGAGGAGTTCGCGGTCTATGGGCTCACCGAGCCGCAGATGTATGCCGTCGGCGCAACGAAGGTGGGCCTTGCGTCGGCGATGCTGCTCGGGCTCGCCGTGCCACGATTGACCCGACCCGCCTCGACTGGCCTCGCGACGCTCATGGTTGGTGCGATCGCCATGCACATCAAGGCCGGGGACCCCGTGAAGCGATACCTGCCCGCGCTCTCGGTCTTCTCGCTGGCGACCACCTCGGCCGTACTCAGCGGCGACCGGCGCGACGCGGCCCAGTCAGGTCATTGATCGGATCGGTCGACGTTGCGTCGTGAACGACCGCCGTCCTGCTCAGGTGGTCACTGCTCGTACGGTCGGTGAGGTCCGAAGTGGCCACACGGCGAGTGGCCACGTGACCAGCGAACGAACCGATGTGGAGGCGTATCGGAGCGCGTGCACGCCGCCGATCTCGAGGAGGTCTTTGAGGTCGATGGCGTCGTGGAGGAGCGGGGGGATCAGGTCGGCACCTGGTGCAGTCAGGTTGACCGGACCTACCTGGGCGAGGCCGCGGCGTGCGCCGAGGTCGAGCACCCAACCGATCTGGCGGAGGTCAACGGCCTGGACCGGCTCGCCCCGCACTGCGCGGGCAGCGTTGCGCCCGGCCGCGGAACCGGCGCGAACGGCGATCTGCGCGGACATGGGCAGAGGGTCACCATCGTGGTCGCGATGCGCGGCGATGTCACCTGCCGCGAACGTCCGTTGACTTCTGAGCACGCGGAGGGCCTCATCGATGAGGATGCGTCCATCCTCGGCAGTCGGCATGCCGTATCGCTGGGCGCTTGCCGAGAAGCCACCGGCCCAGACCACGAGACCTTCGAGCAGGCTGTTGCCGACGATGGCGCCCTGTTCGGTGATCCGTTCGATGTCGGAGCTCAGGTGGATCTGGACGTTGCGACCCTCGAGGATCCGTGATGCACCGGAGCTGAATGCCTCTGGCATGCCTGCAAGGAGCCGGGGCATCGCCTCCACCAGGTGGATCGTGAGCGACGGGTGCGCAACAGCTGTGGCGCCGGAGAGCTGAACGCCTGTGGCGCCGCCACCGATGATCACCATCGACGACGCCCGGTTGATGGATCCGCGCAGTGCGATGGCATCTTCGGCCGACCGGATGGCGTGGGCGAGCTCGATGCCTTCCACAGGCGGCCGTGATGGCACGGACCCAGCCGTGACGACAACAGCATCGGCGGTGATGGTGCGTCCGTCGGACATGGTGACCGAACCATCGGCGATCTCGACGACGGTTCCCACCACGACCTGATCCACGAAGGACTCGACGGGCCCGGAGGCGTCTTCGACCGGAGCAGTTCCCCCGGCCACAGCGGCGAGTCGGGTCACGAAATCATGTCGACCAGTGCGATCCACGACCGTGACCGGAACGCCACATCGATGAACGGCGCGGGCGGCGTGGAGCCCGGCGTAGCCGCCGCCGACGACCAGCACTCCCTCGACCTCGGTCGGTTCCTTCACTTCGAGGTGCCCTCCCGTGCTCTGGTGGGTGCTTGGGTCTGCGCTGTGCTTTGCGGCCACCAGCTCGCCCGACGTCGGTTGTCGCCGCTGCGACCGTAGCGTCGAGCTGCCTGAAGACGCGCGCAGCATCACCCCGACAGAGGAGAACAGACCATGAGCGACGAGATCATCGACATCGGTATCAGTGAGGCCGATCGCAAGGCGATCACCGACGGCCTCGCCCGGCTGCTGGCCGACACGTACACGCTCTACCTCAAGACCCACAACTACCACTGGAACGTGACCGGGCCGATGTTCCAGACCCTGCACCTCATGTTCGAGACCCAGTACAACGAGCTCGCCCTCGCAGTGGACCTCATCGCAGAGCGCATCCGTGCGCTCGGTGCCCCTGCACCGGGCAGCTACCGCCAGTTCGGTGAGCTGTCCTCGGTACCCGAGGACGAGGACCACCCCGACGCCACCGAGATGATCCGTCGGCTGGTCGTCGGCCAAGAGACCGTCGCTCGAACCGCCCGATCGCTGTTCCCGATCGTGGAGGACGCGCATGACGAGCCCACCGCCGATCTGCTCACCCAGCGCCTCCAGATCCACGAGAAGACCGCGTGGATGCTGCGTAGCCTCCTCGCCTGATTCCGCTCGCCCCTCTGGGCGACCAGATGCCGGCACGTCACCGTAGGTTGGGGCGATGGTGATGCCCCGCCCTCGCGTGGTGGTGGTGGGTGCCGGGGTCGCCGGGCTCACCGCCGCCCGGTACCTGTCTGGGTCCTTCGACGTGGTGGTGGTGGACAAGGGCCGCGGGGTGGGTGGTCGTCTCGCCACCCGCCGGATCGGTGATGCCACCTTCGACCACGGCGCCCAGTTCATCACCACGCACACGCCCGAGTTCGCCGAGGTCGTGGCGGGTTGGGAGCGCGCCGGCGTGGCCCGGCCGTGGTTCCAGGGCCGGATCGGCCGCAATGGGATCATCGACCCGGACGGGCACACGAGGTTCCGCGGCGTCGCCACCATGAACGCCATCGCGAAGCACCTCGCCGAGGGACTCGATGTCCGGGTCTCCAGCCGGGTGGTCGCACTGGCCCCATCCGACGCCGGCTGGCGGATGCGGCTCGATGACGCCACGGACGTGGCGGCGGACGCCGTCGTGCTCACCGCTCCGGTGCCTCAGGCCCTCGCGCTGCTGGCCGCCGGACACGTCGTCTTGTCAGCTGGTGATGCCCAAGCCCTGCAGGCCATCCGCTACGAGCCGTGTCTGGCGGTGCTGGCCGCGCTCGACGGTCCATCCGGGCTCGGCGGTCCCGGGGCCGTCAGCCCGGCGGAAGGATCGATCGACTGGATGGCCGACAACAGCCGCAAGGGTGTGTCCACGGTTCCGGCCGTCACGATCCATGCCACCGCCGAGTTCAGCCGGTCGCACCTGGAGTCCAGCGACGAGATCGTGATCGAGGAGCTGGTGCGAGCTGCGGAACTCCGAGCCAAGCCCATCGAGGGCCAGGCTCAGGTCCAGCGGTGGCGATTCGCCCGCCCCACGAGGGTCCACCCCGAACGATGCCTGGTCCTCGAGGGCCTCCCTCCGTTGGTGTGCGCCGGTGACGCGTTCGGCGGCGCGAAGGTCGAGGGTGCCGCCCTCTCGGGGACCGCGGCATCCGAGGCGGTGTCCTCCCTGCTCGGTCAGGCGGATCCGCCCATGCGCAAGAGCGCTTCGGTGGAGGATCGGTGAGGCAGCGTGAGGTCACCACCGTCGAACCCGGTGGGCGTGGAAGTCGGGTCGCGATCGGCCGGCTCGCACGTCTCACCACGGAGCAGGCGGGGTCGGCCGATGCGAACCTCGACCCCCGGTGACCACAGCACCACTGGATCACCCTGCGGGCGGGGGAGGCCGCGCGCGGACACGAGCGCGTCGTCGCACTCGGTGAGCCTGGCGCGGTGCAGCGGCCAGGGCTCGTGGTCGACGTCGGCCCACACGACTCGGCCCGCGAAGCTCGAGGCCAGCGCCCAACGAGCGGTCACGAACCGTTCGACCTCGGTGAGGTCATCGTCCTCCACCCGTGGACCGACCTCGACCCTCACCTGGCTGCGAGGACGGCGGGGACCCCGGCCAGGCCACCGCCTGCGGGTCGTGTACTCGACGATGTCGTGCTCGTGGTGGGTGATCGACATGTCCGACCAGCAGTACGGCAGCCCGTAGGCCACCCGGGCGACGATCGCAGGCACGATCCTCGTCACATCGAGGCTGCAGAACCACACCGCCCGACGCCCGTCGGGCGCCACGACGTAGGTGCGTACGTTCGTCTCGGGGAACGACGACCAGGACCCGAGGGCCGGGAGCCCGGGTACTCGGATGCGGCGCATGTGGAACGGGATCAGCCCCACCCACGCCCGTCCGTCACAGACATCGACGTTGAGGCCAGGCGGCAGGACTTGCTGCACCACCTCAGGGTCGAAGGGCCAGTGGAGCGACGCGAGGTCGTGCCACCCCTGGAGCATGATCGGCCGACGAACCGGCCGGGGGCACACGAGCTCCAGCTGCTCGGTGGAACCGGTCAGCGGACGAGGTGAGGTGGAAGGACGGATGCTCATGGGACGACCGTGGCGTGAAGGCGGAGCAGGTACCTGAAGTACGGAACCCATCGCCTCTACGGATGAGCAGCTCTCGGAGCATCTCTCGTGATGATCGTCACATCATCAGCCTGCCCAGCTATCGGCCGTTCACCGACCAGTGCCACGGTTCGCTGGGCAGGTTGTAGAACCCGTAGCGGGACGCGTTGGCGTTGAGCCACTGGAACGCGGCCGAGGAGCGGGAGCTGATGATCCGGCCGCCGTAGGTGAAGTCGATGGCCAGGCCCCGCTCGTGCATCGAGGTCCCCGGACGGGCGGTGGGCGGCCGGCAGCTGCTGGCCGGCATCTGGTAGGTGGCGTAGCTGCTGGTGCCGCAGTTGTTGCGGCGGACGGCGATCTGGCCGGCTGGATCGCGGTAGCCGCCGCCGGCGAGGGAGATGCCGGCGGCATCCGCGGCGGCCAGCATGTCGGCCACCGAGCTGGCGATGCTGTTGTGGACCCGGATGCCGCGGACCGAGACGATGCTCCCGGAGCCGGTGATGGCGATGGTGCGGGGCGGGGCCGGGGCGGGAGCCGGGGCCGTCGTCGGTGTCGGACGGGGGGCGGACGGTGCCGACGGGCGGCTCTCGGATGCGCTCCGGGCGGCTGCTGCGGCCCGGGCCGCGGCTGCGGCCTCGGCCTGCTCGCGCGCTCGCTGCTGGCGTTCGAGCTCGGCGGCGAGGCGCGCCTGCTCCTCCTCGATCTGGGCCGCGAGCTCGCGGTCGAGCTCGGCAAGGCTCTGGGCCTCGGAGAGGCGGTGGTCGAGCCGGTCCTGCACCTCGGCGACGACGGCTTCCTGCTGGCTGGTGGCCTGCTGGACCTCCTGGAGCTGCTCGCCGACCGCAGCCTGCTGCTCCCGGGCGGCGACCGTCGCGGACTCCGCTGCGGCGCGCGCCACCTCCAGGTCGTCCCGGGCTCGCTCGAGCTGGTCGAGGACGTCGAACTGGTTCGCCGACCGTGCTTCGAGGAGCGCCTGCTTGAGCTCGGCTTCCCCGATGGTCGACGTGGCCAGGGCGTCGAGGATCCCGGCCGAGGCGGTGGGTTGCATGTAGGCGGCGACGACCACGTCCTTGGCGGCCTGGTCGAGCACCGCGATCTCGGTCTGCTTGGCCTCGACCTCGGCGGTGGCGGCCTCGAGCTCGGCTTGGGCGCTCGTGGCTCGGCGCTCGGCGTCGCGGAGGTCTGCCGTGCGGGCGGCCACGTTGCCCTGCAGGGCGCGCAGGGCGGCTTCGACCTGGGCGTCGGTGGCGCGGAGCACGTCGATGTCGGCGGCCAGGTCCGCTCGCTTGCGCTGGACCTCGTCGCGCTGGGCCTTCGCGTCCGACTGCGCACCGGCCGGTGCCACGGCGGCGCCGACGAGGATGAGGACGACAAGGAGCCGCAGGAGGTGACGGCGGACGGTCAGCACCGGTCGAGGGCCTGCTCCAGGTCGCCGACCAGGTCGTCCACGGCCTCGATGCCCACGGACAGACGGACCAGGTCGTCGGGGACCTCGTTCTCGCTCCCGGCCACTGACGAGTGCGTCATCCGGCCCGGGTGCTCGATGAGGCTCTCGACCGCGCCGAGTGACTCGGCGAGGGTGAACACCTCGGTCGCTTCGCACAGGCGCAGCGCGGCGTCGAGGCCGCCGCGCAGGCGCAGGCTGACCATGCCCCCGAAGCCGGACATCTGGCGGGCGGCCACGTCGTGGCCGGGGTGGTCCGGGAGGCCCGGCCACCGCACCTCGGCGACCGCGGGGTGGTCGACGAGCATCGACGCGACGGCCTCGGCGTTCGTGCTGTGGCGCTCCATGCGCAGGTGCAGGGTGCGACAGCCCCGGTGCACGAGGTAGCAGTCGAAGGGGCCAGGGACGGCGCCGGCGGCGTTCTGCAGGAAGCCGATCCGCGCTGCGACCTCGTCGTCGTTCGTGGCCACGAAGCCGCCGACGACGTCGCTGTGCCCGCCCAGGTACTTGGTGGTGGAGTGCACCACGATGTCCGCGCCGAGGGCGAGGGGCTGCTGGAGGGCGGGCGTGGCGAAGGTGTTGTCGACGACGAGCAGCGCACCGCGCTCGTGGGCGACGTCGGCCAGCGCAGCGATGTCGGCGATCCGGAGCCACGGGTTCGTCGGGGTCTCGGCCCACAGCAGCCGGGTGCCGTCGGACCACTCCCGGACGACGGCGTCGACGTCGGCGAGCCGTGTCGTGCGCACGACGAGGCCGGCGGGCCCGTGGACCTGGCGGGCGAGGCGGAACGTGCCGCCGTAGGCATCGTCGCTGAGCAGCAACCCGTCGCCCGGCGCCAGCAGCCGGAGGACGGCGTCCTCGGCGGCGAGGCCGGACGCGAACGCGAAGCCGTGGCCGGCGCCCTCGAGGCCGGCCAGGTGGCGCTCGAGCGCGGCGCGGGTGGGGTTGCCGGAGCGGCTGTACTCGAACCCCCGCTGCTGACCGACCCCGTCCTGGGCGAAGGTCGACGCCAGGCTGATGGCCGGCACCACGGCGCCCGTCACCGGATCGGGCGCACCCGCGCCGTGGACGCAACGGGTCTCGAAGGACGCGTCGCCGTCGGTCGGGCTCATCGCCGCTGGTCCTGGTCGCTGGTCATCGATCGCAGTATGTCGGCCCGGCTGACGACCGCCACCGGGTGCCCGGCATCGAGGACCAGGGCCGCCGACGCGTCCTCGAGCGTGGCGATGGCCGCATCGATCGGCTCGCCGAGGCCGAGGGTGGGGAACTTGGGGCCGAGCACGTCCTGGACCGGTCGCTCCAGGACCGAGGCATCGGCCAGCACGTGGTCGAGCAGCCCGACCTCGGTGACCGACCCCATGACCTCGCCGAGCACGACGGGCGGTTCGGCCTTCACCACCGGCAGCTGGCTCACCCCGTACTCGCGCATGATCTCGATGGCGGTGCGGACGGTCTCGTCGGGGTGGGTGTGGACGAGGAGCGGGAGGTCGGGGTCCCGTCCGTCGAGCAGGTCCTCCACGGTGGGACCGGACGATCGCAGGAAGCCGTGGTCGGCCATCCACCGGTCGTCGTAGAGCTTGGACAGGTAGCCGCGCCCGGAGTCGGGGATGTGGACCACGACCACCGCGTCCTGGGGCAGGTCGTGTCCGATCCGGAGCGCCGCGGCGACGGCCGTGCCCCCGGATCCGCCGATCAGCAGGCCCTCCTGGCGGGTGACCCGGCGGGCGGCGGCGAAGGACTCCGCGTCGCTCACGGCCACGATCTCGTCCGCGATGTCGGGGTCGTAGGTGCTCGGCCAGAAGTCCTCGCCGATGCCCTCGACCAGGTAGGGCCGGCCGGTGCCGCCGGAGTACACCGACCCCTCGGGGTCGGCGCCGATGATCCGGATGTCGGGGTTCTGCTCCTTGAGGTACCGCCCGATGCCCGTGATGGTGCCGCCGGTGCCCACCCCGCAGACGAAGTGGGTGATGCGCCCCTTCGTCTGGGCCCAGATCTCCGGCCCTGCGGTGTCGTACTGGGACTGGGGGTTGTTGGGGTTGTGGTACTGGTCAGGCTTCCAGGCGTTGGGGATCTCCCGGGCCAGGCGATCCGACACCGAGTAGTACGACTCGGGGTGCTCTGGGTCGACGCTCGTGGGGCACACCACGACCTCGGCCCCGTAGGCGCGCAGCTGGGCGATCTTGTCGGTGGCCACCTTGTCGGGGCAGACGAAGACGCAGTGGTACCCGCGCCGGGCGGCCACGATGGCCAGGCCGACGCCGGTGTTGCCGCTGGTGGGCTCGACGATGGTCCCGCCCGGCTGCAGCAGCCCCTCGCGCTCCGCGGCGTCGATCATGGCCAGCGCCGGGCGATCCTTGCTGGAGAAGCCCGGGTTGAACAGCTCGAGCTTGGCGAGCAGGTGGCAGTCCAGGTCCCGGCCCGTGCGGTCGAGGCGCATCATCGGCGTGTTCCCGATGAGAGCGATGAGGTCGTCGGCCACGTCCATGTCGCCGGCCGGATCGGTCAGCCAGCGGTGGGGCACGCTCTGGGGGAGCGACACGTCGTCGTCGGTGTAGACGACGGAGGGGAGGCCGTGGTCGTGGAGGTCGAGGGCGAGCGATCGGGCGGTGGCGCCATCGCCCACGACGAGCACCCGCCGGGGGACGTGGGTGCGCAGGTCGGCGATGAGCGGCGCCGGGTCGGTCCCCGGCTCGTGGCGCACGACCCGGCGCACCCGAGCCCGCAGGCGGGCGGGCACCTCGACATCTCCGACGGCAACGAGCTGGTCCACGGGCCCAGTGTGCCTGCCGGGAGCTGGGCCCGGCCGGGCCGGGTGCGCCCCACCGGGCGCGTCGTGGGCAGAATCGTGCCGTGAACGAGCCCACCGCGAGGACCACCGCCGGCCGGGCGCTGCGCAACGGTCCCCGCCGACTGTTCCCGCCCGACCCCCGCACCGAGGGGTCCGACCCCGACTACCGCTTCTCGCTCGCCAACGAGCGCACGTTCCTGGCGTGGATCCGCTCCGCGCTCGCGCTCGCGGCCGGCGGGCTCGGCGCCGTGGCGCTGCTGGACGACTTCCCCGGCGAGGAGTACCTGGGGCTCGCCCTGCTCGCCCTGAGCTTCGTCACCGCCGGGCTCTCCTACCGACGGTGGGCCCTCGCCGAGACGGCGATGCGGCTGGGTCGCCCGCTGCCGCCGTCGCGGCTGCCGCTCCTCCTGGCCATCGCCGTGTCCGCGGTGGCCGTCGCGTCCGCCGTGCTCGTCGCGCTGAACTCGTCGTGAGACCGGAGCAGGTGTTCGACCCGCTCCTCCAGCAGGAGCGGACGTCCCTCGCCTGGGAGCGGACCGCCTTCGCCGGGATCGTCGTGGGCTCCCTGCTGACCCGGGTCGGCGCCAGCGTGCACGTGCTGCTCGGCGGCTTCGGGCTCCTCCAGGTGTGCGCCTCGGCCGCCCTGCTGGTCTGGTCCGGCCGCCACTACGAGGACCTCCACGTCCAGCTGCGGGCCGGGGACACGCCCACCCACCCGCGCGCCGCGATGGTCGTGGGCGTCGGAGCCACCGTCGCCACCGGGATGGCCACGGTCCTCGCCCTGGTCTTCGTCGTCACCGACTCCTAGGCCCGGCCAGCCGTCCGGTCACCCGCCCGGCACCGCCCGGCTGGGAGGATGGCTCCCATGGCGTTCGGTCAGCAGTCCGGTCCTCCGGCCACCGCCCGGCAGGTGCAACAGCTCACCGAGCTGCTCCACGCCGCCGGCCACACCGACTTCCGGGATGCTCGCGGGCCCCTCGGGCTGACGCAGCGCCAGGCCGGCGGGAAGTTCACGAGGGACGAGGCCGACGCGCTGATCGCTCGGTTGGAGGACGAGGCCGAGGCGGGGGCGGCGCCGCCGGACGAGGCGCCGCGCGTGGCGGTGTCGAGCGACCGCTACGACCGTCGGGAGGCGCAGCGCCTCGCGACGCTGCGCCAGATGCCCGACGAGGCCCTCGCCGCCGAGCTGCAGCGGCGGGGCTGGGTGGTCATGGAGCCCTAGGAGACTGCTGAGCAAACCGGTGTGATCGGGGTGCTCGCGATCTCGCGGCGGTTTCGGTAGACCGCGGGTATGCAGGGCAGCAGCGATCAGGACCGAGAACTGCTCGACGCGGGTGCTCTGGTCGGGCATCTGGTGGCGGAGGGGTCGGTGCATCGGTTCTTGGCCGATCACCGACACCGGCTGTTCCCTGATGCGATGTTCGAGGACCTGTTCCCCTCCAAGCGTGGGCGGCCGTCGGTGCCAGCCGATGTGATCGCCACGGTGATGGTGCTCCAAGCGTTGGAGGGCCGCTCGGACCGCGAAGCGATCGACGCCTTGCGGACCGATCTGCGCTGGAAGGTTGCCGCCGGATTGGCGTTGGATCATGAGGGCTTCCATCCGACGGTGCTGACGTTGTGGCGCAACAAGCTGCGAGCGAGCGAGTCCCCGGAGCGGATCTTCGACGCCGTCCGAGCGGTCGTGGCCGAGACCGGGGTGTTGGCCGGCAAGACTCGCCGGGCGCTGGACTCGACGCTGCTGGATGATGCGGTCGCAACCCAGGACACGGTCACCCAGCTCGTGTCGATGATCCGCCGGGTCCGCAAGGCTGTCCCCGCCGCGGCGACGGTCGAGGTGTCCGGCCATGACTACGACTCGCCCGGCAAACCCGCATGTGCGTGGGACGACCCGGCTGCCCGTGACGAGCTGATCACCGGGCTCGTCAACGACGCCCTCGCCATCCTCAACGCGCTCGACGGGATCGACCTCGACGACGACCAACGCCAACTCGTGGCGCTGTTGGCACTCGTGGCCGGACAGGACGTCGAACCCGACCCGGAACGGGGTGAGGGCACCTGGCGGATCGTTCGTGGTGTCGCCTCGGAGCGGGTGATCTCCACGGTCGACCCGGAGTCGCGGCACATGCACAAGTCCCGGTCCAGCTACCGAGACGGCTACAAGGCCCACGTCGTGGTCGAGCCCGACACCGGGATCATCACCAACTGTGACCTCACCCCGGCCAACGAAGGCGATGGTCCCGTCGGCGCCCGACTCCTCGAGGGCGAAGACCCTGGCCTGGACGTGCTGGCCGACTCCGCCTACGGCTCCGGCCCGGTCCGAGCAGCGCTCGCCGCGAACGACCACACGGCGGTCATCAAGCCCTGGCCGCTCGGGAGGAACCCGAACCTCGGTGACGACCAGTTCCACCGAGACGACTTCCTTGTCGACCACGCCGCCCGCACCGTCACCTGCCCCGCCGGCATCACGATCTCGATCCACGCGAGCGGCAACGCAACCTTCGGCGCCCGCTGCCGTGGTTGTCCATCACGGCACCGCTGCACCAGCGCTGCCAAGGGCAAGACGGTCAAGCTCACCGACCACGACGAATGGCTCGTCACCGCCCGGGCGAACTGGCGAGCCGGCACCCACCTGGCCGACTACCGCCAGCACCGTCCCATGGTCGAGCGCACCATCGCTTGGCTTGTCGCCAACGGCCATCGCCGTGTCCGCTTCCGTGGTGTCCAACGCAACCGGCTCGGTCTCAGTCACCGGGCCGCCGCGCTCAACCTGCGACGCCTGCTCAACCTCGGCCTCCACCACGCACCCACCGGCTGGGCCATCACCTAAAGGCGGGCCCGGGGAGGACAAGGAAGGGACCACACCTACGGGTTCAACCCATCCCGGGTGACCGGCTCACACCCTCTTCACGCCGGCTCTTCGGTTCGGTCACTTCCCCGGACCCACCGCCAAGCCTAGAAGCCAGTTGCTCAGCAGTCTCCTAGACGCGCTCGATGATGATGGCGGGGGCCATGCCGCCGCCGGTGCACATCGTGATGAGGCCGAACTGGCCGTCGCGGCGCTCGAGCTCGTCGAGCACGGTGCCGATCAGCATGGCGCCGGTGGCGCCGATCGGGTGGCCGAGGGCCATGGCGCCGCCGTTGACGTTGACCTTGTCGCGGTCGAGGTCGAGGTCGCGCTGGAACTTCTCGGACACGACGGCGAAGGCCTCGTTGACCTCGAACAGGTCGATGTCGTCCACCGTCATGCCGGCCTTGGCCAGCACCTTGCGGGCGGCGGGCACCGGGGCGTTCAGCATCAGGGTGGGGTCGTCGCCGACGGTGGCGGTGGCCACGACGCGGGCACGCGGCGTCAGGCCGTGGGCCTTGGCGTAGTCGGGGCTGGCCCACAGGATCGCGGCGGCACCGTCGACCACACCCGAGGAGTTGCCGGCGTGGTGGACGTGGGCGATGTCGAGGTCCGGGTACTTCTGGTTGATCAGCTCCCGGAACGTGGGGTTGTCCTCGTGGCGGTAGTCGGCGATGGCCGGGAAGCTGGGCGCCAGCTGGGCGAGGGACTCCATCGTGGTCTGGGGCCGGGGGAACTCCTCGTGGTCGAGCGCGATGGAGCCGTCGAGGTTCTTGACGGTGACGAGGCTCCGGTCGAAGCGGCCCTCGGCGATCGCCGCGGCGGCGCGGCGCTGGGACTCGACGGCGTGGGCGTCGAGCGCCTCGCGGCCGATCCCCTCGAGGGTCGCGATGGCGTCGGCGCACACGCCCTGGTGCGACTGCGGGTGCAGCTCCTGGAGGTGGGCGTTGCCGGCGCCCATGGGGAGCATGCCCTTGTGCTTGATGGACATCATCTCGGTGCCGCCGGCCACGACGAGGTCGTCCATGCCGGCCATGATCCCGTGGGCGGCGATGTTGTTGGCCGTGATGCCCGAGCCGCAGAAGCGGTCGAGGGTCACGCCGCTGGCCTTGGTGTCGTAGCCCGCGTCGAGCGCCGACATGCGGCCGATGTCGCCGCCCTGGGGGCCGGACTGCGCGCTGGTGCCCCAGACGACGTCGTCCACGTCGGCGGTGTCGAAGCCGTTGCGGTCCACCAGCGCCTCGAGCACGGTGCGGCCGAGGTGCTGGGGGTGCAGGTGGGCGAGGGCGCCCTTCCCCTGCTTGCCGATGCCGCGGGGCGTGCGGACAGCGTCGATGATCAGTGCGTCAGGCATGGTGGCGATCCTCTGGTAATGGGTGTTGCCAGATTCTGCCACCGATCGAGCCGGCGACACAGCGCCGCCTCCGGTGCCCTGCTGGGGCTCAGCCCTCCTCGAAGAGCGGGTCCAGCTCGTCGAGGAGCCAGCCGCCCTCCTCGGTCCAGCGGAAGTGCCAGGTGTGCTGCTGGGGTCCCTGGTCCTCGCCCTGGTTCCGGTTCCGGAACGTGACCCGGACCGTGGCGCGGTCACCGTCGATCTCGATGTCCTCGTCGAGAACCGTCACGTCCTCGGCGTCCTCGAGCAGGCAGGTCTGGTCCCGCAGGCGGTCCTGCAGCTGGTCGCGCAGCTGCTCGGACACCTGGTCGCGCAGGCGGTCCTGGTCGTTCTGGCAGGCAGCGACGGTGGCCATGGCCGCGTCCTGGATGCGGTCACGGTCGCGGTCCCGTTCGGTGGACGGGGTCTCCGTCGTCTCCACCGCCGACGTCGTCTCCGTGCTGTCCGACGACGTGGCGTCGTCGTTGCCGCAGGCGACGGTGCCGTAGCTCAGCGCCAGCACCGCGATGGTTGCGATGAACGTTCCTCTTCGGGCCGTCATGGTCATCTCCGTTCCCGTGGGGCCGCTGCTCCTGGCGGGGTGTGCGGCCATGTCGGCACCGTGCGCCGACGTGCGACCACCGCCCAGAGGCCAACGTCACCTGGCACCGATCGTCGTCACCGCGGCGCCGGTTGACCGCACCACCGAAAGACCGTACATTCGCCGTGGCGAGCGACGGTGGTCACGCCGACGACGACCGACGGGGGACGACGTGGTGTCAGCGATCCGGCTTGGGTTCGGGAGCGGCCGGTGGGCGGGAGCTCGCTCGTGACCCGACTCGGCTTCCTGCTCGACAGCGACAGCTGCATCGGCTGCCACGCCTGCACGGTCGCCTGCAAGAGCGAGCACGACGTTCCGCTCGGCGTGAACCGGACCTGGGTGAAGTACATCGAGACCGGCACGTTCCCGGACGTGTCCCGGAAGTTCAGCGTGATGCGGTGCAACCAGTGCGACGACGCGCCGTGCATGAAGATCTGCCCGACGTCGGCGCTGTTCCGCGACGACAAGGGGGTCGTCGACTTCGACGACTCCAACTGCATCGGGTGCAAGTCGTGCATGAACGCGTGTCCCTACGACGCGCTGTACATCAACCCGGAGACGAACACCGCGCACAAGTGCAACATGTGCAACCACCGGCTGGAGGTGGGCCTCGAGCCGTCGTGCCAGATCGTGTGCCCCACGCAGGCCATCACCATCGGTGACCTGGACGACCCGACGTCCAAGATCAGCCGCATCGTGGCCCGCGACGACGTCGCCGTCCGTGCGCCCGAGCAGAACACCAAGCCCAAGGTCTTCTACCGGGGCGCCGACCAGGCCTCGCTCGATCCGACCCGGACCGCCATCGCCAACGACGGGATGATCTGGGCCGAGACGACGCCGAGCCACCCCAGCGTCCCCGTCGCCCTCGGCAGCAAGCCCACCGACGAACCCGGCGTGGTCGGCCGCACCGCCTACACCACCGCCCACCACATGACCTGGAAGTCGCGGGTGTCGGGCTACCTGGTCACCAAGGCCGTGGCCGCCGGCGTCATGGCGGTCGCCGCGCTGCTCGTGCTGCTCGGTCACGAGGACGTGCAGGCCGCCGTCGGCGTGGTGCCGCCCGTGGTGGCCGGCGTGTTCCTGGCGGCCACCGGCTTCCTGCTCGTCACCGACCTCAAGCAGCCGACGCGGTTCCACTACCTGCTCACGCGGGGCAACTGGTCGTCGTGGCTGGTCAAGGGCGCGTACGTGCTCATGGCCTTCGCCGTGGTGTCCGGGGCGTGGTTCCTCGCCGGCGTCGCCGACCAGACCGACCTGCTGCCCTACCTGGCCCCCTTCGCCGCCCTCGGCGCGGCAGGGACCGCCGGCTACACCGCCTACCTCTTCGCCCAGTGCGAGGGGCGCGACCTGTGGCAGACGCCGCTGCTGCTGCCGGTGCTGCTGGCCCAGGCGGTCACCGCCGGCGGTGCGGTCTACGCCGTGCTCGACGTCTTCATGGACGTGCCGGCCCCCACCGCCATCCGCTGGGTGCTGCTGGGCGGCGTGCTCGCCACGGCAGCCCTGCTGTCCGTGGAGCTCACCTCGCACGGCAGCCGCCACGTCGAGCTGGCCGTGCACGCCATGACCCGTGGCACCTGGTCCAAGCAGTTCTGGTGGGGCGGTGTGGTCCTCGGCCTGCTGGTGCCCTTCGTGCTCACCGTCGTGGCCCTCGTCGCCGACATCGACGCGCCTGCCCTGGTCGCCGTGGGCGGCATCGCCGCCCTCGCCGGCATGTTCGCCTACGAGGACGCATTCGTCCGGGCCGGCCAGTCCGTCCCCCTCTCCTGAACGGGAGCCCCGCATGACCGAGCTGCACAGCTACCCCCCGCACGAGCAGTGGCACGACTGGCGCGAGCTCGACGCCAAGGCGTGGCCCGCGCGGGAGGAGCGCAGGTACACGCTCGTGCCCACGACCTGCTTCAACTGCGAGGCGGGGTGCGGCCTGGTGGCCTACTTCGACCAGGAGACCGGGGAGATCCGCAAGATCGAGGGCAACCCGGAGCACCCGGGCAGCCGGGGGCGGAACTGCGCCAAGGGCCCGGCCACCCTCAACCAGGTCTACGACCCCGAGCGGATCCTCCACCCGATGAAGCGGGTGGGCGAGCGCGGCGAGGGCAGGTGGGAGCGGATCTCCTGGGACCAGGCCCTCGACGAGATCGGCGCCCGCATCCGCCAGGCGATCGTCGAGGACCGCCACAACGAGATCATGTACCACGTCGGTCGACCGGGCGAGGACGGCTACACCGATCGGGTCCTGAAGGCGTGGGGCGTCGACGGCCACAACTCCCACACCAACATCTGCTCGTCCAACGCCCGCATCGGCTACCAGTCCTGGATGGGCCACGACCGGCCCTCGTCGGACTTCGCCAACGCCGAGGTGATCTTCCTCATCTCCGCCCACCTCGAAGCCGGCCACTACTTCAACCCCCACGCCCAGCGGATCATGGAGGCCCAGGCCAAGGGGGCCAAGGTCATCTGCGTCGACCCGCGCCTGTCCAACACCGGCGCCAAGGCCGACTTCTGGCTGGCCCCGTGGCCCGGCACCGAGCCCTACCTGCTGCTGGCCATCGCCCGGCTGCTCATCGAGGACGGCACCTGGAACGAGGACTTCGTCCGCCGCTGGACCAACTGGGAGACCTACCTGCAGCGCACGCGGCCCGACCTGCCCGTGGAGTGGGCCTCGGTGCGCTCGGCGCTGCTCGAGGAGTACGCCGAGTACACGCCCGAGGCGGCCGAGCAGAAGACGGCGATCGAGGCCGGGACCATCCGGGAGCTGGCCGAGCTCATCGGCGCCCACCCGACGAAGTTCGCCTCGCACAACTGGCGAGCCGCGGGTGCCGGCCACCTGGGCGGCTGGCAGGTGGCCCGCTGCCTGTTCTTCCTGAACGTGCTCACCGGCTCGGTGGCCACCAAGGGCGGCACCGCCGGCAACGGCATGAACAAGTTCAAGCCGGCGGCGCCCATCGGTGCGCCGGCGATCCCACGTTGGAACGAGCTGGAGTGGCCGGCCGAGTACCCCCTGAGCTACCACGAGATGTCGATCCTGCTGCCCCACTTCCTCAAGGAGGGTCGTGGCTCGCTGGAGGTGTACTTCTCCCGGGTCTACAACCCGATCTGGACCAACCCGGACGGGTTCACCTGGATGGAGGCGCTCACCGACACCGACAAGGTCCGCTGCCACGTCGCGCTCACGCCGACGTGGTCGGAGACGGCGTGGTTCGCCGACTACGTGCTGCCGATGGGCGTGTCGGTCGAGCGCCACGACGTCCACAGCTACGAGACCCACGCAGGCCGCTGGATCGGCTTCCGCCAGTCGGCGTTCCGGCGCTTCGCCGAGATCCGCAACGGCGGTGCGCTCGATCCCGGCACCCGCAGCCACGAGTACAACCCGGGCGAGGTGTGGGAGGAGAACGAGCTCTGGATCGACCTGTCCTGGCGGATCGACCCCGACGGCTCCCTCGGCATCCGCAAGTGGTTCGAGAGCGAGGCGCGGCCGGGGGAGCCGGTGACGGTCGACGAGTACTACGAGCGGATGTTCACCGACAGCGTGCCGGGCCTGGCGAAGGCGGCGGCCGACGTGGGCCAGACGCCGCTGGAGTACATGCGCGACCGAGGCGCCTACGCCGTGCCCACCGATCCCTACGAGCCCTACGAGCGACCCGTGGACCGCGCCGACCTCGAGGGCTGCACGAAGGACGGGGACGGCGTGTACCGCAAGCCGGGCACGGCCGGGTCGTGGTCCGGCGATCTCGACGACCTCGACGGCGTGGCGCTGGCGCCGCTGGGTGACGGCTCACCGGCCGTCGAGATCGACGGCGAGGCCAAGGAGGGCTTCCCCACGCCATCGAAAAAGCTCGAGCTGTTCTCGACCACGCTGGCCGACTGGGGATGGCCCGAGTACGCCACGCCGAAGTGGATCCCCTCGCAGGTGCACTGGGAGGACCTCGACCTGGCCGGCACCGAGCGCATCCTGCTGCCGACCTTCCGCATCCCGACGCTCATCCACACGCGCTCGGCGAACTCGAAGTGGCTCAACGAGATCAGCCACCGCCACCCGCTGTGGATCCACCCCGAGGACGCCGAGAAGCTGGGCATCGAGGAGGGCGGTCTCGTGCGGGTCAGCACCCGCATCGGCCACTTCGTGATCACCGCGTGGCGCACCGAGGGCATCCGGCCCGGCGTGGTCGCCGCCTCCCACCACATGGGTCGCTGGCGCCTCGACGAGGACAAGGCTCGCTCGTGGGGCGCGGGGAAGGCGCGCATCGAACACGACGGGTCCACGTGGAGGCTGACCCGCGAGCACGGCAACGAGCCCTACGAGTCGAGCGACCCCGACACCGAGCGCATCTGGTGGAACGACACCGGCGTGCACCAGAACGCCACCTTCTGCGTCCAACCCGACCCGATCTCGGGCATGCAGTGCTGGCACCAGAAGGTCGACGTCACGCCCGCCGAGAGCGGCGACGAGTACGGAGACGTCGTCGCCGACACGGCCGAGTCGCGCGAGGCCTACCTCGAGTGGATGGCCATGACCCGGCCGGCGGCGGGCGACCTCCGCCGACCGCTCTGGTACGCCCGCCCCCTCAAGCCGACGGCTGCCGCCTACCGCCGCCCGGGTCCGTAGCCGGTCAGTGGTTGCGCAGGGCGTCGATCAGCTCGTCCTTGCTCATGTCCGAGCGACCCTCGATGCCGACCTCCTTGGCCTTGTCGTACAGGTCGTCCTTGGTCCAGTCCTCGTAGGCGGGCGATGAGCCGCCCTTGGCTCCGGTGCTGGAGCGGTCGGAGTTGGCGATGCGAGCGGCCTTCTCCTTGCCGATCCCGTCGTCGCGAAGCGCCTCGTACTGCTCGTCGTCCTTGATGCTCGAACCGTGGTCCTTGGCCATGTCGTCCTCCTCGTTCGGGTCGTGCCCACCACCTACCCGACATCCTCGGCGCCGATGAGCGGTCGGTCCGCCCGAACTGCGGGCGTCCTGGGTACGGTCAGGGGATGCCCGAACAGCCCGGCCACGTCCGTGTGAGCTTCAGCGCGCAGCTCGAGGAGATCGAGCGCCTGGTCATGCGCCAGTTCGGCATGGTCATCGAGGGCATCGCCGGCGCCACCACCGTGCTGCTCGCCGACGATGCCGAGGCGGCCAAGCGGCTGATCGCCCGCGACGAGATGATCGACGACCTGGAGTACCAGATCGAGCAGTCGGTCGAGCAGCAGCTGCTGCTCGAGTCGCCCGTCGCCCGCGACTTCCGCTTCCTGATGACGGTGTCGCGCATCGTGCCCGAGCTCGAGCGCAGCGGCGACCTGGCCGAGCACGTGGCGGCCGAGGCGGCACGCGGGTTCGGTCGGGCGCTCACGCCCCCGCTGCGCGGCGCCGTGCAGGACATGGGCGACATCGCCGGCGACATGTGGCGCCGGTGCGCCGATGCGTTCCGGGACCACGACGGTGAGGCCGCCGTGGAGCTCGACCGCACCGACGACGAGCTCGACGCCATCCACCGTCGCTTCGTCGACGAGGCCGCCGAGCAGCTCACCGGCGAGGACGTGAGCAGCGCCGCCCTCGTCGGTCGGTACTACGAGCGCCTCGGCGACCACGCGGTCAACATCGCCGGCCGCGTCTGCTACCTGGCCACCGGGCGCCCGCAGCGCAAGACCGACTAGCTGACGATCTCGCTGGTCTGCATGACCGGCTGGATCGAGGTGTAGTTCGCCACGTCGGCGATGACCGCGCCGGTGCCCTCGCCGCCCATGGCCGCGCCGAGCGCCTCGAGGGAGTCGAACGTGAAGTGCACGGCGGCCTCGTAGGGGCCGTCGACGCCCTTGTCGATCTGCGCGTTCGAGGCGTCGATGCCCCAGGTCTTGCACGCCAGCGGGACGTGTGAGTCCCGGTAGTAGTCGTGGTCGAACTCGGCACCGTCGGTCTTGGGGTACAGCACGCTCAGGCGGATCATCGGTTGGTCCTTCGGTCGGGATCGGTTGCGGCCGCGCAGCCTGACCGACCGGTCAAGTTCGTGCAACCACCCTGTATAGGGTCACGCCATGACCGCTGTGCTGGATCGTCTGTTCGGTGTCGAGGGCAAGCAGGTGGTGGTGACCGGCGGCAGCCGGGGCATCGGCGCCATGATCGCCCAGGGCTTCGTCGAGGCCGGGGCGCACGTGATCATCTCGGCCCGCAAGGCCGACGCGTGCGACGCCACGGCTGCTGAGCTCGACGCCCTCGAGGGCAGTGGCTCGTGCACGTCCGTCCCGGCCGACCTGTCCACCCAGGACGGCGTCGACGCCCTCGCCGCCGCGGTGCGGGAGCGCACCGGCGGCACGCTGCACGTGCTGGTGAACAACGCCGGTGCAACGTGGGGCGAGCCCCTCGACGAGTACCCCGAGTCGGCCTTCGACAAGCTGTTCAACATCAACGTGAAGGGCGCGTTCCTGCTCACCCAGGCGCTGCTGCCGGAGCTTCGGGCTGCGGGCACCGAGGAGGACCCGAGCCGGGTCATCAACATCGGCTCCATCGACGGCATCCGGACCCCGGCCATGGAGACCTACGCGTACAGCACGACCAAGGCCGGCATCCTCGCCCTCACCCGCCACCTGGCCAAGAACCTCGTGCGCGACCACGTGAACGTCAACGCCATCGCCCCCGGGCCGTTCGAGTCCAAGATGATGGCCTTCGCCCTGGGCAGCGACGAGGGCAAGGAGATGGTCGCCAGCGGCGTCCCGATGCGCCGCATCGGCCGCCCCGACGACATGGCCGGCGCCGCGCTGTTCCTGGCCGGTCGCGGTGGCAGCTACCTGTGCGGCGAGACCATCGTCGTCGACGGCGGCATCGCCAACGTGGGTCAGCCGTAGCTGACCTGGCAGAAGCCGTGGTTGCAGTAGCCGCGCGGGTTCTTGTGCAGGTACTGCTGGTGGTAGTCCTCGGCGTAGTAGAAGACGCCGTCGCCGGCGTCTGACGAGCGGGCGATCTCGGTGGAGATCTCGCCGAAGCCCTGCTCGGCGAGCGCGGCCTGGTACTTGTCGCGCGATGCCAGCACCGCCTCGTGCTGCGCGTCGGTGGTCGTGTAGATCGCCGAGCGGTACTGGGTGCCGACGTCGTTGCCCTGGCGGTTCGGCGTGGTCGGGTCGTGGTTCTCCCAGAACGCGGCGAGCAGCACGTCGATGTCCACCACGTCGGGGTCGTACACCACCTGCACGCTCTCGGTGTGCCCGGTCATGGCCGTGCACGTCTCCTCGTAGGTGGGGTGCTTCGTCCAGCCACCCATGTAGCCGGCCGCCGTGGAGTGCACGCCCTCGATCTGCCAGAAGAGGCGCTCGGCACCCCAGAAGCAGCCCATCGCCACGTACAGCACCTCGTGACCGTCGGGCCACGGACCCTGCATCGGGGTCCCGAGCACGACGTGGGTGTCGGGCACGGGGATGGGCTGGTCCCGACCCGGCATCGCGTCCTCGGGGCTGACCATCGTCGTCTTGTCACGGCCGAAGAGAGGCATGGTCCGAGGCTAGGGCGATCGGCCCGGTTCCGGGCCGCGCCGATATCGTGCGGCCGTGCTCGAGGATCACGAAGTCGAACGAGTCCTGGTCGTCACCGCCCACCCCGACGACGTCGACTTCGGCGTCGCCGGCTCGGTGGCCCGGTGGACGGCGGCGGGGGCGCACGTGACGTACTGCATCCTCACCGACGGCGACGCCGGTGGCTTCGACCCCGACGTGCCCCGCGGTGACATCG
This sequence comes from Salinilacustrithrix flava, assembly GCF_041228405.1. Taxonomy (GTDB): domain Bacteria; phylum Actinomycetota; class Acidimicrobiia; order Acidimicrobiales; family Salinilacustritrichaceae; genus Salinilacustrithrix; species Salinilacustrithrix flava. The sequence continues at coordinate 3,034,785 of NZ_CP133888.1, forward strand.
CCGGCATCCGCCGTGGCGAGCAGACCAACGCCGCCACCCAGGTCGGCGTCGAGGACCTCCACTTCCTCGGCTACCCCGACGGCCGCCTCGAGGTCTCCCTGGACCTCCGGCGCGACATCAGCCGCATCATCCGCGAGGTCCGCCCCCGACGCGTCGTCACCCAGTCGCCGCTGCGGACGATGGACAGCGTCTACCGGAACCACCCGGACCACCTGGCCTGCGGGGAGGCGACGTGCTGCGCCGTGTACCCGGACTCCCGGAACCCGTTCACCTTCACCGAGCTGTTGGCCGAGGGCCTCGAGCCGTGGACCGTGGAGGAGCTGTGGGTCATGGGCGCGGTGCCCGGCGCGGAGGAGGCCTTCGTCGACATCACCGACACCTTCGACCGCAAGATCAAGGCCCTGCTCTGCCACGTCAGCCAGATGACGGACCCGGACGGCATCGAGGACCGGCTGCGGGAGTGGAACGGCGCCAACGCCGAGGCGGGCGGCCTGCCCGCCGGCACCCTCGCCGAGCGCTACGTCGTGATGCCCACCGTGTAACGGATCCGGGGTCAGGCCAGGCCGGCGGCTCGCAGCATCGAGGGAGGGATCGAGGTGTCGCCCCGGGCGAGCATGGCGGCGCGCTCGACGTTGACCTCGTCGTGCTCGCGCTGGCGCCAGCCGTCCCACGGCCCCGCGGGGATCGCGCCCGGGTCGCCGTCGGCGGCGACGCAGGCCCGCAGGTAGCCCTGCAGCTCGCGCACCTCCTCCTCGCCGCCGATGCCGCCATGGCCCGGCACGATGATCGGGGCGAGCTCGAGGATGCGGTCGAGCTCGTCGGCCCAACGGGCCGGGTCCCCCTGGTAGCAGCGCGGCGTGACGCCGAAGCTGGCCATGGCGCCGGCGAAGCAGATGCCGGCGGCATCGACCACGGCCACGAGGTTCTCCTCCTGCGCGCCCGAGCACGGGTGCAGGCTGACGGCCGGCGTGAGCTGGACACCTTCATCGACGATGTGGCTGATCGGCTTCGTGGTGAGCTCGTCGTCGAACTCGTCGGCCACCTGGGGCAGCAGGCGGCGGTAGATGTCGGGCGTCGGGGGTTGGTCGAGGTGGACGCTGGTCTGGCGGCGCCCGTACATGCCGGACATGGTGAACATCGCCGTGCCGCCGACGAACTCGATGGTCGACGCGGTGAGGACCGTGCGCCGCACCCGGAGGCCGAGCTCCTCGATGGCGGCGACGAAGGCCGCGGTCTGGGATGGCACGCAGAGCGTGTCGATCGCGGTCGCGGCGTCCGCGTCGACGACGAGCCCGGCGTTCGGGCGGCCGTCGCCCGGGTCTTCGGCGAGCCAGGCGAGGATCCCGTTGTCGAGCGTGACGAGGCTCATCGTCCTTCGTCCAGGGTGAGCGCCATCGGCAGGTGGAGGATGCCGTCCTCGAGGTAGCGCGGGCCGGACTGGGCGAACCCGAAGCGGGCGTACCAGTCGCGCAGCTGGGCCTGGGCGCCGATGTGGACGGTCTCCGCGCCCAGCTCGCGGAGCCGGTCGAGGCCGGCGCGCAGCAGGTGGGCGGCGACCCCGCGGCTGCGCACGTCGGCACGAGCCACGACGCGGCCGATCGACCACGCCGTGCCGCCGTCGTGGAGCAGGCGCAGCGTGGCGGTCACCCCGGCCTCGTCGGTGGTCCACAGGTGCTCGGCGGTGGGCTCGTGGTCCCGGTCGTCGAGGTCGAGGAACACGCAGTCCTGCTCGACCACGAACACGTCGGAGCGGAGCCGCAGGATGGCGTAGAGGTCCTGGGCGGAGAGGTCGGCGAACCGGGCGCGGTGCACGGTCGGGGGCATGGCGTCGGTCGGTCCCATGGGCCCGTGCAGCCTGCCACGGAGCCCCGGTTACCCCTCGGTAGGCCTCTCGGTAGGCTCGGACGCCATGGCTGACTACACCGCACCCCTCGACGACATCCGCTTCGTGCTGGACCGCATCGCCAAGCTGGGCGAGCTGTCCTCGTACGAGGGGTTCGGCCACGCCGAGCCGGACATGGTGCACAGCATCCTGGAGGAGTGCGCCCGGTTCATGGAGGACAAGGTCGCTCCGATCAACCGGGTCGGTGACATCGAGACCAGCGTCTGGCACGCCGAGGACAACAGCGTCACCACGCCCACCGGGTTCATCGACGCCTACAAGGACTACGTGGCGGCCGGCTGGGGCGGGGTGCCGTTCCCCGAGGAGTTCGGCGGAGGTGGCTTCCCGTGGCTGGTGGGCATCGCCATGCAGGAGATGATGACCGCCGCCAACGAGGCGTTCTCCATGGCCCCGCTGCTGTCCCAGGGCGCCATCGACGCGCTGCTCGAGCACGGTGACGAGACCATCAAGGAGACGTGGCTGCCCCGGATGGTGAGCGGCGAGTGGACCGCCACCATGAACCTGTCCGAGCCCCAGGCCGGCTCCGACGTCGGTGCGGTGCGCACCAAGGCCGAGCCCCAGGACGACGGCACCTACCGCATCACCGGCACCAAGATCTGGATCAGCTGGGGCGAGCACGACATGGCCGACAACATCGTCCACCTCGTCCTGGCCCGCACCCCCGATGCCCCTCCCGGCACCAAGGGCATCTCGATGTTCATCGTGCCCAAGGTCCTCATCGACGACGACGGCAACCTCACCGACCGCAACGGCGTGGTCTGCCAGTCCATCGAGCACAAGCTCGGCATCAAGGCCAGCCCCACCTGCGTCCTCGACTACGACGGCTCCGTCGGCTACATCGTCGGCGAGGAGAACCGCGGCATGGCGTACATGTTCACGATGATGAACAACGCCCGGCTCTCCGTGGGCCTGCAGGGCCTCGCCGTGGGCGACCGCGCCTACCAGGACGCGGTGCAGTACGCGAACGAGCGCCAGCAGGGTCGGGCTGTCGGGGCGCCGGCGGGGGAGCAGAGCCTCATCATCGAGCACCCCGACGTGCGTCGCATGCTGCTCACCATGAAGGCCCAGCTCGAGGCGATGCGCGCCGTCATCTACTACACGGCGGCCGGCATCGACCGGGCCCACCACCACGCCGACGAGCAGACCCGCACCACCGCCCAGGAGCGCGTCGACCTGCTCATCCCGGTGTGCAAGGGCTGGGGCACCGATCTCGGCGTCGACATCGCCTCCACCGCCATCCAGGTGTTCGGCGGCATGGGCTACGTCGAGGAGACCGGCGTCGCCCAGCACTTCCGCGACGCCCGCATCGCCCCGATCTACGAGGGCACCAACGGCATCCAGGCCATGGACCTGGTCGGGCGCAAGCTGCCCATGCGGGCCGGTGGCGTGGTGAAGGACTTCCTCGCCGACGTGGCCGCCACGGTCGAGAAGGGCCGGGCCGCCGGGGGCGAGCACGCCGTCATCGCCGACGCCCTCGCTGACGGGCTGGCCGCCCTCACCGAGAGCACCGACTGGATCATGGCCAACGGGCTCGAGGACGTGCGCCACGCCCTCGCCGGGGCCACGCCCTACATGCGCCAGTTCGGCATCGTCGCCGGCGGCTGGTTGCTGGCCGAGTCGGCGATGGAGGCAGCCGACCTCGCTGCCGGTGACGGCGCCGGCTTCAGCGACGACTTCCTCGCCGCCAAGCAGACCACCGCCCGCTTCTACGCCACCCAGCTGCTCCCGCAGGCCGCCGGCCTCACCGGTGCCGTCACCGCCGGGTTCGGCGACCTCATGGCCCTGGAGCCCGCCCAGTTCTGATCCCGTCGAGCGGGAGCGTATCGGTACCGAAGTTCGGTACCGATACGCTCCCACCTTCGGGTAACTGTCACTCGGGCCGCGGTACGGTGCCCGCGTGGAGCGATCGCCCTTCCCGCACTCCGGACCGCTGGAGGCCGACGAGGTCACCGGCCGCGACGAGGAGGCCGCGGCGCTGGTGCGGCTCCTGGGCGGCCGGGTGCCGATCGCGCTGGTCGCGCCCCGCCGCTACGGCAAGACCAGCCTGCTGCGCCGGGGCGCCTGGCTCCTCGACCAGGTCGAGCCGACCACGACGGTGTGGCTCGACCTGTACGGCCTGTCGTCGGTGTCGGACTTCGCCGTGCGCCTCGACCGGGCCCTCGGCTCCAGCACGGGCCGGTTCCGCGAGGCGCTGGACCGCGTGGCGGGCGGCCTCCGCATCAGCATCGGGGTCGTGTCGGCGGAGCTGCGGCGCTCGGCCCGGTCGGCGCCCGACGCGACGGCCACCACCCACGCCCTCCTGGAGTCGCTGGTCCGCGTGGCCGAGCACCACCGCACCCTGCTGGTGATCGACGAGGTCGCCGACGCCATCGGTGTCGGGAACGTGCTGGAGCTCATGCGCTCGCACCTGCAGCCCGTGTACCGCGAGCTCGGCCTGGCCTTCGCCGGGTCGAAGCCGACGATGATGGCCCGACTCTTCGGCGACACCGACCAGCCGTTCTACTCCCAAGCCCGCCGCATCGAGCTGCAGCCGCTCCCGATCGAGGCGGTGGTCGACATCGTCCACCGTGGCTTCCGGTCGACCGATCGCGATGCGGGCCCGGTGGCGTCCGCCATCGCCTCCTTCGGCGCCGGGCACCCGCAGCGCTCGATGGAGCTGGCCGACGCGGCGTGGTGGCTCACCGAGCCAGGGGCAGCCGCCACCGCCGACACCTGGGACGCCGCCCTCGCCGGCGTCCGGTCCCGGGTCGCCCCGGGCATGCGGGACTTCTTCGGCATGCTCACGAGCACCCAGCAGGCCGTGCTTCGCGCCGTGGTCCGCACGGGCGCGCCCTTCGCCGCGTCGGAGGGCCGCTTCCACGACCTGTCGCGGTCCTCGATCACGATCGCCCGCGACGCGCTCGTCGATGCCGGTCACCTGCTGTTCGGGCCCGGTGCCTCCACGCTCACCGACCCGCTGCTCGCGGACTGGGTGGCTCGGGAGCTGCCCTGAGCCGTGCTCAGCCGTGCTCGGCGAGCACCTCGGCTGCCAGCTGCGGCCAGGCGTCGATCGCCCACGGGCCGAACTCCCGGTCGGTGAGCACGACGAGGCCCACCTCGACGTCGGGGTCCCACCACAGGAAGGTGCCGGCCCGCCCGAAGTGGCCCCACGTCTCGGGGCTGTTGGTCGGCGCGGTCCAGTGCGGATCCTTCGTGCCACGCACCTCCACGCCGAGCCCCCACGGGTTCGGGTCCTGGGCGCCGTAGCCGGGGAGCACGCCGGCGAGGTCGGGGAAGGCCGGCGTCGTCATCGCCGCGATGGAACCCGGCGCGAGCAGGCGCCCGGCGTGCAGGGCGACGAGGAGCGCGGCCAGGTCGTCCACCGACGACGCGTAGCCGTGAGCCGGTGAGCCTGCGATCGTCGTGGCGCCGAGCCCGAGTGGGTCGACGAGGGCGGCGCGCACGTAGTCGTCCATGTCCATGCCGGTCCGGTCCGCCACGTGGTCGCCGAGGACCTCGAAGCCGACGTTGGAGTAGATCCGCTTGCGCTCGGGTGGACCGAGCGGCGTGCGATCGCCGTCGGGCGGCAGGCCGCTGGCGTGGGCGAGCAGGTGGCGCACGGTGGCGCCCTCCGGGCCGCCGGCGCTGGCGACGTCGTCGTCGAGGCCGACCGTGCCCTCCTCGACCGCGACGTGGACGGCGATGGCGGCCAGCACCTTGCTCACCGATGCCAGCGGGAAGGTCCGGTCGGTCGGGCCGCGAGCGGTGAGGAGGCCGTCCGGTCCGATGACCCCGGCCGCGACGGTGGGGACGTCCCAGCGGTCGATCTGGTCGAGGGCGGCCATGCTCAGCCGGCGTCCCAGAGCATGGTGTCGTCGGCGTCGTCCCGGTCGAGCAGGCGGAGCGGGTCCGTCTTGTCGATGTGGCCGATGAGGCCCCGGTACGTGCCGTAGCCGCACAGCCGGGCGAGGCGCTTGTCGAAGGTGGCGGCGATCTCGCGGGGCACGCCGAGCTGCTGGTTCTCCTGCTGGCGGATCATCCCGGCGCAGTAGTTGTCGGCGATGCCGACCCGCCGGCCGTCGCTGCGGTTGGCCCCGCCCCCGTGCCACAGGCTGCCGTGCCAGAGGAGCACGCTGCCGGCCGGCATCTCGGCGGGGACGGTGTCGTAGGCCTCGCCGTACACCGGGTAGTCGGGCTCCCGGTGAGAACCGGGGACGAGCCGGGTGGCGCCGTTGGCCTCGGTGAAGTCGGTGATCGCCCACATCGAGTTGCACACGGTCGGGAACCCGGTGCGGGGGAGGCCGATGACCTGGTCGTCGGAGTGGATGGGCTGGGCCGATTCGCCCGGGCGGATGTCGATCGACGACAGCGTGGACAGCAGGCACTCGCGATCGAGGACGCGCTCGACGACCGGGAGCACGGCCGGCGCGGTGGGGATCCGCTGGAAGACCTGGCCGTGGGCGAGCAGGTTGTACACGCGGTAGGTGTCACGACCCTCGAAGCCGTTGTCGGCCGGAGTCAGGGCACGTGCCTCGATGATGGCGTCGAGCGCCTCGAGCACCTCCCCGGCGAAGGCGGCATCGAAGGCATCCGGGACGATCGTGTAGCCCTGCTCCTCGATCTCGGCAGCGTGGCGATCGGCATCGGCGTCGGTGAGCGTGCGCATCGGCGGCGATGGTAGGCAACCGCAGTGGCCACGACGTTCGAGGAGGCGGTCCTCGCCGTGCTGTCGGCGCTGCCGGCCGGCGAGGTGATCACCTACGGCGAGGTGGCAGCCGAGGCCGGCCGCCCCGGCGCCGCACGCGCCGTGGGTCGGGTGATGGCCACGAGCGGCGGCGACGTGGCGTGGTGGCGGGTCGTCGCCGCCGACGGCCGCCTCGCCCCGGGCAAGGAGGCCGAGCAGCGACGTCGCCTGGCCGCCGAGGGCGTGGACGTCGGCGACCGTCGGGTCCGGGGCATGCGCCGCCGCTGAGGGGCCCGACGTTCCCGGTGACGCAGCCGCGGCTCAGGAGGGGGAGAGCTCGTCGAGGTCGCCGACCGTGACCAGTTCGGTCGTGACGAGGAGGTCTTCGAGCGCGAGGGTCCAGCTCTCCCAGTAGGGGCGACCATCGTCGGACGCGATGGCGGCGATGAGCCGGGCGCGGAAGGGCGCCCAGTCACCGTCGAAGCGGGTCTCCACGATGGCTGCGGCGAGGCCGAAGGCCCGGGCCTGCCATGGGGCGTCGAACGCCAGCTCGCCGTTGCGGCGGGGGACGTCGACCGCGTCGAGTCCGCTCACGGGCGGGCCACCCCGATCATCGCGTCGCGGGTCACCAGCTCGGCGAGCTGGTCCTCGGAGAGATCGTCGGTGCCCGCGGGCTGCTGCGGGAGCACGAGGTAGCGCTGCTCCGCCGACGAGTCCCAGACCGCGACCTCCACGTCGTCGTCCAGCTGGCAGCCCATCTCGGCGAGCACGGCACGCGGCTCGCGCACCACCCGCGCCCGGTACGCCGGGTCCTTGTACCAGGTCGGCGGCAGGCCCAGCACGGGCCACGGGTAGCACGAGCAGAGGGTGCACACGACCACGTTGTGCACCGAGTCGGTGTTCTCGACGACCTGCATGTGGTCGCCCTCGGCGCCACCGAAGCCGAGCTCGGCGATGGCCGCGGTGCTGTCGGCGAGCAACCGTCGGCGGTAGTCGGGGTCGACCCAGGCGCGTGCCACGACCTTCGCCCCGTTGCGCGGCCCGATGTCCTCCTCGTAGGCCCGGTTGACCTCGTCGACGAAGCCGGGGGAGACGAGGCCGCGCTCGGTGAGCAGCGCCTCCAGGGCGGCCACGCGCCGCTCGATCGGCGCAGGCTCGGCGGGGTGGTGGTGGTCGGTGCTCATGCTGGCTCCAGGTAGCTGTCCCACAGGTCGACGTGCACGACGACGTCCGGCTCGGCGTCGTCCCACAGGTCCCGCGCCGAGAAGCCCACGCCGTAGGTGCCTTCCTCGACGCGCTCCGTCGAGTGCGCCTCGACGTCGGGGAGGCTGAACCGGCCGTCGACCCGCGTGACGGTGCCGGTCCGATCGCAGAGGTAGGCCGGGCAGCGGGTGTGTCCCCCGTGCGGTGCGGCGACGACGCGCACCCGGTCACCGACCTCGAAGCGCTGCGTGCCGGTGCCGTCGATCTCCGGCTGGACGGCCGGCCGAGCCAGAGGAAAGGCGCCGCCGGCCCGGGTTTCGAGCTCGGCCGGCGCGACGACGCCGCTCTCCACCGCGATGGTGGCGGCTGCGGTGAGCCAGTGCTCGTAGTAGCTGCTGGCCAGGTAGTGGCCGGGGTCCATCCGCTCGATGGCGTGCCGGAACGCCGAGGTCGTCGGATCGGGGTGGGTGCCCATCGCCGCGAAGACGAGGGCACGCGCCGTGCGCTCCCAGGGCTCGTGGAAGACCGGCTCGTCGGGCTCGACGTCGACCGAGCCGAAGCCCTCCCGCCCCCCGAGGTCGTGCGCCAGCTCCACGCGCGGAGTCTGACAGGTCCCCGGCGCCGACGAGAGCGCTCGCGCTCAGAGCCGCCGGCGTTCGTTCAGCTCGGTGGCCAGTGCCCAGAGCGTGGCCTCGTCGCCGGCTCGGACCCGGGCGGCGTCGTGGTGGCGGCCGAGCGAGTCGAGGACGCCGGCCACGTCCGGGGTGCCGTGGAGCACCTCGACGGCCTCGGCGATCGCGCCGGCGAGCTCCTCGGTCGAGCCGTCCAGGTGACCGAGCAGTGCCTCCACCTGGGCTTTCGTCAGCCGGTCGCGCACGCCCGGACGGTACCGGCGATCGCGGAGCCTGCGGCATCTGGCGGTACCGTTGACGTCTACATGACGACTTTCGCAGAACTGGGCATCGACGAAGACCTGGTCGAGTGCCTCGCCTCCCAGGGCATCGAATCGCCCTTCCCCATCCAGGAGCTCACCATCCCCGACGCGGTCTCCGGCCGCGACGTGTGCGGCAAGGCCAAGACCGGCTCGGGCAAGACCCTGGCCTTCGGCGTCCCGATGGTCATGGCGCTCCCCGAGCCCGACGACATCCACAAGGGCCCGGCCGGTCTGGTGCTCTGCCCCACCCGCGAGCTGGCCCTCCAGGTCGCCGAGGTGCTCGAACCCCTGGCCAAGGTGAAGGGCCACACCATCACCGCCGTGTACGGCGGCGAGAAGATCGAGAAGCAGATCAAGTCCATCGACGACGGCACCGGCATCATCGTGGCCACGCCGGGGCGGCTCATCGACCTGCTCCAGCGGGGCGACGTGAAGCTGGACGAGGTCAAGATGGTCGCCGTCGACGAGGCCGACCGGATGGCCGACATGGGCTTCCTGCCCCAGGTCGAGTGGGTCCTGCGCCACGTGCCCGGCGGGCACCAGACGCTGCTGTTCTCGGCCACCCTCGACGGCTCCGTCGGCGCGCTGATCGACCGCTACCAGACGGATCCGGTCACCAAGGAGGTCGTCTCCGAGACGGTCACCGTCGACCAGATGCACCACCGCTTCATCAAGATCCACGAGCGGGACAAGGCCAAGGTCGTGGCGGCCATCGTCGAGAACGGCAACCGCACGCTGATCTTCTCCAACACCAAGCGCGCCGCCGACCGCCTGGCCGACGACCTCGACGACCTCGGCGTGAAGGCGTCGCCCATCCACGGCGACCTGCCCCAGCGGGCCCGGGAGAAGGCGCTCCAGCGATTCACCGACGGCAAGATCCAGGCGCTGGTGGCCTCCGACGTCGCCGCCCGCGGTCTGGACATCGACCTCATCGACACGGTGATCCACTGGGATCCGCCGCCGGACCACAAGACCTACCTGCATCGCTCGGGCCGCACCGCCCGGGCCGGCACCACGGGCGTGGCCGTCACCCTCATCAAGTGGGACGAGGAGATGTCGGTGAAGCTCCTGCAGCGCCGCCTGGGACTCGACGAGCACCCGATGGTGGAGATGTTCTCCAACGACGAGCGCCTCAAGGACCTCGCCGGCTGGGACCCCTTCGCCTCCTAGCGCGAGCCCCGCCGTGCCGGAGCCGAGCCTGGTGGCGACGATCGCCGGCGCATTCCTGCACGCCACGCGTCGAGAAGCCCTCGACCTCCCCGGCGGGCTCCGTCTGCTGGCCGGCGCGGACAGCCTCGAGAGCGTCCACCAGATCGACGGCCCCGAAGATCTCGGCCCGCTCCACGAGCGCCTGGCCGCCCCTGACGACCGGGTCCGGCGCGGCGCCTGGTACACGCCGACCTGGCTGGCCGAAGCGCTCGTCGCCCGGGCACTCCCGGACCGGGCCGCGGCCGATCTCGGTCCCGTCGTCGACCCGGCCTGCGGCGGTGGCGTGTTCCTGCTCGCGGCGGCCGAGCGGCTGCTCGCGCTCGGCGTCGACCCGGCGGACGCGGTCGATCGGCTGCGCGGGCAGGATCTCGACGAGACCGCCGTCGCGGTGGCCGAGGCCGCCCTGTGGTGGTGGGCGGCCCGCCACGGCGCCGAGGTCGAGCCGGTCGTCGCGGTGGGTGACGCCCTCCTCGAGGACGTCGGACCCGCCGGCGCCGTCGTCGGGAACCCGCCCTTCCTCGGCCAGCTCCGCTCGGCCACCTCTGTCGACGCCGAGCGCCGAGCTGCGCTCCGGACGAGGCACGGCGACGCCGTGCGCGCCTACACCGACCCGGCCTGGCTGTTCGCCCTCGCGGCCGTCGAGCAGGTCGTGCCCGGAGGGCACGTGGCGCTCGTCCTGCCGCAGTCGTTCCTGGCGGCCCGGGACGCGGCGGTCGTGCGCGACCGGATCGACGCGCACGCCGACCTCGTGCACACCGTCGTCGACGACGGACGGGCCTTCGCCGCCAACGTGGACGTGTGCGCGCCGGTCCTGCGGCGGCGCTCCGTGCCGGCCCCGTCGGGAAACGACTGGGTGGGCGCGCTCGCCGATGCCGCCGGCATCCCCTCCATCGTCCTCGGGCCGCGGCGCACCCTGGGCGAGCTTGCGTCGGTGCACGCCGGCTTCCGCGACGAGTACTACGGCATCGTCGAGGCGGTCACAGAGGCGGACGGCACGGCCGCCGGGCGGTCCCGTTTGGTGACGGCCGGGGGCATCGACCCGTGCCGGCTGCTGGAACGAGGCGAGCGGTTCGCCGGCCGCCGGTGGCGCGACCCGGTCGTCGACGTGACGGTGCTCCAGGGTCGATCTGCCCGGTGGGCGCAGGTGCAGGCGGGACCGAAGCTGCTGGTGGCCACGCAGACCAAGGTGCTCGAGGCCGTCGCCGACCCGGCAGGCGTGCTGCTCGGCTCCGTGCCCGTGGTGTGCGTCCGTCCCCACGACCCCGACCGGCTGTGGCACCTCCTCGCCGCGCTGCACGCACCGGCCGTGACCGCGTGGCTGTTCCGCCGCAGCGCCGGCACCGCCCTCTCCGCCGGGGCGTGTCGCCCCACCAAGGCGCTGCTCGAGGCCCTGCCGGTGCCCGACGACGGCGCTGCGTGGGACCTCGCGGCCGAGGCCGCCCGCGCTGCCAGCACCGGTCGGGCCGAGGTCGCCGAGGTCGCCCGCCTCGCAGATGCCGCCCTCGGCGTCGACGACGCGACCCTGCTGGCCTGGTGGGACGCCCGCCGGCCGCGCCGCTGAGCCGCCGGCGGCAACCCGTTGTGCCCGCTCCGCCCGCCTCCACGTACACTCCGGCGCGTACGTGCATCACGAGCGGCCCGGGTGACCGGGTCCGGCAACCTGGGAACGGACACCCAAGGTGCCTCCCTCCTCCGGGTGGGGATGCGGCCCCGCGAGGGGCAACCAAGCGTCCGGGTCCGTCCCGAAACGTCACTGGGTGTCCGCCCTCCGGAGGGAGGTGGACCACATGACGACCGACGGCGACCTGCGTGACGAGCGCACCCCCTCGTCCCCGAACGGCGCCCGAGGCGGCCCGCTCTCCGGTGTGGTCGACCCCGACCGGCCGCTCGCCGACCTCGGCCGGCGGGCGCATCCGAGCACGCTCCCGGCCTCGGGCGCGTGGCAGGAGGGTGACGAGGTCGGCAACCGCCGGTTCGTGCCCATCACCCCGGGTCGCCCCTTCGCCCTGGAGGGGGGCGGGCAGCTGCACGACGCGGTGGTCGCCTACGAGACCTTCGGGACCCTCGACGCCGACGGCGGCAACGCCGTCCTCGTCTGCCACGCCCTCACCGGCGACAGCCACGTCGCCGGCGCGGCCGGCCCCGGCCACCTCTCGCCCGGCTGGTGGGACGGCATGGTCCGGCACGGGTCGGGCATCGACCTCGACCGCTTCTTCGTCGTGTGCGTCAACGTCCTCGGCGGCTGCCAGGGGTCGACGGGACCGGCATCACCGCACCCCGACGACGGCCGGCCCTACGGCGCCCGCTTCCCCGTCGTGTCGGTGCGCGACATGGTCCGGACGCAGCGGATCGTCGCCGACGAGCTGGGCATCGGCCGGTGGCACGCCGTCGTCGGCGGCTCCATGGGCGGGATGCAGGCCCTCGAGTGGGCGATCATGCACCCCGAGCGGGTCGGCTCCCTGATCGTCGTGGCCTCCACCGCGGCGGCATCGGCCCAGCAGATCGGCTGGTGGTCCACCGGCCGGCGGATCATCCGCATGGACCCGGCCTGGCGCAGCGGTGACTTCTACGACGCCGCGCCGGGCGACGGGCCCCACGAGGGCCTCGCCCTGGCCCGCATGGTCTCCCAGATCACCTTCCGCTCCGACGACGTGTTCACCGACCGCTTCGGGCGGGAGCTGGTCGAGCCCCTCGACGGGTTCCACCTGTGGCAGCGCTTCCAGGTCGAGCGCTACCTGGAGCACCACGGAGACAAGCTCGCCCGGCGCTTCGACGCGAACAGCTACCTGGTGCTGACCAAGGCCATGGACCTGCACGACATCGGTCGGGGGCGAGGCGGCATCGACGCCGCCATGGCGCGGGTCCGCTGCCCGGTCGTCACCGTCGGCATCAGCAGCGACATCCTCTACCCGGCCCACCAGGCCGCCGAGATCGCCGCCCTGGCCCGGGCGGCCGGCCTCCCGGCCCACTACCACCGCCTCGAGAGCCCCCACGGCCACGACGCGTTCCTCATCGAGCACGAGGCGATGCGCGACGTGCTGGGACCCCACCTCGACGACCCGACCGCCACCTCGCACAGGAGCACCCCGTGAGCGACGAGCAGGCCCGCCGCGAGACCCGAGCCATCCGCGCCGGCCGCGGCCCCAACCAGGGCTCGGTCGCCAGCCCGATCTGGCCCTCCACCGCCTACGAGCTCCGGGACCTCGACGTCAGCGCCCGCATGGCCGTGACGCCGCTGGCCACCGAGTTCTACGCCCGCAACGGGACGCCCACCGTCCAGGCCTTCGCGGACGCGGTCGCACAGGTCGAGGGGGCCGAGGCCGGCATCGCCTTCGGATCGGGGATGGGCGCGGCGTCCACGATCGTGTTCGCCCTGTGCTCGCCGGGCGACCGCATCGTCGCCCAGGCGTCCATGTTCTCGGTGACCAACCAGCTGCTCACCCGCACGTGCGAGCGCTTCGGCATCGAGGTGGCCCTGGTCGATGCCTTCGACGCCGATGCGCTGTGCGCCGCGGTGGCGGAGAAGCCGACCCAGCTGGTGTGGTGCGAGACGCCCGCGAACCCGGCGATGGGCATCGTCGACCTCGAGGCCGTCGGCGGGCTCATGGGCCCCTTCACCGTCGTGGACTCCACCATGGCCACGCCGGCGGTGCAGAACCCCCACGACCACGGCGTCCACCTGGTCTTCCACTCGGCCACGAAGGCCATCGCCGGCCACAACGACGCCCTCCTCGGCGTGGTGACCGGCGAGCGGGAGCTGATCGACGTGCTGTGGGGCCACCACGTCGTGCACGGCGCCGTCGCTTCGCCCTTCGATGCGTTCCTCGGGCTCCGGGGCCTGCGGACGCTCCACGTGCGCCAGCGCCAGGCGTGCGAGACCGCGCAGGTCCTGGCCGAGCGGCTCGAGGCCCACCCAGCGGTCGAGCGGGTCCGCTACCCGGGCCTGGCATCCCACCCCCAGCACGAGCTGGCGATGCGCCAGATGCGCAGCGGTGGCTCCATCGTCGTGGTCGACCTGGCGGGTGGCTACGAGGCCGGCCGGGCGTTCGTCGAGCAGATCGAGCTGGCGATCCCGGCCGTCTCCCTGGGCGGGCCCGAGACGCTCGTGACCCACCCGGCATCGATGTCGGCCGCGTCGCTGTCGCCGGACGAGCGGATCGCCATGGGCATCCCCGAGGGCATGCTGCGGATCTCGGTGGGGCTCGAGCACGCCGACGACGTGCTCGCCGATCTGGTCGCCGCGCTCTGACCCCCGGGTCCCACCGCCCGTGCCCGAGCTGATCGAGGTCGAGACCTACCGCCGCCAGGCCGAGGCCGTGGTCGGCCGGACCATCGCCGACGCGCCGGCGCTCGATCCCCTCGGCCTCCGCGGCGCCGACCCCGACCACGTGCGCGCCCAGCTGGTCGGTCGTCGCATCGAGGCGGCGGAGCGGATCGGCAAGCTGCTCCTGCTGCCCACCGACGGACCGGTCCTCGGGCTGCGCTTCGGCATGACCGGTCGCCTGCTCGTCGACGGGGGCGCCTCCATCGACGGCCTGCTCCACGGAGGCCAGGGCGACGACCCGGCGTGGGATCGGTACGTGCTGACGTTCACGGACGGCACCGACCTGCGCATCCGCGATCCGCGACGGCTCGGCGGGCTGCAGCTCGACCCGGACACGAGCTGGCTCGGCCCGGAGGCGAGCACCGTCACCGCGGACGAGCTGGCCACGGTCCTGGCCGGGTCGCGCACCGCGGTCAAGGCCCGCCTGCTCGACCAGGCCCACCTCGCCGGCCTCGGCAACCTGCTGGTGGACGAGACGCTGTGGCGAGCCGGCATCGACCCGGCTCGCACGTGCGACGAGGTCGCGCCTGCGGAGGTGCCGGTGCTGGCCGAGGCCATCCGCACGACCGTGGCGGAGCTGACGCGGCGGGGCGGGAGCCACACCGGCGACCTGCAGGCGGCAAGGGTCCCGGGAGCGTCCTGTCCGAGGGACGGCACCCCCCTCGAGCGCGCCACCGTCGGGGGTCGCACCACCTACCGGTGCCCCCGTCACCAGCGGTGACCGCCGCCTGGGGTGCCGGTGAGCGCCTGCAGTACCTTCGTCCGACGATGCCCGCAGCGGAGCCCCACCCCCGGCGGCACGTCGTCCTGCGGCGCGCGCGCTCGCTCGTCGTGGTCGCGCTCGTGGTGCTCGCCGGCCCGGCGGCGTCCGGCGCCGGGGCGCAGATCCTGCCGACGACCAGCACCACGGTGCCGGCCACGACGACGACCGAGGCCGAGCCGGTCGAGACCACGACCACCGCAGCCGAACCGGACCCCGAGCCGGACCCGACCACGACCACGACCAGGGGAACCGCCACCACCAGCCGGCCGGCGACCACCGTGGCCGACGAGGACGACGACGTCGTCACCGACGAGGACGTGGCCGAGGATGCACGCACCGTCGCCGAGGACGAGCCGGCGGAGACGACGAGCACCGCACGGGACCTGCTGGTCAGCGGGGACGGAAGCGAGGGCGCACAGTCGACCAGCACCACCTCGACCACGGTGGTCGAGGCTGCCGCCGACGACGACGACGGCGCGCTCGACGAGGAGGCTCAGATCTGGCTCATCGTGGCCGGTCTCGTCGTGGTCGCCCTGCTGATCGGCCTGTGGACGTGGCGCTACTGGGTCCGCACCCGGCCGGCGCCGGTGGACGACGGGCCCGACGACACCACCGTGTTCCGCCAGGGGTGACCCGTCGATAGGTTCGTGCCCATGGCCGATGACCTGGACGTCGATGCGATGCTGGCCCGCTTCAAGGAGCGGGCGGCTGCGGTGAAGAAGCGCAACCTGCCGCCCGTGGCGGGGGAGGAGCGCACGCGCTTCATCGAGCAGGCCAAGACCGACTTCATGGACTACGCGATCATCGCCGACGCGCAGGGCCACCTGGCGGACGGGATCCTCACCCTCACGGTCGACCTGCGGCCCGAGGACGAGCGCGGGAGCTGATCGTCGATTCCACCCGGGCCGGTCGCCTTGCTATGGTGACCGCTCCCTGCGGGCGTAGCTCAGCTGGCTAGAGCGCAACCTTGCCAAGGTTGAGGTCGCCGGTTCGATCCCGGTCGCCCGCTCAGGACGGTGCCCAGGCTCTGCCTGGGCACCGCTTCGTTTTCCGGTGCGGTTGTGGCGTGGCTGTGCCGCTTGTACTGCACATCGGGGATGAGGGGTACGAGTCGGACGTACCCAGACCTCGGGGCGGGCCCCCCGATCGAACGGATGCCCCGATGACCACCAGCCACGTGCGCGACAGCGCCGACGACGCCTTCGTGACGTCGTTCCCGGCCCGCCCGGATGCGCTGGTGCGGGCTCGGCGGTCGTTCACGGCCTGGCTGGGTCGCCGCACGGGGTCGGAGGTCGTCGGCGAGCTCGAGATCGTCTTCAGCGAGCTGGGGGCCAACGCCGTCGACGCATCGCCGAAGGAGACCGACGAGGTCCTCGGTCGGGCGTGGTGCGACGGGTCCGACCTCTTCCTCGACCTGGTCAACCACACCGACCCGACCGTGTCCGAGGTGCCCCGGTGGGATCTGGCCGACCCCCTCCGACCGGGTGGGCGAGGCCTGATGATCGCCGAGGCCTTCGTCGACAGCATGGAGATCACGAAGGAGCCCGGTCAGCGCATGTTCGTGCGCTGCCGCCGCCGGTTGAAGTAGCTCAGCGCGTCCGGGGCGAGGAGTGCTCCCAGTCGGCGAGCAGGGTCCGCAGCGCCGTCAGCAGCAGGAGGGGCTGATCCAGCATCAGGTGGTGGCCGGCCTCGGGGATCTCGACCACCGGCGCCACCCGCCCCAGCTGGTCGTACATGTACTGGCCGATCTCGGGCGTGACCAGCCCGTGCTCGGCACGGAACAGCGCGACCCGACAGCCCACGCGGGCCAGCAGCTCCCTCGACTCGGCTCGCGTCGGCACGAAGATGTCCGGGTCGTACTTCCAGGACCACCCGCCGTCGACCTCGCGCAGGGAGTGCCGGGCGACGTGGTCGATGACGTAGGGCAGGTAGTGCTCCTGCTCCGGCACCGTGCGGAACCGCCCGAGGGCGGTCTCGAGGTCCGGGTAGGTGCGCAGCGGGCCGAACACCTTGCCGCCGCGCGCGGCGTCGGTCTCCGGGTCCGGTGCGCTCACCGGGGAGTCGAGGATGACGATGCCGGCCAGGTCCTGCCCGAACGTGGCGCCCGTGGCGATGGCCACGAAGCCGCCCATCGAGTGGCCGACCACCACCGGCGCACCGGCTGCGCCCAGGTCGTCGGCGACGGCCATCACCTCGGCGGTCCAGCCCGACATGGGGTACTCGGTGCGGCGGTCGCTGTCGCCGTGCCCCGACAGGTCCATGGCCGCGATGCGGTACGAGTCGGCCAGCAGCGGCACCAGGAAGCTCCACCAGTGCGCGTGCGCGGCGCCACCGTGCACGAACACCAGACCCGGAGCGCCGACCCGGCCCCAGGCCAGGTAGCTGATGTCGACGCCGTCGACCGGGACGCGACAGGTCTCGGGTGTGTGCGCCAGGGCCCGGTCGAACCAGGCTGGCGTGCTCACGCGGAGGCGGGCTTCACAGCGCCGAGCACGCCGTCGACGAAGTCCTCCACGCCCGCCGGCAGGCTGGAGCGCTTCCATGCGTAGCCGCCGATGACGTCTGCGCCCTCGCGGGTCAGCGCCTTCTCCAGCTTGCCGAGCGCCGAGCCGGGGTTGATGGCGTAGGTGAGGAAGATGGCCACCGGCTTGCCGGTGAGCTTGGGCACCTTGGCCAGGCGGCGAGCGTCACCGGGCTTCTGGCCGATCACGAAGTGACCCGCCACCCAGGTGCCGAGCACCACCAGATCGGCGTCGGCGAGCACCTTGTAGTCGAGGTCGTCCACGGAGGCGACCGAGACGCTGTGGCCCCGCTCGGCGATGGCGGTGCCGACGAGCTCGGCGGCGCGGCGCGTGTTCCCGGTTCTGCTGGCGTAGACGACCGCGATCTGCATCGGCCAATCTTGGCACTTCCCACCTGATCGGAGAGCAATGCAGACAGCTCCAGGAACCACCGCAGTCATCACCGGCGCCGCCAGCGGGATCGGCCTCGCGCTGGCCCAGCGGGCCGCCGCCGACGGCATGAACGTCGTGCTGGCCGACGTCGACGAGGCCGGCCTCGACGAGGCCGCGCGCTCGCTGGACGGCGCACCGGACGGCGGCGTGCTGACGGTGCGCTGCGACGTCTCCGACCCCGACGCGGTCGAGGACCTCGCCGTCGGGGCCTACGAGCGATTCGGCAGCGTGGAGCTGCTGTGCAACAACGCCGGCGTCGGGGGAGGTGGCACGGTCGCCGAGCTGTCCCGCAAGGACTGGGAGTGGGTGCTCGGGGTGAACCTGTGGGGCGTGATCCACGGCGTCACCAGCTTCCTGCCCCGCATGCTCGACTCGGGCGGGCCGGCGCACGTGGTCAACACCGCGTCGATGGCCGGCTTCTTCGCCACCGCCGGCATGGCCCCGTACGCGGTGTCGAAGTTCGGTGTCGTCGCGCTGTCGGAGTCCATGCGGGCCGAGCTGGCCGGATCCTCGGTGGGCATCTCCGTGCTGTGCCCGGGCTGGGTGTCGACCCGCATCCACGAGTCCGAGCGCAACCGGCCGGCCGAGCTGACGGTCGAGCGGCCGGGCCGCCCCGAGGACCTGCGCGACATGATCCGCCAGGTGATCGAGAGCGGCCTGCCGCCTTCCTCGGTGGCCGACGGCGTCTTCGCCGCGGTCCAGGCCGACCGGTTCTGGATCTTCACGCACCCCGAGATGGTGCGGGCCACCGCCGCTCGCCAGGAGGAGGTGCTCGCCGCGCTCGACGACCTCCACTGAGCCGAACCTAGGGCAGGGCGAACCAGAGCGGCCCGGCGAAGCTCTCGGTGCCGAGGGCCAGGTCATCGACGGCGCCGCTCGGGACGGTGAAGCACACCTGACCGATGGCCTCGTCGCCCACCTCGATGAAGCCGGTGTCCCGGAGGTCGCCGGGCACGAGGCCGCAGCGGGACTCGAAGCTCGCCCACTCGCCGTCGCCATCGGAGACGAAGAACGGGATCGCCCCCGGGCTGCCGAGGCCGTTCGGGTCGGTGAACCGGACGGCCAGCTCGACCAGCACGTGCTGCTCGCCCGACGGCGGCGGGGGGTTGGCCGGCGCGAACTCGGCGAGGGCATCGGTCGCGTCCCGGGTGACCCCGAGGACCTCGATCTCGTAGAGGCCGAGCACGTAGGCCTGGCCGACCGGGATCGGATCGTCGAACTGCCCGAGGCCGCCCGGTTCGAGGTCGGTCGACGGCGGCGCGCCCGGGGGCTGCTGGGGGATCGTGTCGCCCGGTGGGGTGGCGGGCGGCGCCGTCGGCGACGGCGCGATGGTGCCGGTGCTGGACGAGGAGATGGACGCGTCGTCGTCGTAGGCCCGACCGAGGAAGAACCCGGCCATGAGGCCGACGAGCAAGGTGAGGACGGCGACGGCCGTGGCGGCCACGGGGCTCACGCCCGAGGGGGCGGGGCGGTGCTCGGGGGCGGGGAGGAGCGCGCCGGGGAGCGGGCGCGGCGTGCCCGGCGGGCGGTAGTGCGGGGGCGGGCTCGGCGGAGCCGGCGGTCGAGCCATCCCCGTGACGCTATCGGCGGGTCCGGTCCGGGCCCCGACGCGCCCGGGTCCGTGCGATGCGGGCCCCCGCAGGGGTTCCGCTAGGGTACTCCACCCCTGGCAGCGTGGCCGAGTGGCTTAGGCAAGGGACTGCAAATCCCTGTACGCGGGTTCGATTCCCGCCGCTGCCTCCAAGGGATGGTCACGAGTTTCGGCCGTTCGGGTTCACATGATTTCCCGGTAGCCGAGCTCTGGCCCTCCCTTCGCCGGCGGCACGGCGTGGTGCTGTTGGATCGGCGCGAAACCGGTGCCGTGAGCGCGTCGTGGTGGTGCTGGGGGCGCGGTCGGGTCGTGCGCGGACGCGGAGAAGCAGCCCCGGGGGGCTGCTCTACGCCGGCGTGCTACGTGTGCCCGAAGACCAGGACCAGGCCGCAGCACGAGAACGGCTAGGCCGCTACGTCGGCACCGCCCCCTGGGTCCACCCCGACCCCGACCTCACCGCCACCGCCGCAGCCGAACATCTAGAGCTCGACCAGTCCGCGCATCCGCCAGTACCGCAAACCCCCGCCCACCACCAGAGGCAACCGCCGCTTCGATTCCGGCCCCGACAAACACACGCGCCTCGACACCACCCCACCCCACTGGGCCATCAGGAGCCGCTGAGATTGCGGATATGGAAAGCCGCAGCGTGCGGACCTAGAGGCGCCGGGGACCTTCACCTGTCAATGGCTAGTGGCCTGGGATCGTGCAGCCCGGCGGGTTCCGGCACGGCTCGCCGCTGACCGTACGCGTCGAGCCGCACACGTCGCCGCCGTCGCCGCCCGCCCGCCGGGCCCGCTTGCGGAGGGCGATGGCAGCCTTGACGTGCGGGTCGCTCTCGCCCTCGGCGAGCGGCGGGCGCGACGCGTCGGCGGCGCACCGCCTGATCCGGGTGACTACCTCGTCGACGTCGGCCTGCGGCCGCTCCAGCGACCGGGCACGCTCCAACAGCACGTCGACGTCGACGAGGCCGGCGCGGACGAGCGCGGTCGTGAACTCCACGTCCTTCTCGCGGTTGGCGGCGAGCTTGGCCACGTCGATCTTGTTCGCCTGCGCGTAGTAGCCGAACGTCTCGTGGTACTGGGACATCTCGCCGATAGCGCCCTCGACCTGGGATTCCTACGACCCGGACGGGTCGTAGGGGAACACGAGGTCGGTCTCGACGGAACGGGTCGCCTCCTCGGGCAGGTCCTCGTCGTCATACGAGCCGAGCACGCTCTGGCTGCCGATCACGATGATGTTGCCGTCGCCCGTGATCGTCGCCGCGGCGCGGACGACGTGCGCGAGCTGTTCGCGGTTCACTCCGCGGACGCGCCGCTGTCGGACGCCCGCCACGCAGCGAGCGCCCGCAGTCGCTCGTCCTCGGACAGCAGCCCGGCGAACGGCGTCATCTGGCGCATGTCCCTGCCGTGCGGCGACGGGTCCACAAGCCGCACGAGAAGCTCGCCGACAGGGCCGTCGAGGAGGCGCTGCCACTCATCGAGGAGGGCGTGCGCGCCGCCGCGGGCAACGGGGCGCATCTTGGCGATGTTGCGGCGGCCGACTTCGGCAGCGCGAGAGGGGTCGGCGGCGACCTTGCCCGCGACGGCGAACGCCAGGTAGAGGCTGCGCCTCTGGTCCCTGGTCGGCTGGTCGGTCCTGGCTCGCAGCGACTCGACGTCGGAGCGGAGGACGCGGCGGTGCGTCCCGACCGTCGTGAACGGCAGCAGGCCCTTCTCGCACAGGTCGGCGACGTGCTGGCGGGAACACCCGAGAAGCCGCGCCGCGACGCCCGTCGTCAGGCGCTCAGGCGTCGGGGGCGCGGCAGTCGTGCTTCCCATACGGGCACCATACCCGCTAACCCCAAAAACCGCAACGAACCGCTTGCCGAACGGAAAGGGGTTTCCGCCGCTCGGACGGCACGACGACGGGCACGCCATCCAGCCAACACGCCGACCGCGCCCAGCGCCGACGCTCCGCACGGGAACCAAGGAACCACCCGGGCGGCGCCCGGAACGAGCTGCCGCCAACCCGCCAGTGCCCCAGTTCCTCGGCGCAACCGATGCTCCGCTCGACCCGCCCACCCTGGACTCGGACAAGCCAGCCCACGGCATGTGTAGGCAACCCGCCGTTCGGGCGTAAGCGCCCTCACGCCAACGCCGGCATACCCCCTGGCCAGCGAAACGTGTGATCAACCCTCCAACTGCTCAGCCGTCGAGGGCGTGGAGCAGCACTGTGCCGGCGTCGGCGCTGAAGGCACAGAGGATGACCTCGGCCGGATCGGCCAGCAGGCCGGGACCGGCTGCTCGGTGGATGGTGCCGTCGACGCCGCCCCCGCCGAGCAGGGGATTCGTCCGCCGCGTTCACGATGGCGTCGACCGCCAGGGTCGTGATGTCGACCTGGCGGACCTCGATGCTCATCGGGTCCGCAGCGCGCTCAGGAGGCCCAGGTGAGGAAGTCGTCGAGCTTGGCCTGCATCTCGTCGCCGCTCGAGCCGGCGAGCACGATCTGCTCGTGGTCGTCGGTCTCGATCAGCACGAAGTGCGCATCGTCCGACGTCGCGCGCTCGACGGTCTCGGTGCGGTTGCGGAAGCGTCCCATGATCTCCATGCGGGCGTCCGTACCCCACGCTCCGCGGCGGGCAGACCGAACCGTTCATGACGATCTGATCTCGACGCGGCCGATCGGGTCGGGGCGCGCAACGCGGACGGGGCGACCAAGGTCACAGGCGCAATGTTGCGGTTCTGTTGCGAGATGCCGATAGAAAGGTGTCTTCCCAAGCAACGCCTGGAAAGGCGCGCCGCGCCGGGACGGATCTCGAAACGGGACCGTCATGTGGCGCAGCGTCCCCGTCTCCATCTCCCCCCAGGAGGGTCTCCGTGACCACGTCTCCCACCCTGCGCCGCCGCGCGCGTCGCCTGCCGCTGCTGGCCGTGTTCGCCATCGCGCTGCTCGCCGGCGCGGCCTGCACGCCGCAGCAGCAGATCGCCGCCGTGTTCGGCGATCGCGCTCCCGAAGCGCAGCGGGTCGCCCACTGCGAGTCGACCATGAACCCGCTGGCGGTCAGCCCCACCAACGACCACGGCCTGTTCCAGATCAACTCCCGGTACCACCGGGCCAGCTTCGAGCAGGTCACCGGCCAGCCGTGGCACATGGTCTACGACGCCTTCTGGAACACCGTGTACGCCAAGCACCTCCACGACAAGCAGGGCTGGGCGCCCTGGACCTGCCGCTACGCGGCCTGACATCCAGAGCGCTCCGTGACGTGGCCGCCGGCATCGCCGGCGGCCACCGTCGCGCTCAGCGGGCCTTCATCGTGCGGCCCTTGCCGCCGCCACCGCCGTTGCCGCCGCCCTTCGTGCCCCCGCCGTCGGTCGGCTCATCGGTGCCGGTCGAGGTCACGGTGACCACGACCAGGTTCGACTCGGCCGAACCCGAGCTGTTCGTGGCGACCACCTGGTACCGGAAGGTGCCGGAGCCCGGCGAGTCGGACCAGGTCGAACCGGAGCCGCCGACGGTCCCGAGCAGCGTGCGTCCCCGGTAGGAGCCGTTCTTGTGCCGGCTCTCCCGGTACACCTCGAAGGCCTTGACCGAGGCGTCCGCTCCCCAGCCGAGGGTGACCGTTCCGTCCGCCTGGGTGGCGGTCAGGACCGGCTCGGTCGGGACGGCCACATCCGGCTCCGGTTCCTCGGGCAGGCCGGTGGGGAGGAGTCCGGTGAGCCGGTAGCGGCCGAGGGAGGCGTAGTCGCTGTAGCCGCTCGTTGCGGGGTCGCCGGCGCCGACGCCGTCGACGATCACGGCGTAGGTGCCGGCGGGGACCGTGGCGTCGAGCTGCGCGCCCAGGCCCGGAGGGTCGACGTCGGCCACGACGGTGCCGGTGTCGTCGACGAGCCGGAGCGCGAGGTCGAGGTTGGCGCCGAGCGAGACCGGCGACGCCGTCAGCGCGAGCACCCCACCGTCGGTGGTGAAGGAGAACGCGTCGACGTCGGTGCGGCTCCCGATGTGGCCGGCGACATCGACCTGGGGCGCCAGCCGGGTGGCGTCGGCGAGGGTGTCGCCGTGATCGTCGGTGGCCGGCGTGCCGCCGTTGGTCGCGATGACGGTGAGGTCGTCCTCGCTGTTGTTCGCGTCGGCGTACTCCCCGCGCGACCACTGGCTGACCGGCGCGTAGTACCCGACTCCCATGATCGGCGCCCAGTCGCCGTGCCCGGCGTAGTACCCGACGGTGGAGGTCCCGTCGTGGCGCAGGCCGAGGTTGTGGCCGGCCTCGTGGCTGACGGCTTCGGCGATCGACTTCGCCGAGTACCCGTTCAGGTAGACCCAGGCCGGCTGGTACCGGTCGTGGGACCAGCCGGTGGAGTCCGAGCCGCCGTAGGCATCGAAGGTGCCCACGTAGGCGACGCCACCGCAGCCGTTGCAGTTGGTGGCGGTGGGGGTGACGACCACCCGGGTGCCGTACTGCTGGTCGCTCGAGGTCGTGCGCCGGATGGCGTCGATGCCGGGGTCCTCGGTCGTGACGTCGATGGCGAACGGGGCGAAGTCCTCGGCGACCCGCTGCCAGACCTCGATGATCACCTGTCGCTCCGCCTCGGAGAAGGTGGACGGATTCTGGTCGGTGTCGTAGGGCTGCGCCGGCGTCTTGTCGCCCCAGCCCGACGTGGCCGGGTCGTGGCCGTCGAAGTCGAGGTGGATGACCCGATCGGCGCCGGGGCGGGAGTGGAGGCGGAGCGCCTCGGACGTCGGGTGGTCGAGCCACGCCGGGTCGGTGACGGCGCTCGTCGCCGGCTCGGCGTGATCGGCGATGCCCTGGTCGATGAAGAGCAGGGCGCCGGTCTCGTCGAGCCAGAGCTCGTCGTCGGCCCGGAGGTGACGACGCAGCTCGTCGGGGCTGATGCCGTTCGCTCGCGCGACGTCGGGGAGCCGCTCGCCGAGCGCCCGGATGGCCGCCTCGCCGTGCATGCGCTCCTCGAGCACCGGGGCCGGGGCGCCGGGCGGTTCCGGCGGCGCAGCGCCGGCGCTGCCAGGTCCGGTGGCGAACGTGGCTGCGCCGACGGCGGCGGCGACGAGCGCCGCCACGATGCGGGCACGGCCGGGGTTGTTGCGGTTCTCGAGCACGGTTCCCTCCCAGGGTCTCCCTCTGGGCAGGACCATCGGCTGCTTCCCCCGCTGGGTTGAGCACTTCGCGCCGTTGCCTCGGATGCCGGGGCGGTGCCACTACCTTGCCGCCACGACTGCTGGACGACGAGATGAGGGGAATCTGTGATGGGGCTCTGCGAGGGACGGGTCGCGATCGTGACCGGCGCCGGCCGAGGCATCGGCCGGGAGCACGCGCTGATGCTGGCCGAGCACGGTGCGGCCGTGGTGGTCAACGACGTGGGCGGTGCGCCCGACGGCAGCGGCAGTGACGCGACGCCGGCCGAGCAGGTGGTGGCCGAGATCGAGGCCATGGGCGGTCGGGCCGTCGCCAACGCCGACGACGTCGCCGACTGGGACGGCGCCAAGCGGATGATCGACCAGGCCGTCGACGCCTTCGGTCGCCTCGACGTGCTGGTCAACAACGCCGGCATCCTGCGCGACCGGATGCTCGTGAACATGAGCGAGACCGAGTGGGACGCGGTCGTGCGCGTCCACCTGAAGGGCACCTTCGCCCCGGCCCGCCACGCCGCCGAGCACTGGCGGAACCAGGCCAAGGCCGGCGAGGAGGTGGACGCCCGCATCATCAACACCACCTCGGTGTCGGGCATCTACGGCAACATCGGCCAGACCAACTACGGCGCCGCCAAGATGGGCATCGCCGGGTTCACGATCATCGCTGCCCTCGAGCTCGCCCGCTACGGCATCACCGTCAACGCGATCTCGCCCGGCGCCCTCACGCGCCTCACCGAGGGCCTGCGGGCCGAGCCGCCGTCCGAGGCCGACCGCGAGGCCCAGTCGCCGCGCTGGATCGCGCCGATCTGCACGTGGCTCGCGTCGCCGCTGTCGAAGAACGTCACCGGCCGGGTCTTCCAGGTCCACGGCCAGGAGATCGCCATCGCCGAGTCCTGGCACCGGGGCCCCACCACCGACAACGTCGACGACCCCGAGGCGATGACCGACGTGGTCGCCCGCCTCATGGCCGACGCACGTCCGAACGCCGACATGCACGGCGACGACGCCGAGGGGCCGGGACGGCCCGGCCGCACGATCTGAACCGACCGCCGAGGTCCGGGCCGGTCCCGTCCCACCGCCGCGGGCAGCGGTGGGCGGTCACGGCCGTCTTCTTCGTCAACGGCGTCACCTTCGCGTCCTGGCTGCCCCGCATCCCCGAGGTGCGGGACCGCCTCGACATCGGCCTCGGCGTGCTCGGCGCCGTCCTGCTCGGAACGGGCCTCGGCGGGTTGCTCGCGAGCGCGGCCGGCGGCGCGCTGGTCGATCGGCTGGGCAGCCGGCGCAGCTGCGTCGCCGCCGGCGTCCTGCTGTCGCTGGGGTTGCCGCTCATCGCCGTCGCCTCCACGCCGGTCGCCCTCGCCGGCATCCTCGTCGCCCTCGGAGCCGTGGACGTGCTGACCGACATCGGCATGAACGTCCAGGCCGCGCAGGTCCAGCGGGAGTCGTCGGCGTCGGTGATGCAGCGCTTCCACGGTGCCTGGAGCGTCGGTGCGCTCACCGGCGCGGCCGTGGCCTCTGCCGCGGCCGCTGCCGAGGTGTCCCTCGGGTGGCAGCTCCTCGCCACCTCCGCGGTGCTGGTCTCGACGATCGCGTACGCATCCCGGCACCTGTCGGCCCGGGACGACCCACCGGCGCCCCAGCCCGACGGCACCCGGCGAGCGCCGGTCCTGGTCCTGCTCGCCGCCGTCGCGCTCGCCATGGCCATCGTCGAGGGGGCGCCGGGGGAGTGGGCGGCCGTGTTCGGCGCCGACGTCCACGACGCCGGACCCGGCGTCGCCGGGCTCGGGTACCTGGCCATGTCGGCCGGCATGGTCACGGGGCGCTTCACCGGGGATGCCGCCACCGACCGGCTCGGCCCCGAGCGCGTGCTGCGGGTCGCGCTCGGCCTCGTCGGCGTCGGTCTCGCCGTGGTGGTCCTGTCGCCGAGCATCGCCGTGGCCATCGCCGGGTTCGCCACCATCGGGTTGGGGGTGTCCGTGCTGTTCCCGGCCCTCTACCTGTCCGCGGCCGACCGCGAGGGCATCCCGGCCGGGCTCGGGCTGGGCGTCATGTCGACCGGTGCGCGCTTCGGCTTCCTCGTGTCCCCGCCGCTGGTCGGGGTCATCGCCGGTGCGACCTCGCTGCGGGTGGCGCTGGGCCTCGTGGTCGGCTCGGCGGCGATCGCGGCGCTGACCCTCGAGGCCGCCCTCAGCCGCGCCGGCCGCCCGGAGGCCGGCGCCGTCCAGGGTCGCTGACGTCCGGACAGCCCGCCGGCCGCAGGTCAGCGGTCCCGGGGTCCGGAGGTGGGGACCGCCACCACGAGCAGGCCGTCCTCGGCCCGGGAGATCCCGATCACGTCGTCGTCGGTGAGCGGGCCGAGGACCGACACCGACGGGGCACTGCCCTCGTCGAAGATCGCCTCGGAGGGGACCTCCCAGGCCGCGTCGCCTTCGGAGTCGAAGGCCTCGAGGAACGCCCCGCCGAAGCTGGCCAGCACCACGGTGCCGCCGTCCAGGCCGATGACCTGGCCGTCGTTGTTGGTGAAGCTGGTCGGCCGGGCCGTCCAGCGGACGGAGCCGTCGCCCAGGTCGAAGGCGCTGACCTCCTGGCCGCCGGTGAAGCCGACCAGTGCCTCGCCGGCCACGGTGAACCAGCGGGGGGCCCGCTGGCCCTCGTCGAGTACGACCTCCCAGGCCTCGTCCCCGTCGGGGCCGAGCGCCACGATCCGCTCGCCCTCGCCGGAGAGGCTCACCACGAGCCCGCCGCCGGGGGTGCTCACGACGCCTCGGCGGCCGGGGACCTGCCCGTCGAGCACGGCCACCTCGGTCACCGAGCCGTCGGTCGGGTCGAGACGGGCGATCCGGGTGGTCTCGCCCTCGCGCCAGCCCACCCAGGCCCCATCGTCCACGGGCACGAGGTCGAACGAGTTGCCCGACTCGAGCTCGGTCTCCCAGCGGTGGGACAGGTCGGTCAGGTCGTAGCCGAGGAGCCGGCCCCTCGCGACCAGGACCACGTGGTCGCCCAGGGCGAGGAGCTCGGTCCCGTTGCTGAGGCTGGGCTCGCCGGCGGCCCGGTCCGGATCGTGCCGGCGGCCGTCGAGCACGGTTCCGCTGGTGGCGTCGACGGCCACCAGCGCCGGGTTGCCGTCGGGCCCGGCCAGCGGTCCGTTCGCCTCGGCCACGGCCAGCACGACGTCGCCGTCGACCCCGACCCGGACGGGCGGCGCGATCCCCTCGACCCGCCAGAGCTCCTCCCCGTCCTCGATGGAGAGGCCGATGAGCAGCGAGCGAGATCGCTCGACGCTGCGTGCCTGGACGACGACCACGTCGCCGACCAGCGTGCTGCTGGTCGGGTCGCCGGTGTCGGGCACCAGGCTGCTCCACGACACGAGGATCTCGGCCAGCTCGGCCGGCTCATCGTCCTCGGGTTCGGCGGTGCCACCACCGGCCTGGGGCTCGAGCTGTAGGCCGGCCGCCTCCTGCTGGCGGGCGGCGAGCTCGGCCGCGGCCGGGTCGTCGAGGACGAGCACGTCGAAGGTGCAGCGCTCCAGGCGGGGGCTCCCGCTCACGCCGGCCGCCCGGCACGCCGCCTCGGCGGCCGCCCGCTCCTCGTCGGAGAAGTCCTCGATCCGGATCTGCCGGGCGGGGAAGGTCGGATCCCAGTAGTCGTCGGGACCGAGGCCGTCGGCGTAGTCGAACAGGGTCGTGTCGTCGGTGACGCGCCACGCCTCGGCCAGGCCGGGGTGGAGGTCCTCCCAGGTCTCTTCGATGAGGAGGCTCCCGTCGGCGAGCACGAGGTCGTTCGTGCTGTCGCCGTCGGCGTCGCCGAGCAGTCCTTCGAGGGAACCCCGGTCCTCCTCGGGCGGGTCGACGAGGACGCCCATCATCGTCGGGTGGAGGTTCAGGTGGACGGCGCCCTCGCCCTCGGGTCCCTGGATCACGATCTGGTCCTCGAGGCGGTGGACGTAGGTGTCCCCGGTGGTGCGGAAGGCCTCACCGAGGTCCAGCTCGACGAGCTCGCCGTCGATGCGCAGCACCTCGCCGTCGCCCACGACGGTGATGCGGTCCTCGGTGATCCGCACGGCCACGGCGGTGATGCCCGACACGTGCTCACCGATGGGCTCCTGGCGCCACTGCACCTCGAATCGACCGTCGTCACTGCGGCTGGCCACGAGCTCGGCTGCCGTCTGCAGCGAGTAGTGGCGCTCGTCGAAGGTGCTCTGGTGCGGTTCGCCGTGGCCCTCGCCGCAACCGGGGCAGGGGGGCGGCGGGGGGCAGTCGAGCGCCTGGCCGGGCGCAGCGACGCCGCCGGCCCAGTACGTCGGCCCACCGGGGCCGCCGGGGTTCAGGCAGTCCGGGTCGGGCTGGCAGGCGCTGAGGGCGAGCAGCCCGCCGACGCCGAGGACCAGGGAGAGGAGGAAGTGCTTCACGAGGTGACCTCCGTGGCGGCGGGCCGGGCGGCAGCCCGTTCGAGGGAGGGCAGGGAGTGGGCCCGCAGGGCCATGAGCCGCAGCAGCACGTGGGCCCGGTGCCAGCGCTGCACCTTGCGGGCAGGGGTGGCACCGCCGGCCGCGATGGCCGGGATGTCCCGGGCGAAGCGAGCAGCCGTTCCCTCGGTGCGCCGCTGGACCCGGCGGGTCTCCACCACCAGCGCCACGACGAGGCCGGCGGCCAGCAGCCCGGGCACCAGCCACCCGTCGAGGAGTGCGCCCCGCCACGCCTCGCGGGTGCCGAGGTCGTTCCAGGTGCCGTGGTCGAACGTCACGAGCGCAACGGCGGCCAGCGGCACGAGCGCCGTGATCCGCCGATCCTTGTGGGTGGCCCAGAACCCGAGCGCGAGGCCGACGAGGCCGGTCCACACGGCATGGCCGGCCACGGTGCCGACCTCGGTGTGCATGGTGGGGAACACCCAGCTGAGCGGGGTGTCGAAGCCGCTGCTCGACACCCGGGCCCAGAGCGCGTCCTCGTGCATCCCGTACCCGGAACCGGCGGCCACGCCGAGGATGGCGAGGTCCACGGCGCCCGGCGTGCCGGCGCCCCGCCGGCGGCGGAAGAGCACCAGCACCACGGCCAGCGGCACCAGCTTCATGAGCTCCTCGATGATCGGGACGGCGACGGTGAGCTGCCAGAAGTCCTGCTCGCCGAGCCAGTCCCCGGTCTGCCCGCCGAGGGTGAGCGAGAGCCAGATCGCGGTGAACCACCCGCCCAACCAGGCGCCGGCCACGTTGAAGAGCGTGCGGGACCGGGCCAGGTGGGACACCACGAACAGCCAGCCGACGATCCAGGCGTGGTGCCCGGTCGACGTGAGGAACCGGGACCAGTCGCCATCGACGAGCTGGGGCAGGCCCCACGCGAGGATCCCGATCGACACGAGCATCGACAGCCGGGCGATCCACGGCCAGGGGAGCCGCCCGAGCAGCCGTCCGAGGGCGCGCATCACTCATCACCCCCGTCGCCGTCGCCCGAGTCGCTGTCGCCCTGCCCGGGGTCGCGGTCTCGCGAGCCGAGGATGTCGTCGAGGGTCTCCTGCTTGTCGGTGTTGTACTTGTCGATGGTCTTGGCCCCGTCGACCGCGGTCTCGGTCGACTTCACGCCGAGCTCGAGGAGGTAGTCGAGGGCACCCTTCTTCTTGTGCTTCTTCGTGGCCTTGTCGTCGACCCGATCGTCGAACGCGTCTCGGATGATCTGCTCGTCCTCGGTGGGGTTGTCCCCGCTCAGGGTGTCGTGGGACTCCCTGGCGATGTCGATGAGCTCCTCGATGGCGTCCTTGCCGCTGTCGAGCAGGTCCTTGAGCGTCGGCTTCTTCTTCCCGCGCTCGCCCTCGTCGCCGTCATCGCCGTCGGGGGGTGGGCCGTCCGGAGGGGGTCCGTCCGGAGGCGGTCCGTCGGGGGGTGGCCCGTCCGGTGGAGGGCCATCGGGTGGCGGCCCGTCCGGCGGCGGCCCACCCGGCCCGCCGGGCCCACCCGGTCCACCGGTGCTCGGACCGAGGCTTGGAGGGGCGCCGGGGCCGGTGCCGGGCATGGG
This sequence comes from Salinilacustrithrix flava, assembly GCF_041228405.1. Classification (GTDB taxonomy): domain Bacteria; phylum Actinomycetota; class Acidimicrobiia; order Acidimicrobiales; family Salinilacustritrichaceae; genus Salinilacustrithrix; species Salinilacustrithrix flava. The sequence continues at coordinate 3,065,456 of NZ_CP133888.1, forward strand.
AGGCCCGCCGTTCGGACCGGAGGCCAGCGACTGCAGCCAGTCGCCGATCGCCTCGAGCACGCTCACCGCAGCCCCTGTTGTGTCCGCATGGCGGCGGAACCTACGGACGGGGCTGTGAGGAACCTGAAAGCGCGCTCAGCTGGGGCCGGAGCCCTCGCGGTCCTCGGCCGGGTCGCTCGTGCCGGCGCCGGGGTCGTCGGGCTCCATCTGGTCGACCCGCTTGCGGGCCAGGGCGAGCAGCCCGCCGAAGATCAGCAGCGGCGCGAGCACGAACAGGATCTCGTCCCAGCCGCCCTGGTGGGCGAGGATCCGCATCGCTGCGACGGTGACCATCTCCGCCACGGTAGGGGTGGCCGAGGTGGGTCCTCCACTCGCGGGTCAGGCGTCACCGTCGCCGGGGTCGGCGACGAGCGGCAGCACCCGGTAAGGGATCTGCTCGGTGAGGGCGATCTGGGTGGTGGTCCGCTCGATGCCACCCGTGGACAGCATCCGACCGATCAGCGGCTGCAGGTCGGCGTTGGTGGGGGCGACCACCCGGCAGAGCAGGTCGCCCGGCCCGGTGGTGGTGTGGACCTCCAGCACCTCGGGCAGCGTGGCCAGGTGGGAGACCACGGTCTCGAGGGCGCCCTGGGAGATCTCCAGGGTCACGAAGGCGATCACGTCGTAGCCGATGGAGCGCAGGTCGATGTCGGGCCCGTAGCCGGTGACCACGCCGCGCTGCTGCAGCTTCTCCATCCGGGCCTGCACGGTGCCGCGAGCGACCTCGAGCTGCCGGGCCAGCTCCATGACGCCGGCCCGAGGGTGCTCCGCCAGGCACTGCAGGAGTCGTCGATCCAGATCGTCGATGGCTGCCGGCACGGCTCGGCGGTCTACCACAGTGGCGTCGAAGGGGCCGATCGACGATGTGGCGCCGCCCGGGCGCGCTGCTACAGTGCCCGCTCCCGAGGGCCGTTAGCTCAGTTGGCTAGAGCACCTGCATGACGCGCAGGGGGTCGGGGGTTCGAATCCCTCACGGCCCACTCGGTACGCCCAGGTCCCACGACCTGGGCGTTCTTCGTTCTCCGGCGCGTGCCCCTTCCGCACCCCGAGCCGCCGTCGTACCCTGGGCGGCAGGCCGAAGGGGGACCGACATGGACATCCACCAGTGCCCGCGCTGCGAGCTGCGCTTCGCCAACACGAGCGAGCTCCGGCACCACTTCGAGTTCGATCACGCCGCTGACCCGCGCGTGTTCGAGCGGTTCCGGTACCGAGCGGGGCCGACGGAGGACGCCGCCCTGCGCACGATCCTGCTCGTCGGCAACCAGACCCTCGACCGTGACGCCGTCCTCGACGAGGTCACGAGCCGTGCCGCAGACGGTGCGCGGGTGCTGGTCGTCGTGCCGGCGACCCAGCACGGCCACGACGAGGGCGGCGGCGAGGACCCGGGCGCGGGGTTGGCCCGGCACCGGCTCGCAGCCACGATCGAGCGGCTCCGGGCCGCCGGCGTCGATGCGGCCGGCGAGGTGGGCGACGCGGACCCCTACGCCGCCGTGTGCCATGCCCTCGGTGCGCACGACGTCGACGAGATCCTGCTGTCGACGCTTCCGCCGTCGTCCTCGCGCTGGCTCAGCGTGGACCTCCCCGGGCGCCTGCGTCGCCACACCGCCCGCCCGGTCACGGTGCTCACGCCCGCGCCGGCAGACCGGGAAGCGAGCTGAACCGAGCGGGCGCGCCCCGTCAGGTCACTGGGAGGACGCGAGCCGCTCCATGGCGTTGCTGACGAGGCGGCGGGCCTCGTCGGCGACGGGTCGGATCGAGTCGGTGCCCACGATCGTGGCCATCAGGCCGGGGTCCATGGCCTCGATGACGACGTTCCCGCCGGTCTGGCGCACGACCACGTTGCAGGGGAGGAGCACGCCGATCTGGGGTTCGGCGTCCAAGGCCTGCCCGGCGAGGCCGGGGTTGCAGGCACCGACGATCACGTAGGGATCCATCTCCTTGCCGATCTTGTCGGCCAGGGTCGCCTGCACGTCGATCTCGGTGAGGGTGCCGAAGCCCTCTGCGGCGAAGGCCTCCTTGGTCCGGGCGAGCGCCTCGTCGAACGGCACCTCGAGCACAACGGTCTCTTCGAAGATCATGATCGGACTCCTCCTCGTGGGTCGTGTCGCGACCGTACGGCCCCCTCGACGCCGGTGCCCAGGGTCATCGGACACCAGGCGTCGGGGCAACGACGGTCGAAGGGCCCTGGCGCGAGCGCGGCCGGAGGCGCACGCTGGTCCTGGCGGGTCGGAGCCCGCCTCCGGGAACCACGTAGGGAAGGACCGCAGCCATGACCTCGCATCCGGTGTGGAGGCTCGAGATCACGTTCACCGAGGACGACAGCACGACGCGAGCAGATGCCATGCTCGACATCGCCGGCCACCACCATCACGGGTGGGGTCGGAGCCGTCGGAACCCCACAGACCAAGACGTGCCGATCATCGGCGAGGAGGTGGCTGCCGCCCGTGCGCTGATCCGCCTGGCCCACCAGCTGCTCGGCGCCGCCGCGAGCGACATCGAGGAGATCGAGCACCACCCGGTGCAGATCCACGCCTGAACCCCGGCTGCCTTCGCGGGTCGACCGCGCTGCCGTCGGTCAACATGGTGGGGCCATGACGATCCGCGCTGCCGCCTCCGCCTCCGCCTCCGCCGTCCTCGATCACATCGAGCCCGGCACCCACGTCATCGTCCCGTTGGCCAACGGCGAGCCGGTGTCGCTCCTCGATGCGCTCCAGGAGCACGCCGCCGGCCTCGACCGCGTGACCGTGCACCAGATGCACGGCCTCTACGACCGGCCGTTCCTCCACGGCGAGAACCGCGGCCGTCTCGACTACCGCGCCTACTTCCTGTCGCACGTGACCAGGAAGGCGTTCCACGAGGGTGGCTGCGACCTCGTGCCGTGCCACTTCTCCGAGGTCCCCCAGCTGCTCGAGGGCCTGACCGGACCCAAGATCGTGCTGGCCGCCGCGTCGCCCATCGACCGCCACGGGTGCTTCTCGCTGGGGACCAACGCGGACTACGTGGCCTCCTTCATCGGTCGGGTGCCGTTCTTCCTCGAGGCGAACGCCCAGATGCCGCGCACGTTCGGGCGCAACCAGCTGCACGTCTCGCAGGTGGCGGGCTGGGTCGAGGTCGACCGCCCGCTCATCGAGGTGCCGCCACCGGAGATCAACGACCTCGACGACCGCATCGCGGCCCAGGTGGCCGAGCGCATCCCCGACGGCGCCACCGTGCAGGTCGGCATCGGGTCCATCCCCAACGCCATCCTCGGCCGCCTCGGTGGCCACCGTGACCTCGGCCTGCACACCGAGCTGCTCAGCGACGGGGTGATCCCCCTCGTGGAGGCCGGCGTGCTCAACGGCACCCGCAAGCGCCGGCGGCCCACGAAGCTGGTCGCCACCTTCGCCCTCGGGACGCGCGGCCTGTACGACTTCATGGACGAGAACACGATCGTGGACATGCTCCCGGTGGACTGGGTGAACGATCCCCGCGTCATCGGCCAGGACGACTGCTTCGTGTCGGTGAACGCCACCACCGAGATCGACTTCCTGGGTCAGGCGGCCTCGGAGACGATCGGGGGCCGGTACTACAGCGGCTCCGGCGGCCAGACCGACTTCGCCCGCGGCGCGCAGTACTCGCGCAACGGCCAGGGCTTCATCGTGCTGCACTCGACGACCAACGACGGCAGCAAGTCCCGGATCTCGGCCCAGCTGCCGCCCGGCTCGGTCGTCACCACGCTGAAGAACACCATCGACAACGTCGTCACCGAGTGGGGTGTGGCCGAGCTCCGGGGACGATCGCTGCGCGAGCGGGCCGCCGCCCTCATCCGGGTCGCCCACCCCGACTTCCGCGACCAGCTCAGCCGGGAGGCGCGCGACCTCGGCTACCTGTAGCGGCCCGGCCTCGGCTCAGAGGGTGCCCGGCCTCAATTCAGAGTGTGGACGTGTCGGAGTCGAGTCCGAAGGCGAGCCGGCCGGCCATCTCGTAGGTCCGCTCGGCGGCCATGGCGTGCTGGGAGACGACGTTGGCGTCGCGGAACAGGCGCTCCAGCGCGCAGCGCTGGTAGACGGCCTCGCCACCGGCGGCTCGGTGCAGGCGGCTGACGACGTCGGCGCAGCGCTGGGTGGCGTCGGTGGTGGCCAGCCGCACCCGCCGGCGCTGCTCGATGCTGGGCTCGTCGCCCGCCTCGGCCGTGGCCCAGGCTTCCGCGTAGGCGTCCAGGAGGTACAGCCGGGCGCTGGCGATGGTGGCCTCGGCCTTGGCCACGTCGGCCTGGGCGCTCGGCCGCTCGGACAGGGTGCGACCCGAGCCCTGGGGCACCTTGCCGAGGGCGAGGGTCGTGAACTCCTCAAGCGCCCGCTCGGCGACGCCGATGGCCGTGCACCCGATGCCCCCGGCGAGCAGCGAGAACAGCGAGAAGCGGTAGAGGGCACCGTCGACCTGCGGGGTCGCCCGGGTGAGCTCCACCCAGCGGCCCTCGGGGACGAACGCGTCGGTGACCTCGTAGTCGGTGGAACCCGAGCCGCGCACGCCGAGCACGTGCCAGGTGTCGTGGAACGTGACGTCGTCTCGATCCAGGAGCACGAACGGCGCCAGCAGGCCGTCCTCGCGCGGTGTGACCTGGCCGTCGTCGTCGACGAGCAGCACCCCGCCCCCGATGATCGTGCAGTGCTGGGTGCCCGACCCCCACTGCCAGCGCCCCGTCACCCGGAGGCCGCCGTCGACGACGCGGGCCCGTCCCACCGGCGCCGCGAAGCCGCCGGCGATCGCGCCATCGGGCCGGAACAGCTCCTCGGCCCAGCGGGGCTCGAGCAGCCCGGCGGTGAGGGCGGTGGTGTTGGCGATGAAGCAGCACCACGCCACCGCCGTGTCGTGCCGGGCGAGCTCCATGAAGGTCTCGAGGCCCTCCAGCAGCGAGATCTCCGCCCCGCCGTACTCCCCGGGCACCCAGAACCGGAAGAAGCCCTCCTCGACCAGACCGTCGACGAGGTCGGGTGGCAGGCGGCGGAGCGCATCGATCTCCTCGCTGCGGTCGCGCAGCTCGGGCCCGAGCGCGGCGGCCCGCTCCGTGAACGTGTGCTCGCCCATCGCCCGCGCCTCCGATCTAGTGGTCGTGCTCGGCGGCGTCGGCCTCCGCCTTGGTCTGGTGCACGGTGCCCTCGGGGTGCTCCGGCGGCGTGTAGATCGAGTACAGGCGCAGCGGCTCGGTGCCGGTGTTGACCACGTTGTGCCAGGTGCCACCGGGGATGATCGCGGCCCAGTCGTCCTCGATGTCACGGACCTCGGAGAGGTCGTCCTTCGACGATCCCATCTGCACCTGACCCGAGCCCTGCTCGACGCGGATGAACTGGTCGAGGTCGTCGTGCTTCTCGACGCCGATCTCCTCACCGGGCTGGATGCACATCACCGTCATCTGCAGGTGGGCGCCGGTGAACAGCACGGTGCGGAACGTGTCGTTCTCGAGCGTGGCCTTCTCGATGTCATCGACCCAACCGGTCATGACGCCTCCTCGTATCGGGTTGTCCTGGTCGACACTCTGCCCGATCCCTCGCCGTCCTCGCGCGTCGCTACCGTCGACCCATGGTGCACGAGCCCTGGATCCCGCCGAGGCCCACGGCCGCCGAGCTCGTGCTCGGTGCCGGTGCCGGTGCGGGCGGGCGGCTCCTCGCCCCAATCGCCCGCCAGGTCCTGCGCAGCGGTCTGCGCTCGATGTTCCGGGACCCGGACGCCACCGACGACGTCGCGCCCGCCGCACCCGGCGACGCCGGCTGGTTCGGGCCCGACAGCGTGACGTGGCAGGTCCACGCCGACGCCTCGATGTTCGTCGCCGGCATCGCCGCCCTCGCCCTCCAGTCTCTGCACCCGCTCGCCATCGCCGGCGTCGCCGACCACTCCGACTTCGGGAGCGATCCCATCGGGCGCCTGCGCCGCACGGCCGCCTTCGTCGGCACCACCGCCTACGGGAGCGCCAGCGACGCGGCCGCGGCGTGCGCCGTCGTCCGCGCCGTCCACGACCGGGTCGTCGGTCGGGCCCCCGACGGACGCCCGTACGCCGCCAACGATCCCGACCTGCTCGACTGGGTGCACGTCACCGAGTTCGGCACCTTCGCGGCCGCCAACCGCCGCTACGGCGCCAATCCGATGGACGCCGACCAGCTCGACCGCTACGTCGCAGAGGTCGCTCGGATCGCCGTCGAGCTGGGCGACCCGACACCGCCCCGGTCGTGGGCGCAGCTCGACGACCACCTCGAGCGGCACCGCCCGATGACGGCCGTGGGGAGCCAGGCACGCGACGCGTGGCGCTTCCTCGCGGACCCACCCCTGCCCGCGCCGGTGCGAGCCGCGTGGCCGGTGCTGTTCCGTGGCGCGATGGCGTGCCTGCCGCCGTGGGCGACCGAGCTGTGGGGCGTGAGCCGCCCGACGACGGCCGAGCGGGCCGCCTGCCGCGCCACGGTCCGCTCGCTCGGCGCCGTGCTCGGTACCCCGCCCGGTCTCGTCGACGCCAAGAACCGGGCGCTGGCGGCCGCCTCCTAGCACGCTCGCGTAGGGTCCGGCTTCCGCACCGTCCAGGGGGAAGAGGCCATGCGAGTCCCGCTCACCGTCCGAGACCACATCGACCGTGCCGAGCTCGTCTACGGCGACCGGATCGCGTTCGTGGACGAACCCGACCAGCCGGCGCAGTCGTGGGGCTCGGTCACCTACCGGGAGATGGCCGCCCGGGCCCGCTCGATGGCGGTCGCCTTCGACCAGATGGGGGTGAAGCACGGCGAGCGGGTCGCCATCGTCAGCCACAACTCGGCCCGCCTCCTCACCGCGTTCTTCGGGGTGAGCGCCTACGGCCGCGTCCTCGTGCCGATCAACTTCCGCCTCAACCGCGAGGAGATCGCCTACATCGTCGAGCACTCCGGGGCATCGGTGCTGCTGATCGATCCGGCGCTGGCCGACGACCTCGCCGGCGTCGAGGCCGAGCACACGATGGTGCTGGGCGCCGACACCGACCAGCAGCTGTTCCGGGCCGTCGGCGAGCCCATCCCGTGGGAGCCCGACGAGGACGCCACCGCCACCATCAACTACACGAGCGGCACCACGGCGCGGCCCAAGGGCGTGCAGCTCACCCACCGCAGCCTGTGGCTGAACGCCGCCACGTTCGGCTGGCACATGGGGGTCAGCGACCGGGACGTGTACCTGCACACCCTGCCGATGTTCCACTGCAACGGCTGGGGGATGGTGTACGCGGTCACGGGGATGGGCGGCCGCCACATCGTGCTGCGCCAGATCGACGGCGCGGAGATCCTCCGCCGCATCGACGACCACGGCGTGACGCTGCTGTGCGGGGCGCCCGCCGTGGGCTCCATCGTGCTCGACGCCGCCAGCTCCCTCGGCGACGACGTGCCGGGCCGTGGCACCACCCGGTGGGTCATGGCCGGCGCCCCGCCGCCCACCGCGACGATCGAGGCGGTCGAGCGCGACCTCGGTTGGGAGTTCGTGCAGATCTACGGCCTCACCGAGACCTCGCCGCTGCTCACGATCAACCGCGGTCGGGCCGAGTACGACGACCTCGATCCCACCGAGCGCGCCCAGAAGCTGTCCCGTGCCGGCGCCCCGGCCATCGGCGTGCAGCTCTCGACCAGCGAGTCGGGCGAGGTGCTGGCCCGGTCCAACGTGGTGCTCGAGGGCTACTGGGAGCAGCCCGACGCGAGCGCCGCCGCCCTGGAGGGCGGGTGGTTCCACACCGGCGACGGCGGGTTCCTCGACGAGGACCACTACCTGCACATCTCGGATCGCAAGAAGGACGTGATCATCTCCGGCGGCGAGAACGTGTCCTCGATCGAGGTCGAGGACTGCCTGTTCTCCCATCCGGACGTGGCCGAGGTCGCGGTGATCGGCGTCCCCGACGAGAAGTGGGGCGAGATGGTCAAGGCCCTGGTCGTGCTCGCGCCGGGGGCCACCGCCGACGAGGCCGCCCTCATCGAGCACTGCCGCTCGAAGCTGGCCCACTACAAGTGCCCGAAGAGCATCGACTTCCGCGACGAGCTGGCCCGCACCGCGACCGGCAAGCTCCAGAAGTTCAAGCTGCGGGCGCCGTACTGGGAGGGCCAGGAGCGCCAGGTCAACTAGGAACCAGGCGGGCCGCTTCCTACGATGCGCAGGTGCGCATCCGGCGACCCCTGCTGCTCCTGGCGCTGCTCGTCGCCGTCCTCGCCGTGGCCGCGCCCGCCGCGGCGCACACCCAGATCCAGCGGGCCGTCCCCGGACCCGGTGAGTCCGTCGACGGCGAGGTGGACTCCGTCGTGCTCGACTTCCTGGACCCGGTCGTGCCCACCCCGGAGATCACCGTCACCGGCCCCGACGGCGAGCTCGTGGACGGCCTCGCCCCCGCCGAGCTGATCGCCGACGACGTCGCCGTCGCCCGCTTCGACCCGCTGACCGTGGGTGGCGAGTACCGGGTGGACTACACCTTCGTCGCCCTCGACGGCGACGAGCAGGTCAGCGCCCACACGTTCACGTTCGAGCCCGACAGCGGGCTCGACCTCGCGGTGCGTCCGCTCCTCGCCTGGCTCGTCGGCGGCGTGCTGCTCGTGCTGCTGGTCGCCGCCGTGCTCGGCCGGCGTCGTTCCGGCAGAGGAGCCGAGCCGGCAGGCGAGGCGACCCAGAAGCACAGTGCGTTACGGCGGCGAAGCCGCCAGCCGGACCGCGCGGGGTCGTGACCCGTCCGTCGAAGGTCTTCATCCGTCCGTCAGACTCGCCGGCGTGCTGCCGATCACCCTCGACACCGTCCGGATCTTCGTCCACGTGCTGGCCGCGACCATCTGGGTGGGCGGCCAGCTGACCCTCGCAGGCCTGCTGCCCGGCCTGCGCACCCTCGGCCCGGACGCCCCCCGCACGATCGCCCGGCGGTTCAACCGCATCGCCTGGCCCGCCTACGGCGTGCTGCTGGTGACGGGGGTGTGGAACCTGTTCGAGGTCAGCTTCGGTGACCGCGGCACGGACTGGCAGGTGACCTTCTTCGTCAAGCTCGTCGTCGTGGCGCTGTCGGGTCTGTCGGCGGCGACGCATGCGATGTCGGCGAGCAGGGCGGTGCTCGCCATCGGGGGCGCGGTGGCCGGGTTGTCGAGCCTCGCCGCGCTGTTCCTCGGGGTGCAGCTCGCCTTCGGTTGAGGTGTCGCGAGGGCTGAACGCCAGGCCACGCAAGGAGCATCCGCGCCCTGCCGGGTGACGTTGGCCAGACTGCGCCTCCGACATCACACCCCTTCCAGGAGGAAAAATGAACAAGAGCGAGCTCATCGAGCAGGTCGCCAAGCAGGCAGGCGTCGACAAGAAGACCGCCGGCGACGTGCTGAAGGGCTTCGAGGAGGTCGTGCTCGCGGTGACCAAGGCCGGCAAGGAGGAGATCTCCTGGACCGGGTTCCTGAAGTTCTCCCAGGGCAAGCGCAAGGCCGGCACCGCCCGCAACCCCCAGACGGGCGAGAGCATCAAGACCAAGGCCAAGAAGATCCCCAAGGTCACCCTCGGCGCCACCTTCAAGAAGGTCGTGAACGGCGAGTCGCCCGCACCCAAGCTGGCGAAGTGAGCCGGACCGGTCGCTGACCGGTCCCTGCATCGAAGACGTCTTCGGGCCGGCCGCTGGCCGGCCCGAGCCGCGTCCGGGGTGCGGCGGGAGCGGACTGGCCCGCCCGGTGCCCCGTCGGTGACGATGGGGTGGTGCGCCGCCTCCTCGCCACCCTCGCCCTCGTCAGCGTGCTCGCCCTCGGCGCGCTCGCCGGCACCGCGGTGCCGGTCGCGGCCCAGGCCGACGAGCAGGTGACGACGACGGCACCCCAGGGCGGTGACATCATCCCCCAGCCGAACTCCGGCAGCGAGCCCGAGGACGCCGGCGACCGCGGCGGCGCGCTCCAGACCGCGCTGTTCATCGGCCTGGTGGGCGCCATCGTCGTGGCGGGGGCGGTCATCGTCCGCCAGAGCCGCGCCGCGCGTGCCGAGCGCGGCTTCTGAGCGGCCCGCTCAGTCCACCAGGGCCCGGCAGGGGTCGGCGCCATCGACGAACCCGGCGCGGAACGCAGCGGTGCGCTCGAACGCGCTGGCCTCGGCCTCTCCGCCGAAGGTGAGGAAGGCGATGATGATCTCGTCGAGGTCGCCGGGTGACAGCACGAGGCGCTGCTCGGGGATCGTTCGACGGAACTCCGCGGCGGCGAAGGTGCCGGTGAGGCAGTCGGCGTGCAGGCCGGCGACGACCTCGTCGGTCGGGTCGATGCCGAGCTGGTCCTGGGCGGCGAAGGCGTAGATGCGGGCCAGCTCGCCGCCGAACGCGAAGTCGCCGATCTCGGCGAGCGCCGGGATCAGGTCCTCGCCGTCCATGTACGCGGTGTCGTCGGCGACGCAGTAGAAGGCGGCCAGCTCCAGCTCGCCGCCGGAGATCTCCTCGTCGCCGCAGGCGAGGGCCCCGTCGGCGGGATCGATGACCTCGAAGCCGTCGACCGGGTCCCAGACCTCGTCCTGCTCGGCGAACAGCGCGGCGTAGAACGACTCGAGGTCGGCCACGAGCGGCTCGAGCAGCTCGTCGAGGGGGAGGTTCCCACCGGTGGCCTGGTCGGTGGGGCTGCCGAAGGGGATGGCGACGACGGCAGGCGGCTCGTCGGCATAGGTGGCGCAGGCGGCCGGGCCCTCCTCGTAGCCCTGCTGGAAGGCGCTGACCCGGTCGAACCCGGAGCCGTGGGCGGTGGTGGCGTACCCGGGCACGCCGAGGGAGTCGCGCAGCTCGAGCAGCCCGCCGACGGCGGAGTCGAGGGCGTCGGCGCCCGTGTGGAACGTCGGGATCCGGTCGTCCACGTCGTCGACCCAGGCGCCGGCGAAGCAGTCGGCCTGGAGCTCGAGGGTGACGGTGGCGCCGCGCACGCCGGCGCGGGCCTGCACGGCGTGGGCGAACTCGTGGGCCATCACCAGACCGACCGTGAGGGAACCGAACCGCTCCTGCAGGGCGGGGATCAGGTTCTCCCGGTCCCAGGCGATGAGGTCCTCGGCCGGGCAGTACAGCGCGTTCTCGGCGATCTGGTCGTAGGTCACCGGGTCCGGGCCGCAGGCCGGGAGGGGGGAGCGCGGGCCGTAGGGGACGTAGCCCCCGGCGAGGGGGCGGAACTCGATGTCGTAGACCTCGACCATGGTCCGGGACCAGTAGGTCCGCAGGTCCTCGAGGGCCAGCTCCGTGACGTCGTCGGGGTCGGTGAGGACCTCGCCGGCGGGGATCTCCGGTTCGGGCCGGACCAGACGGTCGTCCCGCAGCACCAGGTCGGACTCGCTGCACGCTGCGGCGAGGACGGCCACGACGAGCAGGAGCGGCAGCGACCGGCGACGCATCGCGTCGACGCTACCGGCGGGGTCGACGCAGCCGTCGCCGGGCGCCGTCGTACGCTGGGCCCGTGGCACACGGCACGATCGACCGCGAGCGATGGGGCCAAGACGTCGTCCTGGCCGACGGGTCCACGGTGCACATCCGCCCCATCGATCCCTCCGACGGGGACGCGCTGGTGGCGTTCCACGGCCGCCAGTCCCGCGAGTCGGTGTACTTCCGCTACTTCAGCCCGCGGCCGAACCTGTCCGACGAGGACATCCGCCACCTGACGACGGTCGACGGAATCGACCGGATGGCCTTCGTCGCCGCACGCGACGACGAGATCCTCGGGGTGGCCCGCTACGACCGCTACCCGGACCGCCCCATCGCCGAGGTGGCCTTCTTCACCGACGATCAGATGGGCGGCAAGGGCATCGCCACCCTGCTGCTCGAGTACCTGGCCGCCTACGGCCGCGAGATCGGCATCAGCCGGTTCGAGGCCACCGTGCTGCCGTCGAACCGGCGCATGGTGCGGGTGTTCCAGGCCGCCGGCTACGGCGCGTCGAGCGCGTTCTCCGACGGCGTCATCGAGGTCACCTTCGACATCGAGCCGAGCGAGGAGGCGGCGCAGGCCATGGCCGAGCGGGCCCGCCGGGCGGAGCGCCAGTCGGTGGTCCGCCTGCTCGAGCCCCGCGCCGTGGCCGTGGTCGGTGCCGGGCGGAACCCGCGCAGCATCGGGCACCGGGTGCTGCGCAGCCTGCTGGGCGGGCCGTTCCACGGGCCGGTGTACCCGGTCCACCCCGAGGCCGACGCAGTCGCCGGCGTGAAGGCGTTCCGCAGCGTGACCGAGCTGCCCGACGAGATCGACGTCGCCGTCGTGTGCGTGCCGGCCGCCGAGGCGAACCAGGTCATCGAGGACTGCGGCCGGGCCAGGGTCGCAGCAGCCATCGTGATCTCCGCCGGGTTCGCCGAGACCGGCCCGGAGGGCAAGGCCCGCCAGGAGGAGCTGCTGGCCACGGCCCGGCGGTTCGGCGTGCGCATCCTCGGCCCCAACTGCCTCGGCGTCATCAACACCGACCCCGACATCCGCTTCCAGGCGACCTTCGCCGGCATCGTGCCCAAGCCGGGCCGGGTCGGCCTGCTCAGCCAGTCGGGCACGCTCGGCGCGGTGATCCTCGGCCACGCCCGCGACGCCGGCCTCGGCATCTCCAGCTTCGTGGCGGTGGGCAACAAGGCCGACCTGTCGGGCAACGACATGCTCCTGTACTGGCTGGACGACGACCGCACCGATGTCGTGCTGCTCTACCTCGAGTCCTTCGGCAACCCCCGCCGGTTCGGCCGCAACGTCCGCCAGGTCGCCGCCCGCAAGCCGGTCTTCGCCGTGCGCACCGGCGCGGTGATGGATGCCCTGATCGCCGAGGAGCAGGCCGAGGACTGGCTGGACGACGCCACCATCGACGCCCTGCTCCGCCAGACCGGGGTGGTCCGCGTCCCCACGGTCACCTCGCTGCTGAACGCGGCGATCGTGGCCGAGAACCAGCCCGTGCCGGCCGGCAACGGCGTCGTGGTCATCGGCAACAGCGGCGGCAGCGCGTCCATGGCCGCCGACGCCTGCGTCAACGCCGGGCTGCGGATGGTGACGCTGTCCGAGCAGACGCTGGCCGCCATCGACGAGGTCCGCCTCCACGGTCGTCGCACCACCAACCCGGTCGACCTGGCCTTCGACGCATCGCCCGCGGACTACCGGACCGTGCTCGACGCGGTGCTCGTGGACCCGGAGGTCGACGTCGCCCTCGTGGTGCACGCGCCCGACGACCCCGACGAGCCCGGCGAGGTCGCGGCCGCCCTCGACCAGGCGGTCGCCGAGCACCCGGCCAGCACCGTCGTGTCCTGCATCTACGGGCAACGGACCACGGTCACCGACGGCGGCGTGCCGATGTTCGCCTTCCCCGACGACGCGGCCTACGCGCTCGGTTGGGTGGCGCGCTACGGGGTGTGGCGCTCCGCCGAGCTGTCCGGCGAGGTGCTCGCCTGTCCGACGTCGGACGAGGTCGTGACCCTGGTCGAGCGCCTGCTCGCCGACGACGAGCGGATCGAGCTGGAGCCGGACGCGGCCCGAGGGCTCCTGCGCGCCGGCGGCATCGAGGTCGTGCCGGTCACGGTCGTGCGCAGCCCGGACGACCTCGAGGGCCTGGAGGTCAGCGGCCGCGTGGCCCTGAAGGCCGAGGCCCACGACGTGGGCGCCACCACCCAGCGCCGGGGAGTGGCGCTCGACCTGCACGACCACGATGACGTGCTGGCCGCCGCCGCCGCCATCGTCGAGGGCATGGGCGACGATGCGTGGCCGATGGTGGTGCAGGAGATGGTCGAGTCGGGCGTCGACGTCCGCATCAGCATCGCCACCCACCCCGTCGTCGGTCCGGTCGTGCGCCTGGGCCCGGGCGGCGGCGCGGGTCGCTTCGCCCCCTCACCCCGTCGGGTGCTGCCCCTCACCGACCAGGGCGCGGACGAGCTCATCACCGAGTCCGGTCTGCACGAGGTGCTCGACGACGACAGCCGCCGCCACGTGACCGAGCTCGTGCGCCGCCTGTGCGCCATCGTCGACGCCGCACCGGAGGTCACCGAGCTCACATGCGACCCGGTCATCGTCCGCGCCGACGGCGCCGACGTCATCGAGGTGCGGGCCACGCTCGCCGACGTCGCCGCCGACGACGTCCCCCTCGTCCGCCGCCTGTGACGGGCTACCTCGGCAGCCCCAAGACGCGCTCGCCGAGGATGTTGCGCAGGATCTCCACGGTGCCGCCCATGATGATGTAGCCCGGGGCGTAGCAGATGTTGCGGGCGACCCGGCGGCGCAGGCCCTCGTCGGCGAGGGTGGCGTGGGGGCCCAGGACCCGTCCGCAGAAGTTCGCGACCTTCACCTCGAACTCGGTGCCGATGGTCTTGGTCGCGGCCGAGAAGCCCTGCGGTGCCTGCTGGAGCGTCTCGCGCAGCACGAGCAGGCGTCCGATGCGGTACATCGACTCGATCTCGGCGATCTCCTGGCGCAGGTTCGGATCCTCGAGGCCGCCGTGGGCCCGGAGGAAGTCGAGGCAGTCCTCGTACAGGCGCTTGTTGGACACGAGCCGGTCGATGCCGCCGCGCTCGTGCTCCATCTGGCGCATGACCTGCTTGAAGGAGTTGTTCTCGGTGCCGACCATGTTCCCCGCCGGCACGCGCACGTCGTCGAAGTAGATCTCGCAGAAGTGGTCGTCGTCGGTCATGTCCCGGATGGGCTTCACGGTGATGCCGGGCGAGGTCATGTCGACGATGAACTCCGACAGGCCCTTGTGCTTGGGGGCGTCGGGGTCGGTGCGGGCGATGAGGTAGCACCAGTCGGCCTGGGCGCCGCCGGAGTTCCAGATCTTCTGGCCGTTGACCACCCACTCGTCGCCGTCGCGCACGGCGTTGGTGCGCAGGGAGGCGACGTCGGAGCCGGCGTCGGGCTCGGACATGCCGATGCACCACATCGACTCGGCGGCGATGATGCCCGGCAGCCAGCGCTCCCGCTGCTCCGGCGTGCCGAACTGCAGCAGGGTCGGGCCCATCTGGCGGTCGGCGAACCACGAGCTGGCGATCGGCGCGCCCTCGGCGATGAGGGCCTCGTAGACGACGAAGCGCTCGAGGGCCGAGCGGCCGCCACCGCCGAACTCCGTCGGCCACGTCATGCCGATCCAACCCCGCGCCGCCAGCTCCTTGGCGAACGCGTCATCGGGCTGGGCGATCCAGGAGTCCTCCTTGAACCAGCGGCCCTCGGTGGCCTTGCGGCCCACCTCATGGGCCTCGTCGGCGAGGGCGAGCAGCTCCGGCGACCACGAGAAGTCCATGCTCGGGGACGCTACAGGTAGGTTCTGCGCCGCCGTGAGTCGCCGCATCGTCTACGTCGTCGGGAAGGGCCGGAGCGGGTCGACCCTGCTGGACGACCTCCTCGGCACGGTCCCTGGGGTCGCCTCGCTGGGCGAGCTGCGCCTCCTGTGGTCCCGCGGCTTCACCCCGGGCTACCGGTGCGCGTGCGGTGAGCTGGTCGCCGACTGCCCGGTGTGGTCCGGTGCCGTCGTCGACGCCATCGGCTCCACGTCCGCCGACGCGCTGGCCGAGGTCGACGCCCTCCAGGACCGGGTGCTGTCGTGGTCACACGTGCCCCGGCTGCTCGCCCGCGGACCGGGCGATGACGACCGCGCCCTCGGCGAGGTGATGGGCCGCCTCTACGCCTCGCTGGCCGAGCGCCTGGACGCCGAGGTGCTGGTCGACTCCTCGAAGTGGCCGCTGCCGCCCGGCGCCTTCGACGTGGTGCCTGGGTTCGAGGCCTGGGTGCTGCACCTGGTGCGCGATCCGCGGGCCGTGGCGCACAGCTACCAGCGGCGCAAGGGCGGCGACGGCCAGCCCGAGCTGCCCCGCTTCGGGGCGCTGCACACCTCGCTGTCCTGGGGCGCCCGCAACGCCGCGGCCGAGCTCGGCCGGCGACCCGTCCCCGCCGAGCGGTTCCGTCGGATCCGCTACGAGGACCTCGCCGCCGACCCGCGAGGGACGCTGCGGTCGCTGGGGGAGTGGCTCGGCATCGGCGACGCCGACCGCGCCTTCGTCGACGACCGCACGGTGCGGCTGGGCGAGGCCCACCTCGTGGGCGGCAACCCCCGCCGGCTGGATCGGGGCGACATCGAGATCCGGGCCGACCAGGAGTGGTCGGGCGGGTCCGCCTCGCGCAGCCAGCGCCTCGTCGGCGCGCTCACCGCGCCGCTCCGAGGCCGGTACGGCTACCCGGGGTCGCGCTGATGCGGGTGCTGTTCGACATCGTGCACCCGGCCCACGTGCACTTCTACCGCCACCTCCACGACCTGCTCCGCGACGAGGGCCACGAGACGCTGGTCGTCGCCCGGGACAAGGAGGTCACCCTCGACCTGCTCGGCGCCTTCGGGATGCCGCATGAGTGGACCGGCCACGCCGGCGCCAAGTCGACCCTGGCCCGGGCCGCCGAGCTC
Source organism: Salinilacustrithrix flava (assembly GCF_041228405.1). Taxonomy (GTDB): domain Bacteria; phylum Actinomycetota; class Acidimicrobiia; order Acidimicrobiales; family Salinilacustritrichaceae; genus Salinilacustrithrix; species Salinilacustrithrix flava. The sequence goes on from NZ_CP133888.1 coordinate 3,081,818, forward strand.
GTCACGCGGGACGTCGCCCTCACCCGCTGGGCCCGCCGCTTCCGACCCGACGTCGTGCTCACCCGCAATCCCGCCGGCGTCCACGCCGGGCGCCTCGTCGGCGCCTGGACCGTGTACGACAGCGTCGACGGGCGGGCCGCCGGCGTGCACTTCCAGCTCGGTGCCCCGCTGGCCCACGTGATCACGTCGCCGAACTGGCTGGACGAGGACTACGGCCCCCGCCACCGCCGCTACCGGGGGCCCAAGGAGCTCGCCTACCTGCATCCGGGCCGGTTCACGGCGGATCCCGGTGTGCGGGCCGAGCTCGGCGTCCCGGACGGCCAGCCCCTGTTCGTGGGCCGCTTCGTGGCCAACGACGCCGTCCACGACGCCCACACCGTCGGCCTCGACACCGCCCAGCGCGCCGCGCTCGTCGAGCGCCTGCAGGCGCGGGGTCACGTGGTCATCTCCAGCGAGGAGGCGCTGCCCGACGAGCTCGAGCCGCTCCGCTACCGACTCGGGCCGGAGCGCATCCACCACGTGCTCGCCGCCGCCGACCTCTTCGTCGGCGACTCCGGCTCCATGGCCGCCGAGGCCGGCGTGCTCGGCACGCCGGCGCTGCGGCTGTCGTCCTGGGTCGGGCCGGTGCGCGGCTACCTCGGTCGGATGGAGCGCGACTACGGCCTGGTCCGGTGCTTCACGCCCGACACCCGGGCCGGCTTCGACGCCGCCCTCGGCGAGGTGCTCGCCGACCTACCGGCGGCCAAGGCCGGCGCGCAGGCGGCGGCCGCCCGCTTGATCACCGACTGCGACGACGTCACCGCCTGGTACCGGGCCCTGCTCGACGAGCTGGTCGCCCGCCCCGAGGCTCCCGGCCGACGCCGGTTCCTCCGCGGCACCCCCTGAACGAAGTGGCAGTTCCCACGTCACGCGGTGGCCGGCGGTGTGACAGCAGCACTGCCAGTTTCAGTCGATCGGATGCCCGGAATGCGGCAAAGATCCTGGGGTGACGGGCGGCACGGCTGGTTACGGATTCCGGAAGCAAGGACATCACGATCACCGGGCTCTGGCGCTCCAATGGTGTGGCGCCGGAGCCCGGGATGTCTCAGCCGGCGGACATCCCGGCGAACACCGCTCTGGACCACGGCCGGACGAGCTCGCGCAGCTCGGCGCCCTCGTCGTCGGTCAGATGCGACCACGCCGGTGCAGCCAGGCGGTCGGTGCGGTCCTCGATCTGCTGGCGCAGGTCCCGCCCGGCGTCGGTGAACGACCCGTCGGCGTCGAGCAGCCCCCGAGCGACCAGCCCGTCGACCGCAAGCGCCCACTCGGTGTCGGGCCACGCCCGGGTGGCCTTCAGCACGTCGGCGCCGACATCGCCGGAGGCCGCGTGCACGACGAGGGCCTCGAGCCCGGAGAGCTCTGCATCGACCAGCGCGACCAGGTGGCCGTCGCCCCGGTACTCCCGCAGCGCGGTGATCGCCCACCACACGCGCAGGTGGTCGTCCTCGGGGACGGGCAGGGCCGCGTGGGCGGCGGCGAGGGGTCGACCGACGCAGCGCTCCAGCAGCCCGGCGGTGGCCTGCTCGGCCAGGTCGGCGGCGCGGGTCATCTCGGATGAGGTGACGGCATCGCCGAGCCGATCTCGCAGCACGCGGTCGACGGCCCGGTGGCGGGCGGCGAGCACGTCGGGGACGTCGATGCCCTCGGGGACCCCGTCCATGGCGTGGAGCACCAGCGACGGGTTGAAGTTGTAGAAGGTGGCGACGACCGTGGCGGCCGACACCCGACCCATCGCCGCCGACCGGGACAGGAAGTAGCCGGTGCGGCCCTTGACGCCGAGGGCGGCGTACTCCTCGGTCGCCTCGGGGGCGAAGTAGATGAACCCGTGGTACGGCTCGAGGGTCCGCCAGCACTTGCGGGCCCGGGTCGCGTCGGCCGCGGTCACGAGGCCAGCAGCACGATCTTGCCGAGCTTGCCGCCCTCGGCGAAGCGGTCGAAGGCCGCCTCGGCGTCGGCCATCGGGAACGTCGCCTCCACGGGCACCGTGAGCGCGCCGGTCTCGACGTGGGGCAGCACGTGGCGGATCATCGCCTGGGCCGCGTCGGCCTTCTCCTCCAGCGGGCGGGACCGCAGGGTCGAGGCCCGGATCGTGCCCCGCTTCTGCATCAGGTCGACCAGGGAGAGCTCGGTCTTCGGGCCGGCGCCGACGCCGATCACCATGATCCGGCCCCAGGTCGCCAGCGCGGTGATGTTGCCCGGCCAGTTCGGGGCGCCGACCAGCTCGAGGATCACGTCGTAGGGGCCGGCGTCGACGAAGTCCTCCGGCAGCACGACGCGCTGCGCCCCGAGCGACGCCACGGTGTCGTGGTGCTCGGGGTTGCGGACGGTGGCGGTGACCTGCGCGCCGGCGGCCGCAGCCAGCTGGACCGCGGCGGTGCCGACGCCGCCGGCGGCGCCATGGATGCAGACCCGTTCGCCCATGGAGAGGCCGACCTGGGAGAACAGGGCGTCGTGCGCGGTGGTGAAGGTCTCGGCGAAGCCGCCGGCCTGCTCCCACGACAGCGACTCGGGCACGGGCAGGAGGTGGCGCTCGTGGACCACGGCCAGCTCGGCCATGCCACCGCCACCGACGACGGCCATGACCCGGTCGCCCTCGGCGAAGGCGGTGGCGCCGGGGCCGAGCCCGACCACCTCACCGGCCAGCTCGAGGCCGGGGATGTCGGCCGGGCTGCCGGGCGGGGCGGGGTAGAAGCCCATCACCTGGAGCCGATCGGCGGCGTTGATGCCCGCGGCCCGCACGCGCACGAGCACCTCGCCCGTACCCGGCACCGGGTCGGGGGCCTCGGCCCAGTGGATCGCCTTGTCGCGGATCGTGACCGCGCGCACGCTCAGCGCTCGCTGATCGGCACGTACGGGCGCTCGCCGGCGCCGGTGTAGAGCTGGCGGGGGCGGGCGATGCGCTGGTCCTGCTCGATGAGCTCCTGCCAGTGCGCCAGCCAGCCGGCCGTGCGGGGGATGGCGAACAGCACGGTGAACATCTCCGTCGGGAAGCCCATCGCCTGGTAGATGAGGCCGGAGTAGAAGTCGACGTTCGGGTAGAGCTTGCGGCTGATGAAGTAGTCGTCGGAGAGCGCGACCTCCTCCAGCTTCAGCGCGATGTCGAGCAGCGGGTTCTTGCCCGTGACCTCGAAGACCTCGTCCGCGGTCTGCTTGATGATCTGGGCCCGGGGGTCGTAGTTCTTGTACACCCGGTGGCCGAAGCCCTGGAGGCGGCCCTTGCCCTGCTTCACCGACTCCACGAAGGCGGGCACGTTGTCGGGGCTGCCGATCTCGGTGAGCATCTTGATGACGGCCTCGTTGGCGCCGCCGTGGCGGGGTCCGTAGAGGGCGGCGGCGGCCGCGGCGGTGGCCGAGTACGGGTCGGCGTGGCTCGAGCCCACGACCCGCATGGCGGTGGTGCCGCAGTTCTGCTCGTGGTCGGCGTGGAGGATGAACAGCACGTCGAGGGCCTTGGCCAGCGCCGGGTTGGCGTCGTAGCGGGGCTCGGCGACCTTCCACATGGTGGACAGGAAGTTGGCCGAGAAGCTCAGGCTGTTGTCCGGGTAGACGAAGGGCATGCCGACGCTGAAGCGGTAGGCGGCGGCGGCCAGCGTGGGCATCTTGGCGATGAGGCGGGTGATCTGCTTGTAGCGGACCTCCTCGTCGAAGATGTCCTTGGCGTTCTCGTAGAAGGTGGACAGCGCGGCCACCGAGGAGACCAGCATCCCCATCGGGTGGGCGTCGTAGTGGAAGCCCTCGAGGAACCGCTTGCGCATGTTCTCGTGGATGTAGGTGTGGTACGTGATGTCGTGCGTCCACTGCTCGAGCTGCTCGGTGGTGGGCAGCTCGCCGAAGATCAGCAGGTAGGCGACCTCCAGGTAGGTGGAGTGCTCGGCCAGCTGCTCGATCGGGTAGCCCCGGTAGCGCAGGATGCCGGCGTCGCCGTCGATGTCGGTGATGGCGCTGCGGGTGGCGGCGGTGGCCGTGAAGGCCTCATCCTCGAACCAGACCCCCGGGAGCAGCTTCTTGAACGGCTCCGAGCTGATGCCGCCGTACTCGATCGGGATCTCGACGGACTCGCCCGTGCGGTTGTCGGTGATCGTGATGGACTCGCCCACGCTGGGTGCCCCTTGTGTCGCAGTCGGTCGGTGGTCGGGTCGGAGACTACGCGGTGGGAGCAGTGGTCACACGGGCTCCGGCAGATCGACGCCCGGGTGGCGGGGCGCTTCGGCTGCGACCAGCTCGCGGAGCAGGTCGCGCAGGGCGCGAGCCGGTGCCGCCAGCCGCCCGCTGCGCCGCCGGGCGAGGCCGACGTCGCGGTGGAGCAGCTCGGGCACGTGGACGCGCACCCAGTCGCCGGGTGGTTCCTCGAGGGTGGCCGTCGTCGGGAGGATGGCCGGGCCGAAGCCGCCGAAGGCCAGGGACGCGACGAGCATCATGCCGTCGACCTCGGCGAGCGGGCGCAGCTCCACGCCGGCCTCGGCCGCGACCCGGTCCAGCTCGTCGCGGAAGGCGGTGCCCTTCGGTTCGAGGACGAGGCGGTGCTCGGCGAGCCGGGCGAAGGACGCCTCGTGGGCCACCGCCGTCTCGTCCTGCGGGTCGAAGGTGAGGTCGTGGCCGCCCGGTACGACCAGGATCCGCTCCTCGGCGAACAGGGGCTCGGCGCCGATCTCGGGGTCGGCCACCGGCAGGTTGACCACGGCCAGGTCGAGGGAGCCCTCCAGCAGCTGGGGGAGGAGCGAGGTGGTGGTGGCGTCGACGATCACGAGGTCCACCCCGGGGTGGCGCTCCTGCATGCCGGCCAGCAGGCTCGGCGCGAGCCAGCGGGCGATGGAGCCGATCATGCCGATCCGGACGTGGCCGACGACCTCGGCCCGCAGGGCGGCGACGTCGCTCTGCAGGGCCTCGAGCTCACTGCGGATGCGCCGGGCCCGGGCCACCGCGGCCTCGCCCTCCTCGGTGAGGCCGCCGGAGGAGCGGTCGACCAGCTGCACGCCGAGCTCCTTCTCGAGCCGGGCCACGTGGGTGGACACGTTGGACTGCACCGTGTGGATCGCCCGCGCCGCGGCGGAGAAGGATCCGTGCTCGGCGACGGCGAGCAGGGCGGTCAGCTGGCGCAGATCCATGCCCATCTGTCTACTGGATGGTAGGTATCTGGGAGAACTGTTGGACAGATGCTTGTGCGATCGGCACACTGATCTTCACAACGCCGGAGCGGATCGTCCCCCCGACCGCTCCGAGCACAGCGTGCCCGACACCAAGGATGTCCCCCCATCCGTCGGATGCACCAAAATTGAGGTGTGGAGCCGGTCCGTCCCCCCCTTGGGCCGGCTCCCCTCAGTTTTCCTCCGAAGTTCCCGGCATTCCTGCCCCCCGCATCGCCGCGTGGGCGCGCAGCAGCGCACCCGGGACCGCAATGGTCTCCGGATGCGCCGGCGAATGCCTCAGCGGGCGGTGGTGAAGTCGTCGTCGAACAGGTCGCCCTGAGCCACGGTGGCCGCTGGTGGACTGGCCTCGGGCGGGTCGCCCGAGGACGGCGGACGGCGGGCCGCCCGCTGGTCGTCCGGTGGTCCGGTGCCCGTCGGACCACGCCAGGGTTGGCCGGTCTTGCGGTCGACCAGCCAGCGGCTGCCCGGTGGCCCGGCGAACTTGAGGTCGTGGCGGGTCTTGAGGTCGTGGCAGTGCCAGCACTGCCACGAGAGGTCCTCGACCTTGGTGTCCTTGGTGAGGGTCCAGCCCTCGTTGTGGTCGATGTCGAGCAGGTGGCGGCTGCCGCAGCGCTCGCACCGGCAACCTCGGGCTTCGAGGGCGGTGCGCTGGGTGGCGGTGACCTGCCGGCCCAGGTGGGTGACGTGGGCGACGTCGGTGCCCTTGCGGAACACGACGGTGAGGAACGCGTCGGAGAGCAGGCGTCGGATGGCGGCGACGGAGACGGGGCCGACGCCTGCGATCTCGCAGGTCTCGTCGCCTTCGACGCGACCCCGGTTGAGGGCCTCGACGTCGATCAGGGCGATGACCTTCTTCTCCGGGCGCACGGCCTGCCCGCTGCCCGTGCCTGGCGAGGTGCCGCCACCGGCCGAGCCCAGGAGCAGGTCGCGGACCACATCCGCCGTGTAGGCCTCGACCGGTTCGTTCCGTCCGGCGTGGCGGGCGTCGGCGAAGGCTCGATCGATGAGGGGCTTCAGGCGGGCATCGATCTCGTTCATCGATTCACCTGGTAGCCGGAGCAGCAGGTTGCCCATGCCGTCGGCGTCGTCCCAGCGGCGCATGCCCCGCTGGCGGTGGAGGCGCCGACGACGTTCGTCGCGGTCCTTGTCGGCCCTGGCGCGTTCCTCGGCCACCTTGCGGCGCAGGTCGTGCAGGGGTCGGCGCTGGGCGGTGTCGAGCAGGTCGTCCTCCGCGGCCGGAGATGCTCCGGCGCCCTCGGAGACCTCGTCGGCCTGGTCGGGCGACACCTTGCCGCGGCGGATGGCGTCGTCGGTCTTGGGCTGGGACTTGAGTCGCTTGGAGGTGGACAGCTTGCGCCGGGCCCGGGTGGTGCCGGTGCCGGTCTTGCGGGCGATGTCCTCCTCCGGGGACTTGGCCCCGTTGCCCTTCCACGCCCCGGCTTCCTCGTAGCGGGCCGCCATGCGCAGCACCGCACCACCCGCAGTGCGCTCCAGGGCGGCGAAGGTGTCGAAGACCTCGACGACCTGGTGCATCGGCACCGCGGCCGGATCCAACCGGGCGCACACGTCGAGCACGACCGAGAGTGCCTCGGACACCTCCGCTGCGGTCGCCGGACCCGTTGCCATGTCGACCAGAGTAGCGAACACCAGTTCGAGTTGCAACCGAAAAGTGCCGGAATGTCCGGTTTCCTTCACGCTCCTCGCCGTCCGGCCGCGCCCATCCGGCGCGGCCGGACCCGAGGTCAGCTCCGGCGGGCGCATCGGGCGTCGTCGGCGCATCGGGCGTCGCCGGCGTGTCGGGTGTCGTGCTTCGCACGTGTCGTGGTCGCTCCATGCCGGAGCGTGCGAGCCGGGTGGGCAGCGGCTGCCCGAGCCCCGAGGTACGGTCGCCGAGCAGGGGTGGGACGCATCCCGGATTCATTCGAGAGGAACTGGCAATGCAGCCCCACCCGAAGAACCCCTGGATTCGGCGCGCGCTCGCCTTGGTCCTGGCACTGGCCCTGGCCGGCACCGCAGCCGCCTGCGGCGACGACGATGCCTCCAGCGACGGCGGCACGGTCATCCAGAGCGACGCCGACGGTCCGTTGGGCGGCGATGGCGACGTCGACGACCCCAGCGACGACGACAGCGACGAGGCGGCCAGCCCGGAGGACCTCGGCATCGAGCTCGGCGACTGCGCCCAGGCGATCACCGCGCTCGGTCAGACCGCGGCCGGCCTGACCGTGCCCGGCGACGACGGTTCCGGCGTCGAGGCGCTGGCCGACGTCGTGCCCGACGAGCTGCAGAGCGAGGTCTCCACCCTGTCCGACTCGGTCGAGACGATGCAGACGGCCTTCGACGACGCGGGCGTGGAGGGCGGCGACCGGGACGGCATCGAGGCGGTGGAGGACGAGAACGAGGACGTGCTCGACGCCGCCCGCGACGCGCTGGACGAGATCCAGGACCACTTCGAGGAGACCTGCGAGTCGCGATGAGCCACACGTCGCCCCGAGCAATCCGGCTCGGGGCGACGAGGTGTATCATTGGTGTATGGCTCGCACCAACATCGACATCGACGAAGACGCCTGCGCTGCCGTGATGGAGCGGTTCCACGTGCGGACGAAGCGGGAGGCCGTGAACCTCGCACTCAGGTTGGTCGCCGGTGAAGCCCTCGACCTCGAGGAGGCAAGGAGCCTCCGAGGCGCCGGGTGGGAGGGTGATCTCGAGGAGATGCGCGCCGGCCGAGCAGGATGATCCTCATCGACACCTCCGCATGGGTGGAGTTCCTCCGGAACACCGGCAGCCCGGTCTGCGAGGAGGTCGACCGGCTCCTGGCTCAGGACGTCGCCGTCTGTGATGCGATCAGGATGGAGCTGCTGGCCGGCGCTCGCGATGAGGCCCACCTACGCAGCCTGCGCGGCCTGCTCGCCCGAGCCACGGTGGTCCCGACCGAGCCTGTCGACTACGAGGTCGCCGCCGCGCTGTACCGCTCGTGTCGCCGTCGGGGCGAGACCGTCCGGAAGCTGATCGATTGCTTGATCGGTGCGGTCGCCGCCCGACATGGCGCCCCGATCCTGCACGCCGACTCCGACTTCGACACCCTGGCCCGGCACACCGACGTCCTCGTCCACCTGCCGCCCCGCTGACGCGCACGTCGTCGGGGCGACGAGGCGTGACGACGCGACTGCCAGAACGGGGGAGCGCCGGACACGTCGGCGGCCGCACCGGGTACCGTCCGATCCGATGTCGACGCCCGCTGCCTTCTTCGACCTCGACCGCACCCTGCTCCGCGGCGCGAGCGGTCCGATCCTCACGGGCGCGCTGCGAGCCGCCGGCGTCATCAGCGAACGGGTGATCCCGGGCGAGAACCTGCTGTACCGGCTGTTCAACGCCGTCGGCGAGAACCGGCCCGCCATGCTGCTCGCCCGCCAGGGCGCCCGGTTCAGCAAGGGCCAGAAGCGAACCGACGTCCAGCACGCCGGCGAGCTGGCCGCCGAGCTGCTCGTGCCGATGGTGGGCGCCTACGCCGCACCGATCATCGAGAAGCACCGCGAGGAAGGTCGGCCGGTCGTGCTCGCCACCACCTCGCCCTACGACCTGGTGAAGCCCTTCGCCGACCAGCTCGGCCTCGACGACGTCATCGCCACCCGCTACGGCACCGACAGCGACGGCCACTACGACGGCACGATCAACGGCCACTTCGTGTGGGGTCCGGGCAAGCTCTCGGCCTGCGAGGAGTGGGCCGAGGCCAACGGGGTCGACCTCGGGGAGTCGTGGGCCTACTCCGACAGCTTCTACGACATCCCGCTGCTGTCGGCGGTCGCGCACCCCAGGGTCGTGAACCCTGACCCGCGCATGTTCGCCCTCGCCACGCTGCGCCGGTGGCCCATCCGCTACCTCGACAAGCCCGAGGGCGTGCCCAAGCTGCTCGGCATGATCGAGCCGGCCGAGGCGCTGCTGCCCTTCGCCCGCCCCGAGCTGGTGCCCTACGCCCGCTTCGACATCGCCGGCACCGAGAACATCCCGGCCGAGGGTGGCTGCATCGTCGTCGCCAACCACCGCTCGTACTTCGACACCCTGGCCATGGCGCTGACGATCTCGAAGACGGGCCGTCCCGTGCGCTTCCTCGGCAAGAAGGAGGTGTTCGATGCGCCCATCGTGGGCCAGCTCGCCACCGCCATGGGCGGCATCCGGGTCGAGCGGGGCTCCGGCTCCGACGAGCCCCTGCGCGCCGCCGCAGAGGCGGTGGAGGCCGGTGAGCTCATCGCCCTCATGCCCCAGGGCACCATCCCCCGCGGTCCGGCGTTCTTCGACCCGGAGCTGAAGGGCCGCTGGGGTGCCGCCAAGCTGGCCGCCATGACCAAGGCGCCGGTGATCCCGGTGGGCATGTGGGGCACCGAGCAGGTCTGGCCCCGCTCGTCCCGCCTGCCGAACATCCTGAACGTCACCAACCCGCCCCTCGTCACCGTGCGGGTGGGGGAGCCGGTCGACCTGAAGTACCGCTCGCCCGACCCCGACACCAAGCGGATCATGGCTGCCATCAGCGAGCTGCTGCCCAAGGAGTCCCGCAAGAAGCGGAACCCCACGGCCGAGGAGCTGGCCCGCACCTACCCGCCCGGCTACGAGGGCGACCCCGAGTCCGAGGTCGAGCGGCGGCCGGGCACCGACACCTGAGGGCGGTTCGGCGCGCCGCGCCGGTGAGTGCGACACCACGACTGCCAGTTCGAGGACGACTGCCAGTTCCAGAGGGTGCACCGACGACCCCAGGACGCGAAAGAGCCGCCCGGTGCACCCTGGGAGATCCCAGGAGCGCCGAGCGGCTCTGACGGCGTCTGACTACGGGGTGCGGCCCGCTTGGACCTCGGCGGCGTTGACCGTCGAGTCGGTGACGGCGGCGGGGCCGCCGTACACGTGGATCGTGCTCAGCGTCTCGGCCTTGTCGGCGAAGTAGTCGCCGGTGGGCGTCCCGAGCTGGTCCGGGGTGAGCGTGAGCAGGATCGGCGCGAGCTCCTCGCCGGCGTTGGCGCTGCCAGACAGCGCATCGGCGAAGTCGTCGCCCCGAGCCAGGTTGGCGTGGGTCACCGAGAAGCTCAGCTCGTCGACGGCCAGGTCGGCGATGGCCACGGCCGTGGCCGTGCGGTCGTTGCCGGCGATGCGGCGCACGTCCACGCCGAGGGCGGTGACCTCCGCTCGCACGGTGGAGGAGACGGCGGCGGGGCCACCGAGGATGATGACCTGCTCGATGCCCAGCTCCTGGATGGAGGCTGCGGCCTGGTCCGACAGCGTGTTGCTGGGGGTGAGCAGCATCGGGAACGCCGAGGCGTAGGCGAGGGGGCCGCCGCTGAGGGCGTCGGCGAAGCCCTGGCCGGAGGCCAGCAGGGCCGTGCGGCCGATGTCGCCGTCGAGGGAGCCGATCTGATCGGCAGGGACGGCGTCGGCGATGGCCCGGGCGGTCGCGAAGCGATCGGTGCCGGCGACCCGGTCGACCTCGATGCCCATCCCGGCGATCTGCTGGCCGACGGCATCGCTGACGGCGGCGGTGCCACCGACGACGATGACGCCGCTCACGTCGAGGTCGGTGAGGGAGTCGAAGGCGGCCTGGCTGAGGTCGTCCTTGGCGGTGAGGACCACCGGACCGTCCAGCGCGCCGGCGAGGTAGCTGGCGGCGAGGGCGTCGGGGTAGGACTCGCCGCTGGCCACGACGGCGACGGTGACGTCCTGGCCTTCGAACGTGGCGCCGGCGATGAACTGGCTGGTCTGGTACCGGTCAGTGCCGGCGATCCGGGTGGCCTCCACGTCGGTGGTGGCGAGGGCGGCCCCGGCGGTGGCGACGGAGACGACGCCGACCGCGAGGGCAGAGACGAAGGTGCGACGGATGTTCACTTTGCGAACCCCCCACGGCGACGGAGCAGGACCAGGCCGGTACCGGCGAACAGCAGCGCTGCACCGATGGTGACCTGGGCGGAGATGTCGTTGCTGCCCGTGGTGGGCAGGGCGCTGGCCGCCTGCACGCCTTCCGGCGTGCGGACGTTGAGCGTGCTCTCGGGGGACAGGACCAGGCCTGCGCCGCTCTGGGTCACGGCTTCGACCACGGCAGCTTCGCTGGCCGGGGTCACGTTCGACTGCACGTCGGCAACGGCAGCGGGCACGGGTGCGGCTGCTGCGGCGGTGGCGGCGAAGGACTCGCCCTCCACGGCCGAGGCGGAGGCGACGCCGTTGCGGACGACGATGGCCACGATGGCCACGACCGGGTTGCCGTCCGTGTCGACGCCGGTGACGTAGAGGAAGTAGACGCCGTCCTCGGTGGCCGGGATGGTCACGGTGTCGCTGACGGAGCCGTCGGCGTTGGCGTCAGGGGAGCCGAGCTCGACGCCGCCGGCGTCCTGCTGGGCTCGAGCCAGGTTGATGGAGACCTCGGTGCCGGGTGCGAACACCGGGGGGACCGTCACCGTGACGGGGTCGCCAGGGGCGACGTCGTCATCGGAGACGTTGGCGACGGTGCGGGGCTGTTCCGGCTCGCCCCCCGGGACGGGGGTCGTGGTGGTGGTCGTGGTCCCGCCGCCGCCGCCGCCATATGGGTCGGTCTGGGCTGAAGCTGGGAGCCCGGTGGTGAGGACCAGTGCGGCCCCCACGGCCAGTGCCAGTGCAAAACGTCTCAAGGGATTCTTGCCTTCCTGTCCGCCGACGATCGATCGATCAGGGCAAACCTAACTGGTCAAACCGAACATGTCGATGATCGATCCCAAGTGCTCCGTCTCTGCCAGTTCAGCTGCCGCTGCCGGCCACGAACCGACGGGGCTCCCGCTGCTCGAACGTGGCCCGTGCGACGCCCGAGTCGTCGCGCAGACCAGCGACCGGGACCACCTCTTCGCCGCTCCACCCCGACACGCTGACCTGGACCTGGTCGGGCCGCACCACGGGCTGGGTCCCGAGGTCGAGCACGTAGGGCTCGCCGGGTTCGACGAAGCCGGAGAGGTACAGCTCGAAGGTCGCCTGCTCGCCCGACTCGATCGTGTGCACCGTCCAGTGGAGGTTCCGGTCGTAGGCCTGCTCGGTGACGAGGACGATCGGCGCGCCGTCCAGGGTGGCGGCATCGAGGTCGAGGGCGGACCAGAAGTCGACGAAGAGGCGGCTGCGGCCGAGGGGGCCGGGCTCGGGGAAGTTGGTCCCGCCGATCAGCCGCTCGGACAAGCCCGAAGCGGGTGCGTCGTTGGTGATCGTCACGGTGGCTACGGCGTCCACGCGACCGGTGACGGGGTCGTGGCGCACGTCGTAGGCCAGGGTGCGCTGCTGGAACCAGTCGATCTTGGACTGCCCCACGTTCTGGGTGACGAGCTCGAAGTAGTCGCCCTCCACCTCGGGCACGGCGCCGGTGATGTCCATCTCCTCGAACAGGGCCTGCTCCTCGGGCCGGGCGCTGTAGAGCTTGATGCGCTGGCCCTGGACCATGGGCGAGAGCGTGTGCAGCACCTGGGCCGGCGCCGGCAGCGTCGTGGAGGTGAGGCGGTCGAAGGTCGCCTGGATCGTGTCGATGACGAACTGCCGGCCCTCGGCCGAGCCGAGGCGCTGGTACTGGTCGAAGAGCAGCGCACGCCGGACGTTCTCGGCCGTGATCGGCCCTTCCCACTCGGGCACCTCGATGGGGCCGGTGAGGGACAGCAGGGCGGCGAGGACCGACGGGTCGACGCTGATGACCCCGTCCACGGGGGTGCCGCCGGCCTGGGGGTAGACGGTGGTGATGGTCGCCCCGACGGTGGGGAAGTGGGGCACGTTGGTGACGTTCTGGAAGTACCGCTCGGGCCCGGTCCCGGGAAAGCGGCTGTACTCGGTGGCCAGCGGCCCGAGGTCCCATGGCACACCGACCGGGCGGAGCTCGGCACCCTCGCCGGCCCGCACCAGGTCGACCTGACCGTCCTCGATCAGCAGCTCGCCGAACCCGCCGGCGATGCCGCCGCTGGCCCGCTGCTCCGAGGGCGTCTGCATGAGCACGAACCAGCGCCGGGGCTCGTCCGCCCCCAGCAGCTGGGGGACCAGGTCGAGGGCGCCGAGCAGGAACTCGCCGTCGTCGACGGCGTCCACCAGGCTCTGGTCGAGGTCCCGGAGCCGACGGGCCAGCGGCCCGGGCAGCTCCTCGTCCTCGAGGCGATCGACCGCGGCGCGGGCCCCGGGCACCGCGGCCAGCGTCCGTTCGAGCGGTGGGGCCAGCTCGGCGATGGCGGCGAGGTCGATCCGCCCGTCCCGGATCCGGAGCGCGTCGCCGGCCGCCAGGCGAGCGCTCTCGAGCGCAGGTGCGACGACGGCATCGGCCGCCGCGGTCAGCCGTTGGCCGGAGTCCAGGTAGCGGCCGAGCACCGGCACCAGACGCCCGGGTCGCATCCACGCCGCGCGCAGGCCCTCGTCGGCGGAGCTGAGCCGGGTCGAGGCCCGCTCGAGCTGGGCCACGGCGACGTCGGTCTCACCCGACCGGGCGGCATCGAGGCCACGGTCGGCAGCCCGGGCCCCGTCGCGCACGTCCTGTTGGATGCCGAAGAGGCCGAAGGCGAGGAGCCCGACGACCACCAGGCCGACCGCAGCGAAGGCGGCCGACAGGATGAGGGCCGGCTTGCGCTCCCGGCTTCGGGCGTGGCGGAAGCCGGACACGACCACGACGACGAAGGCCACGGCGGCAAGGACGGCGGTGGCATAGGGCGTGTCGGGCCAGGTGAGGCGGAGCAGCGCCTGGGCCTGGAGCGCACCGATCACGACGCCGAGGGGACGGGCCGGTCGCCGCATGCGGGCCGACCCCGTAGACAGGCCGAGGGCCACGAAGGCCACGACGCTCCACGGCCACGCCCCGACGCTGCCCACGGCGGCGGCGGCCCCGGCGATCAGCCGGGCGTCCCGCTTGGCCCGACCGGCGGCGAAGGTGAAGACGGCCGCGAAGAGCGCCCGCCAGACGATGTCGACCCCGTCGATGCCGGTGGGCGCCACCGGCGCCAGCGCCCCGCCGATGCCGGCGGCCACGATGACCGCCCGCGTGAACGCCCGGTAGGGCTTGTGGAACATCCGCGACCGGCGCTTGGCGAGGGCGTGGATGCCCACCGCAGCGGCGACGCCGGCGACCAGCGCGACGGACGTTTGGAGCAATGCAGACAAGACCCGGAGATGGTAGAGGGGTCCTCAGCCGCCCTTACACTCGCTGGACCCGCCCGCGGGTTCAGCGGCTGAACAGCTTGGGCTTCGGCTTGTCCCCGGCCGAGGAGTCCTCGGCCTCGTCGTCGTCCCGGCCCGCCTCGACGGCGTCGCCGTACCCGTACCCGTAGCCATAGCCGTACCCGTAGCCGGCGTCGGAGTCGATCTGGTTGACGCTGACGCCGATGACCTGGGCGTTCACCTGGGCCAGCAGCTCGCGCATGCGGGACAGCGACTTGACCTCGGCCTCGTTGGCGTTGGCCACCACGATCACCCCGTCCACGTAGCCGGACAGGATCATTGGGTCGGTCACCGGCAGCACCGGCGGCGAGTCGATGATCAGCACGTCGCACTCATCCCGGAGCAGGGTCAGCACCTGGCGGGTGGCCTGGAGGCTGAGCAGCTCGGACGGGTTGGGGGGCGGGGGACCGGAGGGCACCACCACCAGGTTGGGCACCCGCGTCCGGTGGAAGGCGTTGCTGCTGAGGTTGGAGTCGAGCAGCATCGACGTGAAGCCTGCGCTGTTGTCGATCCCGAACTCCTTGTGCAGCCGGGGTTTGCGCAGATCGGCGTCGAGCAGGATCACCCGCTTGCCGGCCTGGGCCAGCGAGATGGCCAGGTTGGCTGCCGTGGTGGTCTTGCCCTCGCTCGGCTTGGCACTGGTGACCTGGATGGCCTCGAGTGGCCGCTCGAGCCCGACGAACTGCACGGCCGTGCGCAACGTGCGGTACGCCTCGGCAGCTGGGGAGTTGGGCGCCTCCATGGTGGCCAGGTCGTGCTGGCCGTCCTTGGCCGCAGAGATCACCGGGATGAGGCCGATAGTGGGCCACCCCGTGATGCGCTCCATCTGCTCGCGAGACCTGACCCTGTCGTCCAGCGTTTCCCGCAGGAAGGCAAGCCCGACGCCGAGCATGAGACCGACGACGAGGCCGAGCACGCCGTTGCGCAGCGGCTGGGGCTCGAAGGGCTCCTCGGGCACCTGGGCGGTGGAGATGATCTGCGCTCCACCGGTGCGAGTGATGCGCTGCGACACCTGGAGCGACGACAGCTCGGCCCGGTACAGGGCCAGCGAGCTCTGGATGGCACCCACCTCGGGCAGGATCTGGGCCTCGAGGTCAGCGATCTGACCCCGGATGTCCTCGCGCTCGTCCTCGCTGCCGGCGACGAAAAGGCTCTCCTCGAGCGCGTCGAGCGGCGCCTGGAGCTCGTCCTGCTGCAGCAGCAACGAGTCGATCTCGGCCTGCACCGTCTGCTGGGCTGCGAGCAGGTCGTCGATGGTGCGCTCCCGCTTCCACTCGACGTAGGTCTCGGCGTAGAGGTTCGCCTCAGCCGCCGCCAGCTCGGGCTCGGTGGAGGTGGCGGAGATGCGGATGATGTCGGTCTCGCCGACCGCGCCGACGTTCACGTCGGGCTCTCGACCGAGCTCGTCCTCGACGGCGTCCTGCACCAGGTTCGACTCGATGACCCCGATCTCGGTCTCGACCCGGTTCTGGTTGACCCGCGGGTCGATCTGATCCGTGCCGCCCAAACGGCGCTCGGCGTCGTCCCCCTGCAGCAGCACTTCGGCTCCGGCGCGGTAGTTCGGGGTCTGCGCCAGCGAGAGGCCGACGGCGACGGCGGCGACCAGCACGGTGGTGACGATGATCAACCACTTCCGCCGGGTGACGACGTCGACATAGTGGCGGAGGTCCAGTTCGTCCTCCGCCGATTGCATCGGGACCATTTGCGCAACCGTAGTGGTCTCCACGCGGACCACCTCACTCGAAGACGTGGCACCGCACTGGACAGAGGTTCAGCATCGAATGGTCCTTCCGGTCCATGTGCCGGACTGGCGACAGGCGTACATTCTCAGCACATCGACGGGGCGGACGCAGCGGGTCCGTGAGAGTGGGACGGCGCCTGCGGGCGTGCGAACGAAGGAGGCGCCCGGTGGCGCGATACGTGAAGGCCCGCCGCGCGCTGGCCGCCGTCCTGCTGACCACGATGGTCGCGACCACCCTGGCGACCTCGCCGTCCGGGGCGCAGGAGCCGCCGACGTCGGAAGGTCCGCCGCCACAGGCACTCGAGCGGCGGAAGAACGGTGAAGCGGCCATCCAGGCTCTTGGGGACCGGTTGCCGGCGGTCGCCGCCGCCCATGGGATGGGACCAGGCGAGTTCCGCCGGCTCTTCCGTGGAGATCCGACGCTCTGGATCGACGCTGACCTGCGAGCGTTCTACATCGAGCCACCGCACGACGATGCGTCGCACACCGATGACACCTCGGGCAGCGAGCCGTCGACTTCGGCGGCCGCACCGTTCCCGTTGAGCGAGACGTTCACCCTGCACAGCAACCCGGGCGCCGACCGAACCATCCTGCTCGACTTCGACGGCCAAGCGGTCAGCGGCACCAGTTGGAACCTCAAGCCCGGCATCGGCGGACCATTCGATGCGACACCGTTCTCGCTCGATGACGACCCGCTCTCGTTCTCGCCCTACGAGCGTGACGTCATCCAGAGCGTCTGGCTCAGGGTCAGCGAGGACTTCGCCGCCTTCGACGTCGACGTGACCACCGAGGAGCCGGCAGATCCCGGCGTCCTCGTCCGCACTGCGTCAAACGATCCCGACTACGGCACCCGAGTGGTGTTCGCCGGCGCCGACACGAAGGAGTATCCGCTCCTGTGCGGCGGATGTGGCGGTGTCGCCTACCTGCTCGACCCCACCTCGTTCGGCCTGGCTACGTACCAGCCGGCCTGGGTCTTCCAGAAGGGCATGGGCGGCGCCGACGCCAGCGCCAAGAGCCTTGCGGAGGCAGCCTCGCACGAGGTCGGCCACAACCTCGGGCTGGAACATGACGGCAGGACCAGTCCTGCGGAGGGGTACTTCCAGGGCCACGGCTCGTGGGCGCCGATCATGGGGATCGGCTACTCCAAGCCGATCGTCCAGTGGAGCAAGGGCGAGTACGCCAACGCGAACAACTACCCGACGGCCAACCCGAACTCCTCGGGCGACGACGACCTCGCGATGATCGGCCATACCGACCTGTTGCCGCCTGTCGCCGACGACCACGCGAACACCAACGTCGGAGCTCCGGCGCTCGGCATCCCGTCACCCGTGGTGTCCGGTGACGGCGTCATCTCGACGAGGACCGACGTCGACGTTTTCGAGTTCGAGATCACCGGGCCTGAGTCCGTGACCATCACGGCGTCACCGGCGCCCGTGAGCCCGAACCTCGACATCTCCATGACCCTTCGGGACGCGACGGGCGCGCAGATCGGTACCGTCGCCAACCCGGCCTCGGGGGGTGCCAACGACATCGCCACCGGCCTCGACGCGACGATCACCGCGGCACTTCCGACGGGCGGGTTCTACTACGTCCACATCGACGGGGTCGGCCACGGGGACCCCCTCACCAACGGCTACTCGGACTACGCCAGTCTCGGCGCCTACGACCTGGACGTCGCCGTCGAACCGGACGTGTGCTTCGACGGCGGCGATCCCGTCGAGGACGATGTCCGCGCTTCTGCGCAGCTGCTCGTCGGTGGTCAGACCAAAGCGGGGCTGCACTGCGATGAGGACTGGTACCTCGTCCCCGGCGTCAACCAGGGCGTCTTCGGTGCGACGCTGGTTGCTGACGACGGGAATCTCGACCTTCAGCTCGTCGACTCAGCCGGCGTCGAGATCGACCTGTCGAACGACGGCGGCAGCACGGAGACGGTCGGAACGACGTTTGCGGTCGCCGCAGCGACAGACAAGCCCTACTACCTTCGGGTGTTCGGGCCCGGCGTGCAGTCGACGTACACGCTGACGACATCGTTGAGCGCGTGCCCTGCCGACGACCAGTGGGAGAACGACGACGGGATCAACGTGCCGAGCCCGTTGGCGCTGCCCGGAGCAAAGGCAGGGGTCGTCTGCTCGGACGACGGAGCCAACAAGGTGGACTACGCGGAGGTGAACCTCACCGCAGGCGAGCCCGTCCGCTTCACGCTCACGTACCCGCAGGCAGGGGGGTCGTCGGTGAACCTCTGGCTCTTCCGGTGGCCGTCCTCCGGCTCGAGCGTGTCCGGCAGCGTCGCCAGTCCCGATTCGAGGACGATCACCTACACGCCCACCGTCTCGGGCGCGCACCAGATCCGGGTCGACTGGCTCGCCGGAGCCCAGGGGGTTCCGTACCACCTCGAGGTCGAGCCCTACGCCGAGGACCTCCCGGTCATCACCACCCTCAGTAGGTCCTACGGCGTCGCGGGCGACTCGTTCTCCATCGTGGGATCGAACTTCAACACCGTCTCCGACGTCAGCTTCTCGGACGGCGTGCCGGCAGCCTTCACGGTGAACTCGCCGACCTGGATCACCGCGACCGTCCCGGCCGGAGCCGAAACGGGACCGATGACGATCACCAACTCCGGCGGGCCGTCTTCGAGCGACCGTTGGTTCAGCGTCCGTCCGACGCTCGCGCCGCCGGCGAACGACGACTTCGCCGACCCCGTGGTGCTGACCGGTGCGACCGGCCAGGTCACCGGGAGCAACGCAGGCGCGACGATGGAGCCCGGCGAGTACAGCGCCGGTTCCCGAGAGACCTCGGTCTGGTACCAGTGGACGGCACCCAGTGACGGCGAGCTCGAGCTGGACACCTTCGGCAGCACGTTCGACACCATCCTGAACGTCTACACGGGCACGGCGGTCAATGTCCTTCCGCTCGTGGCTGCGAACGACGACGATGCCGGCATCCAGAGTCGCATCGCCATCGCGGACCCCTCGTTCCCGGCGTTCACGCCGACCAGCGTCGTCGGAGGCACGACCTACCGGATCGGCATCAACGGCTACCAGGGCGACACGGGGGACCTGACCCTCAACTGGACGTTCACCACTGATCTCTCGGCTCCGTTCATCGACAGCATCGCGCCCACGTCAGGCGAGGTGGGCGACACCGTGACCATCACGGGTTCAGGGTTGCAGTGGACGACCGACGTCGACTTCAACGGCACGCCGGCGACCTTCACCGTGGTGAACGACACCGAGGTCACCACCACGGTGCCCGAGGGTGCGACCGATGGTCCGATCACGGTGACGACCCCGGGCGGCGCGACGCCCTCGGGTGGGTTCGACGTGACGGAACCGCCGCCCCCGACCGGTGAGTGGGGCTCGGACGGTTCCGTCTCTCGTGACGTGGCCACTGCAGATGCCGGCCTCTCCATCGTCGACATGGCGAGCGCCCGGATCGACGGCGGGTACTACGCCGCGATCCTCACGCTGGACGGCAGCATCGCCGTGGGCAAGTACGACGCGACCGACACGCCCGACCCGTCGTTCAACGATGGTGAAGGACTCGTCGTGCTGCCACCCGTCGCGCAGTACGCATCCGGCTCCGGCCTCCTGGCCGTGGACTCGGTCGGCCGTCCCTACCTGCTCGCCACCTCCACCTGGATCCCTGAGGACACCTCGCACGTCCGCCTCGTCCGTCTCACCACGGCAGGCGCACTCGACACGTCGTTCTCCGACGACGGCATCATCGACCTCGTCGCACCGGGAACGGGCATCGGGGCTGGTGCAGGCGTGGAGGTCGACAGCGAGGACCGACCCGTCACCGTGGCCCAGGAGGCCAGCACCACCGTCCGGCGCTTCACTACGGCAGGTGCCCCGGACGGCACCTTCCAGGGCACGAGCTCCGATGCCGGGGCAGCAGAGTTCCTCGACATCGTCGTCACGGCAGACGATCTGCTTGCCGTGCTCGGAGATGATTCGATCGTCGTCGCTGGCACGAACTTCGACGGCTCCGAGGGCCGGACCGTGCGTCTCGCGTCGGACGGCACGCTGGCGACCGGATGGGGGATCGGCGGTGCCAACCCGGCAAACCTCGGACCGGGCATCCATCCGTTCTCCGCAGAGACGATGGCAGCGACGGGCGGCGACGGCGTCCTCATCGGGGCCAGCTTCCTCAACAACGTCGATGTGCTCCGCCTGGGCGCCGACGGCACCCTCGACACGGCGTTCGGTGGCGGTGACGGTCAGGCCACCGCGCTCACGGGGATGAACCGCTCGGCGGCCTCGGGGCACACGAACGCGATCAGCACCGTCGACGGGGTCTACGTGCACGCGCGCGCTTCGACGTTCAACTTCGAGACCAGCGTCGTGCGCCTCACCACGACGGGCGAACCCGATTCGGGCTGGAACGCCGGCTCACCCGGCGATCCGGTGTGGTCCGACCTGGCGCAGGTGCGCTCGATCTACCACGACGGCGCGCTGCGTCTGGGCGGCACGAACCAGGTCTTCGGCATCTCGGAGGCCATCGAGCGCATGGACGCTGTGGGCGGCGGCGCTTCCGTCGGCGGGGAGATCACGGTGATGGCGTCGGTCACCGATTACGTGCTGGCGATCGCCCCGTTGAGCGAGGGTGCATACGTCGCCTACGCCGAGGGCTCGCGAGCAACCATCGCCAAGCACAACGACGACGGCTCGCTCGACACCGACTTCGGTTCAGACGGGGCTCTTGCGTTCGATCCGTCGATCCTGAACCACGTCGACGACCTCGCAGTCGACGGCCAGGGGCGTCTGCTCATGGTCGGCCAGTGGTCGGTGGGCTCACCGCCAACCGCCGGGGGCATCCGGCTCATCCGGCTGACCACGGGTGGAGCACTGGACACGAGCTTCGATGGCGACGGGATCATCGACTTCGCCGGCCAGATCGACGGAACCAACTTCAACTTCGCCTACGACGTGCGCGCCGACGCCAGCGATCGTGTCGTTGTCGCCGGCACCTCGACGGTGCCGGCCCCGAGCAGCTTCGACCCGAAGGTCTTCCTCCAGCGGTTCACCGAGGCCGGCGCGCTCGACACGACATTCGGCGGCGACGGCGGGATGGTCGTGGACCTCTCGACCGTCCCCGGCGTGAACTACACCGTGGGTGAGGTGCGTCTCGATGCGGCGGGCGACCTGCGGGTCTTCGCAAGCACCGCCCAGGCCGGCGTGAAGTCGGAGATCGTCGTGATCGCCATCGATGGTGACGGCGTCCTCGACACCTCATACGGAGTCGATGGCTTCGCTCGCTACGTGTGCCCTGGCACGAACGAGGGCTTCGTCTACGGAGGCAACCTCTTGGCGGACGGCAGCGCCGTCTTTGCCGCCAGCTGCGACTCAGGTGGGTCGAACAACGGAGCGCGTGCCGGGCGGTTCACTCCTGCTGGCGCCCTCGATACGACCTACGCCGGCGGTGCCGGCGTGATTCGGTACCTGAATGCTTCCAGCCAGCCGCTGAACCTCAGCCTCGAGGTCCCGGTCGACGATCTCGGTGCCGTGTACCTGCACGGTTTCAACTTCGGGGAGATCTACGCCGGACGCATCTCTGCGAACGGAACGCGTGATGCCGCCTACGAGCGCATCATGGAGGATGACGGTGGTCGTCCCACTGCCGCTGGCGTGGATGAGATCGGCCGCCTCTACATCGGCACGAATGTGGAAGGCGCCGCTGTCGTCAACCGGATCGCGCCTGTGTCGACCAGTGGTGAGGACTCACCGATCGACTTCAACGGTGACGGGCTGATCGATATTGCGATCTTCCGTCCGTCGACGGGTCGGTGGGCGATCAAGGGTTTGCCGGGTGTGTCGACGAACTGGGGTCAGTCTGGTGATGTGCCGGTGCCGGCGGATTATGACGGTGACGGGCTGATCGATATTGCGATCTTCCGTCCGTCGACGGGTCGGTGGGCGATCAAGGGTTTGCCGGGTGTGTCGACGAACTGGGGTCAGTCTGGTGATGTGCCGGTGCCGGCGGATTATGACGGTGACGGGCTGATCGATATTGCGATCTTCCGTCCGTCGACGGGTCGGTGGGCGATCAAGGGTTTGCCGGGTGTGTCGACGAACTGGGGTCAGTCTGGTGATGTGCCGGTGCCGGCGGATTATGACGGTGACGGGCTGATCGATATTGCGATCTTCCGTCCGTCGACGGGTCGGTGGGCGATCAAGGGTTTGCCGGGTGTGTCGACGAACTGGGGTCAGTCTGGTGATGTGCCGGTGCCGGCGGATTATGACGGTGACGGGCTGATCGATATTGCGATATTCCGTCCGTCGACGGGTCGGTGGGCGATCAAGGGTTTGCCGGGTGTGTCGACGAACTGGGGTCAGTCTGGTGATGTGCCGGTGCCGGCGGATTATGACGGCGACGGGCTGATCGATATTGCGATCTTCCGTCCGTCGACGGGTCGGTGGGCGATCAAGGGTTTGCCGGGTGTGTCGACGAACTGGGGTCAGTCTGGTGATGTGCCCATTTCGCGGTACAACCATACGATGGATGATGCCCAATAAGCCGAACTCGGAGGGCGGCACTACAGGATCTCGCTCCGTGGAACCGCTTGTGCAAGAGGGAACCAGAGACACGTTCGGCTGGGCTTCATGGGAAGGGTGGGGTCGAGACGGCGGACTGTCGACAGCATTCTCACACCAGGTAACGAGCCTCATCTTGCGGTAGGAAGTGTCGTGACAGCACGTCACCCAGCACAAGGTGCAGCGGCAGGCGTCTTTGGTGCGACGGATCCAAGTAGTGCCTGGGATTGAGGATGCGTGCAACAGATTTCGACGGGACCGGCGAAGCTGCCGACGCACATCGTTCTAGTTGGAGGGACGCCTCGAGCGGTGCCAGGCGACCTGGGCGGCGATGCCGTCGGCCAGGTTGGTCTGGGGCTTCCAGCCGAGGAGTCGTTGGGCGGCGTCGTTGCTGCCGCCGGTGCGCTGGACGTCGCCGGGCTGCTCGGCGTGCTGCTCGATCGGCACGGGTGACCCGACGGCGTTGGCGACCGCGTCGATGACGTTGCGCAGGACGGTGGAGCCGCCGGCGCAGACGTTGACCACGGTGCCCGGCGCGACGTCGGCGGTGCCGGCGAGGACGTTGGCCCGGACCACGTCGCCGACGTAGGTGAAGTCGCGGATGTGGGAGCCGTCGCCGTAGAGGGGGAAGGCCTGCTGGTCGAGGGCTCCCTCGATAAGGCGGTGGAAGGCCATGTCGGGGCGCTGGCGGGGGCCGTAGACGGTGAAGTACCGCAGCGCCACGGTGGAGAGGCCGCAATTGGCGGCGTATACGCCGCAGAGGTGCTCGGCGGCGAGCTTGGTGACGCCGTAGGGGCTGTGGGGTCGGGGGAGGTCGGTCTCGATGACCGGGTAGGAGTCGGCGTTCCCGTACACCGACGAGCTGGATGCGTAGACGAACCGGTCGACGGCGGCTTGGCGGGTGGCTTCGAGCAGGCGCTGGGTGGCGAGGACGTTGCAACTGTCGTAGGTGGCGAATCCGTCGGACCACGAGAGCCGGACGCCAGGCTGGGCGGCCTGGTGGTAGACGACGTCGACACCGTCGAGCAGTGCGTCGAGGTCGGTGTCGCGCAGGTCGGCCTCGATGAAGCGGAAGCCCGGCCGATCCCGGAGGTCGGCCAGGTTGGCGTCCTTCGCGTCCCGGTCGTAGTACGGCGTGAACGCGTCGACGCCGACCACGTCGTGTCCCTCGTCCAGCAAGGCCTCGGCCAGCTGGGACCCGATGAAGCCGGCAACACCGGTGACGAAGATCCTCATGGCGCATCACGCAACAATTCGTTCCACATGGAAGACCACATCCGACGTGCAGAAAGTAGGAGTGAAGCGGCGTGCCGATCCAGCGGCCCGCATTGAATCTTCAACCAAGCCATCACAGGCCGTACCTGATCACGATCGCATGCGAATAATCTTGGCAGGCGTACCACCGACTACTGCACCAGCTCGAACGTCGGCGGTTACGACCGAGCCGGCTCCAACGACTGCCCCGCGCCCGATAGTCACGCCCGCCAGGACCTTCGATCCGGCACCGATCCAGCAATCGTCCTCGATACTCACAGGTTTCACCGTTCTCTTCTGATCCTTGATCTTTGCCCCGGCCGCTATACCGTGATTCGCGTCTGTGATATGTACGCCCGGCCCGATCAGAACGTTCGTGCCGACACTGATCCGCTCGACAGCATTCAGGTATGAAAACTCGCCAATCGATGATCGCTCACCCACGAGGATAACGCCGCCTGCCGACTTCAGGTAGGCGAAGGGGTAGATGGTCGCACGAGGCTCTAGGTGGATCCGATTTGCGCCTCGAAAGCGCGTATGGGAATGGATGACCGGCCATCGCCTTCTCCAATGCCAGTTGACACCAAGGGCGCGCCAGAACACAGCGCGTGCGCCCAGCCCGAGGCGCTCCAAAGTCCTGGACTTGTCATATAGTGCGAGCACCTGACCTCGCCTCCTCCACTGCCGTGTCGCGTCTCCGGGCAGTACGTCGGCGCGAACGACTCGCCACGCCAACGCGAAGCCACCATAGGTTAGCCTGCAGTCGTCTCGGCAAAGTTGGATCAGTCCCTATCACTTCATAGCCCAGTTGTGCGAGCAAGTGCCTATGCTGACTACCGAGGGTAGATTGGACGCATAGCGGGAGTTCCCTTATCCACCCTTTCGCTCGGTTGGCGTCTGGGGCTGAACCCACCAGCGCATGTTGAGATCGCGAATATGCGGGGACACTGAAGACTTGGCCCTTGTCCGAGACTGTGTGGGCCTCCAGATCAAGGAATGCCCCAAGCCCTGCAAGGCATCTTCCAGGATTCTGGACCAGATCCTCAAAGCGAACTCGAACTGTCCTGTCAGGATAGTCCCGTTCCAGCGCTTGCCCAAAGGCTATGGCATCTCGCCACCATGCACCCAGGCGAGCGAGGCTCAGAGGACTCCAGTCGGTCCTCATCACGCTGGCAGCGACGCCGCGAACATCCCGTACTAGATGCACGAACTGAGCGTCGGGAAACGAGCGGACAAGGATGTCTGCTGCGCGGGCATTCGAGGGGGTATGGTCTATCCACCTGGTGGCTCCTGCGTTCCCCACTTTGCGTGCGAATGACGCAACAAGCAGTTCTAGTGCGGCGACGGATCCCCCTAGCGTTCCTCTAGTCTGTCTTGAGCCGCCAGAGAGCGCATCTCGAGCCGCATCCACCACCTCTGGCGGGAGTCCCCAAAGGTCGAGTCGCCATGATTCAAGTGCGGTGACGTTCCCGGACAAGAGGTCATTCTTGAACTGCGATTCGGGAGTGACCAGTGTGTTGGGATAGTGCCCGAGTCGCTCGCCTAAGAGGGTCGTACCAGACCGGCCGCAGCCCGCGATGAATATTGGTCGAAGCGTCATGGCCGGTCATCCGCCATAGCGAAGTCTCACGCCCAGGCGGGCTTGTACTCGGCGCTGCATCATGCCATTCCAACTCGCTACGCCCGCCAACGTCCCGAGAGCCACGCCGGAAGGGCCCCAGAGCCCCGCAGCCACCACAGAAAGAACACACTGGATACCAAGGGCTGCGCAAAGCGCACGAACTGCGCTCCATTCATCAAATGTCATTGTCAGAGCGGTTCCGACCGGACCGTAGGCAACGGACAATACTTGCGCCACTAGGAGAAACGCGAGCATCGCCGGCGGCGACGTGTAGTCGGCACCAAGGCGCGGAAAGATTGTTGCAATCGCAGCCCCGGTAATTCCGGCCAGCATTGCGGCGGCAGGTACAGCTCTACGCAACAGTTGCCGAACCTGATTTGCGGCCTCGAAGATGGTTCCGTCACTGTGTGCTGCGGCAAGTGCGGGAGCGGCGACGAGATTCACGCCGAAGAGAATCACAGCTACGCCCCCCGTCAAGCGAGCCGCTAGTGCGTAGGAGCCTGCATGCTCCGGGCCGAGAGTTGCGCTCGCAATAAGCGTATCGATCTGCGCGCTGCCGGTGGACAGCACGGCAAGGGCCAACAAGCCAGTCGGAGTCCGAATGAGTGGCTCATCATCGCTGGCTGAACGCGGACTGGCCGCGCCAAGTGACCGCGAGACAAGCAACTGTGCGACCAAGGCAATCCCGGCGACCGCCAACAATCGGAGCCCACCGACTAATCCTGGCGAAAGATCGGGCAGGGCGATGGACGTTAGCGCCAACAGTGAGCCCCACGTGAGGGGCAAGACCATGGTGGTCCACGCGCTCGCGTGCACAGTCAGTCGCGAACCGCGCGCTACTCCCTCAAGAAGACGGAGCAGTGCCAACCCTGGAACGGTCAATCCGAATATTGCGAGGGCCCAGAAGTCAACGGCATCCGCAAGCCGGGTTAGCACGAGGGCAACCAGCACGTAAGCAACCAAAGGGATGCCCACCCTCCGCAGCAGGTGGCCTTGGGCCTGTCGCCACCATTGAGCGGCGAAGCCAGGCTCGCTTCCCGAGCGAGCTACATCGCGGGATCCAGCGGTGTCCAAGCCTAGTGTGGCAAGGATGCTACAAATCGTCGACAGGCTCAACCCTACAGCAACGGTTCCGTAGTCTGGCGCCGACAGCTGCCAAGCTAGGAATAGCTGCAGTACGAGACTCAGCCCAAGGCCTGAGCCGCGAATCAGCCCACCCAATGTTGAAGCGGTCATTAGGGGTTTATCCTCGCTCGCGCAAGGTAGATCGGAAGTACGCGATACCTGGGCGAATGCCCTTCTGTCGGATGTGGTACGCAACCAGTCCGGCGGCGTCAACACCGACGAACAGGCGACTGAGCAGTTGAAATAGTCGTTCTACAGTGTCTGGTGGCGTCGGCTCCTTTGGGTACGTCGTCGAATGGTTCTGGACTTGAAGGTATCCCAGAGCCTCGGCGACCGCCCGGGTGCTTCGGGCTTCGAGCCTGCGGAGCTTGCGGATCGCCGGTTGTGATGCGACGACCTTGGTCTGGCCGATACCG
This sequence comes from Salinilacustrithrix flava, assembly GCF_041228405.1. Classification (GTDB taxonomy): domain Bacteria; phylum Actinomycetota; class Acidimicrobiia; order Acidimicrobiales; family Salinilacustritrichaceae; genus Salinilacustrithrix; species Salinilacustrithrix flava. The sequence goes on from NZ_CP133888.1 coordinate 3,108,865, forward strand.
AGGCCCAACTCGTCCGAGATTCCACGAAGTGTCGCCGGAGTTCCTCGTGCCGGCAAACCGACGGACCGCTCGATGTCCGAGATCGCCCGTGAGGGGTCCTTCGTGAGGTCCTCATACCGAACGATATGGATCCGGGTCGGCTGCCTCGCGTGCTCAGTGAGGAGTGACCGGTTGTACCGAGTCCACCGTCCGACGGCACCGACTCGACTTCGACGCCAATGCCGCGCCTCGCTCTCCGTTTGCGCAGCAACCTCACGTACAATCCCAATGATATGCGAATCTGGAAAGAGTCGAAGTAGAAGGGGGAGGTTCCGGATATACATCGGGGTCTTGTCACCCCATATCGGTGATTCGTCTCGCCCCTCTCTGCCGTGGGGCATCGAGAAGAAGCGGCAAACATCCTCAATGACATCTGTCCAGGGGACACCAGCGCTCGTCGCAGCTGCAGCTTGGAGCGAGTCACTAGGGATGTACTGGGACTCGCCATAGGATGCCGCCCGCCGCCCAAGTTGCGTCTTCCTCAGTTCGGCCGCAAACCAGGTCAGTTCAGACTTACCCAACCGGGCATCCAGGCCAAGTTGCCTAGTGAAGCTCGGAATGAAGTGTGTCTCGTGCCGACAGAGGCTGACGTGGGGATGGCTGGAAAGCAGTTCGCGCGCCAACGTAGTGCCGCTCCGCGGCAGGCCGACGATGAAAAGCGGTCGGGGTTCGGGAGCGAGCACTCTTAGCGGGCCCGGAGCGACTTAACGAGGCGTGCGAGGAATGTCTGAACGAGGATCAGAACAAACGGCATATCCCGCAACAGATAACGTCGCCACAGGCGGCGCGGCTCTTGACATAGACGGTATAGCCATTCGAGTCCAACCTGGCGAAGCGCAACGGGCGCGCGGCGAACCTGGCCGCTGTACATCTCCAAGGCGCCACCCACGCACAGATAGTATGCCGGCGGGAGTAGGTGCATATTGTGGGCCACCCACAGCTCGGACTTCGGAGCTCCCAAGCAGACGAAAACGATTGTCGCTCCGGACTCTCCTATCATCTCTGTCACCCGTTCCGTCCACTCTACATCGAGAGTCGCTCCGAAGGGTGGACTCACTCCGTCGACATGGTGCCCGGTGCGATCTCGGATCGCCTCTTGTGCTTCCAAATTCTCTACCGGCCCCATGCCAAGCACAAAGAGCGAAGTTGCCGGGAAGTCGGCCGAGCAGATTCGCTCCACGAGGTCCGACCCGGCGACGCGAGTTAGGCCCTTGATACCCTCCAACGACGCAAGCCAGAGTAGAGGGAGTCCATCCAAGAGGACGACGTGTGCGCGTTCATATGCTTCACGAAAGGCCGCGTCCTTGCGCCACACCATGTAGTGATCGACGTTCGGGGTTACGAGAAGTCGAGGGCTGCATGTGGGTCGACCCACAGCAGTTAGGGCGTCGCCCATCGTCGCGTTGTCGGCTGGCATTCCGCCTAGTCGTAGCCGTCGTATGCCGTAGTTCATGGCAAGCGGAGGACGTCCGCCACGACCGTAGCGGCGGCCAAGCGTTCCACCGAAGCTCTGCAATCCGGCGGGAGGCACCGCTCCGCTGCGGCTAGTCGCATGGCGAGTTCGTTTGGATCGTTCGAGAACGTACGCCAGCCGTTGATACCGTTCTCAATTAGCCTATTGGGATCGCCGCCGGGCGTAGTCAAGACAGGCACCCCGGACGCGAGCGCTTCCACCACGGCTCTCGAGAAACCTTCGTACTCGGATGTCATGAGAAGGCAAGACGCTTCCTGGAGAACATCCGCGACGACCGACTGTGGCTGATAGCCCATTAGTGTGAGACGGTCCTGGACACCCGCAGAGAGTGCGGCGATCTGAAGCTGGCTGCGCAGAGTCCCGTCTCCGATGACGCGGACGGTGCTGGTGGGGGCGCAGCGAAGGAACTCAACAATTTGCAGCGGAGCCTTTTGTGACTCAACCCGCCCGAGCCACAGGAGGTCTGCTCCTGGCTTAGGGTCACTGCGCGGTCTGAACCGTTCCGATTCAAACCAGGTCGGTGAGAATCTGACCGGAGCCGTTGGGAGAGTTGCTTTCAAGCGGTCAGCACCTTGCCCGCTAAACACTACGACGTCCTCGCAGCGCGGCAATATCCACTTCTCTAGGCGGCGGTAGGCGCTACGGGCGTGCTTCCAGAAGGAATCGGATGCACTCCCCATAGCGTCGTGACCGTCCATGTGCAGAAGCTGCACGAAGTCATGATCGCTGTACAACAAGCGACACGCTGGATGGATGTCAAGGCGATGACATTGCACAACTGAGTTCACGGGAACCACGGGTCTATAGCGCAGGAGTCCGGCGGTCACGCGTGCAGAGTGTGGAATTCTGCGGTGCTGGTCGCTCGGATCGAGGGCGGCAACAGGGAAGAACCGGATATCCGTCCCGTCCATGGTCAGATCGTGCCAACGTGGCTCGAACGGACGTCCATCCGCAACAACTCCAATGATCCAGAACTGGGTGCCCGTCGAGTGTCGGACTAGTCCACGGATGCAGGTGTCGATTCCCCCTGCGATGGGACGCTCTGGGTCGAACTGTTGAACAATTATCCGCACTGCAGGTTTTGTCATCGGTCGGCTCATTGCTCGGAAAGTACGTTGACCAAGTTAGTTGATGGCCACGCCAAACAGCCAAACAGCGCCGCACTCAGGTAGAGTGCAGGTGTGTAGTTCAGAGTATTGCTGGTTAGCATACTGACCGTTAGGACTATGAAGATCGCAGTGGCTTCGCGGCGGCCAGCCAAATGAAGCCTTGCGAAGTTGTAGAGAAGCACCATCCCGATCGCAAGGGTTCCGACGCGTCCGTACTCAATAAGTGACCGCACAACCTCAGAATGCGGCTGGCGGCCTAGCGGCTGGCGGGTCGCATCATCTGCGGCACCAAGCCCGTCGCCCCACCAACGAGAATTGATGTTTGAGTCCGCGAGGCTGAGTTCCCAGTTGATGAGTCGCCATTCAAACGAAGTGTCAGATTCGGAGGTCTGAACGGATGTCCGGCGTAGCTCGTCAACGCGTGCCTCGCCGGCCGGGCTGAATTGGAATAGGGCGAGAGCCGCAAGAGCTCCGACCAGGAGCGGTGCGCGCCTCCCATATCGGCGCGACCTAGAGCCAGCAGTGGAAACGTACGTGATGGCGATGCCGCTGCAGATCAATGCCGTGATACTGCCGGTGGTCAAGAGAGCGAGAGTCAGAACGGCGAGTTGAAGATTGCGACGGCCGAATCTACTGCTCTTGATCGCGTAACGCATGGTGAGCGCCAGCGCATAGAACAGACCTGCAGAATTTGGGTGAATGAACGGGGTTGTCGCGCGCTGGCCAAGAGGGGTGCTCCCGATAGCAGATGCTGCATCCAGAAGCGTAACGATCGCAATGATGCTGGCGACAACTAGCAAGGCCTCGAGAAGGGCTCGTGCCCTACCTGGGGCATAACGGGTGGTTAGAACTGCAACTGTCCACACTGCGAACACCGACATGAGGCGTATCATTAACCCCTGAAGATGCTGGTCGAAGTTGAACTCGGTTCCATACCGTAACGCCCCGTACAGGAGAATTGCGAGGACGACTATCGCTGATCGTAGGACTTTCTGACTGCGGAGGATTAGCGGCGTCGCCGCAAACGTAACTGCCAGCGCAATCAGTCCGTTGGCATTGATTCCACTCACCCACACCGCATCGCCCGCTGCGTCCGTCGCTCCTCGAAGCGCTACTACGGCTGCGATCGCGATTGCAGGAAACGTAAGGGCGTGCACCCCGCGGGAGCCTGCGGAGCGGTCCAAGATGGAGGTCGTTGAAGGCAGGCCGGCGGCTTGCTCGTGGGTCGTCAGCTCTGGCATGTGAATGGGCCAAGGAGGGCGGGGAGGCACCGACTGGTCACCCTCAGTACGCACCGTCTGGTTTCAGGACCGACCGGACGGTGCGGGCCATGATCACCAGGTCAAGCAGTGGGCTCCAGTGGTCGATGTACATGAGGTCGAGGTAGATGCCGTCGTCCCAGGGCAGGTCGGAGCGGCCCTGGGTCTGCCACAGGCCGGTGCAGCCGGGCTTGACGTTGAGCCGGCGATGGGTGCGGGTGTCGTAGGCCTCGACCTCGGACGGCAGGGGCGGGCGGGGGCCGACGATGGACATGTCGCCCTTCAGCACGTTGAGCAGCTGGGGGAGCTCGTCGAGGGAGTGCCGGCGCAGGAAGCGACCCGTACTGGTGACCCGGGGGTCGTCCTTCATCTTGAACAGCAGGCCGTCGGCCTCGTTGGCGTGTTGGAGGTCGGTGAGGCGTGCCTCGGCGTCGGGGACCATGGTGCGGAACTTCCAGCAGCCGAAGTGCTGGCCGAGGTGGCCGACCCGGGTCTGTCGGAAGAAGATCGGGCGGCCGTCGCGGAGGGCGATGGCTGCGGCGATCACGGCAAACACCGGGGCCAGTGCCACCAGCATGGCGAGGGCCACGACCCGGTCGAAGATCGCCTTGGTCCACACCGCAACCGGCCGCAGCGTGGGCGTCTCGACCATGAGCAGGGGAGTGGAGCCCAGGGGCACGTAGCTCATGGCCACGGTGGAGGTGGCGTCGTGGCGGTGGGGGGCGATGGCCACGGTGACGCCCAGGTCGTGGGCCCGCTGGCTGAGCGCCCACATCTCGTCGGGGCCGGGGCGGCCGGCCCGCACCAGCAGGTCGACGGTGACGTCGTGGTCGGTGAGGGTGCGGATGTCGTCGCGGCTGAGGACGCGGCGCAGGCGGGTCAGCTCGGCCGGCGCCGGTGCGTCGGGCTCGACGTCGTCGGCCACGTAGCCCACCACCTCGACCCGGCTGCGGGTCTTGGTGCGATCGAGGTCGGCGACGAAGAGGGCAATGTCCTGCGTCGGGCCGACCACGACGACCCGGTGGTGGTTGCGCAGGTCTTCCTGGTCCTTGCCCATCAGCTTGGACACCACGGCCCGGGCCAAGGCGGTGAGGGCCACGGTGAGGGGCAGCAGGGTGAGGAAGTAGCCCCGGGACAGGTTCAGCCGCAGGGCGATGTGGGCCAAGCCGGCGCAGCCGAGCAGGAGCAGGCCGGCTCGCAGGATGCGGCGCAGCTCCTCGACCCCGAACAGAGAGGACTTCAGCTCGTAGGCACCGCTGATGGCGAGCAGCAGCGGCCAGGTGGCGACCACCAGCAGGCCGATGGCCTGGTAGGAGATCATGAGGTCGCCCGAGGTGACCCAGGGTTGGGTCGAGTCATCCCAGCCGAAGCGCAGGTGCAGGGCGGTGAACGCGGCGATGGCCGCCGCGGCCCAATCGCCGATGACCGCCCGGCGCACCCATCGCCGGAACGGCTCGTTGCGGGGCGTGGTCGACGGGACGGCGCGGTTGACCGGCGGCTGCGGTTCGACGGCTTCGGCCGCCCGGCTCTCGGTGTTGCGGGTCAGGCTCATGGGTCGATCCGCCACGGCCCGAACGGCCTGGGGCGCGCCTCAGCAGGACCCCGCGCGTTCTGGTTCCGACCTCGCTGACCCACTTCGATCTCCCAACCGTCCGCCACGGTATGCAAGCCAGCAACGATATTCGCTGCCGACGGAACCGAGTCAATCGCTCGAAAGGTGTTCGGGGCAATTGTCGCAGCCCGACGTCGACGACGAAGTGCTCCTTGTCCATGGTCCGATGGCCCACCGAGTGCTTCGGCGAGCTGGCGACAGTCCTGCGTCCCTCGGGAATCGCCCTCGAGGTGAAGGAGGCCACCGACGGTCGCTGTCGGCGCCGGCCGGTGTGGTCGGTGCACGCCTTGGGCGGGCAGCGCATGTCCGGCCAGCCCGGCTCACCAACGAAGAGCGGACGAGGGCGTTCACGACCGTTGATGGCCTTGTCACCGCAGATCTCGAGGCGATGCCGGACGACGGTCACCGTCACGAACCGTACGGAGGCTCGATTGTCGTGAACGCCACCCCCGCGCCCCGCGACGAGCGCGTATCCGGGGCGCTCGACCGACTCATGGTGGCCCGTTCCAGCCGGCCACGATGCGTTCATGCACCTTCGACCTCGATCGTTTCGGCGTACAGCGAGTCGTGCCCGACCTCGTCGTGGCTCCCGGCCAGCGTCGGTGATAAGCGGTCGTCGCCGTTGCTGCTGGTAGTCGAGCTGGTGTCACTGCCGACGGTCTGAGGCGCGGAATCAGCGCCGCCAACACGCCGCGGCGCTGTACGGCGCTCATCAACTTCGCTGGTGCGTGCCGACGTCGACGGCAACGACGTTCGAGACCCAACCAGCCGTTCGCATGGCGGGACAACCTGGAAGGCACAGGAGTCGTCGGGTCACCGCCTCAACTTGGGTTCGCCAGTTGTGCGAGCAGGTGCGGTGGCGCGCTCAGTGGGATGTCGTCGGTGGTGCCGTAGCCGGTGCTGGTTTGGCCTTGGATGTACCAGCGTCCGTTGGAGGGGCGGAAGAGGGCGATGTCGGTGGTGCCGTTGCCGTCGTAGTCGCCGGGGACGGGGATGTCGCCGGTGGTGCCGTAGCCGGTGCTGGTTTGGCCTTGGATGTACCAGCGTCCGTTGGAGGGGCGGAAGAGGGCGATGTCGGTGGTGCCGTTGCCGTCGTAGTCGCCGGGGACGGGGATGTCGCCGGTGGTGCCGTAGCCGGTGCTGGTTTGGCCTTGGATGTACCAGCGTCCGTTGGAGGGGCGGAAGAGGGCGATGTCGGTGGTGCCGTTGCCGTCGTAGTCGCCGGGGACGGGGATGTCGCCGGTGGTGCCGTAGCCGGTGCTGGTTTGGCCTTGGATGTACCAGCGTCCGTTGGAGGGGCGGAAGAGGGCGATGTCGGTGGTGCCGTTGCCGTCGTAGTCGCCGGGGACGGGGATGTCGCCGGTGGTGCCGTAGCCGGTGCTGGTTTGGCCTTGGATGTACCAGCGTCCGTTGGAGGGGCGGAAGAAGGCAATGTCAGTGTCGCCGTCCCCGTCGAAGTCAGACAACGCCGACACCGGCGGGCCATCGGGAGCAGATGGTGTCGCAATCTGGGGGCCCACGATCGCGCTGGTGCCGGCGACGTTGATCGCCTCGACGTACACGAAGTACGAGACGCCGTTCTGGAGACCGGTGACTGTGCAGGTCGTGTCGGTCGACAGCCCCTCACACGTGAAGGGGGTGGCACCGCTCAGCGCGGACACCCGGTAGCTGGTGATCGGGGAGCCGCCGTCGGATACCGGTGGCGTCCACGTCACCTCGAGTGAGCCATCGCCGGGCACGATCGAGCTGATCGTCGGCGGCGTCGGCGGCGTCGGGACCGTCGCTGCGATGGTGGCCGGCACGCTGGCGCCGACGGCGCTCTCGGCGACGACCTCGAAGGTGTAGGTGACGCCCTTGGTGAGCCCGGTCACGACGCACGAGGTGTCGCCCGCGCCAGCCGTGCAGCTCGCTCCACCGGGAACGGCGGTGACGGTGAAGCCGGTCAGCACGTCGCCACCGGTGTCGGTCGGTGCCACCCACGACACGGTGATCTCACCGTTGCCGAGCTCGACGGCCAGATCGGTCGGCGGCTGCGGCACCGCGAGGGGCGTCACCACGGGCGTCACGGCGGCGGCGCTCGAGCCGGCCGCGTTCACGGCGACGATGGAGAAGCTGTAGTCCTCGCCGTTGGTCAGGCCTTCGACCGTGCAACCCATAGCCGGCGCTTCGGCCGTGCAGCCGAGGAGCAGTGGCTCGCCGAGGGCGTCGAGTGCCGTCACCACGTAGGAGGTGATCGGTGCGCCGCCGTTGAACACCGGCGCCGCCCAGGACACTTCAACGGTCTGGTTGCCGGCGTCGGCCAACGGGGAACTCGGCACCCAGGGCACCGTCCGTGGCGTGGCGAGCACGCCGGCCGAGGCCGGACCTTCGCCCACCGTGCTCTCAGCTGCCACGTTGAAGCTCAGCAGCTGACCGGCGAACAGGCCGCTGACGTCGCATGTCAGCTCCGTCGTCGTGGTGCAGCCGACCACGTTGCCGGCGCCGTATCGAACGGTGTAGCCGGTGATCGGCGAACCGTTGTCGTTCGGAGCAGTCCACGACACGGTGACGACGCCGTCGAAGAGACCGGTCGTCTGGACGTCGACCGGCACTGCCGTCACGTCGGTCGGCGCATCCGGCGCGGAGACCGGTGCCACCGGCCCGGCGAGGGCGGACGCCGGGCCGGGGCCCGCTGCATTCACCGCAGCGACGGAGAACTGGTAGAGCGTGCCGTTGGCCAGACCAGTGACCTCGAACGAGGTGTCTTCGGCTCCGGCGGTGCCGCCGAGGCCGTCGATCAGCACACCGGACTCGTCGTACACCGACACCTCGAACCCGGTGATCGGCGCGCCGCCGTCGTCGGCGGGCGCCGTCCAGGTCACGGTGGCGGACTGGGCGCCTGGCTCCGCTGCGACATCGGTCGGCGCGCCGGGAACCGTGAAGGTGGTGAACGTGCTGGTGAACGGCGCGGCGAGCGCGTTGCCCACCAGGTCGGTCACCGCAGCGGTCACGTCGACCGTGTAGGTCGTGTCGAGACCGAGCGGCGCGTCCGGAACGATGGTGGCCGACAACCGGTCGGCGCTGAGCGTGACCGTGGCCGGGACCTCGGCGAGCGCACCGTCGAGGAGACGGACCGATCCCGTGGTCACCGTGGCGGGGGCGACCCGCTCGGAGAAGGTCACGACGACCTCGGTCGAAGGATCGACATCGACGCTCGCGTCGGTCGGGTCGACGGCGGTGACCGTCGGCGCGACGGCCTCGTCGAGCAGGAACTCGAGCTGGACCGCGTTCGAGGTCGCGGGGTCCGTCGTCGGGGGATCGACCGTGGCCGTCACCGTGCGGATGCCAGCGGGCAGGACGACCGGCACCTGGATCGTCGCGACGCCGGCGCCATCCGTGTCGGCGGTCGCGGTGCCATCGTCCCAGGTGAACTCCACCGTCTGGTTCGGCAGGAGCGCGCCGCCGTCCACGGCCGTCACGGTCGCAGACACTGCCAGCGAGGTGGGCGGATCCTCCAGCACGCCGAAGTCGACGGGTGCAGCGAGGGTGATGGCCACGTCACCCACGGGCGGCAGCTCGTCCTGGTTCAGGACCTGGATCGGGTTGCCACCGTCGTAGGGGTTCGCAGATGCTGCCAGCGGCGTGAGCAGGCGCTCCCGGCCTTCCGGCGGTGTCGGGTACACCCGCACGATGCCCCAGGAACCGGCGGACAGCCCGCTGATCCCGTGGACGACGCCGTAGCGGTAGTCGCCGATGTTCTGCATGTCGCCACCGGCCGCGTTCAGATGGAACGTGAAGGCACTGCCGGTCGCCATCGAGCCCTGGACACCGGCGCGCACCGAGCCGGTGTCGAAGGCGTGCTCGAGCCAGTTGTGGCCCGAGATCTCGGTCTCGAGCATGCGTGCCCGATCGGACGACTGCACGACGTGCACCCGCAACGGGTCGCCCTGGTACGCCCGGATGATGGGCGTGTCGGGATCGCCGATGGGCGCACCGTTGATCGGGAAGACGCTGCTGAACACGTTCGCCAGCTGCTCGCCGAACTGCGGCAGGTTGAACGGTGCCGCCAGACCGTCGGCAAGCGGGTTCTGCAGCGGAGCCGCCAGACCCAGGCGGTGGTGGAGGGGCGCGTTCTTGTAGCTGATGGCGCGCTCGCCCAGATCGGGCCAGTCGGCCGGGATCGGATCGTCCTGGATCTCGCCCGCGGCGTTGCGGATGTTCAGACCGTTGTGGTGGAACACCACCGCGTCGCGGTAGTCCTCCGCCGCGCCCGGCACCCGCACGTCGACGGCAACACCGGTGGTCACCTCCGCACCGGTGATCTGGTCGTGGAAGGTCGCGTCGGGGGGACCGACGACCAGCGCCGCCAGCAGGCCATGGTGGCGATGGCCGCGGACGTCACCGAAGTCGGTCAGCGGGATCACGCCCAGCTCACCGTCGGTGAGCCCGGTCGGGTTCAGCGGATCGTCGTAGGCGATCTCGTCGGCGTACCAGAGGTACGACCGCGTCTGGCCGGGCCCGGCCGTCTGGTCGAGGCTGTACCCGACGGTCGCGCCGTCGCTCGTGCGCACGTCGTAGCGGAGCAGCGACGGGTGCATCGACACCCGGTTGCCGGCGAACCACGGCGCGCCCCCGCCGGCCAGCGGGACCGGCTCGAGCGGCATCGGGGCGTCGCCGTCCAAGGTGCCGAGGTCGCCGTGTTCGGCGAAGTGCTCCCAATCCACTTCATTGGTCAGGTTGACCACGATGCAGTCGCCCTCGTTGGCGCGCAGCACCAGGGGCTCGAGCGGCTTGGTGCCGGCGCGGATCGCGGCGGCATCCTGCGTGAGCACGTAGGCGAGGCCGTACGGATCGTTGTCGCCGTAGCGGTTGTAGGTGATCGGTACGTCGATCACCGACACGTCGAAGGACGTGAACGTCGAACCTGCGGGACACGAGATGTTCAGCTGCGCCGGAGGCAGCGTGCCGTCCGCGGTCGTACCGCCCGCCGGGATGGTGAGGTTCTGGACACCGCCGTCGGGCAGCGCAACGCCGGCAGGGAGGGTGACGTTGTTGTCGGGCAGCGGCAGCAGGGCCGGCGCGTCACCGACGCCGCTGTCGGTGGTCTGGTCGAACACCCGCATGATGCCCCAGGCGCCGAACCACAGGTCCTCGATGCCGGTCCCGCCGTAGAGGAAGTCGCTCACCCTCGGTTGACCGGGCTGGGTCGGGAAGCACGTGCCCGTCTGCCCCAAACCGCAACCGACCGCGACGTCGTCGACGTTGAAGGCCTCGGACACGCCGATGGGCCTGGTGTTGACGTACGGCGATGCGGGGTCGTCAGCGTCCTTGCGCCATCTGGTGCCGTGGATCGTGAAGTTGTGCTGCTCCTCGTGGGAGCCCTGGATCAGCCGGTACCTGATGTTGTCGCCGCGGAACGCCTTGAGGATCGGCGTCCACGGGTCGCCCCACACCCTCGAGCTGAACGTGTAGGCCGGATCGACCTGCTCACCCAACGCCGCGGGCGCGCCCCCGGGGAACTGCCGCAGCTTCATCGGCGCGTTCTTGTAGTTGATCGCCATGCCGCCCTGGTCGTCCTCCGGAGACGGGAGCGCGGGGACCGGTGGTGCGATCGCGTTGGCCGGGTTCTGGATGTCGGCGAGCGTGAGATCAGCCGCCGCCCCGCCGTTGGGCGGGATGAACAGCGGGATGAAGTCGTGCACGGCCACGCCGTACTCGCGGAAGTCGTCGCCCGCGTTGGGGCCGACCATGTCCATCATGGCGCCGCTGGCCGTGCCGACGCAGGCCACGCCGCAGACCGTTCCGCGCCCCGGGTTGTTGATCGGCTGCAGCCACTGGCCCGTCTCGGGGTCGCGGGAGTCGAAGCCGGCGGGCTCGACGATCAGCGCGTTGAACATGCCGCGGTTCTGCATGACGGCCGCGAAGTGGTGGTCGTGCATGAATACGGTGCGCAGCTCGTAGTCGGCGAACCACCGCTCCTTGAGCGTCTGGCCGTCGCTCAGCCAGGTGGCCTGCTCGGCCGGATCGGTCGGGTCGTACACGGCCGGCAACGGCACGGTGCAACCCTCGGCGAGGCTGCACGGCTGGGTGCCGGCGAGGACCTCGTCGTTGAAGGTGGCCTGGGCCTCGGTGAAGGCGGCCTGCTGGTAGTTCCAGCCGTTGGACGACCCGTCGGAGGCCAGCACGTCGAAGTTCACGAGGTGGATGTGGCCACCGACCATGTTGGTCTGCACGAGCTGCTGGTAGGCGTCGTTGCCGATGTGGTTCGGCGTGCGGTTGGTGAGCTCGAAGTCGATGCAGTCGCCCTGGTTGACCCGGAAGAAGAAGGGCTCGGGCTCCATGTCGCCAGCCAGGATCGCGTTGACATCCTCGTCGGCCACGAGGATGCGGCCCTGGAAGTCGATCCAGTCGGCCTCGTTGTAGACGATGGGCAGCTGGATGACCGACGCCCGGTACGTCACCGTGCGGGCCCCAGCCGGGCAGGGATCGACCGCGGGTGCACCGGGGGTCGGGGCGTTGGCCGGGTCGACCGGGCCACCGGCGACGTAGGTCGGATCGTGGAACTTGCGCGTGGTGTGCTGCTCCCGGGCCAGCTGGAATGCGATCCGGGCGACGTCCGGGTCGGCGGGGAAGAAGCCCACCTCCGGCGTGACCACGACGCCGGGTGCCAACGGGTCGGTCACCGTGGCGGTGATCGTGGCGTCGGTGCCGGCGTCGAGGACGAGCTCGATCACCCACGGGTCGGCGTCGGTGCCCGCGCCGGTGACCACTGCGAAGGTGACGTCGACGAGTGCCTCGAGCGCGCTCTGCACGTCGAGGGCCGACGCGGCCCCACCGGCGGCGGCCGGACCATCGATCGGCGCGGTGGTCTCGGCGCCGACGCTCAGGGTGAGCGCGACCACGTCCGGCTCGGCGGCGACCGCCTGGCTCGCCGGTGCTCCCGCGACCTGCACGACGGTGATCGGAGCGTCCGGCGGCGCCGTCCCGATGCCGGTGATCGTCGGGTCGGCCCCGGTGAAGGTGACGAACTCGACGACGTACGGCGTGGCGTTCGTCCCGTCGCCGGACACGGCCACGTCGTCGACGCCGGCCAGCGCCTCGAGCGCCGCTTCCACGTCGCCGGCGAGGGCCGGAGCGGAGATGGGCGTGGTCGTGGAACCGTCGACGGTCAGCGTGAACTCGGTGATCGTCCCATCGAGCTCGATGGTCTGGGTGTCCGCCGTCCCCGGGATCGGGGTGACCGTGACGCCGGGCAGCACGCCCGGGACCAGTGGCGTGTACTGGGCGGTGATGGTCAGGTCGGGCGTCGAACGCCACAGGACGAGCTGCACCGTCCACGGGTCCGCTTCGGTGCCATCGCCTTCGACGAGGACGGCTTCGATGTTGACCAGCGCCTCGAGGGCGTCCTCGATGTCGAGCGCGGTCGCGGGCAGGTCGATGGGCGCGGTGGTCTCACCGCCGAAGGAGAGCGTGAACGATCCCTCCGTCGCGGTGGAGACGATGTCCTGTGTCGACTCGAGCAGCGCCGGGTCGAGCGCCTTGCCGCCGACGAGGCGCATCGCCGGGGTCTCCACCGGGTTGCCGGCGCCGTCGAGGACGGGCTCCCGGGTGATGGGGTCGAACTCGCGCTGGAACACGCCGTTCACCGGCTGCGGTGCGCGCCAGCCGAACTCGCCGGGGATGAACCGCGGGTAGCCGGGGAAGTCGGTCGACGGGGGGTTCTTCGCCGGGGGCACCGTGGGATGCACGCTCACCACACCGGCGCCGACCTCCTCCAACGCCATCCAGCTGGTGACGAGGCGACCGTCGGGGGTCGCGTTCGTGCCGTCCTCGTACGCGTCGTGGACACGCAGCAACGCCCAGAAGCCGGCGGCGAAGTGGGGGTAGAGGTGGCAGTGGAAGATCGAGTCGCCGACCGTGCCGATGCGGGCGCCGCCGCCGTAGTTCAGGTCTGCGGTGAACGCCGTCCACGGGCTGTAGGTCTGCGAGTCGATGGTGGTCGCCCGAGGCTGGTTCGCCGGGGTCGGCTTCGGCGGGATGGATCCGGCCGGACCGTTGTCGTCGGGTTCCGCAGCCCACGTGTGGGCGTGGAGGTGGAACACGTGGGTCTCGAACACGCCGGCGTGGCCGAAGCGGATCTTGACCGGATCGCCCTGGTAGGCCCGGGCCACGTTCGCGGTGTAGCACGACGTCGCCCGCGTCTCGGTGGGAGCGTTGGTCAGCATGAGGTTGCAGTCCTCGACGTTGACCGCGGCGAGGCCGCCGGGCGTGGCGAGCGGGTCTTCGCCCGCGTAGTCGGGTTCCACCGGCAGCCATGGGCCGGAACCGCTGGCGAGCTTGACGGTGGCCGGGTCGCCGAAGGTCCACGACGACAGCCCGGTCTCCTCACCGACGCAATCCGCGCACCACTCGGGCTTGTACTCCATGCGCTTGTACTCGGCCTCGGAGCCGTAGTTGAACGAGAACCGCTCGGGCGCCTCGACCAGGGGCGCAGCGACCACGGGGATGACGTCCTGGCTGAGCTGCACGGTCTCGCGGTAGCGGCGACCGTCCGGCAGCGCGATGGCGGCGTCGATGTAGAGCTCGCCGCTCTGGCCGGCGACGCCGGCGTACTGGTTGGCAGGCACCGGCGACGAGAGCTCCGCGCCTGACACCGGATCGAACCAGCGCGACCCGGCGGGCTGCACGGCGAGGCCGCCGTACAGCCCGTGCTCCGCGCCGCCACCGTCGGCATTCGCTCCGGCGGGCATGCCCATGTCGCGGAACAGGTAGAGGCCCTCGCTCGACGGGGCTCGCCAGAAGTAGGTGATCGACTCCCCGACACCGACCGTCGTGTCGGTGTTGTGGCCGACGCTGCTGCCGTCGCCCGTGTTGGGCGCATAGGACACGCCGAAGGCGTGCATCGAGACGTGCGGGTCGACCTGCGGGAGGAACGGCGCCATCTGTGCCGGATCGAGCTCGTTGGTGAGCGTGACCTGGATGCACTCGCCAGCGTTGGCGCGCAGCACCAACGGGCGAGGACGGAGGCGCCGCCCCGCGGCCGGGTCGCCCGCGTAGCCGTTGCCCGCGTCGCCCACGATGGGGATGTGCCAGTTCTGGACCGCGAGCTTGTCCTGCTGCAGCACGAACACCATGCCGTCGGGGTCCCCGTCGGTGAGGTGCGGGAAGCCGTCGGGCCCGTTCACCGGGGCGCCGGCGTCGTTCTCCCATCGGGTGTAGGGGATGAAGGCGTTGGCCGCCGCGACGTCGTAGACGCGCACGGCGTTGCCGGCCTCGCAGGCGGGGAGCGGATCGATCGCGGCAGCGGCGGGGCCTGCGGGTGCGGCGATGACGAACAGGCTGGCGAAGAGGCCGACCATCGCCGACCACCGGGCCACGCCGACGGAGGTGCGCGGTGCGCCAGCCGCTCGGACGGCGCGGATCGCGAGGCGGACGACGGGCGGGGCAGCGACGACGAGCAGGGCGAGCGGGGCGACGGCTCCACCATCTCGGAGTGCGTGCTCGAGCGCGCTCATCTCGTGATGGGCAGCGGTCACCAGGCCGTCGTGGTCGGACGACGTGCCCTCGAGCAGACCGTGGAGCCACGAGAGCACCATGGTCGCCACCGAGATGCCCAGCGCGACCGCGACGATCGAGCCGACGGTCTCACTCGCACCGCGCAGCCCGAGCGTGCGACGAACCGTCGGCCACATCAGGTCGACGGCGAGGAGCACGATCGCCACCGCCGTCGCCATCGACACCGAGGCCCGAGCGAGCTCGACGAGCGTCGCGACGCCTGCCCACTCCTCGTGGATCCCGACCTGCAACGCTGCGATCGGAACCGCCATTGCCCCTGCTCGCACGCACAGGGACAGCACTCCACCGTCGTTCTTCATCTCTCGCCCGTTTCCGCTCTAGGGGTTCCTCCGCCCGCTGCGAAGCCCATTCCCCCCTACGAAGTTCGAAGGTATGGTCTTCGGATGGCGGTGCCTAGTGTCACAATCGAAGGTTCTTCCCGGTCTTCGGACATTCCGACCGGCTTGTCAGACGGAGGTCACAGAGGGTGGCTTTTCGTCGGTGCCGCGCTACTAGGCGTAGTGGCATTGGGTGTCTGGGGGCTCACCGCCGACCGCGGGACCCCCGCGACGGTCGGCACGGCGATCAGCCACGACGGCGGTTCGGTGATGGCCATCGGCGCGTGGACCATCGACGACCCGATGCTGGCGATGATGGGTGGCGGCGGGGACGAGGAGAACGCCGATCAGTTCGCGCAGGCGGGCATGCCCATGGCGCCGATGTCGCAGATGATGTCCGACGCGGTGCCCGAGGGGATGAAGCGCGTCGCTGTCGAGCTCGATCTCGTGGCCGGCGACACCGTCATGCGGTTCCCGGGCAGCGGCATGACGCTCGACGTCGACGGCAAGGTCTACCGCCCCTACAGCACGCTGCTGGCCGACGAGCAGCTGCAGCCGAACAGCCAGCTGACTGCGGTGGTGACGTTCGAGGTGCCGATCGAGGTGGAGGCGGCGACGTTCCACCTCGGCCCTGACGCGAAGCCGATCGACGTGGACGTGAGCATGGGGCCCGACGGGCAGGAGCCCGCCACCCACGATCACGACGAATGATGGCGGTGCTCTCTGCGGTCGTCGCGCATCAGGGCGGCTGGGACGAGATCCTCATGGTGGCCGGGCCGCCGCTCGTCCTGATCGGCTTGTTGTACTGGGCGCGCAGCCGGCAGTAGGCCTCCGGTCGCGGGTCGGACGTCCGATGACGCACGTCTCCGATTAGCGTCCCGCGGCATGGCGGGGGACAGACGGGGGCAGCTGGTCGATGCCGGGGTGGCGCTGGCCGTGCAGCAGCGGTTCCAGGACCTGCTGGCCAGCGTGGACACCCGATCGATCACGGGCGAGGCCGGGGTCACCACCGGGTCGTTCTTCCACCACTTCCGCAACCGGGGGCACTTCGCGCAGGCCATCGCCGACCGGTTCGTCGAGATGTGGCGGGTGTCGATCGATCAGATGGTGGGCGACGCTGCCGCCCTGTCGGGTGCGGACCGCGAGGGGGACGTCCGGTCGGTGGCCGAGGCCGAGTGGGGCAACCTCGAGGCGACCATGGTCCAGGCCGACCTGCAGCACCTCCTGTGGGTCGCCCGCGACCAGCCGTTGAGCCAGGAGCGTGACGAGACGGCGGGGGAGGTGCTGGCGCGCTGCTACCGGTACGTGCTCGAGACCGGGGTGCCGGCGTTCCGGGCCGGGGTCGCCGACATGGGCCGCGAGATGATGCCGCCCTTCGACCTCGCGGATCTGTCGGTCACGTTCACGGCCCTGGCCGACGGCATCCAGATGCGCCAGGCGGTGCAGCCCGATGTCGTGCGAGAGGGGCTCTTCGCCGACCTGGTGGCCGCCATGCTCGTCGCCCTGACCCGGCCGGCGGGGGAGCGGGGCGACCCGGTGGAGCTGGCCGACCTCGAGCGCCACCTGGCCACGCCGGTGCGCCGTCCGCCGGCTCCGGAGCGGGAGGCGTCGACGTGGCGCCAGATCGCCGATGCGGCCGCCCCGCTGTTCGTGGGGCGCCCGGTCAGCGAGGTGAAGGTGGCCGATGTGGCGGACGCTGCGGGCGTGAGCACCAGCACCGTGTACCACCAGTTCGGCACGGTCAGCGCGGTGGCGGCCTGCGGGTGGGCGCGACTGCTGCCGGAGCTCACCGCTGTCTCCGCTGCGCCGCTCACGCCCGAGGAGGGGCCGATCGTGCGCCTCGAGCAGGTGCTGGCCCGGTACATCGAGCTGGGCCGGGAGCACCGCGGCGCCCTCGAGGGGCTGGTGCTCGAGATCCTGGCCCTGCGCGGCATCGACGCCGGGCGCACCCGCCCCCGCAACATCGCCGAAGCGGTCCCGCTCGTCGACCTGCTGGTGCCCCACGTGCGGGAGCTGCGGGCCCGGGGCCAGCTGCGCCGGCGGATCGAGGCCGCCGGGCTGTGCAGCACCATCCTCCAGCTGGTCTCGCTGCGCACCCTCACCACGCCCGAGGACCCGGTGGAGCGGATCATCGACGAGACCCTCGGCATCGTGCTGGACGGGGCCCTCGTGGCCGGGAGTGGCCGCTGAGGAGAAATGTCCGATATGGGTTGACTCGAACTGGTGTTCGTTCTATCCTTGGCTGCATGCCTGGAGACCCGGCAACCGAGCTGGCGGCGCTGCTCGCCGTCGACGTGACGCCGCTGTCGCTGCGTCAGCGGGTCGAGCACCAGGCCGCCATCGAGCGGTGCCGCAACCGGCTCGACGCGGTGCTGCTCCGGCGGGTGGCCGAGTTCGACGAGAGCGGTGCGTGGCAGCTGGACGCGGCGACCAGCGCCACCAACTGGTTCCAGGGTCAGGTCGGCGGCGCCCGGAACGTGATGGCGAGCCGGGTCAAGCTGGCTGCGCACCTGGAGTGCATGCCCCACACGCGGGAGGCGTTCGAGGACGGGGAGATCACCGAGTCCCACGCCAAGGTGCTCAGTCGGTGCGTGGCCAACCCCCGGGTTCGGGACCGCTTTGCCGAGGACGAGGTGGAGCTGGTGGGCAAGGCCATGGATCTGAACGCCGATCGGCTCGCCACCGAGGTCGACGCGTGGATCCGCCTCCACGACCAGGACGGCGTGAAGCCGCACGACCCCGAGCACGACACGGTCCACGCCAACCAGGTCGGCGACCGGGTGAAGATCAACGCCGACCTCGGTCTGGAGCACGGGCTGCCGGTGCTGGCCGCGCTGAACGAGCGCCACGACGAGATCTGGCGGCGCGACCGGTCCGTGGTCGACGCCAACCCCGACGACGAGGTGGCCACCCGCACCCCGGGCAACCGGCGGGCCGAGGCGCTCGTCGGCCTGGTGCTCGATGGGGCCGGCGCGGAGTCCAACCCCCGTCGGCGCGAGACGCTGTTCACGGTCCTCATCGACCACGAGACGTTCCTGTCCGGCACCCTGCACCCCGGGACGGTGCTGGAGACCGTGGACGGCACCGTCATCCCCATCGGCATCGCCGAGCGCTGGCTGTGCGACTCGCGCTGGCAGCTGCTCGTGCAGGATGCGACGGGCGAGGTGCTGATGCTCGGTCGGAAGGAGCGCTACGCCAACCGGGCGATCCGCCGGGCGCTGGCGGCTCGCGACCGGGGCTGCGCCGCACCCGGCTGCAGCGCGAAGGTCAGCCACTGCGACGCCCACCACGTCACGTGGTGGGACTACGAGGGTGAGAGCAACATCGACCAGATGGCCCTGCTCTGCCGCCACCACCACCGCCTGGTCCACGCCGGGGCGCTCGAGATCATGATGGTCAACGGGCTGCCGATGTTCTTCGACCGGCACGGCAACGAGCTCACCGACGGCGGGCGCCGACGACCACCGCCCGAAGTCTCCGCCGCGTAGGACGCGGCGACGGCACGGCCCAGGCTCCAACCGAGCAGCTTTCCGGCCACCCCCGCCTCGTGCGGGGGCACCGTCGCGTGCCTGTGGCTGGCTAGCGTCGCCACCGATGTCCGACCGTCGCACTGCGCTGATCGACGCCGGGCTGGAGCTGGTTCTGGAGCAGCGCTTCCAGGACCTCCTCGCCAGCGTCGACACCCGTTCCATCACGGAGAAGGCCGGGGTCACCACCGGGTCCTTCTTCCACCACTTCCGCAACCGGGCCCAGTTCACCGACGCGGTGATTGACCGCCTGGAGCAGCTGTGGGCGGAGTCCACGCAGCGGTCGCTGTCGGCGATCGACGGCTTCACCGAGGGCGTCGAGTTCCGCGCCGCCGCAGCATTGGAGTGGCAGCGGCTCGAATCGGAGCAGCAGCCCAGCGTCCTCCAGCACCTCCTCTTCGCGGTGGTGGGCCAGCCGGTGAGCGACGACACCGACCGCACGGCCGGCGACGTCCTGGCCGCCCGCTACCGGGCCCTGCAGGAGTCGGTGCTGCCGGCGTACCGGCGGGGCCTGGCCTCCATCGGCCGGGAGATGATGCCGCCCTTCACCGACCGCGACCTGGCGGTCGCCCTGACGGCCATCGGCGCCGGCCTCAAGGCCCGCCGCTTCGCCGATCCCGAGGCGGTCCGGCCCGAGCTGTACGCCGATCTCGTGTCCGTCCTGGTCATCGCCGTCACCCGGCCGGTGGGGGAGCAGGTCGAGGGCAGCGAGCTCGCGTCGCTGGAGCGCCAGCTCGTCAGCCCGCCCAGCGGCCTCCTGCCGCCGAAGGCCGAGAGCGGGACCTGGCGCCACATCGCCGAGGCGGCCGCCCCGCTGTTCTCGGATCGGCGGGTCGGCGAGGTGAAGGTGTCCGAGGTCGCCGCCGCCGCAGGGGTCAGCGCCAGCACCGTCTACCACCAGTTCGGCACCGTCAGCGCGGTGGCGGCGGCGGGGTGGGTCCGGTACCTGCCCGAGCTGGAGGCCATCTCCACCGAGCCGCTGACGGCGCAGGAGGGGCCGATCGTGCGGATGGAGCAGGTGCTCACCCGCTTCATCGAGGTGGCTCGGGCCAACCGGGGCGCGCTGGAGGGGCTGGTGATGGAATCGGTGAACCGGACCGGCGAGAGCCCGTTCCCGGTGGCCCCGATCCCGTCGCTGCTCGTCCCGCACGTGCGCGAGCTGCGCACCCGGGGGCTCCTGCGCCGACGGGTCGACAGCGTCGGCCTGGCGCGGTCGATCACCCAGCTCGTGGCCATGCGGGTGCTGGCGGTGCCCGACGAGCCCGACGAGCGCGTCATCGACGACACGCTCGGCATGCTGCTCGAGGGTGCCCTGGCCCGGGAGGGCCGCTGACGGGCGACGAGTGACGAGCAACCCGAGGGCGAAGCGGCCGGGGTGCGCCGACCGCTTCGCCGCCAGGGGCTGGAAGGACGGCCCGGAAGGGCCATCCACAGGTTCCCGCTGCGTGTTCAGTCAACCACCCAGATGTGACCCGTGGCCTGACAAGACATTGCTTGCGGTACGTGAGCCCGTAGCAGGTGCTATGTGCGTTCGGTCCGGACAATTGCCGCTCGGGTGGCCGGCAGCGCCCTGACCTGCGACTACGTTCCCCGCCGTGACGGTCGACCGGCGGGCAGAGATGATCGACGCCGGGATCTCTCTGATCGCGCAGCAGCGATTCCAAGACCTCCTCGCCGCGGTGGAGACCCGGTCGATCGCCGACGAGGTCGGGGTGACGACCGGCTCGTTCTTCCACCACTTCCGGAACCGCTCGCACTTCGCCCAGGCGGTGGCCGACGCCTTCGCGGCCCGGTGGTGCGCCCGGGTCGACCGCCTCTCGGGTGCGGCATCGGGCTCGAACGACCGCCAGGGCCTCGACGGCATTCGACCCGCCGCCGCCGAGGAGTGGGCCGGCCTCGTCGCCGACGAGGAGGAGCTGGCCGTGCTCCAGCACCTGCTGTGGTCCGTGCGGCACCAGGAGCTGGGCGAAGACACCAGCCGCACCGCCGGCGACGTGCTGGGGGAGGCCTACCGGACCCTCACCGAGCGCGTCGAGACCACCTACCTGCGGGGCGTGCGCCTGATGGGGCGCGAGATGCTCCCGCCGTTCAGTGGACGCGACCTGACCGTGATCATGACCGCCATCGCCGAGGGCCTCCAGCGGCGGCACGGCGCCGATCCGGACGCCGTGCGCGACGGCCTCTACTCCGACACGGTGACGGCGGTCGTCCTCGGGATCACGCGCCCCCGGGTCGAGCGCTCGGACGTCGCACCGGCTCCCGAGCTCTCGACGCTCGAGTCCCGCCTGCTGGTGCGCCCGCGCCAAGCCGAGACCGGGGACGACGGGTCCGGTGCGCCGATCGAGACCTGGCGCCACATCGCTGACGCCGCCGCCCACCTCTTCATCGATCGGAGCGCCGCGGACGTGCGCGTCTCCGAGGTGGCGGCCGCTGCCGGGGTGAGCGCGACCACCGTGTACCACCACTTCGGCACGGTGAACGCCGTCGCGGCTGCGGCCTGGGCCCGGCACGTGCCCGAGCTCGAGGCGATCGCGTCGGTGCCGATCACCGCGGAGGAGGGCCCGATCCGGCGGATCGAGCAGGTGCTCCTGCGCTACGTGCAGCTCGCCCGCGAGAATCGGGGCGCGACCGAGGCGCTGGCCGCCCAGATCGTCGCCGAGGCGGCGCCGTCCCCCGAGCGCGAGTGGCCCCGCGACACCCGCGCCCTGGTCCCGCTGCCCGGCGTCCTCCTCCCGCTGATCCGCGAGCTGCGCGCCGTGGGTCGCCTCCGCCGGCGCATGGAGACGGTCCGGCTGGCTCGCTCCCTCGTGCACCTCTGCACGATGCAGGCCCTGCTGTTCAGCCAGGAGTCCGACGAGCGCATCGTCGACGAGACCATGTCGCTGATCTTCGACGGTGCGCTGGTGGCGCCGAGCGACGGATAGCTCCAGTTCCGGGCTGAAAGTGCCGATCGAGGTGCCATGGATCTGGGAGGGGTCATGGGAGGTGTGATGGAAGGAGCGGTGGACGGGGAGCGCGTGCTCTCCGAGACCGTCCTGCACCACCTGCTCGACCGATCGGCTGACGTCACCGTCCTCGTCGATGCCAGCACCGGGCGGTCGATCCACCGCTGGTACGACCCGAGCACGAGCCGCCTGCACCTGCCGCTGTCACCGACGGCGCGCGCCATCACCTGGATGCACCCCGACGACCTGCCGGCCGTGCTCGACGTCATGGCGGTCGTCGCCCACGAGGGTGGGAGCCGCTCGACCGTGGCCCGGGTCCACCCCGACCACGCCGCGGTGGTCGGCAGCTCGCTGATGATCGTCGCCCACGACGTGAGCGCCAGCGTGCCCTTCGGCATCCTCGTCCACGCCTGGCTGGTCGACTTCGATGCCGCCGCCCTCGAGGGCGCCGAGGCCGGGGTGGCCATGTCGTCCCTGGCCGAGGCCGCGCCGGTCGGGCTGCAGGTGCGCAGCGGCAACGGCAGCGTGTCGTTCGAGAACAGCCGCTTCTCCGCGCTGGTCGGCGCCGGTCGGGACGAGGTCGAGGCCCGCATCAGCGCTGCCCTCGACAGCACCGCCATCGACACCGTGTCCGACCTCGCGGTCGACGGCCGCTCACTGCGCCTCCGCGTCGTGCCCACCCGGGACGCCGAGCACCGGCTGCTCCTCGCCGTCGCCTCCCTCGAGGACGTCACGAGCCAGCGGGCAGCCGAGGGCCTCTTCCGCGCCGTGTTCGACGGCTCGCCCGTGGCCACCGCCGTCGTGGACCTCGACGGCCGCTTCGTGCAGGTGAACGACGCCCTGGCGATGATCTGCGGTCGCCCGTCCGACGACCTGCTCGGGCGGGGGTTCGCCGAGATCACCCACCCCGACGACCTGGCCGTCGACGAGGAGCTGCTCGCCGAGGTCCGGGCCGGCCGCCGGGGCGGCTACCAGATGGAGAAGCGGTTCCTGCACCGTGCCGGCCACGAGGTGTGGGTGGAGCTCACCGTCTCGGCCGTGCACGACGCCGCCGGCGCCATCAGCCACTTCGTGTCCCACGTGGAGGACATCTCCGGGCGCAAGGCGCTCATCGACATGGCCGACTCGTCGGAGGACCTCGCCTACTGGGCGACGCACGACCACCTCACCGGCCTGCCCAACCGCCGCTACCTCGACAGCTACCTCACGTCGAACCTCGGACCCCGCCGCCGCGCCGACGACCACCTGGTCGTGCTCTTCCTCGACCTGGACGACTTCAAGCCGGTCAACGACCGGCACGGGCACCAGACCGGCGACGAGGTGCTGCGGACCATCGCCCGCCGGCTCCGCAGCGCGGCCCGGGAGGACGAGCTGGTGGCCCGCTACGGCGGCGACGAGTTCGTCGTCGTGACGACGCGGGCCCGCACCGCCTACGACGTGTCGCTGCTCGCCGAGCGGATCCTGGGTGCCGTGCGCACACCGATCGTCGGCCTCACCGAGGACCCGATCCTCGTGGGCGCGAGCGTCGGCATCGGGCACGCCCACGGCGACGAGGACCCCGCCGCCCTCCTGACGCGGGCCGACGCCGCGTCGTACCGGGCCAAGCGCGCCGGCAAGGGCCGCATCGAGTACGCGCCCGGCACCGTCTGAACCCACCGATACCCTCGGCCCCATGCAGGAGCAGGAGCCGGTGCTCGACGGCCCCGACGAGGCGATGCGCGCCGACATCCGTCGGCTCGGCAACCAGCTCGGCCAGGCCATCGCCCGCCAGGAGGGCGACGCCATGCTCGACCTGGTCGAGCGCGTCCGCGTCCTCGCCCGCCGCATCCGCACCGACCAGCACGCCGGGAGCACGGCCGGGAACACAGGCGGGAGCAGGGACCTGGGAGCGTTGCTGCGGGACGTCTCACCCGTGGATGCGATCCGGCTGGTCCGGGCGTTCACGCTCTACTTCCACCTGGCCAACGCCACGGAGCAGGTCCACCGCATCGAGGAGCTGAACCAGCGCACGGCCGACGCCGGACGGATCACCGACACCATCGAGCGGCTCCTCGGCGCCGGCCACGACATCGACGAGATCTCTGCCGCCGTGGCCCGGACCGAGCTCCGGCCCGTCTTCACCGCCCACCCGACCGAGGCGTCGCGCCGGTCGATCCTCGACAAGCTCACCGAGATCGCCACCCGCCTGGAGCGGCGCCAGCACCCGGCCGCCACCGCCACCGAGCAGCGCCGCATCGACCGCCGCATCGACGAGCTCATCGACGCCATGTGGCAGACCGATGAGCTGCGCCGGCGGCGGCCCACGCCCTCGGACGAGGCCCGCTCGGTGCTCTACGTGCTCGAGCAGGTCACCCGCCGGGGCCTGCCCGAGCTGCTCGAGGACCTGGCCCTGTCCCTCGAGCGCGCCGGCGGCTCGCTACCGCCCGACGCCGCCCCGGTCCGCTTCGGCAGCTGGGTCGGCGGCGACCGGGACGGGAACCCCAACGTCACGGCCGAGACCACCGCCGAGGTGCTCGAGCTGCACCGGGAGCGCGCCCTGCAGCTGCTGGCCGGAGAGATCGACCGACTGCGCGGGGAGCTGTCCATGTCCGACCGGATCCGCGCCGCCAGCGACGAGCTGCGCGCCGCCGTCGAGGCCGACCGCACCCGCTTCCCCGACGTCCACGAGCGGGTCGGCCGCCGGGTGGAGGGGGAGTGGTACCGGCTCCGCCTCGCCGTCATCGCCGAGCGCCTCCGGGCCACCGAGACCACCCCCGACTCCCCGCGTGCCTACCGCAGCCCCGCCGAGCTGGACGACGACCTCGCCGTCCTCGACCGCTCGCTCCGGGAGCACGGCGGCGCGCTCCTCGCCGACGGACCCCTGGCCCGCACGCGGCGGCTGCTCGCCACCGTCGGGTTCCACCTCGCCACCCTCGATCTCCGCGAGCACGCCGCCCGCCTGCACGAGTCGCTCGCCGGCCTCTTCGCCGGCTGCGGCATCGACTACCCGCAGGACAGCAGCTCCCCAGAAGCCCGAGAAGCCCGGCAGGCCCTGCTCGTGACCGAGCTCGAGAGCCGTCGCCCGCTGGCGCCGCCCGGCACGCCGGTGCCCGACAACGACCCGCTGCTCGCCTTCCGGGCGCTGCGCGACGTGCTCGACCAGCGTGGCGACGACGTCGTGGAGTCCTACATCGTCTCCATGACCAAGGGCGTCGACGACATCCTCGCCGCTGTGCTCCTCGCCCGGGAGGTGGGCCTCGTCGACCTGTCCGCCGGGGTCGCCCGCCTCGGCTTCGTGCCGCTGTTCGAGACCATCGACGACCTGCGTGGCATCGAGGACGTGCTCGAGCGGTTGCTCGCGGTGCCCGGGTACCGGCGCATCGTCGAGCTCCGCGGCGTCCAGGAGGTGATGGTCGGGTACTCCGACTCCAACAAGGACGGCGGCATCACCACCAGCCAGTGGGAGATCCACAAGGCGCTGCGCCGCATCCGCGACCTCGCCGAGCGCCACGACCTGCCCATCCGCGTCTTCCACGGGCGGGGCGGCACGATCGGCCGGGGCGGGGGTCCGACCAACACCTCGATCCTGGCCCAGCCGGCCGGGCTCATCCGGGGCGAGGTCAAGATCACCGAGCAGGGCGAGGTCATCGCCGACAAGTACGGCCGGCCCGACCTGGCCCAGCGCAACCTCGACCTCGCCATGTCCGCGGTCATCGAGGCGACGGTCGCACGGCGCGGCCCCCGCCACGACGACGCCACCCGCGCCCGCTGGGTCGAGGTCATGGACCTCGCGTCCGATGCCGCCTACGCCGCCTACCGGCGCTTCGTCGACGACCCCGACCTGCCCGAGTACTTCCGCACGTCGACACCCGTCGAGGAGCTCGGCGAGCTGAACATCGGATCACGCCCCGCCCGGCGCACCACGCAGGGCGACGGCGGCATGACGCTGGCCGGGCTGCGAGCCATCCCCTGGGTGTTCGGCTGGACCCAGTCCCGCCAGATCATTCCCGGCTGGTTCGGCGTCGGCACCGGGATCGAGTCCGCGGTTGCAGCCGGCCACGGAGAAACGCTCACCGAGATGCTGCGGGAGTGGACGTTCTTCCGCACCTTCCTCTCCAACGTGGAGATGACCCTGGCCAAGACGGACCTGGGGATCTCGTCCCGCTACGTCGAGGCGCTGGTGCCGACCGAGCTGCACCACCTGTTCGACGTCGTGCGCGACGAGCACGCCCGGACCCTCGCCGCCGTCACCGCCCTCACCGGCCGGGAGCTGCTCGGCGACCTCCCGACCATCGCCCACACCCTCCGCGTGCGCGACCGCTACCTCGACCCGATCCACGTCCTCCAGGTCGCCCTGCTCGAGCGGACCCGCGCCCTCGATGACCGGGAGAGCGCCGAGTCGCGCCGCTTGCGCCGCGCCCTGCTGCTCAGCGTCAACGGCGTCGCCGCCGGCATGCGCAACACCGGCTGACGCCCGGTCGCGTCCCCGGTCCTCAGCTCCGGATTCAGTGCTCGAGGATCTGGGCGACGAAGTGCACGGGCTCGCCGGCGTCGTCGCGCACGATGCTGCACCACAGGTCGACCGTGACGACGTGGCCGTCGCGGTGGAGGTAGCGCTTGAGCAGGCGGTAGCTGGGCTGCTTGCGGTCGAGCAGGTCCCGGACCTGGGCGAGGTCGGGTTCGAGGTCGTCGGGGTGGGTGATGTCGGCGAAGGACCGGCCGACGAGCTCCTCCGCCGTGTACCCGGTGATCGCCGTCCACGCCCGGTTGAGGTCGAGGAAGCACCCGGTCGGGTCGACCAGCGCGATGCCGGCCGGGGCGTGCTCGAAGGTCGCCCGCCAGGTCTCCTGCGACCGGGCCAGGGCGAGCATGGCGTCGTGCTCGGTGGTGATGTCGGTGGTCGACAGGGCGATGCTCGTGGTGCCGTTGTCGGCGATGCGGCGGCCGACGACGCGCAGGGTGCGACCCCGGTGGGACACGACGGCGGAGGCCAGGCTCGTCTCCCGGGCGCGGGCGATGGCCTCGTGCAGCCCCTGCACCGACGTGACGGTGATGGCGGTGCGGCCCTCGAGCCCGAGGTGCTCGCGGAACAGGGTGTTGGCGTAGATGATGCGGTCGCCGGCGGCGAGCACGGCGAGGCCGATGGGTGCGACGTCGGCGATCGAGAAGTCGTCGCCGTGCACCTCGCTCGGGAACGCGCCCCGGGTGTCACGGATCTCCACCGCCACGACGATGCCGCCGACACCGGGCACGTCCCGGGCGTCGAAGGCGCGCAGGTCCTCGTCGTGGATGATGCTCGGATCGTTGGCGTCGAAGATGCGCGCCCGCATCGTCGCCTCCGGCGCGTTGCCGAGGCGCATCTGCTCGAGCGTGTCGAGCACCGAAGGGAGGTCGGCCGGGTGGACGCGCTCCAGCATCGGGATGCCCAGCACCTGGGCGTTGTCGGGCAGGTGCACCCGCAGGCGCGAGCTTCGACGCCGCCAGTGCATCAGGTCGTCGTCGCCGAGCACGAAGACCACGTCGGTGAGGCGATCGACGATCGTCTCCAGGATGGCGAGGTCATCCAGCTGCCCCAGCGCGTCGGCTTCCACGCGCCGGACGGTACTGACAGCCGCGCCGACACTGGTGCCATCCGCACGGTGACCACATGACACCACCCAGTGGTGAGTCTGGCCATACTGGGGCGGTGGCCCGGGCCTTGATCATCCACGGCGATGCCGATGAACGGCAGCGCCTGGCCGATGCGCTCGCCCCCGCGGTCGACCAGGTCGCGGACAGTCCCGACGGCCCCGACGGCCTGGCTCGCCTGGCCGACGGGTACGACGTCGCCGTGGTGGCTGTCCGGCTCCCGTCGCGCAGCGGCATCTCGGTGCTCCACGACATCCGCCGGGACCACCCCGGCGTGGCGGTGGTCATGGTCGGCGGGTCGGACCCGGAGCTGGCCGTGATCGCGCTCGAGGCCGACGCCGACGACCACTGCGCCGCGGACGTGTCCGACCGCGAGCTCGTGCTGCGGGTGGAGCGGGCCATCGAGCGGCGGGCCCTGCTCCTCGCGGCCACCGACCCGGTCGGCGCGCTGGAGCGTGACGGTCTGGCGCTGGATCCGGTGACGCGGTCGGCCTCCGTCGGCGGCGTGGTGCTCGACCTCACCGTGAAGGAGTTCGACCTGCTGCGGACGTTCGCGTCGTCACCGAACCGGGTGTTCTCCCGGGCCGACCTGCTCGAGCTGGTGTGGCGGGCGAACGCCGCCGACCACAGCGTCGACACCGTCACCGAGCACGTCTACCGCCTGCGCGGCAAGCTCGCCGCCGCCGGTTCATCCCACGGCTGGATCGAGACCGTGCGCGGCGCCGGCTACCGCTTCACGCTCCCAGCCCCCGTGATCCAGCCCGAGAGCCAGCCTGATCAGGCCTCGCACCTGCTCGTGGAGTCATCCGGGTCGTCACCCGCCAGGCAGGCGTCGAACCCGTTGCCGCCGTCCAGCTGATCGGCCCCGGCTCCACCCACCAGGCAGTCGTCCCCGTTGCGGCCGTCGATGCGGTCGTCGCCGGCCGAGCCGACGATGAGGTCGTTGCCGTTCGTCCCCTGGATCTTGGCGCCCTTCTTGTCGGCGATGGTCACCAGCGTGGTGAGATCCATGCCGGCGCAGGCCGCCGGGGCCAGGTCCTGGATGGTGATGGGCATGGTGAAGCTGGTCGCGCGACTGGCGGCGACCTCGTTGGTCGACGCCGCCGCCGGCCCCGCCAGGACCAGCAGCCCGCTCAGCACCAGCAGTCCAGCAAGTCCCGTCAGACCGCGTGCTCGACCCACGCCTCGCCCTCCTCGGGCACCGGGACCCGGCCGAGCATGCCGAGCGCCAGCGCGGTGGCCAGGCCGACGATGACGGCCACGACGCCGGGGTCGAGCAGCGACCGCAGGTGGCGCCCGACGCCGGGCAGGTGGAGCTGCTCCCGGCCCACGACCTCGGCCGGGGTCGGCTGGTAGGAGTCGACCCAGTCGTTGTGGTCGCCCTGGGTCACGAACCGGCTGTCCTCGACGGCGACGATGCGGTGCAGCACCTTGCGGCCGAGGTCCGGGCTGTCGTAGGCGACGACGTCGCCGACCCGGTACCGGTCGGCGGGGCGGACGACGATGAGGTCGCCGGCCGCCACCCGTGGCGACATGCTGTTGCCCGTGGTGATGACCCAGCTCAGCTGACCCGAGCCGATCATCACCACGAGCCCCAGCAGCGCCACCCCGCCGATGGCGAGCAGGGCGTCGACGCCTCGTGCGAGGAGGCGCACCGTGCTCAGCTCGTCGCGACGACGGTGAGGCTGTCGGCATCGAGGACGGCGATGCCGTCGAGATCGCACTCCCACACATCGGAGGTCGTGGTCTCGCTGCAGGTGCTGTAGTCGGTATCGGTGGACACGACCTTGGCCCGGACGCTTCCGGCCTCGCCGTTGAGCGTGAAGCGGACGAACTCGAGCTCTGACGGGTCGGTGGTGTCCAGCTCGTACTTGACGTCGCTCACGGTGTAGCCGCTGATCGCTGCGGTGCCGTCACCGGCCTTGGACGCCTCGACGGTGTTGGTGTTGGTGTACGCGTACGCCCCGGTTGCTGTCGCCACCGCGGCCACGCCGATCGCGAAGACGCGTGCGCCCCGTCCCAGTCGTGCCTGCCCCATGTTCCTGTCCTCCCGTTGGTTCCCTCACGGGCGGCGGATGCCGGCCCGTGAGGGAGTTCATCGTCGGGGATCGAGGTGGACTTGAGAAGGAATTGATCTTCCGTTGAGATCAGAAGATCCGGCAGCGCCAGAGGTTCAGGCGTTGTCGCCGCCGCCCCGCTGGCGGATGATGTTCAGGGCCGACCCGGCCTCGAACCACTCGATCTGCTCGGGGGACAGGGTGTGGGTGGCCTCGAAGTCGACCGTGGAGCCGTCGGGCTTCACGATCTGGCAGCGCACGGGCACGTCGGGAGCGAGCCCGTCGAGTCCGAGGATGCTGAGCGTGTCGTCCTCGCCGATGGCGTCGTAGGTGGCCGGGTCCGAGAAGGTGAGGGCGAGCACGCCCTGCTTCTTGAGGTTGGTCTCGGCGATGCGGGCGAAGCTGCGGGCGAACACGGCGGCGCACCTGCGGAACCGGGGCTCCATGGCAGCGTGCTCGCGGGAGGAGCCCTCGCCGTAGTTCTCGTCGCCGATCGCGACCCACTCCTGGCCGGCTTCGTGCAGCGACGCCATGACCTCGGGGAACGGCTTGACCTTCCCGTCGGCCGGGTCCTTGCCGCTACCAGCCTCCCCGGTGAAGGCGTTGACCGCGCCGAGGAAGAGGTTGCCCGAGATGTTCTCGAGGTGGCCGCGGTACTTGAGCCACGGGCCGGCCATCGAGATGTGGTCGGTGGTGCACTTGCCCTGGGCCTTCACGGCGACCGGCAGCTCGACGTAGTCCTCGCCGTCCCAGGCCGGGAACGGCTCGAGCAGCTGGATGCGGTCGGACTCGGGGTCGACCTTTACCTCGACGCTGGTGCGGTCCGACAGCTCCTCGGGGGGTGCGACGAAGGTGTCCTCGCCGGGGTCGAAGCCGCCCGGGGGCAGGTCGATGCCGACGGGCTCGTCGAGGCGGACCTCCTCGCCGGCGTCGTTGACCAGCACGTCGGTGCGGGGGTCGAAGTCGAGGCGGCCGGCCAGCGCCAGGGCGATGACCGTGTCGGGCGAGGTCACGAAGCTGAGGGTGTTGGCCGAGCCGTCGTTCCGCTTGGGGAAGTTGCGGTTGTAGGAGTTGACGATGGTGTTGACCTGGTCGAGCTGGGTCTGGGGGCGCGACCACTGGCCGATGCAGGGGCCGCAGGCGTTGGCGAGCACGTCGCCGCCGATCGCCTCGAGGTCGGCGAGCAGGCCGTCGCGCTCGATGGTGGCGCGCACCTGCTCGGAGCCCGGGGTGATGAGCAGCTCGGTCTTGGCCTTCAGGCCCTTGGCCGCGGCCTGGCGGGCGATGGAGGCCGCCCGGGTGATGTCCTCGTAGGACGAGTTGGTGCACGAGCCGATGAGGGCGGCGCTGATCTCGAGCGGCCAGCCCTCCTCCTTGGCTTCCTTGCCGACGCCGCCGTCCACGTCGCCGAGGACGTGGGCGCGGTCGGGGGAGTGGGGGCCGTTGATCATCGGGGGCAGCTCATCGAGGTTGATCTCGATGACCTGGTCGAAGTACTCGCCCGGGTTGGCCAGGACCTCGGGGTCGGCGCGCAGGTCGCCGGAGACGGCGTTGGCCGCATCGGCGATGGCCTCCCGGCCGGTGGACTTGAGGTACGCCGCCATGTTCTCGTCGAACTGGAACAGCGACGTCGTCGCCCCGATCTCGGCGCCCATGTTGCAGATGGTGCCCTTGCCGGTGGCGGTGATGGAGTCGGCGCCCTCGCCGAAGTACTCCACGATGGCCCCGGTGCCGCCCTTGACCGTGAGGATCTCGGCGACCTTGAGGATCACGTCCTTCGGTGCGGTCCAGCCGGACAGGCGCCCGGTGAGGTGGACGCCGATCAGCTTGGGCCAGCGCACGTTGAACGGGAAGCCGGTCATCACGTCGACGGCGTCGGCGCCACCCACGCCGATGGCGACCATGCCCAGGCCGCCGGCGTTGGGGGTGTGGCTGTCGGTGCCGATCATCATGCCGCCGGGGAAGGCGTAGTTCTCGAGCACGACCTGGTGGATGATGCCCGAGCCCGGCTTCCAGAAGCCGATGCCGTAGCGCCGGCTGACGGTCTCGAGGAACTCGTAGACCTCGTGGTTGGTCTCCGTCGCGACCTCGAGGTCCTTGAGCGCACCGACCTTGGCCTGGATCAGGTGGTCGCAGTGCACGGTGGAGGGGACGGCGGCCTCGTCCAGGCCGGCGGTCATGAACTGCAGCAGCGCCATCTGGGCGGTGGCGTCCTGCATGGCGACCCGGTCCGGATCGAAGTCGGCGTAGCTGCGGGACCGCTCCATCTCCTGGCCCTCGCGATCCCGGAGGTGGTTGATCAGGATCTTCTCCGCGAGCGTCAGGGGCCGGCCGAGGCGCTCACGACCGATGCGGACGGAGTCGGGCAGCCGGTCGTAGACGGCCTGGACGAGCTCGATGGGAGTGGACGAAGTGACAGGCATGATGCAACTCTAATACAAGTGAGAGAGATCCGATACGTGGCGATCGCTGACGACCTCCGTCGACAGATCACGTCCGGCGACCTGGTCGCCGGGGCCGTGCTGCCCTCGGAGGCCGACCTGGCCGGATCCTATGGGGTGAGCCGCGTCACGGTCCGAAAGGCGCTCGAGCTGCTCCGCTCGGAGGGGTTGATCGGCTCCCGCCAGGGGTTCGGCTGGTTCGTCGCCGTCCCGGTGGTGCGCAGATCGCTCGCCACGCTGTCGACCATCGAGGCCGACCTCGCCGCCCAAGGCCGCGAGCCCGTGCGCAAGGTGCTGTCCTTCCGCTTCCGTGACCTCGATGGGGAGCCCGTGCTCGAGGTGGTGCGCGTGAACCTGGCCGACGGCCAGCCCTTCGCCCTCGTCACGGTGTGGTGCCCGGCCGAGCTGGGCCGGTCGCTCAGCCGCGACGACGTGGAGGGCGCCACCTTCTACGACCTGCTCCCGAACGAGCTCGCCGCCGTCGACCAGACGATCCGGGCCGCCGTCGCCGACGAGCGCGACGCCGAGGTGCTCGGCATCCCGGTCGGTTCGCCCATGCTCGTCGCGCTGCGGGTGAGCCGGGACGTCGACGGCCAGGCGTTCCTGCGAGCCGAGCACCGCTTCCCGGCGCACCTCACCGAGTTCGTGACCTCCTAACCTGCCGGCCATCGAACTGCTGGTGGAGCTACGGGTCGGCGACGGCGAGGTCGCGGCGCGCCTCGACTGCCGCGCCGACGCCGAGCCCGGCGCCACCGTCGCCGACCTGCGGGGCGCGCTCGCCGCCCACGCCGCCGACCGCGGCATCGAGGTCGCGCCCGACGCCCGCCTGTGGACCGACGACGGCACCGCGCTGGACGAGGCCACCCCCGTGGTGCGGGCCGGGGTCACCTCCGGCCAGCGCGTCTGGCTGCGAGCGACGCCACCGCCCACCCAACCCTCCGACCCCACGGTGCACCATGACCGACCCGACGGGAGCGGCACCGTTCCGTTCAACCGCACGCCCTACCGGCCCGTGCGGGTGCAGCCGCGCCGGCTCCCACCGCTGCCCGCGCCGCCGTCCCCGCCGCCGGCCAACCGCATCGCCATCACCTCCTTCGTCATCCCGCTCGCGAGCGGCGTCGGCTTCGCCGTGGTGTTCGGTCGCCCCCAGTTCCTCCTCATCGCGCTGCTGGCGCCGATCGCCCTCGGGGCGGTGACCCTGTTCGAGCGGCGCCGCGGCCGGCGGAGCCACCGTGCCGCTCGCGCCGAGCACCAGGCCCTGCTCGAGGAGCGGCTGGGTGACATCGAGCAGGCCAAGGAGGACGAGCGCGCCGAGCGGGATCGGGCGCTGCCGCCGCTCGAGGTCCTCGTCGAGCAGGCGCGGGTGCGGGCGCCGTCGCTGTGGGCCCGGGACCGCGGTGCCCCCGACCTGCTCGTGCTGCGGGCCGGCCGCTCGACCCTCCCAACGCTGGTGTCCCTGGAGATCGAGCGAGGCGGGGATGAACAGCTCCGCCGCGAGGCCGAGGCCCGCATCGCGGAAGCGGTGGCCGAGGTGCACGACGTCCCCGTCGCGATCGATCTCGAGCGGGCCGGCATCGTCGGCCTCCACGGCGACCCCGACCTGGTCGACGGCCTCGCCCGCTCGCTCCTGGCCCAGACCGTCGTGCGCCACGGCCCCGAGGACGTGATCCTCGTTGCACTCCTCGCGCCGAGCGCCCTCGCCGGGTACGAGTGGCTCCGCTGGCTGCCCCACGTGCGCTCGGCGGCGTCGCCCCTGTCGGTGCCGCACCTGGCTGCCTGGCCCGAGGACGTCGACGTGCTGCTCGGCGCCCTGCTCGACGTGGCCGCCGACCGACGGGGCAGCGCCGACCGCGACCACCCGAGGCTCGTCGTGGCCGTCCACGAGGACGCCGCCGTCGACCGCACCGCCCTCGGCCGCCTCCTGGATGACGGCCCGGGTGCGGGCATCCGGGTGCTGTGGATCGGCCGCGACGAGGCGCTGCTGCCCCGCCAGTGCCGGCTGCTGGCGCAGGTCGCTTCCGGCGACGGGGCGTCCGTCCTCGCTACGACCGACCCCGACGCCGAACCGGTGACCTTCACCGTCGAGGTGACGGGGACAGAGGTCGCTGATGCACTCGCCCGCCACCTGGCACCGCTGCGGGACGTCACGAGCGTGGCCCAGGTCGGTGCGCTGCCCCGCATGGTGGGCCTCACCGACGTGCTCGCCGACGTGACCCCCGAGCACGTCGCCGACGTGTGGGACCGGAGCACCTCGCGGTCGCTCGCCGCCCCCGTCGGTGCCGGGGCGGGCGGCACGTTCTTGCTCGACCTCGTGGAGCAGGGCCCGCACATGCTCATCGCCGGCACCTCGGGCGCGGGCAAGAGCGAGCTGCTGCAGAGCATGGTCGCGGCGATGGCGGCGCAGCACCCGCCGGAGCGCCTCACGTTCCTCTTCATCGACTACAAGGGCGGTGCGGCGGCCGCACCCTTCGCCGAGCTCCCGCACAACGTCGGTGTGGTCACCAACCTCGACGCCCGGCTGTCCCTCCGGGCGCTGGTGTCGCTGCGGGCCGAGCTCGACCGGCGCATGGCGATCCTCGCCGATGCCGGTGTCGCCGACCTGGCCCAGCTGGACCCGGACCGCGCGCCGCCCCGGCTGGTGATCGTCGTCGACGAGTTCGCCACGCTCGTGAAGGAGATCCCCGACTTCGTCGCCGGCGTGGTCGACGTCGCCCAGCGCGGGCGCAGCCTCGGCATCCACCTCGTGCTCGCCACCCAGCGCCCGGCCGGCGCGGTGAACGAGAACATCCTGGCCAACACGAACCTGCGGGTGGCGCTGCGCGTGGTCGATGCGGCCGACTCCCAGAGCGTCATCGGCAGCCCGGCCGCGGCCGAGATCCCGGTCCCCCTCCGGGGCCGGGCCTTCGCCCGCACCGGCCCGACCGAGCTCGTCCCGTTCCAGGCCGCCTGGTCGGGCGCGCCCCGCCACCACGGTGGCGGCGCCCGGGTCCGGGTCGCCCCGCTCGGGGTCGGGCGGGTGCCGGACGCCGCCGCGCCGGTGGCGCTCGGCGGCACCCAGCTCGACCAGGTGCTCGCCTCGATCGGCGTTGCGCACCAGCGACGCGGCGGCGCCGTGCCCCGCCGCCCCTGGCTCCCCCCGCTCCCCGACGTCGTCGACCTCCACGATCTCCTCGGCTCGAACGGGCCCGGGGAGCCAGGGGTGCTGGGGGATTCAGGGGGATCAAGACTGGTGCTGGGCCTCCACGACGATCCCGAGCACCAGGCCCGCCGGCCGGCCGTGGTGGAGCTCGAGGCCGAGGGCGGCCTGGCCGTGTTCGGTGCCGGAGGGTCCGGCCGGACGACGGCGCTGCGCACCGCGGTGGCGTCCCTGGTCGCGGGGGCCACGCCGGACGAGGTCGAGGTCGTGGTCTTCGACTTCGCCAGCCGGGCGCTGCTGCCGCTGCTCGAGCTGCCCCACACCCGGGTCGTGTGCACCGCCGACGACCTCGACACCACAGCGGCGCAGATCGACGCCCTCGCCGCCGAGGTCGAGCGCCGGCGGGCCCTGCTCGGCGAGCACCGGGTCGAGTCCCTGTCCGCGCTGCGCGCCCGCGCCGGGGAGCCCGTCGTCCCCCGCATCGCGGTGGTCATCGACGGCTTCGGGGCGCTGCGCGCCGAGCTGGACACGCCGGCCGGCTACGACTGGCTCCAACGTCTCCAGCGCCTCCTGGTGGAGGGGCGCCAGGTGGGGATCCACCCGCTGCTGTCCGCCGACCGCCGGGCCGACCTGCCGAACGCGCTGCTCGGCGCGATCGGCGCCCGTCTGGTGCTTCGCATGACCGAGCCCGACGCGCTCGTCTCCCTCGGCGTGCCGATGGCCCTGGCCCGGGGACCCGTCCTCGAGCCGGGACGGGGCTACCTGCGCGGCGACGAGGAGGTCCAGGTGGCCGTCCTCGGCCCGGATCCCTCAGCCGCCGCCCAGGCCGATGCCATCGCGTCGCTCGGTGCGGGGACGCGACGGGGTCCGCGTCCGGGGCCGCTGCCGGAGGACGTGGCCCGACCGACGGGGCTCGACCACGACCTGGTCGTCGCCCTCGGCGTGACCGACGACTCCGAACCCGTCACGGTGGACCTCGGCCCGGGCGCGCTCCTCATCGTGGGGCCGCCCGGCAGCGGGCGCACGACCGCAGCCGCCGCCGTGGTCGCCGGCCTGCGCGCCGCCGGGCACGATCCGGTGGTCATCGACGGCCGGGACGAGGATGCTCCCGCCCGGCTGCAGTCGCTGCTCGACGCCGAGCCGCCGGAGTCTCCCGTCGTCATCGACGACGCCGACGAGCTGGCCGAGGGCCCCGGCGGTCGTGCCCTCGAGCAGCTGGCCACGACCCGCGGGTACCGCCTGGTGGCCACGGCGGATGCCGCCGCCGTCGCCCGGGCGTTCAGCGGGTGGGTGCCGGCGCTGAAGCGGGGGCGGCGGATGCTCCTGCTGCAGCCGGCGGGCGCGGCGGACATCGACCAGCTCGCCGGCGTCCGGGTGAAGCTCCGGCCCGGCGCCCGCTTCCCACCCGGACGCGGGGTGCTCGTGGTCGACCGCCACGCCCGCACGCTCCAGGTCGGTCGATGTCACTGAGAGCAGACCAGTAGAGCATGAAAGTTCACGAAAAGCCTTGACGGGCACCCGACGGCTGTGACTGAATGCCTCCACACCAACTGAGGAGGCATGAAATGTCATCGAACAACATCCTGGTCACCTTCGAGGACCTGCAATCCATGGCCAGCCGGCTCCAGGCCGAGGGCGGCGCCATCGCCGGCCAGCTCGACTCGCTGCTGACCGCGGTGCAGGCCCTGGTCGAGAACGGCTGGCGGGGTCAGGCCGCCGGGGCCTTCCACGGCATGTACGCCAACGCCACCCAGGGCTGGAA
The DNA here is from genome assembly GCF_041228405.1 of Salinilacustrithrix flava. Classification (GTDB taxonomy): domain Bacteria; phylum Actinomycetota; class Acidimicrobiia; order Acidimicrobiales; family Salinilacustritrichaceae; genus Salinilacustrithrix; species Salinilacustrithrix flava. The sequence goes on from NZ_CP133888.1 coordinate 3,145,705, forward strand.
GCAGGTCGAGACCGCCCTGGTCCAGATGTCGGAGCTGCTCCGCGGCATCGGCGAGCAGTACGAGAGTCAGGAGGCAGCGATCGCCTCCTCGCTCGCCGGCTGAGCACGTGCCCGAGCGCCTCTTCGTCGATCCCGCGGCGCTGCGGGCGTCGGTGGCTGCGGTCGCCGACGCCCGCACGGCGCTCGCCGATGCCCGCCTCGCCCTGGAGCGGGCCGGCGCCAGCGTGGACGGCGGCATCGACCACAGCCGCCAGGCCGACGACAAGGTCCGGACCTTCGTGCGCCAGTGGCGCTCGGAGTACGAGCTGATCGCCGAGATGCTCCGGGCCTACGCCGAGGTCGTCGAGGGCGCCGCCTCCTCCTACGAGGAGGCCGACTGCGACGCCGCGGCTGCGATCACCGGATCGGGTGGCTGAGGTGGCTGACGTGGACATCCCCCTCCTGCCCGGCGACAGCTCGGCGATCCGCTCGGCCGCAGCCGATCTCACCGGCACCGTCCCCCGGCTCCGCACCGCACACGGAGCCGCGGTCCAGGTCGAGGCGGTGCTCACCGGCGACCACTGGCAGGGCACCGCGTTCGACGCCTTCCGCCGGGTGGTGGAGCGCAAGCCGCTGCCCCAGGCGCTCGACGCCGCCGTCGATCGCATGGGGCAGGCCGCGGAGAAGCTCCACTGGTTCGCCGGCCGCTTCGACGAGCACCAGGACCGCCTCCGCCACCTGCGCGCCCAGGCCGCGTCGCTGGATCCGGCCGACGCCGCGCTGGCCGCGCAGCGACCCGCGCTGGAAGCGCAGGTGGAGATGGTGCTCGACGCACACCGCGCCTGCCTCGACTCCGTGGCCGAGCTGTTCGACTGGCTCGACGACCAGCCCACGTTCGCCACGCCGCCGCCCTCGAACTGGGATCGCGTCACCGGCACGGTCGGCGACGCCATCGGCGGCACGCTCGACGTCCTCGCCAGCTTCGGCACCGGCGTGTACGAGGGCTTCCGCGACCTGGTCCTCGGCATCCGCGACCTGCTGCTGCTCCTGGACCCGACGGGCTGGCCCGACCTGTGGTCGAACCGGGGCCAGATCCTGGCCATGCTCCAGTACGTGGCCGAGAACCCGATCGAGTTCCTCGGGGACCTCGGCACCGCCCTGCTCGACCTGGACACGCTGTTCGAGGATCCGGCTCGTTGGCTCGGCCGCCGGGTGCCCGACCTGCTGCTGGCCCTGGGCACCGTCGGGACGGGCACCGTCGCGTCACGAGCTGCGGGCGCCGCCCGCGCCATGCGGGGCCCGCTCGGCCAGCTCGACGACGCGGCACGGACCATGACAGTCGCGCAGCGACTGCGGCGGACCGACGGCATCGCCGGGCAGTACGCCCGCCTGGGCGCCGACGACGCACGCCTCACGCAGCGAGGTGCCGGGGCGTTCACCCGCACCGACACCGTCATCGGTCGCCTCGCCGCCCGCACCGACGGCCTCGGTGCGGTCGTGCAGGCGGCCCGCCAGGGGCCGGGCACGGTGCTCGGGGAGATCCGCGCCCTCACCGACCTGCCGGTGGATGCCGCGCTGTCCCGCCTCCCGATCGCCGACGGCCTGCGCGAGCAGATCCGCCCGTGGGCCGGCCGCTCGTTCGGCAACCTGGTCACGGGCGGGTTCACCGCCCAGCTGGCTCGGGTCGACGGTCTCCTGGTCGGGGCGCCGGCGCTGTCGGGGCGCGCCTACGCCGCGACCGTCGGCGCCGGCGGGGTCGAGTGGCTGAACGACCGGGCGGGCACCCTCGGCACCGTGCAGGCCACCGTCGAGGCGGCGACGCCGCCGGCATGCCGATGACGACGCTGGCCGAGGACCTGGCCCTCGTCTGCATCGACGGCTGCAACGGCGGCGCGGTCGACCCCGCCCGGATCGGGCGCGTCGATCGTGCCGTGGCCGACGCCCTCGCCGGTCTGGAGCAGGCCGTCGGAGCTCCGGAGGCGGGGGAGCTCGCCGAGGCGCTGGCGTCGCTCGTCACCCAGCTGGTGCTGGACCTGCGACACGGTCGCCTCGACCGCACCACCTGCCGGGTGGCGGCGCCGCTGGCGCTCGAGCGGGTCGCCCGTGGCCTCGGCACGACCGGGCCGGTGGCGCCGGCGCTCACCCTGCTCACCGCACTGGCCGAGCTCCCCGACGAGCCCAGCCAGCCCGGCCTCGATCCCTCGCCCGACCCCGACCTGCCCCTCGAGGTGGCGCTCGCCGGGTCGATCTCGGGGTCACCTCGGGGAGACCTGCTCGAAGTGCTCGGCGCCAGCTCGGTGCACGTGCCCGTGCTCCATGCCGAGGTGCTCGACCACCACCTGTCGCTCCGCTTCCTGCCCCTCGTGCTCCGCGACGGCGTGGCCGCGTGCGCGTTCAGCCGCCCGTCCCGCTCCACCGCGCCCGGGGTGCCGCTGCTCGAGCTCGCCGGTGCCGAGCTGGCCGACGTCTGGCCGCCGGGGCACGCCCTGTCGCTCAACCCGGGTTCGGTGCTCGGCACGGTGCTCACCGAGCGCGAGGTGCGCACTCTGGCGACTCGGGTCCCGCGGGCTTCGGTCTCGACGGCCTAGACCATCCACTCGCCCTGGTGGGCGAGCAGGGGGTGGTGGACGAGGGCGAGGGCAGCCAGGCCGACGCCCAGCCCGACGGGGCCCACCGCCCGGTCGCGATCGATGCGCACCTGCCACGTCTCGATGTCTCCGCCGCCGGTGGGGGTTTCGATCGGGGAGCGATGCTGGGTCGCGACCAGCCAGCCGCCGCCGGCGACGAGCTCGCCGTCGACCGGGTCGCCGATCCGCAGGCCCGGGGTCGGCTCGATCTGGTGCCCGCCAAGGACGCGCAGGTAGCGCAGGTAGCGACGTCCGAGGTCCACGGCGTTGGCCCCGACGGCCCGCACGTCCCGGGCCGCGGTCGTGGGTCGGCCCCGGCTGGCGAGGCGGGTCACCTCGTCGTGGTCACCGAGGCGGAACGTGCCGCTGGCCGTCCACCGGCCCCGCACCCCGTCGACGGTGAGCCAGGCGTGGCTCGGGGCGAGCTTCCTGTCGTTGGTCGGGATGTCGAGGCTGCCGAGGTCGGCGTCGCGCCAGGGTCCGAGGCCGACGAGCCGGTGGCGCAGCCCGCCGAGGATCCGCCCCGGCGTGGTCCGCACCTCGGCGCGCCCCACGAGCGCACCGTCGACCCGATCCCCGATCCGGGTGACGAGGTGCTCGGCGTCCTTGGGCTCGGGGTCGTCAGGGTGGGGGACGGGCCAGATCCAGACCTCGTCCAGGCCGTCGAAGGGGCCCGGCGCGGCCGGCATCAGCGTGGCGGCCAGGCCGCCCGTCGGCGACGGCTCGGCGAGCGCTCGCCGAGCGCCCACGCCCGGCGCCAGCTCGGCCCGTCCGGTCCGCCGAGGCCGGGGGTGTCGCCGGTGTGGGCGCGGACCCGGGCGGCGTACCAGTCGGAGGTGTGCTCGTCGGCGAGCGCGGCGACGGCAGCCTCGATGCGGGTGGCGAGGCGGCGGGTGTCTTCACCCTCCTCGGCTCGGATCGGGTCGCCGAAGGTCACCGTTGTCGGGCCGGGGCGGAGGCGCTTCGCGCCCTTGGGCAGGATCCGGTCGGTGCCGCTGAGGTGGATCGGCACCACCGGCGCACCTGTGCGGCGGGCCAGGTAGGCGGCACCGCCGCGGAAGTCCTGCCCCCAGCCGTCGGGCGACCGTCCGCCCTCGGGGAAGATCAGCATCGACCAGCCGTCGTCGATCAGGTTCGCCGCCAGGTCTGCGGATCGTCGGGTGACGGTGGCGCGCTCGATCGGGATGGCGTTGAGCAGCAGGGAGGCCGCCGCGCCGGTGGCCCGGTTGCGGAAGAAGTAGTCCGCTGCGGCACCGACGAACACCTGGTAGCGCCACGGCTCGGGCAGCGACGTGAGCACGATCGGCGTGTCGACGTGGCTGTGGTGGTTGGCGCAGAAGATGACGGGTTCGCCAGCGCCCTGGAGATCAGCCAACCGGTCGATGCCGCGGCGTCGGGGCCGGGCGATGGCGGCGGCCGTGGGTCGCAGCACGGACTCGAGCAGCACCGTGCGCGTCCACCGGGCCCGGAAGCTGCGGGCCCACTCCGTGTCGTAGTCGGCGCCGGTGCGGCGCTCCTTCGGGCGGGGCTCCACGCCGAGGGGAGTCGTGGGCGCGACGAGGGGGAACGCCAGCTGGCGGAGCTTGCGCCGCGGGTCCGGCAGCTCCACCTTCACGTGACGTCCGCCATGAGCAACGGCGGGTTGTGCACGTGGGTGATGGTGGGGGCGGGACCGACGACGTCGGACGCGATCTCCAGCGCATCAGCCATGGTCGAGGCGGGTGCGAAGCCGAGGCGGCGCACGGCCTTGGGGTCACCGCCGACGATGACGACCTTGCCGAGGTGCTGGAGGGCGTGGCTGCCCCAGTACCACATGTAGAACGGGTGGACGCCGTGGTAGGCGTAGCTCGTCCGGTACAGGTGGCGGTACCACTCGTCCTCGGCGAAGGCCTGCTCGTACTTCTCGACCTCGACCGGGTCGGTGGTCTGGGACAGGACCTGTTCGAAGAAGTCGATGTAGCTCGGGTGGTGCACCGGGTGGAACTCCCACGGCGTGGGGTGGCGCATGATCAGCACGCCGCCCTCGCGCACCGGGGGCTTGCCGCGGTACATGTTGAAGAAGTACCCGAGCCCCAGGCACATGACCAGGATCGGGTTCATCACCGAGTTCACGTTGTAGGGGCAGATGTAGGGCAGGCCCATGGTGAGCACGTCGGTCTGGCCTTCGACCGGCACCAGGTGCTGGGCGAAGTTCTGCTCGAGGGTGCGCTCGTGCACGGCCTCGACCTCGCCGGCCTGCACGGAGGTGACGGCGTAGGGCGCCTTCCACGACTGGAACGCGGCCCGCTTGGCCCGGGCCGGCATGCGCTTGAGCCCCGCCTGCACGGCCATGAAGGTGGCCCGGTCCTTGGCCGTCCACTCCCACTCCCGCTTCTGCAGCATGGAGAGGGGGCTGGCGGTGTCGAGGGCGGACGTGCCGAACGTGTCGTTGTTGAGCGTGGTCTCGACCTGGAAGACCTTCACGCCGCCGTCTCGCAGCACCTTGCCCATGCGCCAGTTGCTGTGGTGCAGCTCGGAGGCGTGGCGGTCCATGAAGCTCTTCGAGTGCTGCATGGTGTGGACGTTGTGGTGGTGGCGCAGCGATCGGTAGCCCGACAGGCCGGTGGCGGTGGACTTCCAGCCGCCGTCCATCGACACGAGGTTGATGTTCACGTAGACGATCAGGTCCGAGGTGGCGGCCCGCTTGTTGATCTCGACCAGCTCGCCCTTGTCGGTGGTGCCGATCTCGAGCATCCCGTCGGGATCCTCGGCGTCGTGGTTGTACAGCCGGCCCGACGGCGCGAACGCGTCGTAGACCCGGTCGCCGACGGCGTGGCGCAGCTCGTCCTCGGTCATCCGCCGGTGCAGGGCGAGGGCGGCGATGATCTCGACGTCGTCGACGCCGGCTGCAGCGGCGGTGTCGAGGACGGCCTCGATGATCCGCTGGCGCACGTCGGGCTTGCGCATCGGGGGCAGCGGCAGCGAGATGTCGTCGAAGCAGATCGTCAGCTTCATGCCCGAGAACAGCAGCGTGGACAGGGGCTGGCTGTCGCCGAGCGGGTGCTCCAGCGCATGCCGGATGGCGGCGTCGGTGTCCTCGAGCCCCTCGTGGGGCTCGGGCGGGTAGATCACCCGGCTCCGGCCGGCGGGCAGCTTCTCGAGCACGAAGTCCTCACCGTGGTGGAACACGATCGGTGGGGTCGACGAGTCGACGTCGAGGACGAGTCCGGGGCGAGGCATCTAGGGCTTCCGTTCTGATGTCTTGCGGAGGTCAAAAGCGATCTTGACGGCGCCGCGGCGGCCGGCGTCGGCCGCGTGGACGATGGCGTCCTCGTAGCGGGACAGGGGGTAGGTGGCGCTGACCAGCCGACCGAGGTCCTTGCTCGCGACCAGCTGGAGGGCAGCACGGAAGTCCTCGCGGCGGTAGGCGTAGACGCCGCGCAGCGCGACCTCCCGATGCCACAGGCCGGTCAGGTCCAGGGACACGGTGGCGGGCATGCCGACGACGAGGATGGTGCCGCCGGGGGCGACCACCTCGAGGGCCTGGGCGAGGGAGGCCTCGCTGCCGACGCAGTCGACCACGATCGGCGCGCCCCCGGTCAGCTGGCCGCCCGTCCGAGATGAACCCGAGTGGTCCTTGGCGAGCTTCGTGGAGCGGGTGGCGAGGCGCACCGCACCGTTGAGCTCGTCGGGCGACACGACCGTCGTCGCGCCGAGCTCGGTGGCCAGGCGCTTCTGGTGGGCGTACTTGCCGCCGGTCATGATCGGCGTGCCGTCGGGCAGGACGTCGCTGATGGCGGCGATGGTCAGCAGGCCGAGGGTGCCGGCGCCGATCACGACGACGGGTCCGTCACGGTCAGGCAAGGCGTCGAGGGCACGGACCGCTGCGTCGGCCGCGTGCACCGCGCAGGCGGTGGGCTCGACCATGACGGCGGCCTCGTCGCTGAGCTCGTCGGGCACGGGCACGAGCTGGGCGGGGTGGGCGACCATGACCTCGGACCAGCCGCCGCCGGTGCTCTCGCAGAAGCCGGACTGCAGCCCGGGCTCGAGGTGGCCGAACGCGATGCGCTCGCACCGGTTCACGTCGCCCGACGCGCAGCCCGGGCAGGGGGGTGTGATGCCGCGGACCTCGCAGTGGAGGACCGGGACCAGCACGGCCCGCGTGCCGTCGTCCAGATCCCCGACGACCTCGTGGCCGGGGACGAACGGGAAGCTGACGATCGGCTCGAAGTAGCGCGACGAGTGGCCGTCGATGGTGGACAGGTCCGAGCCGCAGATGCCGGCGAGCCGGGGCCGCAGCGTGACCCAGCCGTCGGCGGGCGCCTCGGGCTCGTCGAGGTCGCGGAGGCGCAGCGGCCCGACCGAGGCGCCGGCGCCGGGGCGCAGTGCGCCGGCGATCATGGCGGCGGCGTAGCGAGCCGGCTTGCGGGAGAACTCGAGCGCCTTCACGACCCGCCTCCTGTGGTGCGACCGGAGGTGGCAGTGCGAGTGGCGACGGCGGTCGTCTGGTTCCAACTCGGTCCGATGGGGAGGAGCGGGTGGCTACCGCCCTTGGCCTTGTCGAAGTGCTCGACGAGCCAGCCCCGCTTGCGAGCCAGCGCGGAGAGGCGGGCCTCGGGGTTGACCGCCACCGGGAACCCGGCCGCCTCCAGGAGGGGCAGGTCGGAGGTGGAATCCGCGTAGGCGACGGACTCGGCCGGGTCGAGGCCGTGGAGGTCGCAGTAGTCGAACAGCGCCTGGGCCCGTGCCTCGCCGGTCGGGGGCACGTCGGTGAGCTCGCCGGTGTAGGTGCCGTCGGGGGCGACGGTCATCTCGGCGCAGATGACGTCATCGAAGAGGGGCATGATCGGCTTGATCGCCACGTCGAGGGCGCCGGTGATGAGCAGGGTGCGGTGCCCGAGGGCCCGGTGCTCGCGCACCCGGCGGATGGCGGCAGGGAACGACTTGGTGAGCAGCAGGTGGCTGAACATGTCGACCGTGTCGGCGTCGAGCTGGTCGACGGGCGCGCCCTCGTAGCGCCGGTAGAACTGGCGCAGGAAGTCGCTGCGGTCCTTGCGGTCGGCCGACAGGAGCGACGGGGCCTCGGCGAGCGTGCGCAGCACGAACCGGAGCCGGTCCTCGGGCGGCAGCCGCCGGGTGGCGAGCCAGGAGTACGAGGCGACCACGTTGCTCGCGATGATCGTGTTCTCGAGGTCGAAGGCGGCGACGTGGCGGTCGGGGGAGAGCACCTGGCGACGCAGCCGGCTCGAGCGGGACTCGCGGTCGGTGCTGCCCGGCGTGGTCTTCACCCGGGCGTGCTGGACGACGGAGGGGAGGTGGATCTCGCTGACGTAGCGGTCCCAGTCGATGACCCGGGGGTCGAGGCCGAACGCCTCGCGGCTGGCCTCGTCCATCCGCTGGTGGAGGTCCAGCAGGTTCTCGACGCCGTAGACCGCCTCGCACTCGGCGTAGGCGCCGTAGAGCTCGACGTAGGTGAGGGCGCGCTCGACGTCCTCCCGCTTGGACTCGAGGTTCGAGGCCCACTCGGCCTGGCGCCCACGGAGGGGCAGGGCCTGGAGAGTGGACTCGGCCTTCTCGATGACCGACTTGGCCCGCTCGAGCTGGGCCTGCACGCGCCCGCGCCCGGGGAAGTTCCACTCGGGCACGACGATGGGCTGGCCGTCGCTGTCGTAGACGGGGTGCTCGGTGAACCAGGACCGGACGTTGTCGACGAGGCGCCGGTAGCGCAGCGGGTTGGCCGAGCCCGATGCCGACTGCACGATGCGGGGCGGGGCCAGGGTGCCGTCGTCGTTGCGGGCCGGACCGTCGGCTGCGACCGCGCAGATGGCGCCGCACACGAGGTCGACGGGGATGACGTCGATGATCCCCTCGGGCACGCCGGGGAACTCCTTGAGGAGGCCGCGGGCGTAGGAGATGATCACCGGCTCGGCCATGCGGAACCCGCGGATCCATCCGGGGCTGGGCTCGGCGAGCGAGGACTCGATGATGGCCGGCCGGACGATGGAGAACGGCAGGTCGCTGCCCCCGGTGACCGGTGACCGGGCGTGCTCGAACAGCGCCTTCTCGCCGAGGGCCTTGGTGTAGGCGTAGGCGTCGGGCCAGCCGAGGGAGGCGGCCCGGGTCCGGCCGGCCTCGACCAGCTGGTCGCTGACCCAGGCGGACCGGCGCTGCTCGGTCTTGGCGGCGAGGAGGGGCGCGCCGGCGGCGCCCAGCTCGCGTCGGGCCTCCTTGCGGAAGCGGGCGAGCATGTCGGGTCTGCGGGACTCGGCTTCGAAGTCGGCCCGCGAGCGCCGGGAGGCGGCGACCTCCTTGCGCCAGTCGACCCCGAACCAGAAGGCGTTCTCGTCGACCGGCTCCTCGGGTGCGGCGCCCTTGCGGTTGCCGGCGACGTAGCAGGTGGACACGGCGACGAGGTGGGGGAGCCGGCTCGGTTCGCAGATGTCGTGGAGCGTGCTCGCGATGCGGGACGGGCCGAGCAGGTTGACCTCGACGGCGAGGTCGAGGGGGGAGTCGAAGCTGACCGTGGCGGCGGAGTGGATCACGGTGTCGCACGTCGCCAGGACCTCGCGGCCCGCCTCGTCCAGGCCGAGGCCGTCGGAGGAGACGTCGCCGCCGATGACCCGGACCCGGCGCTCGATCATGTCGTCGAAGGTCTCGCCCCCGTCCGCAGCAGAGCCGGCGAGCTGCTCGCGGAGCAGATCGAACGCGTCGTTCTTGAAGATCTCGCGGCGGGCGCGCTGGCCGACGCTGCGGCGCTGGCTCGGCCGGATGAGCAGGACGAGCTCGCAGCCCGGTGCCCGGCGCAGGAGGCGCTCGATCAGAGCGGTGCCGAGGAACCCGGTGCCGCCCGTGATGGCGATGCGCTGGCCGTCGAGCGCGGCGGCGATGGAGAGGTCCGGCACGGCGACGTGTTTACCAGTTGGTAGGGAGCGACGCCCGACTCGCCGAGGTCAGGTCTCGTGTTCGAGCAGCAGGTCCCGGAACCCCTCCTCGGAGGTGTGGGACGGCTCGGAGGAGTCGAGGAAGCCCTCGAGCGCCTCGAGGAACGGCACGGGGGTCTCGAAGGGCACGAAGTGTCCGGCGCCGGGGACGACGACGAGCTCGCTTCCCGGCATGAGCTCGTGCGCGGCGTAGGCGTGCTCGACCGGGATGATCCGGTCCTGGTCGCCCCAGATGATGAGCGTGGGTACGCCGCTCGCGAGGTACAGGCGGTCGCGGGCACTCACGCGCTGGCCGCTGACGTCGACGACCGAGCGGATCGTGTGGATGAAGGCCATGCGGCCCCGGACCTCGGTGAGGCCCCGGTAGCTCCGCCAGATCTCCCGTCCCCGGACACCCATGCGCAACCGGCCGCGACCGACCTTGGCGGTGATCGCTTCGAGCAGGTCGGGGATGGCGCGATGCAGGATGATCGGCATGACCAGCTCGGCGCCGGGGAGGCTGACGGCCCGCAGCAGGATCGAGACCTCCTTGCCGAGACCGCCGCTCGACACCAGCACGAGGCGCTCGCACCGCTGCGGGAACTGGTAGGCGAACTGCAGGGCGATCCCGCCGCCGAGCGAGTGGCCGACGACGGTCGCGCGCTCGATGCCGAGGGCGACCATGAGGTCGCGCACGCCGCTGGCGAACGCGCCGAGCGAGTAGTCGCCACGCGGCTTGGCCGATTCGCCGTGGCCGAGCAGATCGGGAGCAAGGACGGTGTGCCGCTCGGCGAGCGCCGGCATCACCTCCCGCCAGGTCGTGGAGCTGCCGGTGACGCCGTGGAGGAGGACGACGGCAGGTCCCTGGCCCGCCATCCGGTAGCTCACGTGGTGCCCGTGGAGGTCGATGTGGCGGATCCCGAAGTCGTGCACGATCTGCTCCTGTGGTGGCGTCGCCTGCACGGTGTCAGGCCCGGTGATCGGGCGGAAGGGTCCTCGGCCCCTTCCTTCCTCCTTTACCATCCGGTAAGTGGCCGGTACACCGAGGATCTCGAGCACATCGAGCACCGGTGACCGGATCCTCGCAGCTGCGCTGCGCTCGTTCGGCTCGACCGGCATCGACGGCACGTCCCTCGACGCGCTCGCCCGGGACCTCGGCGTCACCAAGCAGGCGATCCTCTACTGGTACCCGTCGAAGGAGGCGCTGCTCGACGCGGTGATCGACTTCAGCGCCGTCGAGCTCCAGCGCCGCTTCGCCCGGGCGATCGAGACGCGGCCCGGGGAGACGAGCACGGGGTTCGAGCGGGTCGAGGCGGTCGTGCACGCCGCCTTCCGGCTGGCGGCTCGCCACCCTGCGATGCTCGGGCTGATGCGGGAGGTCAACCGCATCGGTCCGCCGACCTCGACCCGGTTGACGGAGTCCGTCACCCCGCTCCTCACCGCCGCAGCCGCCTGGTTGGGTGCCGAGATGGATGCCGGGCGCCTGCGCCGCCACGACCCCAAGCTGCTGGTGCTGATGGCGTACTCGTCGGTGACCGGCCTGGCCACGGAGGTCGAGGTGCTCCGGGCCCTGGGGGAGGAGCCGACGCTGGCCTCCCTGGTGCGCCGGCGCGACCAGCTGGTCGACCTGCTCCGCGACGCGCTGGTGCCCTGAGCGGGACCGGGGAACCGATCGGGTGGGTCGCAGCGTCTCAACGCCATGCACCTCCACCGGATCCTCGCTCCACTGCTCGTCCTGATCCTCGCGGTGGCGGGTTGCTCCGCCGGGCAGGACGACGACGCGTCCACCGCGTCCGACAGCACCGACGAGTACACCGGCGAGTTCTCCGGCGAAGACAGCGGCGAGATGGCCGCGGGCGGGGATGGCGACGATGTCGCGGCCGACGGCGCCAGCACGGGTGGTGGTCGGGTGGCCGACGTGGCCCAGGTCGATCTGGAGGCCGTGCCGATCGCGGCGGTGGACCGCAAGATCATCTACACCGGCACCGTCAGCTCGGTGGTCGAGGACGTGGCCGCCGCCGTGCGGGAGGTCCGCGATGCAGCGACGGTCGAAGGCGGGTACGTGTTCGCCCAGGACCTCGGGCCGGGCCAGGGGCGGGTGGTGCTGAAGGTGCCGGTCGACCGCTTCGACGCCGTGTTCGACGCGGTGGTGGCCGTCGGTGAGGTCGAGGCCCAGCACATCGAGGCCGAGGACGTCTCCGAGCGCTTCGTCGACCTCGAGAGCCGCCAGGCCACCCTCGCCACGAGCATCGACCGGATCCGGGGCTTCCTCGCCCAGACGACGAACGTCGACGAGATCAGCCGGCTCGAGTCCGAGCTCACCAACCGGGAGGCCGAGCACGACGTCATCGCCGGCCAGCTGCGGGTGCTGCGCGACCGCACGAGCTACGGCACGATCACCGCCGACCTGCGCCTCCAGGACCCCGACGCCGCCCTCCTGGCGGAGGGGGAAGGGTCCGAGGGCGGCCCGCCCGGGTTCGGCGAGGGGCTCTCCGCCGGCTGGGACGCGGTGACCACCGCGGCGAGCGCAGCTGCGACCGTGCTCGGGTTCGCCCTGCCCTTCGCCCCCGTCCTGCTGCTGGCCGGCGCGCTCACCTGGTGGTGGCGGCGTCGGCCGGCGACTGCGCCGCCGGCTGAGGCGTGACCGCATCGGCCCGGGCCTGGCGCCCGTCGATGCGTGCGGTGGCCGCCACCGCGACCAGGCCGAGCCCGAACGCGACGAGGTAGGCGACGCCGAAGGACTCCGGCGTCGGGTCGCCGGCGTACACGGCGGTGAGCACGGCGATGCCGGACGCGTTGCCGACGAGGCGGACCATGCGCTGGGTGGCCGACGCGATGCCGAGGTCGGCCTCGTCGACGGAGTTGGCCAGCACCGCGCCGAGCGACGGTCGGGCGATGCCGTTGCCCAGGCCCTGGGTGAGCAGCGCCGCGCCGATCAGCCACACCGCCTCCGTGGCCGCGCCGACGGCGAACACCGCCATCGCCGCCGCGAGGATGCTGTTGCCGAGCAGCGCACCGCTGCGCTCGCCGATGCGGGACCCGATCTGGCCACCGACCGGCGAGGACAGGCTGTAGCTGAGCGGGCGGATGAGCAGGAGCAGCGCGATGCCCGACGTCGTCCAGCCGAAGATGCCGCTCATGAGGAACGGCGTCATCACGAAGCCGCCCATGTAGGTCGCGCCGGCGAAGGACTGGGCGATGAGCGTGGCCGAGAAGTTCCGTCGCCCCAGCAGCTCGAGGGGCAGCAGCGGGTGCTCGACCCGTCGCTCGATGGCCACGAACGCGGCGACGGCGATCGGGGTGACGACGAGGCCGGCGACCACCGCGGGGTGCGCCCAGCCCCAGTCGGCGCTCTGGTTGAGCGCCAGCATCAGGCCGCCGGCACCGAAGCCGATGCTGGTGGCGCCGCCGATGTCGAACCTCGCACCGGCGTGCGCCGGTGGCGTCTCCTCCAGCACGAGCGTGGCCACGACGACCGGGATCACGGCGAGCCCGGCCTGCACGGCGAAGACCACCCGCCACCCGACGGCGTCCACGAGGGGCCCGCCGACGGCCAGGCCGATGGCGGGGGAGCCGGCGGCGACGAGCGACCACCAGCCCATCGCCTTCACCCGCTCCTCGGCGGGGAACGCCCGCATGATCAACGCCATCGACGTGGGCTGGGTGGCCGAGCCGATCACCTGGGTGATCGTCCGCAGCCCGATGAGGGCCAGAGCGCTCCACGCGAACGCGGTGACCCCGGCGACCAGCGTGGCCAGGGTGAACCCGGCGAGGAACACCTTGCGCTGGCCGCGCAGGTCGCCCATCTTGCCGAGCACCGGCAGGGCCACGGCCGAGGCCAGCATCGGGGCCGAGATGACCCAGGTGAGCAGAGCGTCGCTCTTGCCGAACTCGTCGGCGATGTCGGGCAGCGCGACGGTGAGGATCGTCACCGGGAACGTGGTGGCGAACATGCCGACCAGCGCGGTGGACAGCACCCAGCGTCGGTACGTCCCGCGTTCGCGCAGGCGGGCGACCAGACGCTGTCGGACGCCGGTGAGACCGGCGGGATCGTCCCTGGCCACCCGACGGAGGTTAGGAGACCAGGTCAGGCGGTCAGGTCAGGAGGTCGGCGGTTTGACCCGACCGACGACGATGCCCCGGATCGCATCGGCAGGCACCCGACCGTGGTGGCGGCTGTCGGTGGACAGCTCGCGCTGGTCGCCGACCGCCACCCAGCCGGGCCCGGCGGCGACCCGGTCGTCGCCGTCCTCCCAGGGCTCGCCGGGCTCGGCCACCAGGCGCTTGACGCCGATGAGGTCGTGCTCCCAGGGCAGCGCGATCACCGCGATGCGGCTGCGACGGGGCCGGAGGAACCGGCCCAGGATCGAGTCGGCCCGCACGGAGATGACGGTGTCCCGGGGCCGCAGCGTGGGGATCATCGACTCGCCGCGGACCAGGTGGCGCTCCAGCGAGGAGGCCGCCGCGACGCCGACCGCGACCCCCGTGGCGGCGCCGATCAGCGCCGCTAGGGTCCGGGCACGAGTGTCCATCCTCACCACTGACCCCCAAGGAGCTCCCATGAGCATTGTGTCCCGACTGCTCTCCGTCGCCGACCTCGATGATGCTGCCACGGCAGACGCCCACTGCGACCTCATGTGCGGCGTGTACAACCCCGCGCAGGCCCGCATCGAGGCCGAGTCCGTCCTCGAGACGATGAAGAAGTTCAACGCGTCGGACGACGACTACTTCAAGACCCGCTGCATCATCATCAAGGAGCAGCGCGCCCAGCTCGCCAAGGAGCACCTGTGGGTGCTGTGGACCGACTACTTCAAGCCGCCCCACGTCGAGCAGTTCCCCCAGCTCCACGACCTGTTCTGGCGGGCCACCAAGGCCGCCGGCGACGCCAAGAAGAGCAACGACGAGGCCGACGCCCAGAAGCTGCTCGACCTCATCGACGAGATCGCCGAGATCTTCGCCGAGACCAAGAAGTAGACCAAGAAGTCGAACGAGAAGGGGCGCTCAGCGCTCCGACTCGAAGCTCGAGCGACGCTCGTGGCGCTCCAGTGCGAGCGCCACGAGCTCATCGAGCAGGCGGCCGTAGCTGAGGCCGCTCGCCTCCCACAGCTTGGGGTACTGGGAGATGGGGGTGAACCCGGGGATCGTGTTGACCTCGTTCACGAGGGGTCCGCGACCGTCCTCCTCCCAGAAGAAGTCGACCCGCGCCATGCCCTCGCACCGCAGGGCGGCGAAGGTCCGCAGGGCGATGTCGCGCAGCTCGTCGCTCATCGGCGCCGAGATCGGTGCGGGGATCAGCAGCTCGGCACCGTCTTCGTACTTGTCGTCGTAGTCGTAGAAGTCGGCGCCCGGCCGCACCTCGCCGACCACCGAGGCGCGCGGCGTGAGGTTGCCGAGCACGCCGCACTCGAGCTCGCGGCCGACGATGTTCTCCTCGAAGACGAGCCACTCGTCGAAGCGGGACGCCTCGGCCACGGCGGCGGCCAGGTCCTCGACCTGGTGCACCTTGGAGATGCCGATCGAGGAGCCCATGTTCGCCGGCTTCACGAACATCGGGAAGCCGAGCCGGTCGGCGGCGAGGGCGAGCAGGTCGTCGTCGATCTCGTGGCGGCGAGCGGACATCCACGCGCCCTGGGGGATGTCGTGGGCCGACAGCAGCTCCTTGGCCGCCACCTTGTCCATGGAGACCGACGAGCTGAGGACACCGCTGCCGACGTAGGGCACGCTGGCCATCTCGAGCAGGCCCTGGATGGTGCCGTCCTCACCGAAGGGGCCGTGCAGCAGCGGCAGCGCCACCACGGGGATGTCTGCGCCACCGGGTGCGGCCGGCTGGGGCTGCAGAACGGTGACCGGTTCGACGGGCGTGCCGGTCACTGCCAGGGGATCGGGCAGCGGGCCTTGCGTCTGCAGCCAGGCGCCGTCGCGGGCGATGCCGACGGGAACCGTCTCGTAGCGGTCCGGGTCGAGGGCGCGCAGCACGTGCGTGGCGGTGGTGCAGCTCACCTCGTGCTCGGCCGAACGCCCCCCGAAGAGCACGACGAGCCGGACGCGATCGGGGAGGGCCATGGCGCGGGAGTGTAGGGAGCCGGCTGCCAGAATCCCGGGTGTGGAGCTCACCATCGACGAGGTCGCCGCCGCCGTCCGCGGGGAGGTGGTCGGGCCCCCCACGACGATCTCGGGCGCGTGCATCGACTCCCGGCTGGCCGGCCCGGGCCAGCTGTTCGTGCCCCTCGTCGCCGAGCGTGACGGCCACGACTTCATCCCCGCCGCCATCGAAGCCGGGGCAGCCGCGTGCCTGACGAGCCGTGAGCCCCTGGAGGGGACGACGGCGGTCCTGGTCGACGACACGATGCGGGCCCTGACCCGCCTGGGATCGGTGGCACGGGACCGCCTCCCCGAGGCCGTCACCGGCATCACCGGCTCGGTGGGGAAGACCTCGGTGAAGGACCTGCTCGCGGCCGCGCTGGCCACCACGTACCGGACCGCCGCCAGCGAGAAGAGCTTCAACAACGAGATCGGCGTGCCGCTCACGCTGGTCAACGCGCCGGACGGCACCGAGCGGGTCGTCCTCGAGATGGGTGCTCGGGGCATCGGCCACATCCGCACGCTGTGTGACGTCGCCCGCCCGACGGTCGCGATCGTGACGATGGTGGCCGAGGTCCACACCTCCGAGTACGAGCACGGTCTCGACGACGTGGCCCGGGCCAAGGGGGAGCTGGTCGAGGCGATCCCCGTCGACGGCCACGTCATCCTCAACGGCAGCGATGCCCGGGTGCGGGCCATGGCGTCTCGGACCGACGCCCGGGTGCTCACCTACGGCGTGTCCGGCGACGTGGTCGCCCAGCGCGTCGACGTCGACGAGCACCTCCGGCCCCGGTTCCGACTGTCGTCGCCGTGGGGCACGGTTGACGTGCAGCTGGCGGTCCACGGCGTGCACCAGGTGGGCAACGCCCTCGCCGCCGCCGCTGCCGCACTCGTGCAGGACGTCCCGCTGGAGGCGGTGGCGGAAGGCCTCGGGTCGGCTGCGCTGTCGCCGTGGCGGATGGAGCTCGGCCACGCCGCGTCGGGTGCCACCGTGCTCAACGACGCCTACAACTCGAACCCGACGGCCCTGGCCGCGGCGCTGCACTCGCTGGCCGCCCTCGATGCCGGCCGTCGCGTCGCCGTGCTCGGCGTCATGGCCGAGCTGGGCGACGGCAGCGACGAGCGCCACGCCGAGATGGGCGAGCTGGCCGAGGACCTCGGCATCGAGGTCGTCACCGTCGACTGCCCGGCCTACGGCGTCGGCACCGACGTGCCCACGGTGGAGGCCGCCGTCGACGCCCTCGGGTCCCTCGGCCCCGACCACGCCGTGCTCGTCAAGGCCAGCCGCTCCGCCGGCCTCGAGCGGGTCGCCACCCTGCTCCTCGGGTGATCAGCTCGCGAAGACGGCGACGAGCACGGGTGCGATGGCGAGCGCCGGTAGGAACGACCCGACCTTGACCTTCTTGAGGTCGAGCAGCCGCAGGCCGATGCCGAGGATCATCACGCCGCCTGTGGCCTCGATCTCGGCGACCATGCGATCGTCGAGGAGCGAGTCGCCCACCGTGGCCCCGAGCAGGGTGATCGCGCCTTGGAGCACGGCGATGCTCAGGGCGCTGAAGCCGACGCCCCAGCCGTAGACGGCGGCGAAGGGGACCGAGACGAGGCCGTCGAGCGTGGCCTTGACGATCAGCAGCTCGCTGTCGCCGCTGATGCCGTCCTGCAGGGAGCCCACGATCATCATCGCCCCGATGCCGAAGGTGAGGCTGGCGAGCAGGAAGCCGTCGACGAAGGAGCGGCTCTCACCGGGCTCCCGGTCGATCTGGAGCTCGTCGGGATCGCGCTCGACGTAGCTGGCGATGGCCGGCTCCGATGCGGCGGCCTCGACCAGCCGGCGGAGGCGCTCGCCCAGGGCCTCCAACCGGTCCTCGATGCGGATGAGCTCGCCGAGCACGCCGCCGGCGACGATGGCGACCACCGGGAACACGGCGTTGCGCGTCTCGAGGAAGCTGGCGATGCCGACGCCGAGCACGATGAGGCCGATGCCGTCGAGGACGGTCGAGCGGACCCGCTCGGGCATGCGCCCGTGGAGCAGCACGCCGACGCCGGTGCCGGCCAGCACCGTGATCACGTTGACGATGGTTCCGAGACCGCGCACCCGCCGAACGTAGCGACGCGCCGGCGCAACGCCAGCACTGCCAGCTTCAGGAGGCGTGGGCGAGCACCGGTGGGAGCCCGTTGCCCATGAGCTCGACGAAGTTGCGCCGGTAGAAGCGGTCGCGGTCGTCGTCGGACACGCCGGCGGCGTCGAGGCTGGCCTCGAAGCGCTCGACCGGGCGCCGGCCGCCCTCGACGTGGGGGAAGTCGGTGCTGAACAGCACGGTTTCGGGCCCGGCCTGCTCGATGATCCAGCCGACGTCCTCGGTGGGGTAGGGCGTGAACCGCATCTGCCGGGACACGTACTCCGACGGGCGCAGCGACAGCTGCTGGAGGCGCTCCTCGTGGCGGTGGAACGCGTCGAAGGCCGACTCCATCTGGCGCATCCAGCCCGGCATCCAGATCGCGCCCTGCTCGATGACGCCGACGCGCAGGTCGGGGAACCGCTCGAACACGCCGTCGAAGAGCATCGTGGCCAGCGTCTGGGCCGGCGGGCCGGGGATGCCCATGTAGTCGACGCAGCGGAAGTTCTCGTCGCCCCCGTGGAAGTCGGGCGGGATGGGCAGCCCGTTCTGGAAGTACATCGGGTCGATCAGCTCGCCGGTGCCGCCGACGTGGAACACGATCGGGATGCCGGCCTCCTGGGCGCGGGCCCACACCGGATCGAGCGAGCGGTGGCTGGGGGAGTGGGTGGCCGGGCAGCCCGACGGGATCAGCAGGGCCGCGGCGCCGAGGTGGAGGGCCTCGTCGGCCATGGCTGCAGCCCGGTCGAAGTCGGCGAGCGGGACGTACATCGTGGACAGGAGCCGCTCGTCGACCGAGCAGAACTCGGCCATGCCCCGGTTGTGGGCACGTGCGGTGCCGTAGGCCATGTCGAGGTCAGGTGCGCTGCCGTCGGACGGCCGCTCCCAGGCGAAGAGGCGGGAGTTGTGGAACGTGTTGAACACGAGCTGGCTCTGCACGCCGATCAGGTCCAGCGCTCGCACGCGGTCCTCAGGGATGAACGACCCGGTGGCGGCGAAGTTCTTGCGCAGCATGATCTCGTGCGCCTCCTCGGCCCGGTACTCCTCGGACGCGTGCTTGGCGGCGAGGCGATCGAACGCGGCGGTGAGGTCGGCGAGCTGCTCCTCGACGTCGCCGGTCTGGCGCAGCTCGTTGCCGCTCGTCAGGGGGAGGGGCTCGATGCGGTCGCGGATGGCCGGGTCGGCGTGGTCGCGCAGCCAGGTCGGCGTCTCCATGATGTGGGCGTCCGCGTCGTGGACGACCCGATCGGTGATGTACGGCATGCGATCCCCCCGGATGCGATGTGTCTCGCGAAGCGTGTCAGTGAGCGTAGGGCCGCTCGGTGCGGGTGTCGGCCCACCAACCGAGCCCGAGCGCGATGATCGCACCCGGGAACACCACCGTGGTGACCGAGGTGGCATCGATGAGCGGGCCGGCCACCAGGTTCCCCAGCGGCACCGTGCCACCGAAGGCCATCATCCACAGCGCCATCACACGCCCCCGCTCGTTGCCCGCGAGGTGCAGCTGCAGCACGGTGGACAGCGCGGTGACGGTGGCGAAGTAGCAGAAGCCGACCACGACGATGACGACGAAGGCCGGGGCAGGCATCCGCAGCCACGAGAAGACGGCGAGCGACAGGCCGAAGGAGATCATGCCGACCCGCACCAATGTCTCCTTGGGCGTCTGGGCGAAGACGGTGCCCACCGACAGGGCGCCGAGCATTGCGCCGAGGCCGAAGCAGGCGTACAGCCAGCCGTACGCGGTGGAGCGGGCCGCGATGTCGAGGTTGCGGTCGGCGAGCACCGGCATCTGGCCGATGAAGGGCAGGCACAGGAAGGAGAAGACCACCATCGTCACCAGGCACCGGCCGACGGGGAACCGGTTGCGTGCGATGCGGAACCCGAGGGCCAGGCGGTGCAGGCGCGACTCGTCCGCACCGCTCGCCTCCACGTCGGGCAGGCGCACGGACAGGAGGGCGCCGATGACGAACAGGTACGTGATGGCGTTGAGCGAGAAGACCCATGCGGCGCCGTACTGCGCGAAGAGCATGCCGCCGATGGCCGGGCCGATCACCCGGGACCCGTTCATCTGGGCCGAGTTGAGCGAGATGGCGCCGGCCAGGTTGCCCGGTCCGACGAGGTCGGGGAGCACGGCGGAGTACGTGGGGCCGAACACGGACTGGCCCACGCCCATGCAGAACACGATGCCGACGATCCACGCCTTGCTCGGGTCGTCGGCCCGGACGACGCTGGCGAGTGCGAGGGCGAGCAGGCCCTGCGTGGCGGAGATCGTGATGAGGAGGCGGCGCCGGTCAAAGGTGTCGGCGAACATGCCGCCGACGATGGAGAACAGCAGCATCGGTCCGAGCTGGGCGAAGAGCACGATGCCGACGAAG
The DNA here is from genome assembly GCF_041228405.1 of Salinilacustrithrix flava. Lineage (GTDB taxonomy): Bacteria > Actinomycetota > Acidimicrobiia > Acidimicrobiales > Salinilacustritrichaceae > Salinilacustrithrix > Salinilacustrithrix flava. Next base: position 3,165,783 of record NZ_CP133888.1, read on the forward strand.
GACGAGGAACCGGTGAGGTCGTAGGCGAGCGCGCCCAGGACCACGTTCTGCATCCAGGTGCCGATGTTGGAGAGGAACGCGCCCGTGTAGACCCGCCGGAACGTGTCCTGGCGCAGGACCGCCATGGCCGTGCCCTCTCGGGCAGGCCGTCTGGAGCCCCCCTCCTGGCCGTCGTCGCTCGTGGTCTCGTCGACGGCGGTCACCGCACCAGTCTGCCGCTCCGGTGGATCCTTGACCAACGGGTCAAGAGGGGTGAACATGTGTTCGGTGACTGCTCCCGGGATCCTCCACGCCGACCTCGACTGCTTCTACGCCGCGGTCGAGCAGCGCGACGATCCACGGCTGCGGGGCAAGCCGGTGATCGTGGGCGAGGGTGTGGTCCTCACGGCGACCTACGAGGCACGGGTGCACGGGGTCCGCACCTCCATGCCGGTGTCGCGGGCCCGGTCCCTGTGCCCGTCGGCGATCGTGGTCCCGTCCCGGATGTCGGCCTACACCGAGGCGAGCCGGGCCGTGTTCGCGATCTTCCGGGAGACCACCCCGCTCGTGGAGGGGCTGTCGGTGGACGAGGCCTTCCTCGACGTGAACGGTCTTCGCCGCCTCGTGGGTGAGCCGGTCGAGATCGCTCGCGAGCTGCGCCGGCGGGTGCGCGACGAGGTCGGGCTCCCGATCAGCGTCGGCGTCGCCCGCACCAAGTTCCTGGCCAAGGTGGCCAGCGCCGTGTCGAAGCCCGACGGGCTCCTCGTCGTCGAGCCCGACGGCGAGCTCGCGTTCCTGCACCCCCTGGACGTCCGTCGGTTGTGGGGCGTCGGCCCGGTGACCGCCGGCAAGCTGGAGGAGCGGGGCCTGCGCACCGTCGGCGACGTCGCCGACGTGCCCGAGGCCGCGCTCGTGGCCATGCTCGGCCCCGCCGCCGGGCGCCACCTCCACGCCCTGGCCCGCAACGTCGATCCCCGCTCGGTCGCGCCGGGCACGCGTCGCAGCTCGATCGGCGCGCAACGGGCCCTCGGCCTGGCAGGCGGTCGACGGCCGCGGTCACGCGCCGAGCTCGACGCCACCCTGCTCGCCCTGGTCGAGCGGGTCACCGAGCGCCTCCGAGGGGGCCGACGCGTCGGTCGCACCGTCACGCTGCGCCTGCGCCACGCCGACCTCAGCCGGGAGACCAGGTCCCGCACCCTGCCGGTCGCCACCGATCGCACTGACCTCGTGCTCGTCGCCGCCCGGGACCTGCTCGACGCCCGCTGGCCGCACCTGCGCGAGGCCGGGTGCTCCCTCATCGGCGTCACCGTCTCGGACCTCGCCCCCGCCGATGCCGTGCAGCTGACCCTCGACCTCGACGGCCACGACCGTCGCACCCTCGACCACACGCTCGATGCGGTGCGGGACCGCTTCGGCGGTGCCGCCGTCACCCGCGCCTCCCTGCTCGGCCAGGGCCGCGGCGCCCAGGTCCCGATCCTGCCGGACCCCGTGCCCGACCGCTGACCCGGGAGCGTCAAGATGGTCGGCATGGCAACCGACGCCGCCCGCATCCTCGTCCTGCCCGCCGGCGGTCGTCCGTGGCTGGCCGATGCCGTCCGCGCCGGGGGCGCCGAGCCGGTCACCGAGGGGCGTGCGAGTGCGGTCGTGTGGACCGACCCGAAGGACCCGGCGGGTCTGCGCCGGCTGCTGGACGAGCAGCCCGACATCGACTGGGTGCAGCTGCCGTGGGCGGGCATCGAGCCCTACGTCGACGTGCTCGACCACGACCGGCGCTGGACGTGCGGGAAGGGCGTCTACGCCGACCCCGTCGCCGAGCAGGCGCTCATGCTCGCCCTCGCCGGCCTCCGCGGGATGGGTACCTACGCCCGGGCCACGACGTGGGAGGGCCCGATCGGGCGCAACCTGCTCGGCGCCCGCGTGGTGGTCGTCGGCGGCGGTGGGATCAGCGAGTCGCTGGTGCGCCTACTCGAGCCGTTCGGCTGCGAGATCGTGGTCGTGCGCCGCACCGAGCAGCCCTTCCCGGGCGCGACCCGCACGGTCACGCAGCAGCACCTCGACGACGAGCTCCCCGATGCCGACCTGGTCGTGCTCGCCGTGGCGCTCACCCCGGAGACCGAGGGCCTCTTCGACGCTCGACGCCTCCGGCTACTGCCATCCCACGCCTGGATCGTGAACGTGGCCCGCGGCCGCCACATCGTCACCGACGACCTCGTCGAGGTCCTGGCCGAGGGCGCCATCGGCGGGGCCGGGCTCGACGTCGTCGACCCCGAGCCGCTGCCCGACGGCCACCCGCTCTGGACGCTGCCGAACTGCTTCATCACGCCCCACGTGGGGAACACGCCGGAGATGGCCGTGCCGCTGCTCTCGGCGCGGGTGCGGGAGAACGTGCGGCGCTACCTGGCGGGGGAGGAGCTCCTCGGCCCCGTCGACGTCGACGCCGGCTACTGACGGCTACTGACGACTACTGGGACCGGTCCTGGCCCGGGGAGAACAGGTGGGTCAGGCGCTGGAAGGGCTCCTGCATGGCGCGCAGCTGCTCGGCGGTGGAGGCCAGGCGGTCGACCGTGGTCTCGATGTCCTGGAGCTGGACGAGCATCGCCTCGACCTGGACCCGCTGGGCCTCGAGCTGGCGGCGGATGGCGCTGAGCTGGTCGCCGGACGGGGAGAACGTGTCGACCAGGTCCCGCATGAGCTTCATCTGCTCGCTCGGCATCACCCGCCCGAGCTGCTGCTGGAGCGAGGAGAGCTGGTCCCCGGACAGCCCGAGGCGTCCGAGCACCTGGGCAAGCGGGTTCGAGGCATCGTCAGCCATGGGTGGACCGTACCGTGGCACGCTGTGGCCGTGCCCGTGATCGGCTTCGACCACCTCGTGCTCAACGTCGCCGACGTCCGGCGCTCCCTCGACTTCTACGTCGGCACCCTCGGGCTGACACCCGAGCGGGTGGAGGAGTGGGAGGCGGGCGAGGTCTTCTTCCCCAGCGTGCGCGTCGACGCCACCACGGTCATCGACATCATGCAGCTGGAGCGGTCCGGGCAGAACGTGGACCACCTCTGCCTCGTCGTCGACGACGACGTCAACGAGCTGGCGGCGCGCGGCGACCTGGTCATCGAAGACGGACCCGGGGACCGATGGGGAGCCCAGGGCATCGCCCGCTCGATCTACCTGCGGGACCCCGACGGCAACCTCGTCGAGCTCCGTCGCTACCCGCGCTGAGTGCTACAGTCTCCCGCTCCTACGGGCGTATAGCTCAGCTGGCTAGAGCGCACGCTTCACACGCGTGAGGTCACAGGTTCAAGTCCTGTTACGCCCACGTCGAGGCCCCTTCGGGGGCCTCGGTCGCGTCCGGGGGCCTACTCCGGGACCGAGCCGAACGCGGCGGTGGGGTACAGCTCGGTGGCGGCGATCTGGGCGGGGTCGACGTTGGCCAGCAGGTCGATCTCGGCCGGCGTCGGCACGCCCGGGTCGAGGCGCTCGACGAAGGTGTCGTAGCCGCCGATGATGCGTCCGTCCGCGGCCCGGTACACGGCGGTCACCCCGACGTCGGTGAGCGGCTCCTCGAAGTCCGACTGGATGAGGAAGGTGGTGCGGACCCCGCTGAACTCGGCCTCGTTCGTCTGCACCTCGGTGATCGAGAAGCCACCCTCCATCGGGCCCGTCTCGCGCCAGCGGGCCACCTCGACCTGCACGTCCATGCCGGCGACCGGCACGGTCGGCGCGTCGAAGAAGAGCGCGGCGACGGCAACGGACTGGCCGGGGAGGACGACCTCCACGAAGCCGTCGTCGGCGCCGAGTGGGGCGCCGGCCTCGTCGAGGAAGGTGGCCGACACCTGCACGCCCTGGGCGAGCCAGTCGTCGTGCGGGTTCTGCACGATGATGGCGAACGTGCCCTCCCGGCGGGACTCGTCGAAGCGATCGGGGACGACGGTGATCCCCTGGTCGGCGACCTGCAGCCCGGAGTCGGGTCCCGGCGGCAGGGTGACGTCGGAGGTGAGGTCCTCCAGGCTCGGCGTGTCCTCGTCCAGGACCGACGACCCGTCGTCGCCGAGGTCGAGCAGGTCGCCCGACGCGGTGTCGTCACCCGCCGAGCTCGTGATCAGCGCCCGGCCGCCGACGAAGGCGAGGGCGGCGACGGCCACGACCACCACCACGGCGATGAGCGGGGACCAGTTCCGCTTGGGCTCGACCGCCTCGTCGCGCTCCTCCCCGGCCCACCGGTCCAGGAGGCGCTCGGCCTCCGGGTCGGCGCCGTGCTCGGTGAAGGGGTCCGCGCCATCGACGAGGTCCTCGGCGTGGGCGAGCGGGGCACCCGCCGCCAGCATCGCAGCGAAGGGATCCTCGTCCGGGTCCTCGACCTCGGTCTCTGCCTCGGTCCCGGGCCTGGTCTCTGTCTCAGACTCGGTCTCCTGCTGGCGCATGCGTCGCGCCGCCTGCAGCTGCTCGGCGCGGGAGCGGAGCCGGGCGATGGTCTCGTCCGACGGGCCGGTCGCCTCCGTCTCGTCGTCGCCCGCCATCAGCCGCTACGAGAGGGTGGTCTCCAACCGCGCCAATGCATCCTCCTCCTCGATGTCCAGCGCGAACGCGAGCTCGGACACCAGGACCTGGCGGGCCTTGACGAACATGGACTTCTCGCCGGCGGAAAGGCCCTTGTCGGCCTCGCGCAGCGCCAGGTTCCGCACGACCTCGGCGACCTGGTAGACGTCGCCGGACTTCAGCTTCTCCTGGTGGTTCTTGAACCGCCGCGACCAGTTGGTGGGCTCGCGGACGTCCTTCTTGGCCAGCACCTCGAAGACGTCCTCGACGTCCTCGTCCGAGATCGGGTAGCGCATGCCGATCTCCTCGGCGCGGTCGGAGGGCACCTTCAAGGTGAGCTCGCCGTGCGTCATGCGCAGGACGAAGAACTCCTTCTCCTCCCCGAAGCTCTCCATCACCTCGGTCTTCTCGATGACGGCGGCCCCGTGGTGGGGGTACACGACCTTGTCGCCGACCTTGAACGTCACGCTGGCACTCCTAGAAAGCCGTCGCCGGGAGGCGGAACCGAGTTGCGGATCCTATTGGGTGGTCGCCGGAGACCAGCCACCAGCCATGTCATCAGCGGTCTCAGGCCTCGACCACGACCTCGACCGGCAGCGGCGCCAGCGGGGGTGGTGCGTCGGGTGCGGGCTCGGTCCAGACCTGGGCCGCGAGCCGGCACGGCTCCCCGATGCACGGGTTGCCCTCCAGGGCGTTGGGGACGGTGAGACGGGCCTGGATCCCGCCGAAGACCCAGTCGAGCTCGACCATGGCGCCGTTGCACGCGGTCGGTCCGCACAGCAGCAGCTCGAGCCCGCTGTTGGGTCCGACCTCGGGCACGAAGACCTCGACGTGGTCGCCGGGCCGGTACGGGCCCTCGGACCGGACCTCCAGCACGGGACGGTCCCGATCGATGGGACCGTCGGTGAAGGACAGATCGATCATCGGGACGGCTCGCCCGGCCACCGCCTCGCCCCAGACCTGCAGGTCGCAGGCCACGGCGGCGCAGTCGATGTCCTGCCCGGTGGTCGCGGCATCCCACACCGGCGCCGCGAAGACGCGCCACAGCCGGACCTCGAAGGTCGCGCTCCCGTCGTCGCCGACGATGCCGTTCGACGGGGCGTCGGTGCAGAAGCCGCCATCCGCGGTGCAGACGGCGGCTCCGACGCCGGTGCCCGGGCGGAGCCCGTCCACCATGACGGTGACCGTCTCGCCGTCGTCGAAGGGCCCGTCGCCGACGAGCGCGGCCGTCGGCGGATCGGGCAGGGGAGCGGACGGGTCGAAGTCGACCAGCACGCCACCGGACTGGTCGTAGTCGGAGAGCATCCCCATGCCGATGAGGCACCGCTGAGCCTCGGACGCGCAGTCGATCTCCTGGCCGTCGAGCACGACCAGGCGTCGGACCTCGAACCCGACCGTGGCCACGCCGTCGGCGTCGGCCGTCGTCTGCGCGAAGCGGCCGATGTTGCAGGCGTCGACGCCGCGGGCACCGTGGTCCTGGCCCGCCTCCCTGGTGCACATGACGACCCCGACGGACTCCCCGGGTGGGAAGCCGGTGCCGGTGACCTGGACGGTCTGGCCGTCGACCAGGCCGTCGGCGGGCTCGGCCTTCACGGGCAGGCCGACGGACGCCTTGCCGTCGTCGGGTGCGCCGAGGGCGAGCGGCGCCGGGAAGGGCGCGGGGACGGACGCGTCGTCGCGCCCGTCGGCATCGGGCTCGGTGGTGGTGGTGGTCGCGTCCTCGTCGACGGCGACCTCGGCGTCCTCGGCCGGGACGATCAGCAGCACCGCCGCGGCGAGCGCGGCGACCACGGCGAGGGCACCCAGCACGGCCCGGCTGCGCGGTGCCTCGTCCCCGATGGTGGCACCGGCCGGTGCGAGATCGATGACCTGCTCGGCGTCGTTCGTCATGTCAGACCTCCGCCCTTCGTCCCCGTGCACCAGTGAACCACAGCGCCATCGACCTAGGGTCGGCCCATGGCCGAGGCGCTCGAGGGTCCCCTCACCCCGATCCAGCAACGGGTGCTCGGCGCCCTGGCCGAGAAGGCCGCCACCGTGCCCGACACGTACCCGATGACGCTGCGGGGTCTGCAGACGGCCTGCAACCAGAAGAACAACCGCGAGCCGGTCACCGACCACACCGAGGGCGAGATCCAGGCCGCGCTGGACGAGCTGAAGGCCCGCCACCTCGTGCGCTTCGTCTACGCCAGCCACGGGGCGCGCAGCACCAAGTTCCGCCACGTCCTCGACGAGCGCCTCGGCCTCGATGCCGGCGAGCTCGCCGTCGTCACCGCCCTGCTGCTGCGGGGCCCGCAGACCCTGAACGAGCTGCGCACCCGCACCGAGCGGGCCCACGCCTTCGCCTCCAACGACGAGGTGGCCACCACGCTCGAGGGCCTCGCCGCCCGCACCGACCCCGTCGTGGTCCACCTGCCGCGCCAGCCCGGCCAGAAGGAGACCCGCTGGGCCCACCTGCTCGGCGACGGTCCCGACGAACGCCTGCCGGCTCCCACGGCTGTCACGCCCGCACCGGCAACGAGAGACGCGGAAGGGTTGTTGGCCCGGGTCGCCGAACTGGAGGACCGGGTGGCCGCGCTCGAGGCGCTGCTCACAGATCCAGACCACACCACCGAGGAGATCCCCCCGACATGATCCAGTGGACCGAAGAGCAGCAGATGGTGCGAGACGCCGTCCGCCAGTTCGTCGAGGCCGAGGTCGCACCCCGGCGCGACGAGCTCGAGTTCGGCGACACCCCGCCCTACGACGTGCTGCGCAAGCTCTACAGCACGTTCGGCATGGACACGATGGCGAGGGAGCGCTTCAAGCGCCAGATCGAGTTCGAGAAGTCGGTCGAGGAGGCCATCGCCAAGGGCGAGGAGCCCCCGACCAAGGAGAAGCCCGGCGGCGAGGGCGGCGGTGGTGGTGGTGACGGCTCGATCACGATGATCCCCATCATCGAGCTGTGCCGCTACAGCCCGGGTCTGGTCACCGCCATGGGGGTGTCCACCGGCCTCACGGCCTCGGCCATCACGTCCAAGGGCACGATCCGCCAGAAGGAGCGCTGGGCGCTCGACCTGCTGACGTTGGACAAGATCGGCGCCTGGGCCATCACCGAGCCGGGCTCGGGCTCCGACGCCTTCGGGTCGATGAAGGCCACCGCCCGCCGCGACGGGGACGAGTACGTGCTCAACGGGTCCAAGACCTTCATCACCAACGGGCCCTACGCCGACACCATCGTCTTCATCTGCAAGCTCGACGAGGGCAACCCGCCCGAGGAGCGCAAGGTCCTGTCCTTCGTCCTCGACTCCGGGATGCCCGGCCTCGAGCAGTCCAAGCCGCTGCGCAAGATGGGCATGCACTCGAGCCCAACCGGCGAGCTGTTCCTCGACGACGTGCGCGTCGGCATCGACCGCCTCATCGGCGAGACCGAGGACATGCCCAAGGGCGGTCGCGAGGGCGCCAAGGCCACGTTCCTCATGGAGCGGGCCGGCGTGGCCGCCATGGCCCTCGGCATGATCGAGAAGTGCCTCGAGCTGTCGGTGGAGTACGCCAAGGACCGCGTCCAGTTCGGCCAGCCCATCGGCCAGTTCCAGCTGATCCAGGAGAAGCTGGCCCGCATGGAGGTGGCTCGCCTCAACGTGCAGAACCTGGTGTTCCGCACCATCGAGTCGCAGGCCGCGGCCGCGCGGGGCGAGGAGATGGCGATGACGCTGGCCGAGGCGTCGGCCATGAAGCTGTACTCGGCCCGGGCCGCAACCGAGGTCGCCCTCGAGGCCGTCCAGATCTTCGGCGGCAACGGCTACATGTCCGAGTACCAGGTCGAGCAGCTGGCCCGTGACGCCAAGGTCCTGCAGATCTACGCTGGCACCGACGAGATCCAGATCACCCACATCGCGCGAGCCCTGCTCGCCTGAACAGCAACCGGGAGGGTCATGATCGCCGTGCGGCGCATGGCGCGCATCGCAGCGGCGCTCGCCGCTGCGGTGCTCCTGGCCGCCTGCCAGCCGGTGCCGTACAGCAGCGGCACCGGCCCGCGGGTGTTCCACACCGGGGACTCGGTGATCTGGGACAGCGATGCGCTCGTGTCGTGGGGCTTCTACCGCAGCGGCCTGCGCACCGCCGGGGCGACGTACCCGGGCACCGAGATCGGCTGGTCCGCCGAGCGGATCAGGGATCAGGTGTGGGGCGACGAAGGCCGGCAAGCACCGGACGTGGTGGTCATCTCCTCAGGGCACATGAACGCGATCGGCGGGTGGACCGACCGCGACGCTGCCCAGGTCGCCGCGACCCTCGACTGGGCGTGGCCCGAGGGGCGCTGCACGGTGTGGGTGCTGCCTGCCTCGGTCCGACATCCGGGCATCGGCGACGACAAGGTGTCCTACACCGACCCCGACACGGCGGCCGTCGTCGCCGGGATCCGCGCCCTGGCGCCGGCGCGGGGCGTCCGGATCGCGGACTGGGACAGCTACGCGGCCGACAAGCCGTACTGGTACGCCGAGGACGGCGTGCACCACACCGAGGCGGGCAAGGAGGCCTTCGCGGCCTTCGTCGTCGACCGGACCCGCCGGCACTGCGGCCTCTGACCCGCCTCAGGCGCGAGCCGGGCGGAGCCGTCGCCGGGGAGCAGCTCCGCCGCGCATGTCGAGGCGGGGCAGCCACCACGCCACGTTCGGTCCGACCCCGATGGCGAACACCAGCGTGCCGATGCCGATGGTGCCGCCGAGCAGGACGCCGACGCTGAGGGCGACGACCTCGATGGCGGACCGGACGCGCCCGACCCGCAGGCCCCGGCGGGCGAGGCCGGTCATGACCCCGTCGCGGGGGCCCGAGCCGAGACCGGAGCCGATGTAGAGGCCGGAGCCCGGACCCCACAGCCACACGCCGAGGACCAAGAAGGCGACCTGGACCCACAGCGGGTCCGGGCGGTCGACGACCGCCAGCGTGAGGTCCATGGTGGCGCCGATCACGAACACGTTGAGCACGGTGCCGACGCCGGGCTTCTCCCGCAGCGGGATCCAGGCCAGGAGGATCACGATGCCGACGCCGATGCTGGCGGTGCCGATCGTGATGCCCAGCCGCTCGGACAGGCCCTGGTGGAGCACGTCCCACGGGGCGGCACCGAGGTCGGCGGCGACGACCAGCCCGAGGCCCACGCCGAGCAGCACCAGGCCGAAGACGCACCGGACGAGCCGGGTCAGGCGTGGTGGGGGGAGCGGGGGGAGCACCAGGCGACGCTAGCGAGCAACGGGGCGGTCGCCCCAGGGAGATGGGGTGGCGGGCGGCCGGGGGAGCAGCCGCCCGCCACCGATCACCGGCTCACCCAGATGCCGGCGACGTCATGGCCGGTGGCGACGCCGGGGAAGGCGTCGCTGCCGGCCTCGGGGCCGTAGCCGAGGACGTTGTGCACGTCGGACTGGGTGGCGATCGCCCACACGGCGGTGGAGAGCCACACGTTGTAGACCTCCTCGGCGAAGCGCCGGGTCAGGTCCTGGAAGATGGCGTCGCGCGCCTCGCCCGGGCCGGTCTCGCGGCCCTCGTCGAGCAGGCGGTCCATCTCGGGATCGGCGATGCGACCGAAGTTCACGGGCGAGCCCGTGTACCACCAGTTGTTCTCCCGGTCCGGGTCGGTGCCGGGGTGGTTGCGGAAGGCCATGGCCTGGAAGTCGCCGGCCAGCGCCTTGTTGATGGTGGTCGCCTGGTCGCCGGCGGGGGACAGGCTGATGTCGATGCCGGCGTCGGCCAGCTGGGTCTGGATCTCCTGGGCCGTCAGCTGGCCGGACTCGGTGGACACGAAGGTGTAGGAGAACGACAGCTGCTCGCCCGTGGCCTCCTCGTAGGCGGCGGCGTGCTCCTGAGCCTTGGCCAGGTCGTACTGGGGGAAGCCGGGGTCGGCGACGTGGCCGGGGACGTCCTCGGGGAACGGGCCGTTGGCCACGGAGCCGAGGCCCGAGCCGCGCACGTCGATCAGCAGCTGGCGGTCGAGCGCGTGGGCCAGGGCCAGGCGAGCGTCCTTGTTGTCGAACGGCGCCGCGTCCGTGTTCAGCATGAGGTAGTTGACCTCGCTGTAGTCGTCGGTCGCGAGCAGCTCGATCTGGTCGCCCTCGGCGAGCGGCTGCAGGCGCTGGGCGATCTGCTCGGTGTCGGAGGTGTGGATCACGTCCACCTGTCCGGACTCGAGGGCGTTCACGCGGCTGGCGACCTCGGGGATCGGCTGGTAGGTGATCCGATCGAGGTAGGGCAGCTGGGTGCCGTCGGCATCCGTGCGCCAGTAGTCCGCGTTCTTGACGGTGACGAGCTCCTCGCTCACGGTCCAGCTCTCGAGCTGGAACGGGCCGGTGCCGACGAGCTCGTTGCCGCAGTCGTCGCTGTCGAGCTGGGCCTGGCCCATGATCCCGATGCGGTTCGAGCCGTAGAGCGCCCAGTCGAAGGAGGACCACGGACGGGTCATGTCGACCTGGACGGTGAGCGGGTCCACGACCTGGACCGAGCCCACGTCCTGGAACACGAAGCGGAACAGCAGCGGGCTGCGGTTCTCGTAGGCGCCGCGGTAGGCGTCGATGTTGTTGGCGACGACCTGGGCGTCGAGGGGGGTGCCGTCGTGGAAGGTCACGCCCTCGGGGAGCGTGATGGTCCAGGAGGTGAAGTCCTCGTTGGGCTCGACCGACTCGGCCAGGTGGGGCTGGATCTGGCCGTCGGCGTCGGGCTTGGTGAGGGTGTCGTAGATGGTGGCGGCGACCTGCATGCCCGAGATGGCCAGCTGGGCCTCGGCGAGGCAGAAGCCGCCGTTGGTCTCGGCCTCGAGGGCGTAGGTGAGCTCGCCACCCGGGGTCGGGTCGCCCTCGGGCGCGTCCGGCACCGAGTCCTCCACGCCGCCGGTACCGGTCGCGCCGTCGCCGGTGTCGGTGTCGGTGGACGTCGTCTCGTCCCCGCCGCCGCAGGCGGCGGCGACCATCGCGAGGCCCAGCACGAGCGCGAGCGCCCGGAGCCACCCCCGCGTCGAAGTCGTGTTCGTCACAGCATTCCTTCTCGTTGTTGACAGTGTGTCAACAACGCTGGCTGCTACTTGACCGACCAGTCAATTCGAGTCTGGCACCCTGACCCGGTGACCTCACCACGCGTCGTCTGCTGCGGCGAAGCCCTCGTCGACCTCATCGCCGCCGACGACTCCGGTCGCACCTGGCACGCGGCGCCGGGCGGATCGCCGTACAACGCAGCCGTCGCCGCCGGCCGCCTCGGTGCGCCGACCAGCTTCCTCGGGGTCCTCTCCGACGACCGGTTCGGCCAGCTGCTCCGGGAGCACCTCGACGAGTCCCACGTGTCCTGGCGGACCTGTCCGATCACCACCGAGCCCACCACGCTCGCCGTGGTCACCCAGGGGCCCGACGACGCCGAGCCCGCCTTCGCCTTCCACGTCGCCGGCACCACCACCGTGTCGGCGCGCACGATCGATCTGCACCTGCCCGCCGACACCGGCGTGCTGCACGTGAGCGGTTCGATGGCCCTCGTGCTCGAGCCGGCGGCCTCGCGGATCGAGGCGCTCCTGGCGGCGGCCCGTCACCGCACCCTCGTGCACCTCGACCCGAACCCTCGGCCCTCGGTCGCAGGCGGGCGGCAGCGCTACCTGGCCCGGCTCGATCGGTGGCTCGGGCTCGTCGACGTCGTGAAGCTGAGCGCAGCCGACATCGAGTGGTTGGAGCCCGGCGTCGACCCCATCGACCTCGCACACCGCTGGCTGCAGCCCACCGGGGACGAGCAGGGTGGGGGTGACGACGTGCCGGCCGCGATCGTGATCACGCGTGGCGCGAGGGGTGCGGCCGTGGTGTGCGCCGCCGGCGTGATCGAGGTCGTGCCGGACCGCGAGGTTGACGTGGTGGACACGGTGGGCGCCGGCGACACCTTCGCGGGAGCCATGCTCGCGGCCTTCGCCGCCCACGGCGTCACGGACCGCACGGCGCTGGCCGGCCTCGACGAGCACTGGTGGCACACCGCCCTGACGTTCGCCGTCGAGGCCGCCGGCATCGCGTGCAGCCGGGTGGGTGCCGACCCGCCCTGGCGCCGGGAGCTCTGAGCTACAGGCCGAGGTGCCGCTTGGAGATGATCTCCTTCATGATCTCGGTGGTGCCGCCGTAGATCGTGGTGACCCGGGCATCGGCGTAGGCCCGGGCGATGGGGTACTCGGTCATGAAGCCGTAGCCGCCGAAGAGCTGCAGGCACTCGTGCAGGGCCCGGTGCTGCAGCTCGGTGCACCACCACTTGGCCATCGAGGCCTCCTCGGCGGTGAGGGTGCCCTCGTTGAGGGCGAGCACGCACTTGTCGATGTAGGCCTGGCCGATCTCGACCTCGGTGGCGACCTCGGCCAGCGTGAACCGGGTGTTCTGGAACTTCCCGATCGGCTGGCCGAACGCGGTGCGCTCCTTGACGTAGTCCAGGGTCCAGTCGAGGCCGGCCTTGGCGGCGGCGACCCCGGCGACGGCGATCGACAGCCGCTCCTGGGGGAGCTTGTCGACCAGGTGCAGGAAGCCCTTGCCCTCGTCACCGATGAGGTTGGCGGCGGGCACGCGCACGTCGTTGAAGAACAGCTCGGCGGTGTCCTGGCTGTGCATGCCGATCTTGTCCAGGTTGCGTCCCCGCTCGAAGCCGTCCATGCCCCGCTCCACCACCAGCAGCGACATGCCGGCGTGCTTCTGGGACGGGTCGGTCTTCACCGCGACGATGACCAGATCGGCGTTGATGCCGTTGGTGATGAAGGTCTTGGAGCCGTTGACGATCCAGTCGTCGCCGTCGCGCACCGCGCTGGTGGTCATCGACGCGAGGTCCGATCCGATGGCCGGCTCGGTCATGGCGATGGCGGTGATCAGCTCGCCCGAGGCGATGCCCGGGAGCCAGCGGGCCTTCTGCTCCTCGGTCGTGAGCGTGAGGAAGTACGGCAGGCAGATGTCGTTGTGCAGCGTGATGCCGAGGCCGGCCCCGCCGGCGCCGGCGGCCTGGACCTCCTCGATGACGACCTGGTTGTAGCGGAAGTCGTCGACCCCGCCGCCGCCGTGCTCCTCGGGCACCGCCATCCCGAGGAAGCCGTGGGACCCGGCCTTGGCGAACAGGGCGCGGTCGGCGATGCCCTCGGCCTCCCACCGCTCCAGGTTCGGGGTGATCTCGTCGGCGACGAACCGTCGGAAGCTGTCGCGGAACAGCTCGTGGCCTTCGTCGAACAGGGTGCGCTCCATGGGGGGCGACGCTACCCGGAGCCCTACGATGCGCAGTCCAAAGCCGAAGGTCCCAGGGCGGGCCCTGGAACGAGCAGCCCCGTGTCGATGCCACGCACACCCTCCACCCGCCTCAGCACCCTCGTCGCGCTCGTCTTCGCCCTCTGCGCGCTCACCACGCCGGCGCTGGCCCAGGACGACACCTCGACCACCAGCACGCCCGACTGCCCGCCGGAGTCCTCGTCCTCGTCGACCTCGAGCACCTCGTCGACCACCCCCGGCACGCCGGACCCGTGCGCGACGACCACCACCGCGCCGTCCCCGACCGCACCGCCGTCGAGCCCGCTGCCCCCACCTCCCGGCGGCGAGCAGCCGCCCCCGCCACCGGAGGACCCAGCGCCCGAGGACCCAGCGCCCGAGGACACAGATCCCCCGGAGCACGCCGGCGACCAGGATTCGCCCCCGGAGTCGGTGCCGCTCTCGGAGGAGACCATCCCACCGCCTCCGGGTGAGCCCGTCGACCCCCTCGCCGCCGAGCGGCTGATCCGCCGGGAGCTGCGCGTCGCCCAGGCCGAGGTCCTGCAGAGCGCGGCCGAGGTCGAGGCCGCCGCCACCCTCGTCGACGAGCTGGCAGACCGCCTCGCCGACCTGCAGCAGGAGCTGGCCCACCTCGACGTGGCCCAGCAGCTCAAGGTCCAGGAGCTCGAGGACGCCCAGGTCCGGTTCCGGGAGCGCATCGCCAACGCGGTGGTGCGGGGAAACGCCGCCGAGCTGGACACGGTGATGACCTCCCAGGACGGCACCGTGCTGGAGATGCGCAAGGTGTTCCTCGCGTCGGTGTCCGAGGCCGACAGCCGCTCGGTCGCCGACCTGGTGCAGGCCAAGGCCGTGATCGACCAGGGCGTCCTGGACGCCGTCGACGCGGTGGCCCGGACCCGGCGCGAGCTGCGCGGCGCCCGCCAGGCGCTGCAGGACTCCCTGCGGATCAACACCGAGCGCAAGTTCCAGCTCGCCGTGTTCAGCGCCGGCTCCGAGATCGTGATCCGGGGCTTCGTGTTCCCGGTCGGGGAGCCGTTCAGCTTCATCGACTCCTGGGGCTACCCGCGGATGGTCGGCACCGAGTACGAGCACGGCCACCAGGGCGTCGACATCATGGCCCCCTTCGACACCCCCCTCTACGCGGTGGAGCGGGGCATCATCACCCGGCTCGGCACCGACGTGCTCGGCGGCACGAAGCTGTGGCTCAAGGGCCAGTCCGGCACGTACTACTACTACGCCCACCTCGCGTCCTACGCCGAGGGCATGGCCGAGGGCGCGGTCGTCAGCGCCGGGGACGTGGTGGGCTACGTCGGCGACACCGGCAACGCCCAGGGCGGCGCGCCGCACCTCCACTTCCAGGTCCACCCCGGCGGCGGCGAGGCCGTGAACCCCTACGGCCTGCTGCGCGTGGTGGCCGACCTGTCGCGCCGGTAGACCTGCACGCCGTGGACCTGCGCGCCAGCCTCGAAGCCGACTGCACCCCGGACACCCTCTTCGAGTGGGTCGGTGGCCTCGACACCTACGACCGCTGGCTCGAGATCGTGCCCCGCACCACCGACGCCGAACCCATCGACGGCGACCCCGGACCGGCCTGGCACGTCACGCTGCGCGGGCGGCTGGGGCCGCTCGCCCGGTCCAAGCGGCTGCGCATGGTGCGCACCGAGCACACGCGACCGGTGGGCGACGACCACCCTGGGCGCGCCGTGTTCGAACGGCGCGAGACCGACGGCCGGGAGCACGCCACCTGGCGGCTCACCGCCACGGTGGAGCCGACCCCGACCGGCAGCTGCCTCGTGATGGACCTGCACTACGGCGGCTCGCTGTGGGTGCCGCTGCTCGACCGCGTCCTGACCAACGAGATCGAGGCATCGCGCCAGCGGCTCCGGGAGCTCGTCGAGACCTGAGCGTCAACCTGCAGCGACAGCCGACCAGCGTCCGTCGCGGCAGGCCACGTCGAGGGCGACGCCGTAGAGGTCGCTCAGCCGCTGGCTGGTCAGCAGCGACGCCACCGGGCCGAGCCCGACGATGCGGCCGCCGTCGAGGAGCACGACGCGGTCGAAGGCCGCCGGGATCTCCTCGAGGTGGTGGGTGACCAGCACGAGCGGGGCGGCCGTGGTGTCCGCGGCGGCGTCGAGCCGCCGCAGCAGGTCCTCGCGCCCGCCCACATCGAGGCCCGCCGTCGGCTCGTCGAGGATGACGATGCCGGGACGGCCGGTGAAGGCCCGGGCGAGCAGCACCCGCTGGCGCTCACCCGAGGACAGGGTGCGCAGCGGGCGGTGCTCGGTCTCTGCGTCGATGCCGAACAGCCGGAGCTGGGCCGAGGCGTCGGCGTGCTGGTCGTCGCCGTAGGCGTGCCACCACGTCTCCAGCGCCCCGTTCGGCGCGGCCAGCACCACCTCGTGCGGGGTCATCGTCGGGCGGAGCAGGTCGGTGAGCGCCTGGCTCGTGTAGCCCACCCGCCGGCGCAGCGCCCGCATGTCCGTGCGCCCCAGCGTCTCGCCGAGCACGACCGCTCGACCGGACCACGGTCGGAGCCAGGACGAGAGCAGCCGGAGCAGCGTGGTCTTGCCCGAGCCGTTCGGTCCCACGATCACCCACCGCTCGCCGGCGCGGATGGTCCAGTCCAGTCCGGTGAGGACCGGCACGCCGTCGACGGCGACGTCGACGGCCTCGAGCTCGACCACCGCCGCCGGTGCCTCGGCCAGGGCTTCGGACGGTGCCTCGGTCGGTGGCTCGGTGGGCATCGGGCCTTTGTACCCTGTGCCCCATCGGAACCGCACTCGGCCTGGTCGCTGTCGCCGTCCTCATCACCGCCAACGCCGCGTTCGTGGCGAACGAGTTCGCGCTCGTGGCCGTGGATCGTGGCCGGGTCAGCCGACACGCCAAGGAGGGTCGCAGCGCGGCGCGGGTCACCGAGAAGCTGCTCCGCCGGCTCTCGTACCACCTGTCCGGCGCCCAGCTCGGCATCACCATCACCTCCCTCGTGCTCGGCTTCATCGCCGAGCCGACGGTCGCGGCCGTCATCGAGCCGGCCGTCGCCGCGGTCGTCGGCGAGAGCAGCGGGCGCGGGGTGTCCATCGCCGTGGCCCTGGCCCTGGCCACCACCGTGCAGATGGTGCTCGGCGAGCTCGTCCCCAAGTCGCTCGCCATCGCCTACCCGACCGGCACCGCCTACTTCCTCGCCCCGGTCATGCGGGTCTACGGCGTCGTCGTCAAGCCCGTGGTCGCCCTCTTCAACGGGTGCGCCAACTGGGTCGTCCACCGCCTCGGCATCGAGCCCCAGGAGGAGCTCCGCTCGGTGCGGGGCCTGGAGGAGCTGGACCTGCTGTTCCGGTCCTCGGGCGAGGAGGGCACGATCGACGAGGACTCGGTGAACCTGCTCACCCGGGCGGTGCGCTTCTCGGAGAAGTCCGCCGTCGACGCCCTGGTGCCGCGCCTGGAGACGGTCGGGGTCGCCGTGGACGAGACCGTCGCCGACCTCACCGCCCGTGCCGTCACCACCGGCTTCAGCCGCTTCCCGGTGTACGACGGCGACCTCGACGACATCGTCGGGGTCAGCCACGTCAAGGACGCCTTCGCCGTCCCCTACGAGCAGCGGGGCACCACGTCGGTCCGCGCCGTCATGGCCGAACCCCTCGTCGTGCCCGAGACGATGCAGCTGTCGGTGCTGCTCGTGCTCCTGCGCGAGCAGGCCACCCACCTCGCCGTGGTGGTCGACGAGCACGGCGGCACCGCCGGGGTCATCACGCTCGAGGACGTGCTCGAGGAGATCGTCGGCGAGATCGACGACGAGCACGACCGGGCGGCGCCGCCGCTCACCCGGGTCCAGCGCCCGGGGGAGTGGGTGCTCGGCGGCGGGCTGCACCGCGACGAGGTCTTCGACGCCTGCGGCCTCGAGCTGCCCGACGGGCCCTTCGAGACCCTCGCCGGGTTCGTCCTCGACACCCTCGGTCGGGTCCCGGAGGAGGGCGACGCCTTCGACCACGGCGACTGGAAGGTCGTCGTCCGCGAGATGGACCGGATGCGCATCGCCGCGGTCCTCCTCGTCGAGGGGAGCGGACGGTGAACGTCACCGCCCTCATCGCCAGCGTGCTGCTGCTGGCGGCCAACGCGTTCTTCGTCGCCGTCGAGTTCGCCCTCGTGGCCAGCCGGCGCACGCGGCTCTCGGCCCTCGCCGACGAGGGCAGCAAGGCCGCGGCCCGGGCGATGGACTCCATCAAGGACCTCTCCCGCCAGCTGGCCGGGGCCCAGCTCGGCATCACGATCTGCTCGCTGCTGCTGGGCTACGTCGCCGAGCCGGCCATCGCCCACGCCCTCGAGGACCTGCTGCAGGACCGGGTCGATGTGTCCGAGGGCGTGGCCACCACCGTGGGCTTCGGCCTCGCGCTGTCGATCGTGGTGTTCCTCCACATGGTCCTCGGCGAGATGGTGCCCAAGAACATCGCCATCGCCGAGCCCGAGCGCACCGTGCTCGTGCTCGACTGGGCCAACCGCCTGTACATGCGGATCTTCGGTCCGGTGATCGTCGTGCTCAACGCGCTGGCCAACGGCATCATCCGCCTGCTCGGTGCCGAGCCCGCCGACGAGATCTCCGACAGCCACACCTCCGACGAGCTGGCCGACATGGTCTCGGCGTCCCGCAAGGAGGGCCTGATCCACGACGTGCAGGACCAGATCCTGCGCGGTGCCCTCGCCATCGGCGAGGCACCGATCGGGCCCATGGTCGTGCCGCGCGACCGCATCGGGTTCGTTCCCCGCCGAGCCACGGCGGTCGAGGCCGAGCAGGAGGTCGTGCGCAGCGGGCACACCCGTCTCCTGGTCGTGGGTGAGGGCGGCCTCGACGACGTGCTGGGGTTCCTCCACGCCAAGGACCTCCTCACGATCCCCGAGGCGGGGCGCGCCGCGCCGCTGCCGCTCGGCAAGATCCGCCGGCTGCCCATCGTGCGCGACGACACGATCGTGGACGACGTGCTCCACGCCCTCCAGAAGGCCCGCGTCCACCTCGCCATCGTGGCCGATGCCCAGGGCCGCACCGTGGGCCTGATCAGCCTCGAGGACGCGCTGGAGGAGCTGGTCGGCGAGATCGTGGACGAGAGCGACAAGCTCCCGTCGGCCTGAGCCGTCCGTCACCGGATTGCAACATCTGCAACCGGGTCGTAGCCTGGCCAGTCGGCCCTGCCAGCTGTCCCCACCATGCTCCACCGCCTCCTCGCCCCCCTCGTGGTGACCCTCGCCGTCGCCGCTTCCCTCGCCGTGCCCTCCGCCGCCGGCGCCCAGACCGCGGACATCGAGCGCGCCCGTGCCGCCGCCGAGGACGCGGTGCGCCGGGTCTCCGACGCGGAGTCGGCCCTCGGTGCGATCGAGCGCGACATCGCCTCGCTCGAGGCCAAGGCCACCCAGGCCGAGGAGCGCCTCGCCTCGCTGTCGGGTTCGATGGAGGAGCTCGTGGTCGAGCGGTACACCTCCAGCGGCGACATGCCGCTGCTCACCACCGAGGACATCAACGAAGGCGTCAAGGCCGAGGCCCTCGCCCGCTACGTGAGCCAGGGCACCTTCGACACGATCGACGACTTCACCGAGGCCAAGGCCGAGCTCGACGAGGCCAGCGCTGCCCTCGCCGCCAAGCGCCAGCAGCAGGAGGCCAGCATCGAGTCGCTGCGCCGGGCCCTCGCCGACGTCCAGGCCGAGCTGAAGCGCCTCGAGGAGCTCGAGGCCAAGCGCCGTGCCGAGGAGGAGGCCCGCCGCCGTGCCGCCGAGGCCGAGGCGCAGCGGCGCGCCGCGGCGGAGGCCCAGACCCAGCAACGGGCGACGCAGGCCGCGGGCCGGACCTCGTCCGGCTCCGCCACGCGCAGCCCGGCGCCGGCACCGGCACCGGCGCCCGCCCCGACCACCTCGAGCGGCGGCGGCATGGTCTGCCCCGTGGCCGGTCCCCACTCCTTCATCGACTCCTGGGGCTACCCCCGCTCCGGCGGACGCTCCCACAAGGGCGTGGACATGATGGCGCGCACCGGCGTCCCGGTCGTCGCCCCGGTGTCGGGCACGGTGAGCCACCGTGGCAACTCCATCGGTGGCCTGTCGTTCCACCTGTCGGGCGACAACGGGCACTACTACTACGGCACCCACCTGTCCCGGTACGGCGCATCCGGCCGGGTGTCGGCCGGCACCGTCATCGGCTACGTCGGCGACACCGGCAACGCCCGGGGCATGCCCCACCTCCACTTCGAGATCCACCCCAACCACGGCGGCCCCGTCAACCCCTACCCGGCGACCCGAGCCGCCTGCGGGTAGGTCCCGTCAGTAGGGCCTCGGAACTCGCCCGAAGTTGGTAACCGCTGTTGCCGGATCTGGCAGGATCCCCGGCGTGACGCCCGACGAGCTCGCCGACCGCCTCCAGGAACTGCTCCGCACGGAGCTGGACGACCCCGACCTCGAGGTCGGCGGCCTGCGCCGGCTCACCGGGGGCGCCTCGCGCGAGACGTGGGCGTTCGAGGCCGCCGGCGAGCGGTTCATCCTGCAGCGGGAGCGGACCGGGTCACCCCGCACCGGTGCAATGGCGACCGAGGCGTCGATGCTGCGGGCTGCGGCCGACGCCGGCGTGCCCGTCCCGCCCCTCGTCAGCGCGTCCGGCGAACCGGGCACCCTCGGTGCCGGGTACCTCGTGTCCCGCTTCGTCGAGGGGGAGACGATCGCCCGCAAGATCCTGCGCGACGACGAGTTCGCGGCCGCTCGCGACCGCCTGGCCGCTGACTGCGGCCGCGCCCTGGCCGCGATCCACCGGGTCCCGACCGATGCGGTGCCCGGCCTGGAGCGCACCGACCAGGTCGCCCAGTACCGCACGGTCCTCGACGACTTCGGTGACCCGCACCCCACCTTCGAGCACGCCTTCCGGTGGCTGGAGGCCAACCGGCCGCCCTCGAGCGGCGATGCGATCGTCCACGGCGACTTCCGCCTCGGCAACCTCATGGTCGGACCCGATGGGCTGGAGGCGGTCATCGACTGGGAGCTCGCCCACATCGGCGATCCGATGGAGGACCTCGGCTGGCTGTGCACCCGGGCCTGGCGCTTCGGCAGCGACGAGCCGGTGGCGGGCGTGGGCCCCTACGACCAGCTGTTCGACGCGTACGCCGCGGCGTCCGGGCGGCCCGTCGACCGGGACGTCGTCCTGTGGTGGGAGGTCCTCGGCACCCTCAAGTGGGGGATCATGTGCATCATGCAGGCCCGGGCCCACCTGGAGGGTCTGTCGCGATCGATGGAGCTGGCCGCCATCGGCCGGCGGGTGTGCGAGAACGAGCACGACCTGCTCCTGCTGCTCGAGCCCGACGCGCTCGCCGCGGCGATCGCCCGCCCGGCACCGACCGGTGGGGGAGCACCCGGCCTGCACGGGCGCCCGACCGCAGCCGAGCTGCTCGAGGCGGTGCGCGAGTGGGTGGCCGGCGACGTGCGCGAGCAGGCCACGGGGCGGGTCGGGTTCCACAGCCGGGTCGCCGAGAACGTGCTGGCCACCCTCGAGCGCGAGGCCACGATGGGTCCGGCGATGGAGGCCGACCACACCGAGCGCCTGCAATCGCTCGGCGTGGCCGACGACCTCGCCTTCGCCGCCGGCGTCCGTGACGGCAGCCTCAGCGGCGACGAGGTGGTGCGGGCGATGGCGGAGTCCGTCGTCGACAAGCTCCGGGTCGCCAACCCCCGCTGGATCTGGCAGCGGTAGCGGAACGGGCTACGCGCCGCCGGAGCTGAGCCGAAGGCGAGGCGACCCAGAGACACAGGCCCTCGGCGGCGGAGCCGCCGGACCGAGCACCCACGGACGTGAGCGGTCACTACGCACCTATGGCGTGGTAGCCGCCGTCGACGTGGACGATCTCGCCGGTGGTCTGCGGGAACCAGTCCGACAGCATCGCCACGGTGCTGCGGGCCACGCCGGCGGAGTCGTTGACGTCCCAGCCGAGCGGGGAGCGGTCGTCCCACACGTCCTCGAACGCCGAGAAGCCGGGGATCGACTTGGCGGCCATGGTCCGGATCGGGCCCGCCGCGATCAGGTTCACCCGGACGTTCTTCGGACCGAGGTCGCGGGCGAGGTAGCGCGAGGTCGACTCGAGCGCGGCCTTGGCCACGCCCATCCAGTCGTAGGCCGGCCAGGCCTGGGTGGCGTCGAAGTCGAGCCCGACGATGGAGCCGCCCTCGGGCATGAGGGGCACGACGACGTCGGCGATGGTCTTGAGCGAGTACGCCGAGATCTGCATGGCGACGGCGACGTCCTCCCACGGCGCCTCGGTGAAGCCGCCACCGAGGCAGGACTCGGGGGCGAAGCCGATGGCGTGGAGGGCACCATCGACCCGGTCCCACTTGGCGCCGAGGGCGTCGCGGACGGCCTCGACGTGGTCCGGCACCGTGACGTCGAGCTCGAGGACGTCGGGCTCGGTGGGGAGCTTGCGTGCGGTGCGCTGGGTGAGGCGGAGCGCCCGGCCCGCGCCGGTGAGCACGATCTCGGCCCCCTCCTCCTGGGCCAGCTTGGCCACGCCGAACGCGAGGGACGCGTCCGTGAGGACACCGGTGATGAGCAGTCGCTTGCCGTCGAGGATTCCCATTGGTCTCCAGACCTCGGGGTGCGTGGCGACGTTACCGATGCGTCAGCCGGGGGGCCCGCAGGTGGCCGACGTCGACGAGGTGTCGCCGTCGGTGCAGGGGAGTCGGGTGCGGCCGACCCCGGCGCGCAGGGCCCGGTCGCCGACCGGCTCGGGCAGGGTGATCTCGGCGACGAGGTCCACCGTCAGGTCCGAGCACGGCCCCTCGACGTCGACGACGACCAGCTCGACGAGGACCTCGGTTTCGGACAGGTCCACCTGGGCGCGGTCGATGCGCCCGCAGCCCGGCTGCCCGAGGGCCGTGGCCGAGATGGTGTCCTCGTCGATGGCCTGCAGCCGATCCGGCCGGACCAGGCGGCCGTCGTCCTCGGCCCGGAGGAACAGGAAGGCGAGGGTCGCGACGACGATGACGCCGACGAGGGCCACGACGAAGGGCACGGGCGAGAGCTGCTGGGGCGGTCGGGCCGCGCCGTCGTCGAGGGGGTCCTGCACGGTCCGCCACGTTAGGACCGGTTTGGGTTCGGCCGAGGACCCCACCGGTAGAGTCCGCCGCGTGAAGATCGGAATCCTCGGAGGAACAGGCCCGGCCGGCTCCGCACTCGCGGCACGCCTCGCTGATGTGGGCTACGACGTCATCATCGGGTCGCGATCGGCGGACCGAGCCAAGGAGAAGGTCGACGAGCTGCTCGAGAAGTGGCCCGATCGCACCCTGGCCATCGAGGCGGGCGACAACGCCGCGGCCGCCGGTGCCGATGTCGTGGTCATCGCCACCCCGTGGGACGGCGCGACCCAGACCGCGGCCTCGGTGCGCGAGCAGCTCGGGCACAAGGTCGTCATCTCCATGGCCAACGCGCTCACCCGCATCGGCAAGGAGTTCCAGCCGCTGGTCCCGCCCCGGGGCAGCGTGGCCGCCAGCATCCAGGCCGTGGTGCCCGACTGCAAGGTCGCCGGCGCGTTCCACCACGTGCCGGCCAAGGAGCTCGGCGACCTCGACCACCCGATCGAGACCGACGTGCTGATCTGCTCGGACCACGAGGAGGCCACGGCCCTGACCACCGAGCTGATCCAGGCCATCCCCAACATGCGGCCCCTCGACGCCGGCGAGCTGTCGCAGTCCACCCCGATCGAGTCGTTCACGGCCGTGCTGCTCCAGCTCAACGTCCGCTACAAGACGCGGGTCGCGGTGAAGTTCAACGGGCTGCCCGACAGCCTCACCGGGCTTCCCAAGAAGCCGCCCCGCGCTGCGGTGGCTGCCGGCAGCGACGCCGACGAGGACGCCAACGCGACGTGAGCCAGCTGCGGCTCTACGACACGGCGCGGCGCGAGATCGTCCCGTTCGAGCCGGGCGAGGTCGTCACCATGTACACGTGCGGCATCACGCCGTACGACGCCACGCACCTCGGCCACGCCGCCGCCTACGTCGGCTACGACGTCCTCCAGCGCCGCCTGCGCGACCGGGGCCACGAGACGCGCTGCGTGCGCAACGTGACCGACGTCGACGACTCCATCCTCGGCCGGGCCCGCGAGATCGGCGTGCACTACCTCGACCTCGCCGCGGCCGAGACGGCCAAGTTCGACGACGACATGATCGCCCTCGGGATGCTCCCGTCGTGGAGCGAGCCCCGCGCCACCTCGGCCATCGCCGACATCCGCGGGTTCATCGGGATGGTGCTCGAGCGGGGCCACGCCTACCAGGCCGGCGGGGCCGTCTACTTCGACATCTCCACCTACGAGCGGTTCGGGCAGGTGTCGGGCTACGACCGGGCGACGATGCTCGAGTACGCGGCGGAGCGCGGCGGCAACGTCGACGACCCGAACAAGCGTGACCCGCTGGACTTCGTGCTGTGGCAGCCGTCCCTGCCCGACGAGCCCTCGTGGGACTCGCTGTGGGGTCCGGGCCGGCCCGGCTGGCACATCGAGTGCTCGGCGCTGGCCTTGCGCGAGCTCGGCACCACCATCGACCTCCACGGTGGGGGAGCGGACCTGATCTTCCCGCACCACGAGTGCGAAGCGGCCCAGTCCGAGTCCGCCACCGGCGAGCCCTTCGTGCGCCACTGGATGCACCAGGCGATGGTCCGCATGGACGGCGAGAAGATGTCCAAGTCGCTCGGCAACCTCGTCTTCGTGTCGGTGCTGCGCGAGGACTGGGAGCCCATGGCCATCCGCCTCGCCGTCGTCAAGCACCACTACCGGGACGGGTGGGAGTGGCACGACGACCTCATGCCCGCGGCCGCCGATCGCCTCGCACGCTGGCGCGCCGGCGCCGCGGCCGGAGGCGACGGGACCGCCGTGCTCGAGACCGTGCGAGCCCACCTCGACGAGGACCTCGACACCCCCGGCGCCATCGAGGCGATCGACGTCGCGTCGGCAGCCGGCGCCGACGTCACGGCCGCTGCGCTGCTGCTCGGCGTCCGCCTCTCGCCCGACGGCTGAGGGATCTGCCGACGCAGGTCGGGTTCTCGCTGGT
The DNA here is from genome assembly GCF_041228405.1 of Salinilacustrithrix flava. GTDB lineage: Bacteria > Actinomycetota > Acidimicrobiia > Acidimicrobiales > Salinilacustritrichaceae > Salinilacustrithrix > Salinilacustrithrix flava. Next base: position 3,190,560 of record NZ_CP133888.1, read on the forward strand.
ACGTTCCGACCCATGGGGGACGACCGCGAGTACGGACAGCTCTATCCGGTCGCCAGGGGGTTGATCCGACCGCTGATGCACGCGCTCTGGCGCATCAACGTCACCGGTGCGCACAACGTGCCGGCCGAGGGCCCGGCGATCTTCTGCCCGAACCACATCTCGTTCTTCGACTCCATGGTCCTGCCCGTCGTGCTGCCCCGCCGGATCAGCTACGTCGGCAAGGCCGAGTACATGGACTCGTGGAAGACCCGCCACATCTTCCCGGCCATCGGCATGATCCCCATCGACCGCGAAGGGGGCAGCGCCAGCCAGCGCGCCCTCGACACCGCCACCCGGGTCCTCGAGCGCGGTGAGCTGTTCGGCATCTACCCGGAGGGCACGCGCTCGCGCGACGGGCGGCTCCACCGCGGGCACACCGGTCCGGCGCGCCTCGCCCTGCGCACCGGTGCCCCGCTGATCCCCGTCGGCCTGCGCGGCACCGACCGCATCCAGCCGGCTGGTGCTGCGCTGCCCCAGCCGTTCCGGTCCTGCCAGGTCAACATCGGTGCGCCCATCGACGTCACCCGGTACCGGGATCGGGCCGACGACCGCCTCGTGCTGCGCCAGCTCATCGACGAGGTCATGTTCGAGATCCGCAAGCTCTCGGGCCAGGAGTACGTCGACACCTACGCCAACAAGCGCGACGACGAGCGCGAGCCCGAGGCCTCCGACGTCGCCGTCCCGGCGCCGGTGGCCGAACCGGTCGAGCTCGGCAACGGCAACGGCCACCCGAGAGCCGAGCCCGAGCCCGCCCGCCAACCAGCGCGCGAGCGGGTGCTGGTGGGTGCCGGCGGCGCCCACGACGTCGAGGACGTCGCCGACGTCGAGGTCCACCACGACGTGGACGTCCGTCGCTCCTCGGCCGACGTGCTCTCGAAGTGGTGGTCCTAGGTTCGCGCTGAGCCGCGTGGGAGGCTCGTCGTCCATGGACCAGGACGCCGTCGACCTCGCCCTGCTCGTCTTCCGCTGCGCCATCGGCGCGGTGATGTTCGCCCACGGGTGGAACCACGTGTTCCGGGGCGGGAAGATCGAGGGCACCGCCGGCTGGTTCGCCTCGCTCGGCATGAAGCCCGGCATCCTCCACGCCTGGCTGGCCAGCGTCGCCGAGCTCGCCGCCGGTGCCTCGCTCGTGCTCGGGCTGCTCACCCCGCTCGGCGCCGCCGCGGTGGTCGGCACCATGACCGTGGCGCTGGTCACCAACCACCGGGGCAACGGCTTCTTCATCTTCCGGCCCGGTGAGGGCTGGGAGTACGTGATGACCCTCATCGCCGCCGGCGTGGCCCTCGGCGTCGTCGGTCCGGGCAGCTGGTCGCTGGACGAGGCCCTGGACCTGTTCCAGCCCGTCCCCGGCAGCGACGGCCTCTGGATCGTCCTCGCCGCCGGCTTCGGCGGCGCCCTGGCCCTGTTGGTCACGTTCTGGCGCCCGGCGGTGGGCGACGGCGAGTCTTGACGACGACGATCCAGAGGCTCCGCCTCCACTTCGTGTGCGGTCTCACGACCGGCATCCAGTTCGACGTGCCCCGCACACCCGGTGCGTTCCGAAGGCAGCAGGCGGAGACGGCCTCGGCCCTCGGCGAGGAGATCGCCGGATGGGAGGTTCGAGTCCCCGAGAGCTACGCGGACCTGCGGACCAGCTCACGCAGCGGTCTCGATGTGCAGCCGCGGGTGTGGGACAAGGACTCCGTCGGTACGACCCGGCTCCCGGTCGGTTTCCTCCGGTTCACCAAGGACGCCGCCGTCGACGCTCGAGCCGGTGCGGTCGCTGATGTCGAAGCGCAACTCGAGCTCCTGGTCTGGGCCGACGGCACAGCGGTGATCGTGGCCTCTGTGAAGCCCGATCTCCCTGGGGCGATCTCGCCCGAACAGGCACAGCAGTGGATCGACGCGACCACGTTCGGCCACCTCGACGAGGCGCTGCGATCGCACGCGCAGGCACTCCTCGATGCAGTCGAGCGGAGGCTCTCTGGACCCGAGCACGGAGGCCCGGCGGTCTCGGGACCGATCGGTGATGTCGAGGTGCGCTACGTCGGCCGCCACCGTCTGGTGCACATCGACGCCGAGCCGTGTGCGGCGTCGGTGGATGACATCGGCAGGGCCATGTACTCGGATGCCCTCGACCAGAACCTGGTGGACATCAGCTCCGACGAGCGAAGGTACGCCGCCCCGGCCAACGGCATCTCGATCGAGATCGCGCCTGGTCAGCAGTCGATGCTGTTGCCGGTCGCTCGCTACTACCAGCGATGGATCGCTGCCATCACCAAGGCGGACGACGAGCTGTACGACGAGATCGTTCGGCTGTCGACGGCGTCGCAGGCCTTCGGCGAGGATTCGCACACGCAGGGGCATGCGCGGCAGCTGTTCTACGAGCACAGAGACGTGCTCAACGCGCAGACCCCGGTGCACACGACGGCGTGGAACACCTACGTGTCGACGTGGCGGGTGGCCGAGCTGCAGGCAGACGTGGAGGAGAAGGTGGCGGTCGTCGACGAGCTGAACCGCAGCCTTCGGGAGAACGTCGCCAACCGCATCGCTGCGAGGACGGGCGCAGTGGTGACGTTCCTCACGGCGCTGACGCTCGTGAGCATCGTGACCGGGATCGCTGCGTTCGTCCTCAGCGAGGAGCGCCTGTCGACGCTCACCCGCTGGAGCCTGGTCGGCGCTTCGCTGTTCCTCGCGCTCACCCTCTTCGCAGTGAGCATCCAGCCCCTGCTCGTGCGGCGCGTGGGTCGTGGGCGTACGGGTGCGGTCGCCGACCGCTGAGCTGGAGGAGACGACAACGACCTTCGTCGCCCTCCGGGGGCATCGCTACCCTCCAGCAGATGCCCGATCAGATCGCCGTCACGCTCCCCGATGGATCCAGCCGCGAGCTGCCCACCGGGTCCACTGCCGGCGACCTCGCCCGCTCGATCGCCCGGGGCCTGGCCAAGAAGGCGGTCATCGCCGAGGTCAACGACGCCGAGCGCGACCTGAGCCACGAGCTGGTCGACGGCGACCGCGTCGCGATCGTCACCGCTGATTCGGACCAGGGCCTCTACGTCATCCGGCACTCGACGGCCCACGTCCTGGCCCAGGCCGTGCTCGAGCTGTTCCCGGGTGCCACGTTCGGCATCGGGCCGCCCGTGGAGAACGGCTTCTACTACGACTTCGAGCTGCCCGACGGCGGCACGTTCCACGAGGAGGACCTCGAGCGCATCGAGGCGCGGATGCGGGAGATCCTGAAGGAGTCCCAGCCCTTCGTGAAGAGCGAGATCGGCGCGGACGAGGCCCGGAAGATCTTCGCCGACCACAAGTACAAGCTCGAGATCATCGAGAACGCGTCCACCGACCCGATGTCGGCCACGTCGGAGCGGGGCGAGGTGCGCTGCTACGAGAACATCCCGCCCGAGCCGCGCCCGAACCAGACCTTCCACGGCCACGACGGCTTCATCGACCTCTGCCGCGGTCCGCACGTGCCGACGACCAGCGACCACCTCGGCCACTTCAAGCTGATGCGCGTCGCCGGCGCCTACTGGCGTGGCGACGAGAAGAACCCCCAGCTGCAGCGCATCTACGGCACGGCGTGGGCGACGAAGGCCGATCTGCAGGCCCACCTCGACCACCTCGAGGAGGCGGCCAAGCGCGACCACCGCAAGCTCGGCACCGACCTCGATCTGTTCAGCTTCCCCAACGAGCTCGGCGGCGGCCTCGCCGTGTGGCACCCCAAGGGCGGCATCGTCCGCAAGCTGATGGAGGACTACTCGCGGGAGCGCCACGAGGCCGGTGGCTACGAGTTCGTCTACAGCCCGCACCTGTCCAAGGCCGGGGTGTTCGAGACCTCCGGCCACCTCCACTGGTACGCGGACGGCATGTACCCGCCGATGGAGATGGACAACGGCACGTACTACATGAAGCCGATGAACTGCCCGATCCACTGCTTGATCTACGGCAGCCGGCAGCGCAGCTACCGCGAGCTCCCGCTCCGGCTCTTCGAGCTGGGCAACGTCTACCGCTACGAGCGGGCCGGCACCCTGCACGGCCTGCTCCGCATCCGGGGCTTCACCCAGGACGACAGCCACATCTACGTCACCGAGGACCAGCTCGCCGACGAGATCACGGGGTTGCTCGACTTCGTGCTGTCGGTGCTGCGGGCCTTCGGGTTCGAGGACTTCACCTTCAACCTGTCGACCAAGGACCCGGAGAAGTACGTCGGCAGCGACGAGATCTGGGAGCAGGCCACCGAGGCCCTGCGCGAGGCGCTCGATCGCCACGGCCTGGAGTACGCGGTCAAGGAGGGCGACGCCGCCTTCTACGGCCCCAAGATCGACATCGACGTGCGCGATGCCATCGGCCGCTCCTGGCAGCTGTCGACGATCCAGGCCGACTTCAACCTGCCCGAGCGCTTCGACCTCGAGTACGTCGGTGCCGACAACGAGCGGCACCGGCCGATCATGTTGCACCGGGCCCTGTTCGGGTCGATCGAGCGCTTCTTCGGCGTGCTGCTCGAGCACTACGCCGGCGCGTTCCCGACCTGGCTGGCACCGGTCCAGGCCGTGGTGTGCCCGGTGGCCGACGAGCACGAGGACCACGCCCAGACCGTCGCCGACCGCCTCCGCGACGCCGGCGTGCGGGTCGAGGTGTCGGCGGCCGACGACGGCCTCGGCGCCCGCATCCGCCGCCACAAGATGGAGAAGGTGCCCCACATCCTCGTGGTGGGCGGCGACGACGTGGCCAACGACACCGTCGCCGACAACGTGCGCGGCGGCGACAAGCCCGAGCGCGACATCCCCGTGGCCGACCTCATCGAGCGCATCACCGCCGAGATCCGTGACCACGCCTGAGCACGAGCGAGCCCGCTCGCCCCTGGACCGGCTGTGGGCCGGGTGGCGCACGGCGTACATGGACGAGGTCACCGCCGACGGCAACGCCGGACTCTCCGCCGAGCAGGGTTCCGTGTTCACGCGGATCCTCCGGGCGATCGACGCCGGGGACCTCACCGACGAGGCGGCGTACCTCATCCATCGTGGCGACCACGCCTTCGCCATCCTCAACGCCTACCCCTACGGCACCGGGCACCTGCTCGTCATGCCCTACCGCGAGGTCGGCGCGCTCGAGGAGCTGACGGGGGAGGAGTCCGCCGACGTGTGGCGCCTCGTGAACGAGTCGGTGCACGCCATCAAGGCGGCCTACCGGCCCGAGGGCGTGAACGTGGGCTTCAACCTCGGGCGGGCGGCGGGCGCCGGCGTGCCGACCCACGTGCACGGCCACGTCCTGCCCCGCTGGGACGCCGACTCCAACTTCATGACCACGATCGCCGAGGCGCGCGTGCTGCCCGAGCCGCTGTCGGTGACGTGGGAGAAGCTGCGCGCTGCCTGGCCCACGTGACGGACGCGTCGCCCGCGGAGCGAGGATTCGCGGGCGATGCATGCCACACTCGGAGCCTGAACAGCGCGAGCCGGTGAACGACCGACTCGGGAGCACCCGTGAGGAACTCTTGCCCATCGCAGCTGCGATGAGGCGCGGCGGATGATCGCACGACCGGTCTCCGCGCGCTGAGGTCCCCGCAGCCGTGACCTCGGCCATGGTGCTCCTGGGGGTCGCACCCTCGGGCCAGCGCCAGCCGACCGGAGACGCATGTCAACGATTCAACTGAGGAACATCTACAAGGTGTTCGGCCGTCGCTCGGCCGAGGCCGTCGAGCTGCTGCGCGATGGCGTATCGCGAGAGGAGGCCCAGGAGCGGACCGGTGCCGTCCCGGCGGTCATCGACATCAGCCTCGACATCGAGCCCGGTGAGCTGTTCGTCGTCATGGGCCTGTCCGGTTCGGGCAAGTCGACGCTCGTGCGCACCATCAACCGCCTCCACGAGCCCACCGCCGGCACCATCGAGCTCAAGGGCCGGGACATCACCCGGCTCGGCCCGGCCGAGCTGCGGGAGGTCCGCAGCTCGAGCGTCAGCATGGTGTTCCAGCACTTCGCCCTGTTCCCGCACCGCACGGTCCTGGAGAACGCGGCGTGGGGCCTCGAGGTCCGCCGGCGCGGCCGCAGCGAGCGCGAGGAACGATCCCGCGAGGCGCTGCGGCTCGTCGGCCTCGAAGGCTGGGAGGACAGCTACCCCGACCAGCTCTCCGGCGGCATGCAGCAACGGGTCGGTCTGGCCCGCGCCCTGGCCACCGACGCCGACGTGCTGTTGATGGACGAGGCGTTCAGCGCCCTCGATCCGCTCATCAGGCGCGAGATGCAGGACCAGCTCGTGGAGCTGCAGGACACGCTGCACAAGACCATCGTGTTCATCACCCACGACCTCAACGAGGCCATGCGCCTCGGTGACCGGATCGCGGTGCTCAAGGACGGTCGCCTCGTGCAGGTCGGCACGGCCGAGGACATCCTCCAGGATCCCGCCAACGACTACGTCGCCAGCTTCGTCCAGGACGTGGACCGGTCCCGGGTCCTGACCGCCGGTTCCGTCATGGAGAAGCCGCAGGCCGTGATCACCACCCACGACGGCCCCCGTGCAGCGATGCGCGCGATGCGCTCGCTGCAGGTGTCCGGGCTCCTCGTGGTGGATGCGCACCGCAAGCTCCGCGGGTACGTCACCGATGACGACGTCGCCACGGCCATGCGCCACGACGCCAAGAGCCTCGAGTCCGCCATCCGCACCGACGTGGCCACCATCTCGCCCGACGTCCCGCTCGTCGAGCTGTTCGTGCCGGCGGCCGAGACGCCGCTGCCCCTGCCCGTGGAGGACGAGCACGGCCGCCTCGTGGGCGTCGTGCCACGGGTGACCTTGCTCGCGGCCCTCGGCGGGCAAGCCGTCGACACCCCAGACGCGCTCCAGGAGGAGGACCACCGTGGTTGAGATCCCCCGCATCCCCATCGGTGAGCGCGTCGACGAGGGGGTCGACTGGCTGACCGACAACCTCGGCGGCTTCTTCGACCTCGTCGCCGACCAGGTCCGCTGGCTGGTGGACCACCTCGAGGACCTGCTGCTGTGGCCGCCGGCCATCGTGCTGGCCGCGCTCATGGGGCTGCTGGCCTGGCGGCTGCGCAGCGTCACCTTCGGTGCCTTCACGTTCGTGTCGATGCTCTTCATCGAGAGCATGACCCTGTGGGAGGAGTCGATGTCCACGCTGTCGCTGGTGGTCATCGCCACCCTGGTCGCGGTGGCCGTCGGCATCCCGCTCGGCATCGCTGCGGCCAGCAACGAGCGGGTGTCCTCCCTCCTGCGCCCCGTCCTCGACTTCATGCAGACGATGCCGGCGTTCGTCTACCTGATCCCCGCGATCACCTTCTTCGGCATCGGCGCCGTGCCCGGCGTGGTCGCGACGGTGGTCTTCGCCATGCCGCCGGCCGCTCGCCTGACCGAGCTGGGCATCCGCCAGGTCGACACCGAGGTGGTCGAGGCCGCTGAGTCCTTCGGCGCACCGCCCCGGCAGGTCCTGCGCAAGGTGCAGCTGCCGCTCGCGCTGCCGACGATCATGGCCGGCGTCAACCAGGTGATCATGCTGGCCCTGTCGATGGTCGTGATCGCCGGCATCGTCGGTGCCGGCGGCCTGGGCGCCGAGGTCTTCCGTGGCATCACCCGCCTCGACGTCGGCGTCGGCTTCGAGGGTGGCCTCGCCGTGGTGATCCTGGCGGTCTTCCTCGATCGCACCACCGCATCGATCGGGTCGTCCGGTCGTCGCACGCCCCCGGCGGGCACCGCCTGACCCCAGATCTCACCGAGTTCCCCCAATCAAGGAGAGAGAATGCGAATGCAACGCAACCTTCGACTGCTCGGGGCCCTGCTGGCCCTTGCGCTGTTCGTGGCCGCCTGCGGCGACGACGACGCCGAGACCACAGCCGGCGACGACCCCGCCACCGAGGAGGCAGCCGGTGACGGCGGCACCATCGAGATCGGCATGATCCCGTGGGACGAGGACATCGCGGTCACGCACCTGTGGACCCACATCCTCGAGGAGCAGGGCTACACGGTCGAGACCACCCAGCTCGACGCCGCCCCCACCTTCCAGGGCCTCGCGGCCGGCGACCTCGACGTCTTCCTCGACGCCTGGCTTCCGTCCACCCACGAGGACTACTGGGACGAGTACGGCGACGAGCTCGAGGACCTCGGCACCTGGTACGACCAGGGAACGCTCAACCTCGCCGTGCCGTCCTACGTCGACGTGGACACGATCGGTGACCTCGCCGGCCAGGCCGAGATGTTCGACGGCCAGATCATCGGCATCGAGCCGGGCGCGGGCCTCACCCGCGTGACCCGCGAAGAGGCGATGCCCGGCTACGGCCTCGAGGGCTACACCCTCGTCGAGGGCAGCACCCCGGCCATGCTGGCCGAGCTCGAGCGGGCGCTCGACAACGAGGAGCCCGTCGTCGTGACCCTGTGGCACCCCCACTGGGCCTACGCGGCGTACGACATCAAGGACCTCGAGGATCCCGACGGCCTGATGGGCGGTGCAGAGGAGCTGCACGCCGTCGCCCGCAGCGGCTTCAGCGAGGAGTTCCCCGAGGTCGCCGAGTGGTTCGGCAGCTTCGAGCTCACCGATGACCAGCTCGCCAGCCTCGAGGACCTGATGTTCAACACCTACGACTCCGGCCAGGAGGCCGAGGCCGTCGACGAGTGGCTCCAGGACGAGGCCAACGCCGACGTCGTGGAGAGCTGGATCAGCTGATCGAGCGTGACGTGCGCCGCGTTCGGGACCCCGAACGCGGCGCACGGTAGCGTCGAGCCGTGACCGAACCCGAGGAGTACACCGACGAGCTGCCCGAGGACCTCGACGCCGCGGGCTACGTCGGTCCCTACGTCTTCCCCGACAACAACCGCCGGCGCATCCCCGGCTACCTGTACCTGCTCACCGCCGCGGCCTGCATCGCCGTGTGGGCCATCGCCGGGGACGACGCCGTGCTGGTGAACGACGGCATCCTCATCGTCGGCATCGTGCTCGCGCTCGTCGGTGGCTACCACCTGCTCGCCGGGTTCGATCTCGAGGTCGACGAGCGCGACGCCCTGGTCGAGGCATCCCGTGCCGTCGGCTTCCCGGTCGGCCACGCCTCGGCGCAGATGGGCTGGCGGGGTCTGCGGAGCCGTCCGACGTGGCGGATCCTGCTCTACTCGGCCGAGGAACCGCCCGAGCAGCGAGGCTTCGTGCTCGTCGACGGCGTCGACGGCGCGATCGTCGACACCCTCGTGGAGGGCAACCCCGAGGACTGGTCAGACCTCGACGGAAAGCTCACCGCGTAGGTCCATCCACTCGGGAGCCGCGCCGGCGAGCGCCTCCAGCGCCACCCCCACCAGGCCGGGGGTCTCGCCGCGGGCCTCGGAGACCGAGCGGAGCCAGGCCACGTGGTCGGCGACGATGCCAGGGTCCGCGACGTGCGCGGCGGCCTCGGCACCGCGGAGGAGCCCGTCGAGGTCCTCCTGCAGGCGGACCAGCTCGTGCGGGCGCGCATCGGCGAGGGGGTGGATGCGCTCGACCATGCTGCGCAGCGTGGCGTCGAGGACTCGGTGGCGGGCGAGGCTGTCGAGGTGGGGCGGGGCCTCCACCGTCGGCGAGGCGAGCACGGGTGGTTCCTCTGCCCAGGCCTCGAGCAGCTCGTCCACCTCGGCGACCGTGGCGCAGCTCGCGTCGGCGCCCAGCGCCGCCACCCGGCCCGGCTCGTCGAAGGCGGCGCCGCCGACGACCACGGGCACGCCGGCCTCGTGGCAGGCCTCGATCGAGCGGCGGGCGCCGGGGAGGTTCCGGTCCATCGAGCAGCTGAGGCCCACCGCGACGGGGTCGGCGTGCGCGACGAAGCGCCCCAGCTCCCGTGCTGGCGCAGACGAGCCGAGGAAGAGCGTGGACCACCCGCGGGATCGCAGCTGCTCGGACAGCATGCGGGCGGGCAGGACGTGCCACTCGTCCTCGGCGCAGGCGACCACCACGCGACGATCGTCGTCGGGCGAGCCGGTGGCGGCGCATGCAACCGTGAGCGCGTGGTCCACGATCGCCGATGCCGCGTGCTCGTCGGCGACGGTCCATGCCTGGGACTGCCACCGGGCACCGACGTCGACCTGGACCTCGACGAGGAGGGCGATCGCCGCGTCCAGGCCCTCGGAGACGGTGAGCTCGCGCACGATCCCGGCGAGCTCGTCACGTCGACGCGCTTCGATCAGCTCGATGATCGCCGCGGGCTCGGGACGGGCCATCGGGCCAGTATGTCGGGATCGGCGCGTCGCCCACACGGGCGGTGCTTCCTAGGATGGCGCCCGTGGCCGGGACCGCTGCAGACGACAGCCAGCTCCTGCAGCTGAACCTGGCTCTCGAAGCCGGCCGGCTGGGCGTGTGGGACTGGGATCGTGAGGCCGACGCGGTGACCTGGTCGGTGGAGATGGAGCGTCTCGCCGGGGTGCCGTCGGGGAGCTTCGGCGGCACCTTCGAGGACTTCATGGCTGCGGTCCACCCGGAGGACCGTGACCGGGTGGCAGCCACCATCGAGCGAGGGCTGGCCACCGGCCGCCACGTCGTCGAGCACCGCTTCCTCCACCCCGACGGCACGGTCGTCTGGATCGAGGGACGGGGTTCGGCCCGCCGGGACGATGCCGGCGACGTGGTCGGGTTGGTCGGGATCGCCATGGACGTCACCGACCGGGTCCGCCACCGGGAGCGGCTCGAGGCCGAGCAGCCGGTGCTGAGCGCGCTCGATCGGATCAGCCTCCAGCTCAACCGCGAGCGGGACCGGGCTCGCCTGGCCGAGACCGTGGTGGAGGTGGCCGCCGAGGCGCTCGGCGCGGACGGCGCCGGCCTCGTGCGCCGGCCGAGCGTCCTGCACCCGTGGGAGGTCGTCGCCGCCACGGCCGGGGCGGATGCCGCGTCGGAGGAGGCAGCCCGCGTCGTGTCGGACGCCGCGCCCCGGGGCGCCGGCCCGCGCGTCCATGAGGCGCCCGGCGCACTCGCGGTGCCGGTCGAGTGGGAGCCGGACCTCACCGAGCTGCTCGTCGTGCTCCACCACGGGGCCGTGCCCGCCGGTGCGGCGCGACTGCTGGGCGGGCTCGGTGCCCATGCGGCGACCGCGCTCGAGAACGCGCGCCTGCACGAGGTGGCTCGCGCCAAGCTCGCCGAGCGGACCCGCGTGCTGGCCGAGCGCGACGAGGTCAGCCGCCAGCTCCAGCGCAGCCTGCTGCCACCCGACCTCCCGGTGATCCCGGGCCTGGACCTGGCGGCCGGCTACCTGCCGATGACCCAGGGGATCGGCGGCGACTTCTACGACATCTTCCCGCTCCACGACGGGTCCTGGGGGATCGTCCTCGGCGACGTCTGCGGCAAGGGTCCCGCCGCGGCCGGCATCACTGCGCTGGCTCGGCACACCCTGCGAGCGGCGGCCATGGCCCGGCACCGTCCGGCCGAGGCGGTCCAGGTGCTGAACCAGGCGATGACGGAGCTGGCCGAGCGCACGTTCTGCACGGTCGTCGACGCCCGGCTCCGCCCGGTCGACGGGCGGGTGTGCGTGGAAGCCGCGGTGGCCGGCCACCCGCCGATCCTCGTGCTGCGGGCCGACGGGTCGCTCGAGCAGGTCGGCCCCACCGGCCACCTCGTCGGCATGTTCGACCACATCGAGAGCGGGGAGACGTCCGTCGAGCTCGGCCCGGGCGACACGTGCGTGCTCTACACCGACGGGGCCACCGACGTGCGCCGGGACGGCGAGGTGTTCGGCGACGACCGGCTGGCCGACGTCGTGCACGGCTGCCGCGGGATGTCGGCGGCGGCGACGGCACGCTCCATCGAGCTGGCGGTGGTCGACTACCAGCGGGGAGACATCAGCGACGACCTCGCCGTCGTGGTGCTGCGGGTGCCCGAGTCCGCCGTCTGATCAGCGGACCGCGGTGATGGTGCGCTCGGCGCTGCGGAGGTGGCCGGCCACCACGTCGACCGCCTCGCGCACCACGTCGAGGATCCCGACCGTGGCGTCGGCGTCGGCTATGCGGGCCTGGCGTCCCCAGTCGTCGGTGGCGATGGCATCGATGCGGTCGGCGCAGCGCTCGGCGGTGTGCTCGAGCTGATCCAGCAGGGCGGGCAGCGGCGTGTGCTCGTCCTCCCACCAGCTGCCGCGGAGGTCGGCCACCCCGGGGTGCAGGACGGGGTCGTCGTCGCTGCGCACCTGCTCGAGGGCCCGGTCGAGGAGGGCGAGCACGCCGTCCGCGGCGAGGAGGTGGTCGGCGGCCGAACGGCCGTCGGGACCGATGCGGCGGGCCAGCTCGTCGGGATCGGCCTGCTGGCCGTCGTCGGTGTCGCTGGTCTCGTCCGGGCGGGCGAGCACCCCGCGGAAGCGGCGGGGGAAGGAGCGCACGGCCACGGCAGCATCGCTCGGGCTCAGGTGGTCGGTCGGCAGGGAGGCCATGGTCCCGACGGTATCGGCCGGGTGCTTGGTACGCTTTGCGCGTGTTCGATGGCCGCTTCCGCACCAGCGTCGAGAAGGGCCTGAAGCCGGTCGGCGCCAACCTGCGTCGTGCGGGCATCAAGGCCGACCACCTCACCGCGTTCGGCGTGCTGATGTCGGGTGCCGCCGCGGTGGCCATCGCCAACGGTGCGCTGCGCGGCGGCCTGCTGCTGCTCGCCCTCACCGCCATCCCCGACGTCCTCGACGGCGCCGTGGCCAAGGCGTCCGGCACCGCGTCCCCCAGGGGGGCGTTCTTCGACTCGACCATGGACCGCGTGGCCGACGCCGTTCTGCTCGGCGGCGTCGCCTGGTACCTCGACAGCACCGAGCCGGGCCGCATCGGCCTGCTCCCCATGGCGGTGCTCGGCGCCTCCCTCCTGATCTCCTACGAGCGGGCCAAGGCCGAGGCCCTCGGCTTCGATGCCCGGGGCGGCCTCATGGAGCGAGCCGAGCGGCTGATCCTGCTCGGCTTCGCCCTGCTGTTCGACTCGCTGCTGATCCCCGTGCTCTGGATCATGTTGGTGCTCACCCTGATCACCGCCGGGCAGCGCTTCATGAAGGTGTGGAAGCAGGCGTCGGCCACCGTGCCCCAGGCCACGCCCATCGACCGCGACCGCCGCCGCCGCACCCTGCGACGGGTCGAGCGCCAGCAGCGCGCCGCCCGCCGCCGGCGCCGCGCCCGCCCGTAGCCGCGGGCCGCACGGCTCGTGCCCGGGTCCCGCCTCCTCACCGCGTTCCAGGCGGCCTCCGCCGTCGCCGGCAAGGTCCCCCCACCCGCGCTCGGTCCGCTGGCCCGCCTCGGCGGCACCGGCGCCGCGCTGCCCGACGCCACGCGTCGCATGCTGGTGGCCCGGAACCTCCAGCGGGTCGATCCGAGCCTCACCGGCCTGGCCCTGCGCCGGGCCGTGAACCGCACCTTCGAGTCCTACGCCGCCTACTGGCTCGAGGCGTTCCGGCTGCCCACGCTCAGCCCCGCCGAGCTCGACGCCGGCATGTCCTACGAGGGCTACGAGCACCTCGAGCGCTCGCTGCACCGTGGCAAGGGCACGATCCTCGTCCTGCCCCACCTGGGCGGCTGGGAGTGGACGGGCTTCTGGTTCACCCGGGTCGTCGGCGTCCCGATCACCGCGGTCGTGGAGCGCCTGGAGCCCCCGGAGGTGTTCGAGTGGTTCACCGAGTTCCGCACCCGCCTCGGCATGCACATCGTGCCCCTCGGCCCGAACGCGGGCCGCGAGGTCATCAAGGCGCTCAAGCGCAACGACCTCGTGTGCCTGCTCAGCGACCGCGACATCGACGGGTCCGGCCCCGAGGTCGAGTTCTTCGGAGAGCGGACCACGCTGCCGGCCGGGCCGGCGACGCTCGCGCTGCGCACCGGCGCCGACCTGGTGCCCGGCGCCATGTTCCAGCAGCCCCGCGGCGGGCACCACGCCGTGGTCCGCCCGCCCATGCTCATCGAGCGCCGAGGCGGCCTGCGCGACGATGTCGCCCGCATCACCCAGGACATCGCGCACGAGCTGGAGTCCCTCATCCGCATCGACCCCACCCAGTGGCACCTCATGTCACCGAACTGGCCGAGCGACCACGAGGCCCTGGCCGCAGCAGGACGCTCCACCGGCCCGGCAGGCTCGGGCGGCCCGGCATGAAGATCGGCATCCTCTGCCCCTACAGCGTCACCATCCCCGGCGGCGTCCAGGGCCAGGTGCTCTCGCTGGCCCGTGCCCTGCGCACCAAGGGGCACCCCACCCGGGTGCTGGCCCCCGCGGACGGCGTCCCGCCCGACGCCGGCGTCACCCCGCTCGGCGTCAGCGTGCCCACCGCAGCCAACGGCTCGGTCGCGCCGGTGGCACCCGACCCGTCGGCGCAGCTGCGCACGATGCGGGCCATCCTCGACGAGGGCTTCGACGTGCTCCACCTGCACGAGCCGCTCGCCCCCGGCCCGACCATGACGGCGCTGCTCCTGAACGCGGTGCCGATGATCGGCACCTTCCACGCCGCCGGCGACTCGAGCTCCTACCGCTACGCCGCCCCGATCCTGCGGTGGGGTCTGCGTCGGCTCCGCCACCGCGTCGCCGTGTCGCCCGACGCCCGTGCGCTGGCCCACCGGTACCTGTCGGGGGAGTACGAGCTGCTCTTCAACGGCATCGAGATCGATCGCTACGCAGCGGGCCCGGTCACGGCCGGCGACGGCCCCACCATCTTCTTCTGCGGCCGCCACGAGCCCCGCAAGGGCCTGGCCCTGCTGCTCGAGGCGCTCCAGTCGCTGCCCTCCGACGTCACGGTCTGGGTCGGCTCCGACGGGCCCGAGACCGAGCGGCTGCAGGCGGCCTACGCCGGCGACCGTCGCATCGTGTGGCTGGGCCGGATCAGCGACGAGGACAAGATGGCCCGCCTGCGCGGTGCCGACGTGTTCTGCGCGCCGGCGCTGATGGGGGAGTCCTTCGGTGTCGTCCTGCTCGAGGCGATGGCCGCCGGTACCGCCGTGGTGGCCAGCGACCTCGACGGCTACCGCAACGTCGCCACCCACGGCCAGGACGCCCTGCTCGCCACCGTCGGCGACGCCGCTGCGCTGGCGGCGGCGCTGCGCCGCGCCCTCGACGACGAGCAGCACCGCGCCGAGCTGGTGGCGGCCGGGCACCAGCGGGCCGCCCAGTTCTCCATGGACCTGCTGGCCGATCTGTACCTGGAGCGCTACGAGCGGATCAGCGCGACCCGCTCGTAGCGCCCGCAGTCGTCAGCCTCAGGCGTCGGATCCGTTGCGGCGCACCAGGTGGCGGCCGCCGAGGGCCGCGAGCACCGCAGCGCCGGCGAGGGCCAGGAGCAGGCCGTCGTCGCTGCCGGTGCGGGGCAGCACCGGGGCCGGTGCCGCCGGTGCCGCGGGCGCAGCCGGGGTGGCGGGCGCCTGGGCGGCGACCGGCGTGAACGTGGACTGCTGGCTCAACGTGGCCACCTGCAGCCCGAGCCCCTCCTCGAGGGCGCCGAGCAGGGGCAGGCCCCCGGTGATCGGGGCGAGGAGGGCGTTGAGCTCCAGCACCTCGGGCGCACCCGAGGTCGGCAGCGGGAGGTCGAGGCCCTCGAGGATGGCGCCGAGCGAGTCGGTGCCGCCGAGGCCGTCCAGCAGGCCCGTGAGCTCGCCGAGGACCGGGAGCACCTCGACCTCGAGGCCGGAGAACGCGGCCGAGGACACGACCGAGCCGGCGACCTCCTCGACCGAGGTGGTCTCCTGCATGGTCCGGATGGACACCAGGTCGGCCAGGGCGGGGGAGATCTCGCCGAGGACGCCGCCGACGAGGCCCTCGGCCTGGGCGAGCAGGCCGTTCAGGTCGGCCGTCGGGGCGGTGAGGTTCAGCGTGCCGAGCACGGGGAGCTCGCCGACCTGCAGGGAGCCGAACGTGCCGGTGACGTCGGCGACCGAGGTGGCCACGTCGTCGGTGGCCTTGGTGAGCACCGTGACGTCGAGGCCTTCGAGGCTGAGCAGGGCCTGGCCCGAGAGCAGGTCGAGCGGTGCCTCCAGCGCGCCGCGGACCTGGTCGAGCAGGTCGTCCACCAGCGCGGTGAGCTCGGTCGGGTCGGGCAGGGCGTCCAGCTGCGCGGTCAGCGTCGTCAGCTGGTTCGTGATGCTGGCCAGGGTGCCGGTGACGTCGCTGCAGAGCTCGGTGAGGGTGTCGCCGCCCCCGAGCAGGTCGTCGAGGTCTCCGAGCGTGTCGCACGAGCCCGAGTCGGCCTGCAGCGCCGCCTGCAGGTCCTCGAGAGCGATGATCTCCTCGACCAGCGCGTCGACCTGGTCGAGCTGGCCGAGCAGGAGGTCGAGCTCGCCCACGAGGCCGTCCACCAGGTCCACGATGGCGTCGACGCTCAACCCGTCGATGTCGAGACCGAGCGGGGCGAGCAGGCCCTCGAGCTGGCCGAGCAGGCCGAGGCCGTCGAGCAGGCCGAGCAGGGTGTCGAGGGGGAGGTCGGTGAGGGGGATGCCGAGCGTGGCGAGCAGCGCCTCGAGGTCGAGCACCGTGAGCGCATCGAGGTCGATGCCCCGCGAGCCGGCGGCGTCGCCGACGAGGGCGGTGCTGCCGAGGTCGAGGGTGGTGCCGGCGATGGTGAGGATGCCGCTGAGCACGTCGAGGTCGGCGAGCCCGGCCGACAGAAGCGACGTCGCGCCGGCATCGTCCACGAGCGCGCTGAGCTGCAGCGGCGCGATGGCACCGGACACGACGGGGTTGTCGATCGGCGTGACCGCCTGCGAGCGCTCGTCGGGGGCGCCGGTGGACTCCGCCGACAGCAGCGGGAGCACCTGGGAGACGCCGGCGGCCGGCGACTCGAGCGCGAGCGCAGCGATCTGGGCTGCGGCGCGACGGGGTCCGAGGTCCTCGTCGATGTTGGCCGAGCCCGCATCGGAGAGCAGGTCGATCGAGAGCAGGTCGCCGGCGTCGAGGCCGAGCAGGGTCAGCGCGCCCGTCGTGGTGCCCACGCCCTCCACCACGGCCTGCTCCGGGTCGGACTGGGCCAGCGCCGGCGAGGTGGTCGCCGCGAGGAGAGCCCCGGCCGCGAGGACCGGGACGAGACGGGACAGACGCATGAAGAAGTGCTCCCCAACAGAAAAGACAGGACTGACCTCGCCACCCTGTCCGATTCGCCGCTTTGGCGATATCGCCCAGGTGTGCCATTTCGCACACCCGATGGACTAGTCACCATCGCGCCACTGTGCGTGGCCTGCGGCCGTCTCGTGCGCCGGGGAGGCGGTCCGTAGACTCCCGGCCCCGCACCGCGCCCGCCGCGCCCGTCCCCGGAGCATCGTGGCCACCGATCTGTCCACCGCACGAGAGCCGACCACCGACCTGGCCCGCGTCGCCGCGGTGCACGCGGGGATTCTCGCCGTGCCGGTGCTGCTCCTCGGCCTCATCGTCCTGCCGGTCTGGCTCGCCCCGGTCCTCGCCGCCGTCGTGGCGGTTGCCGTCACCGCGGTGCGCTGCCGCGCGATCGACGAGGGGATCGCCGGCTCGCTCGGGGCCCGGGCGCTCGGCGTCGACGAGGCGCCCCGCCTCGCCGGGGTCGTCGACAGCACATCCATGGCGGTCGGCGTCGCCGTGCCCCGGCTCCACGTGATCGAGGACCCGGCCCGCAACGCCGTGGTCTGGGGTTCGGGAGACGGCCCGGCCTCCATCGCCATCACCCGCGGGCTGCTCGACACCGCCGAGCGCATCGAGCTCGAGGGCATCGTGGCCCACCTGCTCGCCGACGTCCGCGACGGCATGGTCGAGGCGCCGACCGTCACCACCGCGCTGTTCGGCTCGCTCGCCAGCGGCCCCGCCGCCGGCTTCGTGGCCTGGCTCGCCCGGGCGGGGGAGGACGAGCGCCGGGTGGTGGTCGCCGACATGGCCGCGGCCCGGGCCACGCAGTACCCGCCCGGCCTGGTCAACGCGCTGGAGCGGGTCCGCGCCGGGTCCTCCGGTGTCGAGCGCAACCCGCGGTCCCTCCAGCCCCTGTGGTTCGCGGCCCCGTCCGCACCGGCCGACGACGATCCCTTCGCCGCCCACCCGCCCCTCGCCGATCGCATCGACCTGCTGCGGGAGCTGTAGCCCTCCCGTTCTGGCAGTGCTCCTGTCACACGATCGCGTTGGGAGATCCGGCCCGGGTCGCCCGTAGACTCGGGGGCATGTCGAGCGACGCCCAGGACACGGCCAGGAGCCACGAGACCGGCACGTTCCGCGTGAAGCGTGGGCTGGCCGAGATGCTGAAGGGCGGCGTCATCATGGACGTCGTCACCCCGGAGCAGGCCAAGGTCGCCGAGGACGCCGGTGCCGTCGCGGTCATGGCGCTCGAGCGCGTGCCCGCCGACATCCGCGTCGACGGCGGCGTCGCCCGCATGTCCGACCCGGACATGATCGACGGCATCCAGGCCGCGGTCAGCATCCCGGTGATGGCCAAGGCCCGCATCGGCCACTTCGTCGAGGCCCAGATCCTGCAGGCCCTCGGGGTCGACTACGTCGACGAGTCCGAGGTCCTCACCCCGGCCGACGAGACCCATCACATCGACAAGTGGGCCTTCACCGTCCCCTTCGTCTGCGGCGCCACCAACCTCGGCGAGGCGCTGCGGCGCATCAGCGAGGGTGCCGCGATGATCCGCTCCAAGGGCGAGGCCGGCACCGGCAACGTGGTCCAGGCCGTCCGCCACCTTCGCTCCATCACCGGCGACATCCGCAAGCTCACGCAGGCCGACGAGCCCGAGCTGTTCGAGTGGGCCAAGCAGCTCCGTGCCCCGCTGCCGCTCGTCCAGGAGATCGCCGAGACGGGCACCCTGCCCGTGCCGCTGTTCTGCGCCGGCGGCCTGGCCACCCCGGCCGACGCCGCCCTCGCCATGCAGCTCGGCGCCGACGCGGTGTTCGTGGGCTCGGGCATCTTCAAGTCCGACGAGCCCGCCCCCCGGGCCAAGGCCATCGTCGAGGCCACCACGCACTTCCGCGACGCCGACATCCTGGCCAAGGTCTCCCGTGGCCTCGGCACCCCGATGACCGGCATCGGCATGGACCCGGCCGGCACCGCCACCGACGGCACCCGGTTCGAGGACCGGGGCTGGTAGCGATCCCGACCGTCGGCGTCCTGGCGCTCCAGGGCGCGTTCGCACGCCACGCCAAGGCCCTCGAGGCCTGCGGCGTCACCACGGCCGAGGTCCGCCGGCCCGAGCACCTCGACGGCGTCGACGCGCTCGTGCTGCCCGGGGGCGAGTCGTCGACGATGTCGATGCTGCTCGAGCGTGGCGATCTGTTCGACCCCGTGGCGAAGCGCCTCGCGGACGGCATGCCTGCCCTCGGCACCTGCGCGGGCATGATCCTGCTCAGCAGCGAGATCCTCGACGGTCGCCCCGACCAGCGGTGCTTCGGCGCCGTGGACATCTCGGTGCGCCGCAACGCCTACGGACGCCAGGTCGACAGCTTCGAAGCGGACCTCGACCTGTCCTCGGCCGGCGTCGACGATCCGACCGTCCCGTTCCACGCATCCTTCATCCGCGCGCCCGTCGTGGAACGGAGAGGTGAGGGCGTGACCGTGCTCGCCGAGGTCGACGGTCGACCCGTACTGTGCGCATCCGGCCCGGTGATGGTCGCGGCGTTCCACCCGGAGCTGTCCGACGACCTGCGCATCCACCGGCGATTCCTCGAGGAGGTCCTCTAGATGTCCGGCCATTCCAAGTGGGCGACGATCAAGCACAAGAAGGCCGCCACGGATCAGAAGCGGGCCAAGGTCTTCGCCAAGCTGATCCGCCAGGTGGAGGTGGCCGCTCGCGAAGGCGGCGGCGACCTCGATGCCAACCCGACCCTGCGGACCATGTTCCAGAAGGCCCGGGACAACTCCATCCCCCTCGACACGATCGAGCGGGCGGTCAAGCGGGGCACCGGCGACCTCGAGGGCGTGGTCTACGAGCAGATCACCTACGAGGGCTACGGGCCCAACGGGGTCGGCATGCTCGTCGAGGTGCTCACCGACAACCGCAACCGCGCCGCCGCCGACGTGCGCAACGCCTTCACCAAGAACGGCGGCTCGCAGGCCGAGCCCGGTGCCGTGTCCTGGCAGTTCGACCGCAAGGGCGTGATCATCGTCCCCAAGTCGGTCGCCGAGGACGACCTCATGCTGGTGGCGCTCGAGGCCGGGGCCGAGGACATCACCGACGAGGAGTCGATCTGGCAGGTGGTCACCCCGGCCACCGACCTGCCCGACGTCCGCCAGGCGCTCGACGACGCCGGCATCGACGTCGAGAGCTCCGAGGTCACGATGCTCCCGCAGAACACCGTGCCGATCACCGAGGCCGACAAGGCCAAGCAGACGTTGCGCATCGTGGAGGCGCTCGAGGACCTCGACGACGTCCAGGCCGTCTACGCCAACTTCGACATGACGGCCGACATGATGGAAGCGGCGGCGGGCTGATGGTGGCGATCGGCGCCGCCGCCCCGGGCTTCGAGCTCGAGGGCACCGACGGCACCGACGAGGGCCGGCGCACGTACCGCCTCGCCGACTACGCCGGCACGCCGGTGGTGCTCGTCTTCTACCCGGGCGACAACACGCCCGTCTGCACCCGCCAGCTGAACGAGTACACCGCCGAGATCGACGCGTTCCACGACGTCGGCGCCCAGGTGCTCGCCATCTCCCCGAACGACGTGCCCAGCCACGAGGACTTCGCCGACAAGCAGGGCGGCTTCGGCTTCCCGCTCCTCGCCGACACCGACAAGGCCGTGGGCGAGGCCTACGGCATCCTCGGCCCGCTCGGGTTCTACCGCCGCTCGGTCTTCGTGATCGACGCCGCGGGCACGGTCGCCTACTCCCACCGCGCCATCGCCGGGCTCACGTTCCGCCCCACCGAGGAGCTGGTCCGCGCCGTCGAGGCCGCCAAGGCCTGAGTGTCCGCCCAGATCGTCGCCCGCAACCTGTCGTTCGCCCACGGCCCCGAGGTCGTGCTGGCCGACGTGTCGCTCACCGTCGCCAGCGGCCACCGCATCGGTGTGGTCGGGCCCAACGGGGTGGGCAAGTCCACCTTGCTCCGGCTGCTGGTCGGTGACCTGGAACCCGAGCGCGGCACGGTCGCGCGGGTCCCCGCCGATGCCCGGGTCGGGCACCTCACCCAGGAGCTCGACGTGCGGGCGGGCGAGACCATCGCCGACGTCATCGCCCGCCGCACCGGCGCCGACATGGCCCAGCGCGAGCTCGACGCGTCGATGCGCGCCATGGCCGCGGGCGACGCGGATGCCGCCGACCGCTACAGCGCCGCGCTGGAGACCTGGTTGCACCTCGGGGTCGCCGACCTCGATGCCACGATGGCCGAGACCCTGGAACGGGTCGGGTTGGGGGCGGGCCGGGCCGGTCAGCCGGCGGCGACGCTCTCCGGCGGCGAGCGAGCCCGGGTGAACCTGGCCTCGGTGCTGCTCGCCGGGTTCGATCTCCTGGCCCTCGACGAGCCCACCAACGACCTCGATCTGGCCGGGCTCGCCCTGCTCGAGGACTTCCTCGTGCACTCGCCCGCCGGCTTCGTCCTCATCTCCCACGACCGGGCGTTCCTCGAGCGGGTGGTCACGAGCGTGGTGGAGATCGACGAGCACGAGCGGACCGCGACCCGCTACGACGGCGGCTGGCAGGCCTACCTCGATGCTCGCGCCGCCGCCCGGCGCCACGCCGAGGAGGCCTTCGCCGGCTACGTGGAGACCCGTGACAGCCTCCGGGGCCAGGCCCAGCAGACCCGGGAGTGGTCGGCGAAGGGCATCGGCAAGGTGAAGCGCTCCGGCGAGCCCGACAAGAACATCCGTGCCTTCAACAAGGCGTCCTCGGAGAAGCTGGCCGGCAAGGCGGCCCGGGCGGAGAAGGCGCTCGAGCGGCTCGACGTGGTCGACAAGCCGTGGGAGGGCTGGGACCTCCGCCTCGACTTCGCCACGACGGGGCGGTCCGGTGACGAGGTGGTCAGCCTGCGTGACGTCGTCGTCGACCACGGCGCGGGGTTCACGCTCGGACCGATCACCCTCGACATCGGCTACGGCGAGCGGGTCGCGCTCGTCGGCCCGAACGGCTCCGGCAAGACCACGCTGCTGCGCACGATGCTCGGCGACATCGAGCCGACCAGCGGCACGGTGCGGGTCGGTCCGTCGGTCGTGGTCGGCACGCTCGACCAGTCGCGCGGTCGCTTCGCCGGCGAGGAAGCCCTCGTCGACGCGTTCGTCGCCGAGACCGGGATCCTCGCGAACGAGGCCCGCTCCCAGCTGGCCAAGCTCGGCCTCGGCCCGGAGCACGTGTCCCGGCCCACCAGCCGGCTCTCACCGGGGGAGCGCACGCGGGCGGTGCTGGCCGCGTTCGCGCTCGTCGGCGTCAACCTGCTCGTCCTCGACGAGCCGACGAACCACCTGGACCTGCCGGCGATCGAGCAGCTGGAGGCTGCGCTCGAGTCCTACCCGGGCACCCTGCTGCTCGTCACCCACGACCGGCGGCTGCTCGAGACCGTCACCCTCAGCCGACGGATCGAGCTGGCCGGCGGCACGATCGTCGCCGACGACCCGCTCTGACCCGGAGGGCTCGGCGCCTACTGCTCGTCGGCGACGCCGAGGAGCCGGGCCCGGGAGACGGCGCGCATGCCGCGCCGCAGGCCGAGGACGGCGAGGAGCCAGGCGAGGCCGCCGATGATCCACGTGACCCGGGCGCCGCCGAACAGGGCGCCGGTGGACTGGGAGTAGGCGACCATGATCAGCGGGAGGCTGACCAGGCCCGACGCCTGCTGGGCCGCGGCCGTGGACTTCACCCGGGCCGACAGGCGCAGCACGAGCGACAGCGTGAGGGCCAGGAACGGCGGGACGACCCAGGCCATGAGGATCCACCACTGCGTCGTCGGGAAGAACCAGCCGCCCACCTCCGGCCCGACGATGAGGTTGACGATGAGCGAGTAGATGCCGAAGCCGACGACGGTGGTGACGTAGCCGGGGATGAGCGAGGCCAGCAGCTTGCCGAGGTAGATCTCGCGCACCCCGGCGGGGGAGTGGGCGAGGAACTCCCCGGTGCCCCGCTCGCGCTCGCCCACGATGGTGGCGGCACCGACCGCGGTGGAGATCGTGAGGGGCACCACGACGGCGACCGGGGCGAACAGGAAGACGGCCAGCGCGTACGAGGCCTGGCCCTGCGGGGTGGCGTCGTCGCCGCCGGTGGACGACTGGATCGACTCCTGGGCGCGGTCGGGCAGCACCTCGAGGGTCTGGCTGATCTGCTCGACGGCGTCGACCGTGGCGATCGAGGTGAGGCTGAACAGCAAGATGGTGGGGACGACGCAGAAGAAGATCGCCCCGAGGCCGACCATCGGGCCCCAGAAGTCCTTGGCCTGGATCAGCTGCTTGAGGTCGGTGCGGGCGACGGTGGCGATCTGGCCCCACTCGATCCGGCCGGTCTCGCGCTGCGCCGGGCGCTGCGGGTAGCCCTGGCCCTTCGGGGGCGGCGCGGGCGGGTCGATGGTCGCGGTCACTGGACGACCTCGCCGATGCGGTTCTCGCCGCTGTCGCGCCGGACGGCGAAGTACAGGTCCTCGAGGGAGTGGCGCTCCGCCTCGACCCTGGTCACCCGGGCGCCGGCCCGGGCGAGGGCGTGCACGAGGTCGGGGATGCGGGCGAGGTCGTCGACGACCACGGTGGCCGGGCCGTCGTCACGGTGGCGGACGTCGTGCACGCCGGGCTCGCCGGCGAGGGCGGCGAGGGCGGCTCGGTCCTCGGCGTCGATGAGGACGGTGCGGTCAGGCCAGTAGCGGCGCACGAGCTCGTCCGGTGGGCCCTGCACCAGCGACTGCCCGTCCTGCAGCATCACGACCTGGTCGGCGAGGCCCTCGGCCTCGAGCAGCAGGTGGGTGCACATGATCACGGTGTTGCCCTGGCCCGTCATCTCCCGGATCAGCTCCAGCACCGCGTAGGACGACTCCGGGTCGAGGCCGGACGTGGGCTCGTCGTAGAGGACCAGCTCGGGCTCGTGCAGCACGCTGCGGGCCAGGGCGAGCCGGGTCTTCATGCCGGTGGAGTAGCCGCCGACCTGCTGGTCGAGGGCGCCGGCGATGCCGAAGCGCTCCGCCGCCTCGCCGATGCGCCGGGCGGCGACGTCGCGGCGGCCGAGGCCGTAGAGCTCGGCGGCGTAGCGCAGGTTGTCGAGGCCGGAGAGCCGGTCGTAGAGGGCGGGCTTGGCCGAGACGATGCCGATGCGGCGCCGCACCTCGGGGCCGTCGGTGGCCGGGTCGAGGCCGAAGACCCGCACCGTGCCGCCGTCGGGCCCGAGCGCGCCGGTGACCACCCGGGTGCAGGTCGTCTTGCCGGCGCCGTTGGGGCCGAGCAGGACCGTGATGGACCGGGCCGGGACGGTGAAGGACAGCCCGGCGAGGGCCGTCTGGTCGCCGAAGGTGCGCTCGACCCGGTCGAGGGACACCACGGGCGCGTGGCCGGCGGGGGCACGGTCGGGCGCGGAGGCAGAGGGGACAGAGGGGAGGGTCATGACCACGGGCATTGCATCGGCACCACGAGGGCGCCAGTTGAGCAGAGCGGGGTCCGCGGCCGGGATCGCCTCGCCCGGTAGGGTCGAACCCGTGTTCGTGTGGGGCATCGACCCGGGTCTCTCCCGCTGCGGCTACGCGGTGCTCGACACCGGTCGAGCCGGTGGCGCCGCCCTCGTGGCCCTCGGGGTCTTCAAGACCTCACCGGACCTCCCCGTCCCCCAGCGCCTCCACGCCCTGCAGGCCGACGTGCGCGAGCTCGTCGCCGACCATCCCCCCGGCGCCGTGGCCATCGAGCGCATCCTGTTCTCGGTCAACGTCCGCACCGCCATCGGGGTGGCCCAGGCCGCCGGCATCGTGATGGTGGAGGCGATCGCGGCGGGTGCCGAGGTCACCGAGTACTCGCCGAACGAGATCAAGCAGGCGGTCACCGGCGACGGTGCCGCCGACAAGACCCAGATCGAGACCATGGTGCAACGACTCCTCCAGATCGACCGCCCCATCCGCCCGGTCGACGCCGCCGACGCCGCCGCCATCGCGCTGTGCCACGTCGCCCGGGCGCCGATGCTCGCCCGGATCGCCGCCGCCGGAGGCCGACGGTGATCGGCTCGCTGCGGGGCACCCTGCTCGACCGGGCCGACGACGAGGTGCTCGTCGAGGTGGCCGGGATCGGCCACCGGATCATGGTGAGCCCCACCACCGCGGTCTCCCTCGGCGACCTCGGCGACGAGGTCTTCGTGTGGGTCCACCACCACATCCGCGAGGACACCCAGGCCCTCTACGGCTTCGCCACCGCCGATGCCCGCCGCTGCTTCACCGCGCTGCTCGGCGCCCACGGCGTCGGGCCCTCGCTCGCCCTCGGCATCCTCTCCGTGCACGGCCCCGGCGACCTGGCCCGCGTGCTGGCCGAGGACGACGTCGCCGCCCTCTGCCTCGTGCCGGGCGTCGGCAAGAAGACGGCCACCCGGCTCCTGGTCGAGCTGAAGAGCCGCCTCGACATCCCCCTCGACACCGGCGTGCCGGGCACCACGGGGTCGTCCGCCGGTGCGACCGGCACCGGGGGCGCGGCCGCCGCCCGGGCCGACGTGCGCGAGGCGCTCGCCGGCCTCGGCTACGGGCTCGAGGAGATCCGCGACGTGCTGGCCGACCTGCCCGACGGCGACGACCCCTCCGTCCTGCTCAAGCACGCCCTGCAGCGCCTGGCGGTGTCCCGATGAGGCCGGTCCGATGAGGGAGGAGCTGCTGGATCCGGACCCGCTCGAGGGCGAGGTCGTCGACGACAACGGGCTGCGGCCCCGGTCGCTGGCCGACTTCGTGGGCCAGGCCCGGCTGAAGGAGCACCTCGGCATCATCCTCGAGGCCGCCCGCCGCCGCGGCCAGGCCGTCGACCACCTGCTCTTCGCCGGTCCGCCCGGCCTCGGCAAGACCACCTTGGCGGCCATCGTCGCCAACGAGATGGGTGTGCGCCACGTGCCCACGTCGGGCCCGGCCATCGAGCGCGCCGGCGACCTCGCCGCCATCCTCACCCAGCTCGAGGAGGGTGACGTCCTCTTCGTCGACGAGATCCACCGCCTGCCCCGGGCCGTCGAGGAGGTCCTGTACCCGGCGATGGAGGACTTCCAGCTCGACATCGTGATCGGCAAGGGCCCCGCCGCCCGCTCCATCCGCCTCGACCTGCCGCCCTTCACCCTCGTCGGCGCCACCACCCGCACCGGTGCCATCACCGGCCCGCTGCGCGACCGCTTCGGTCTGGTCGAGCGGCTCGACTTCTACACGTCGCTCGAGCTCGAGGCCATCGTCGTGCGGGCCGCGTCGATCCTCGACGTCGTGCTCGACGACAGCGGCGCCACCGAGATCGCCCGCCGGGCCCGGGGGACGCCCCGCATCGCCAACCGCCTGCTGCGCCGGGTGCGCGACTACGCCGAGGTGCGCGGCGACGGCACGATCGACCAGTCCACGGCGGCCCTCGGGCTGGCCACCTTCGGGGTGGACGAGCGCGGCCTCGACAAGGTCGACCGGTCCATCCTGTCCGCCATCTGCGAGCGCTTCGGCGGGGGCCCCGTCGGGCTGTCCACGTTGGCGATCAGCGTGGGGGAGCAGACCGAGACCGTCGAGGACGTCTACGAGCCGTTCCTCATCCAGCAGGGCCTGCTGATGCGCACCCCCAAGGGGCGGGTCTGCACGGCCGGAGCCTGGGAGCACCTCGGCCTGGTGGCACCCCGCACCGCGGAGACCGACGGCCCGAGCGCGCTGTTCGAGTAGCGCCCCCGGTCAGGGCAGGACGACGTCGAGGATCGGGCCGAGCGGCTCCTCGACGCAGGTCGCAACGTCGATGGTGCGGACCCCGACGCAGGCGATGTAGTCGTCGCTGACCCGCACGGCGGGATCGGCGGTGGCGGCGGGTGCGCCCACGGTGCCGGCGAGGGCGACGGCGGCGAGGGCAGCGCCGGCGGCGATGGTGCGGCGACGGGTCACGGGGTACCTCCGAGGAGCGGTTCGAACGTGCGGGCGAGTCCGTCGCCGACGGTGCCGAGGGCGGGGCGGGGATCGAGGCCGGCGAATGCCTGGCCGAGGTCGGAGCGCACGGGCATCTCCTCGGCCTCGCCGGAGGCCCGGTCCACCCCGTCGGGGCCGACGAAGACGTCGACGGGACCGGCGGCCGCCGCCGGCGCCGGCGGCGGGGGTGATGGTTGTGGGCCGACGGGTGGCGGTGCCTCGCCGGTCGGGTCGACGCCGGCGACCACGACCGGTTCCCCCGGATCGACCGGTACGGCGGCGGCCCGGACGTTGCTGGCCGCCGTCGTCTCGGGTGCCGTGGCGGTCACGGTGTCGGGTCCGGGTGACGGGGCCAGCACGAGCGCGGCGGTCACGGCGCCGGCGACCACCGGGGCGCCGATCGCGCCGACCTCGACCCAGCGCTCGGAGACCTTGGCCCGCAGCTCGCCGAGGCGGGTGGCGGCCAGCCCGAGGACGGGGAGGCCCCAGAGGCCCCGGGCATCCCCGGCGACGGTGGCGTACTCGCGCCGCAGCGCCTTGCGGGCCCGGTGGAGGAGGGCCTCGACCGTGGTGATCGGGACGTCGAGCTCGTGGCCGATCTCGGCGTAGCTCAGGCCCTGGGCCTCACGCAGGAGCAGGACCTCCCGGTGGCGGGGCCCGACCGCGGCCAGGGCGTCGCGGACGTGGCCGGCGTCGACGGCGGCGAAGAGGTGGTCCACGTCGGGCTCCACCGAGCCGAGGTCGGGTTGGTCGGTCAGCTCGACGCGGGCGAGCTTGCGGTGCCGATCGATGGTGAGGCGCTTCGCGATCACCGTCATCCACGGGTAGAAGCGGCGTTCGCCGGTGAGGCTGTCCATGGAGCGCAGCGCCTTGACGAAGGCCTCCTGGGCGATCTCCTCGGCCTCGTGGACGTCGCGGGTGTGGCGCTGGCAGAAGCGGTGGAGCCGATCGAAGTAGCGCCGGTAGAGCTCGTCGAACGCAGACGGATCGCCGTTCTGGTACCGCTCGACGAGGTCCCGGTCGCGGCCGAGGTCGACGTCGTCCGCTCGTAGCGCCATGTTCCCTCCGAACCCCGAGCCTGGACCAGCTGTGCACGCGCGGGTCCGCTCGTCGACCCGCGGCACCTACTTCGACGTGCGGGCGGGGGTTCCCTCCCGGGCGGGTCCACCCCGTAGCGTCGCTCGACGTGGAGACGGCGAGCTTCGACTACGACCTGCCGGACTCGGCGATCGCCCAGGCGCCCGTCGAGCCCCGCGACGCCGCCCTCATGCTGGTCGACCGCGGCGCAGGCGCCGCGCCCGAGCACCGCACGGTCGCCGACCTGCCCGGCCTGCTCGGTCCCGGTGACGTCGTCGTCGTGAACACCACCCGGGTGCTGCGGGCCCGGCTGCACCTCCGCAAGACCACCGGCGGCGCCGTGGAGGTCCTCCTCCTCGAACCGCTCGAGGGGGATCGGTGGGAGGCCCTGGTGCGCCCCGGTCGCCGGGTCCCGCCCGGCACGGTCCTCGCGCCCGTCGCCGACGACGGACCGTCCCTGCGGGTGGAGGTCGGCGAGATCCTCGACGAGGGACGCCGCGTCGTGTCGCTGGTCACCGACGATGTCGTCGGCGCGCTCGACGCCCACGGTGCCGTCCCGCTGCCGCCCTACATCACCGAGCCGCTCGGCGACCCCGACCGCTACCAGACCGTCTACGCCGACCAGCCGGGATCGGTCGCCGCCCCCACGGCCGGACTCCACCTCACCGACCGGGTCCTGGACGGCATCCGGGCAGCCGGCGCCCAGGTGGTCGGCGTCGACCTGTGGGTCGGCCTGGGGACCTTCCGGCCCATCAGCGCCGAGCAGGTGGAGGACCACGAGATGCACACCGAGCGCTACCAGGTGCCCGAGGCCACCTGGGCCGCCTGCGAGCAGGCCGACCGGGTCGTCGCCATCGGCACGACCACCGTCCGCGCCCTCGAGAGCGCGGCCGCCTCCGGATCGCTGTCCGGCCGGACCGACCTGTTCCTGCACCCCGGGAGCGAGGTCGCCGTGGTCGACGTGCTCCTCACCAACTACCACCTGCCCCGCTCCAGCCTGCTCGTGCTGGTGGAGGCCTTCGCCGGCCCGCACTGGCGGGACCTGTACGCCACCGCGCTCGCCGAGGGCTACCGGTTCCTGAGCTTCGGGGACTGCATGCTCCTCGGTCGCGACGGCGCCGGCGTCGAGGACCGGACGGACCGGGAGGTGACGGCATGACCCTGTCCGTCGAGGTCGAGGCCACCGCCGGAGCGGCGCGGGCCACCACCATCACCACCGCCCGGGGAACGGTCACCACGCCCTGCTTCATGCCGGTGGGCACCCGCGGGGTGGTGCGGGCCGTCGAGACGGCAGATCTCGAGGCGCTCGGCGCCCAGATCGTCCTCGGCAACACCTACCACCTGCTCTTCCGCCCCGGCCCCGATGTCGTCGAGCAGCTCGGCGGCATCCACGGCTTCAGCGACTGGGGCGGTCACGTGCTCACCGACAGCGGGGGCTACCAGGTCTTCTCCCTGTCCCCGAAGGTCGACGACGACGGCGTCACGTTCCGCTCCACCTACGACGGCGACGAGTACCGATTGACACCTGAAGGCGCCGTGGACGTGCAGCTCGCGCTCGGCGCCGACATCCAGATGGTGCTGGACGAGTGCGCGCCGCTGCCCAGCCCGCCCGAGGTCATCCGGCGGGCCCTCGACCGCACCGCCGACTGGGCCTCCCGGGCCCGCCGCGCCTTCCTCGCCCACGACCTGCCGGCGCGGAACCAGTTCGGCATCGTCCAGGGCGGGGTCGATGCCGAGATGCGGATCGAGAGCGCCCAGCGGACCGTGGACATCGGCTTCGACGGCTACGCGATCGGCGGGCTGTCGGTGGGGGAGTCGCGGGACGAGATGCTGCCGGCCCTCGCCGCCGCGATCGCCGAGCTGCCGGCCGACGCGCCCCGCTACCTCATGGGGCTCGGGGACCCGGTCGGGATCGTGGAGTCCATCGCCCTCGGCGTCGACCTGTTCGACTGCGTGCTGCCCACCCGCTTCGGCCGCCACGGCACCCTGCTGACCTCCGAGGGTCGCCTCAACCTCAAGAACAACCGGTTCGCCACCGACGCCGGGCCGCTCGACCCGGACTGCGACTGCCGGGTCTGCCAGCGATACTCGCGCGCGTACCTGCGCCACCTGTTCAACGTGCACGAGCCCACCGGCCCCCGGCTCACCACGCTCCACAACCTGGCGTGGACGCTGCGCCTCACCGACCGTGCCCGAGCCGCCGTGCTGGACGGGACCCTCGACGACCTCCGGGCCGAGGTCTCCGGGGTCTACGAGTAGCCCGCACCCCGCAACTAGCATCGTCCGGTCCGTCCCCGATCCCCGGTGGTACCTGGTGGAGCTGCTCGTCCCGATCGCGATCCTCGGCGTCATGTGGGCCGTGCTGATCCTCCCGCAGCAGCGCCGGGTCAAGGCGCACAAGGCCTACGTGGAGTCGCTCCAGGTCGGTGACGAGGTCGTCACCACCTCGGGCCTGTTCGGCACCGTGACCTCCCTGGACGAGGACCGCGCCCGCCTCCGCATCGCGCCGGACGTCGAGATCACCATGGCTCGCATGGCCGTCGCCCGGCCCCAGTCCGCGGTCGTGCCGGCCGACCCCACCCCCGAAGACCCCGAGTAGCTCCCCCCATGCGCCGCAACGGCCTCGTCTCCCTCATCTTCATCGTGGTGCTCGCCCTCGGCGGCCTCGTCTGGACCTTCGTCGCCGACAACGAGCCCCTGCTGGGGCTCGACCTCCAGGGCGGCGTGTCGGTCGTGCTCGAGCCGACGGAGGACGTCGACGACGATGCGATCTCCCAGGCCATCTCGATCATCCGCCAGCGCGTGGACGGCATCGGCGTCGCCGAGCCCGAGATCACCCGCCAGGACGACGCCATCGTCGTCCAGCTCCCCGGCATCGCCGACCGCGAGCAGGCCCTCGAGCTGGTCGGCCAGACGGCGGAGCTGCGGTTCCGTCCGGTCCTCCAGCTCCTGCCCGCCGGCCTCGACGGGATCGAGACCCCGACCGAGTCGGAAGGCGAGGACGCGCCCGAGGGCCTCGACGAGCTCCAGCTGACGCCCGCCGAGGACGACGTCGTCGAGGAACCGGTCACCCTGGCCCAGTACGACGACGACGACACGGAGATCGGCCGGTACCGCCTCGGTCCGGCCGAGGCCACCGGCGAGATCCTCAGCGGGGCCAGCGCCCAGCTGCAGGGCGTGGGCCAGTGGGCGGTCGCCGTGGAGGTCCGCGGCGACAGCATCGACGAGTTCAACGCCATCGCCGCCGAGTGCTTCAACGGCGCCCCGTCCTGCCCGACCCGCCAGCTCGCCATCGTCCTCGACGGCCGGGTCGTGTCCGCTCCGTCCATCAACGCACCGGCGTTCAACGCGGACGAGATCTCGATCAGCGGCGACTTCACCGAGGGCGAGGCCAAGGACCTGGCCCTGGTGCTGCGCTACGGCTCGCTGCCGGTGGAGCTCGAGGCCCAGCAGACCCAGTCCATCTCGGCCTCCATCGGCCAGGACGCCCTCGACGCCGGTGTCACCGCCGGCATCATCGGCCTCGCCATCGTCACCATCTACATGCTCGTCTACTACCGCCTGCTCGGCCTGGTCGCCATGCTGTCGCTGTCGGTCTCGGCGGCGCTGCTGTGGACGATGATCGCCTGGCTCGGCACCAACCAGGGCCTGGCCCTGACCCTCGCCGGGGTCACCGGCATCATCTTGTCGATCGGCGTGGCGGTGGACTCCAACGTGGTGTTCTACGAGCACCTCAAGGAGGAGGTCGCGGGCGGCCGGTCGCTGCGAGCTGCCGTCGACGGCTCCTTCGCCACCGCCTTCTCCACCATCGTGAAGGCCGACGTCGCCTCCCTCATCGGCGCCGCGATCCTGTACTGGCTCACCGTCGGCCCCGTGCGCGGCTTCGCCCTCTTCCTCGGGCTCTCGACGCTGCTCGACCTGATCGCCTCGTACTTCTTCATGCGGCCCCTCACCGTGCTGCTGGTGAAGTCCAAGCGGCTGCAGCACCGTCCCCGCCTCTTCGGGATGCCCACGCCCAAGGTCGACCGGGGTCTCGCCATCGACGAAGGAGCGCCGGCATGAGCGTCCGCGCCAAGCTCGCCAGCTTCGACAACGACATCGACTTCCGGCGGCTGTGGCGGATCGGTGCGATCGTCTCCGTCGTGCTGCTGCTGCTCAGCGGCGGCGCCCTGGTCTTCCGCGGCCTGAACCTCGGCATCGACTTCGAGGGCGGCACCGCGTGGGAGGTCGACGCGCCGGACGCATCCGTGTCCGAGGCGCGCGACGTGCTGACGCCCCTCGGCTTCGGCAACGCCAAGATCCAGTTCGTCGGCACCGACAACCTGCGGGTGCAGGCCGAACCGGGCGGCGAGGACGCCCTGTCCGAGGTGACCACGGCCCTGGCCGAGCTGGCCGGCGTCGATCGGACCGAGGTGGCCATCTCCACGGTCGGGCCGACCTGGGGGGACGAGATCCTCTCCAAGGCCCAGCGGGCCCTCGTGGTCTTCCTCGTGATCATCGCCGCCTACATGGCGATCCGGCTGGAGTGGAAGATGGCCGTCGGCGCGCTCGCCGCCCTCGTCCACGACATCCTCGTCACCGTCGGCTTCTACGCGCTGTTCCAGCTCGAGGTCACGCCAGCGACGGTGATCGCCTTCCTCACGATCATGGGCTACTCGCTCTACGACACCATCGTCGTGTTCGACAAGGCCCAGGCGAACGCCGAGCGGCCGGCGCTCGCGCAGAAGATGAGCTACACGGACCTGATGAGCCTGTCGCTCAACCAGGTGCTGATGCGCTCGCTCAACACGACGATCACGTCGCTGCTGCCGGTGCTGTCGATGCTGCTCGTGGGTTCGTTCCTGCTCGGCGCCGTGACGTTGCAGGAGTTCGCCTTCGCCCTCGCCGTCGGCCTCGCCATCGGTGCCTACTCCTCGGTCTTCGTGGCCACGCCGATCGTGGCCTGGCTCAAGGAGCGCGAGCCCTACCAGCAGAACCTGCGCCAGCGCCTGGACGCCCAGGGCGGCCGGCGCAAGGCCGAGCCGGTCACCGCCGGGGCCGGCGCCACGGCCACGGCCCCCGACCCGGGCCGGACCGCGGCTGCGCCCCAGCTGTCGGGCCGGACCATCCCACCCCGCCCCCGAAAGAAGGGCAAGCGCCGCTGATGTCCGACCTCCCGCCGCCGCCACCCCCGCCACCTCCGCCCTCCGAGCCGCCTCCGGGATCGTTCCCGGGGCCGTCGTCGGGTGGTCAGCTCACCCCGGTGGGGCCCTGGCCCCGCTTCGGCGCCCGGATCATCGACGGCCTCGTGCTGTTCATCCCCAACGCCATCATCGCCGCGGTGCTCACCGACGGCACCGCCACCAGCTTCGGGGGCGTGGGCACGGGCGAGGACTTCGCCTACCTGCTGGTCAGCACGCTCCTCGGCTTCGCCTACGCCGTCTTCCTCGAGGCATCCCGCGGCCAGACCGTGGGCAAGATGGCCCTCGGCTACAAGGTCATCGGCCCCGACGGGCGGGTCCCGAGCAACGAGGTCGCCATGCGTCGCAACGCCTGGCTGCTCCTCGGCCTCGTGCCCATCGTCGGCGGTGTGCTGTCCTTCGTCGCTGCGGTGGCGATCGGCGTGACCATCGCCAACGACCCGTTCAAGCGCGGCACGCACGACAACTTCGCCGGCGGGTCCGCCGTGGTTCGGGCTCGCTGACCCGTATCCTGAGCGGGTGCCGTCCACGGTCGATCGGGTCCTGCCCTGGCGCCGGAGCAGTCCGCCCCCGGCGGAAGAGGTCGCGCCGCTCCTGACGGCGTTCCGGGCACGGCACGGCCGCACCGCCCGCACCGACCTCATCACCCGGGCGTACCTGTCGTCGTCGGCGGCCCACCACGGCCAGCTGCGCCAGACCGGCGAGGCCTACATCCACCACCCGATCGCGGTGGCCAAGATCGTGGCCGACCTCGGCCTCGACGACGTCACCATCGCGGCGGCGCTGCTCCACGACGCGGTCGAGGACACCGCCATGTCGCTGGCCGACGTCGAGGAGGAGTTCGGCGCCGAGGTGGCTGCCATCGTCGACGGCGTCACCAAGCTCGACCGGATCCACTTCGACACCAAGGAGCAGCAGCAGGCCGCCACGGTGCGCAAGATGATCGTGGCCATGTCCAAGGACCTGCGGGTCCTGATCATCAAGCTCGCCGACCGCCTCCACAACATGCGGACCATCGCCGGCATGGCGCACTTCAAGCAGGAGCGCACCGCCCGCGAGACCCTCGACATCTACGCCCCCCTGGCCCACCGGCTCGGCATGCAGGAGGTGCGCCAGCAGCTCGAGGACCTCAGCTTCGCCGCCCTGCACCCGAAGCGCTTCGCCGAGATCGACCACATGGTCTCGACCCGCACGCCCGAGCGCGACCTGTACCTGCACCAGGTGATCCACCAGGTCGAGGAGCGCCTCGAGGAGCTGCGGCTCACGGCCGAGGTCACCGGTCGGCCGAAGCACATGTGGAGCATCTACGAGAAGATGGTCGTCAAGGGGCGGGACTTCGACGACATCTTCGACCTGGTCGCCATCCGGGTCGTGGTGGACTCGGTGAAGGACTGCTACGCCGCCCTCGGCTCCATCCACGCCACGTGGAAGCCGGTGCCGGGGCGGTTCAAGGACTACATCGCGATGCCCAAGTTCAACCTGTACCAGTCGTTGCACACGACGGTGGTCGGACCGCAGGGCAAGCCGCTGGAGGTGCAGATCCGCACCCGGGAGATGCACGCCCGCGCCGAGCGGGGCGTGGCCGCCCACTGGCAGTACAAGTCGAGCACCGGGCCCCAGGAGCGCAGCCACGACGACGACCTGGCCTGGCTGTCGCGCATCGTGGACTGGCAGGAGGAGTCCACCGATCCCGACGAGTTCATGAAGAACCTGAAGGTGGACCTCGAACAGGACGAGGTCTTCGCCTTCACCCCGAAGGGTCGGGTCATCACGCTGCCGAAGGGCGCCACGCCGATCGACTTCGCCTACACGGTCCACACCGAGGTCGGGCACACCTGCATCGGCGCCAAGGTGAACGGCCGCCTCGTCCCGCTCCACAGCGAGCTGAGCTCGGGCGACACGGTCGAGGTCGTCACCTCCAAGGTCGAGGGCGCCGGGCCGTCGCGCGACTGGCTGCAGGTGGTGGTCAGCCCCCGGGCCCGCAACAAGATCCGCCAGTGGTTCTCACGCGAGCGGCGCGAGGACGCGATCGAGACCGGTCGGGAGGACCTGGTCAAGGCGCTGCGGCGGGAGAACGTGCCGATCAAGACCGAGCCGGTCACCGCTGCGCTCCAGGACATCGCCAACCAGGCCAACTACGCCGACCTGGACTCGCTGTACGCCGCCATCGGCGAGCACCACCTCTCGGCCAAGTCCGTGGCCGGCCGGGTCGTCAAGGCGCTCCAGGACACCGACGCCGTCGAGCCGGAGCAGCTGGCCACCAACCTGGTCCACGACCGTCGGAGCCGCTCCCGGGCCCGGAAGTCCAAGACCGGCGTGCACGTCGAGGGCCTCGACGACGTCATGGTCCGGCTGTCGCGGTGCTGCACGCCGGTGCCCGGTGACGAGATCGTCGGCTTCATCACCCGCGGGCGCGGCGTGTCGGTCCACCGCGCCGACTGCGCCAACGCGGTGTCCCTCGGCACCGGGCAACGGGACAGGCTCATCGACGTCGAGTGGGACGGCGACTCCGCAGGTGTGTACGTCGCCTCCATCGAGGTCAAGGCCCTCGACCGCTCCCGCCTGCTGTTCGACGTCACCTCGGCCCTGTCGGACCACCACGTGAACATCCTGGCGTCGTCGACCACCACCGGCAGCGACCGCGTGTCGACCATGCGCTTCGAGTTCGAGCTCGGCGACCCCGCCCACCTCGACTCGGCCATCTCCAGCATCCGGGCCATCGACTCCGTCTACGACGCCTACCGGGTCGTGCCGGGCAAGGGCGGCTGAGCAGCCCGGTTCGCCGGGCACCGCTCCTCAGACGACGCGGGATTCGTCCCGACCGGCGAAGTCGATGCGGATGCGGGCGGCCACGTCGGACGCGCTGAGGCTCTGCGCTCCCCGCTGGAGTGCGTGCTCGGCGTCGCCGAGCACGCGGTCGGGGTCGGCGGCGCGGTCGACGGTGAGCCGCACCCGCATCGCAGGCTCCTGGCCCATGGACCGGATGCGCACCCGGGCCGAGCGGACCCCGTCGACCGTCTCCAGGTCGTTCTCCATGGCCTGGGCCACGGCCACGGGCTCGAGGGTCGTGCGCCCCCGGCGGTCGGCGGCGACGGTGACGGTCGACAGGTGGGGGCCACCGGGGCGGCTGGCGAACTGCTTGAACAGCCACAGCAGCGCGAACGCCAGGACGAGCCCGCTCACGCCGAGCACGACGGCGTACCAGAGGTCCGGATCGGCGACCACCTCGGCGCGCGCGTCGTCGTAGAGGGTGGCAGGGGAGTCCAGGTCGTCGAAGGCACCCTCGCCCGCGGCGAGGCCGAGCGCCCCGGCCCCGGCGAGGACCAGGCCCAGGAGGAGGAGCAAGAAGCGGTTGAAGCCGTCGATCACGTCAGATCACCCGATCATCGGTGTGGACCGCGTCGACCCGCACCCGTTGCTTCTTGGCCAGCCGCAGTCGGTCGATCTCCTCGCGGACCGCTGCTCGCACCGACTGCTCGGCAGGCTTCGGATCCGCACCGTCGGGGATGCGCGCCGTCACCTTGGTCTTGCGCTTCGCGACCTTGGCCTTGCCGCCGAGCACACCGTCCTCGTCGACCACGAGGTCGCGCAGCCGCTCGTTCAGCCCGCTGCGCCCGAACCGCACCTCGCGCTCGCCGTCGGCCCGCTTGCGGTCGAGCGTGGTCGTGCGGTGGGGGATGAGCTGCAGCGCGACGAGGAGCAGGCCCACGCCGAGGACGATCGCGGAGGCGATGGTCCAGGCATCCGCGCTCCATGTGCGCCAGTCACCCGTGGTGAGGCGCTGCTCCCACTCGTCGATCGGCAGCAGCACGGGGCTCTCGCCGATGCGGATGCCGACCGCTTCGGCGATGACGATGCCGGCCGTGGCCGCCAGCGCGAGGGCGACCACGAGGGCGAGGAAGCGGCGCAGCAGGGTCATGGGGCTCCTGGGTGGTCGAGCTCGGCGTGATCGTCGACGATGTCGGCGACGTGGACGTGGACGTCGGGTTCGGCAGCGCTGTCGAGCCCGGCGGCGACCCGGGACCGGACCTCGTCACCGATGTCGGGGAGGGGCCGACCGAAGCGCACGACCAGGCGCAGGTGCACCTGGGTGCGTCCGTCGCGATCGACCTCCACCCGGACGCCGGGGACGCGGTCGCCGAGCCCGTAGGTCGCGAACTCGCCGGCGAGCCCGGCGTCGAGGTCCACGACGTCGTCGTGCGATCTCGCCGCGTCCGCGACGACCCGGGCGACGTCCACAGGCGACGGCGGCCGCGGATCGGCGTCGGCGGGCATCGGCTACTCGACCCGACCGGTGTTCTGGTCCTGGTCGCCGCCCGGGAAGGCGAGGTCGTTCACGGCGATGTTCACCTCGACGACCTCGAGCCCCGTCATGGTCTCGATGCGGTCGATGACGTTCTGGCGCACGGCACCGGTCACGTCCATGATCGACGCCGGGTAGCGGATGGTCATCGACAGGTCGACGGCTGCCTGCTTGGTGCCGACCTCGACGCCGACGCCGGCGGTCTTGTGCTCGTCACCCCGGATGCGGCCGACGACGCTGCTGAGCGCACCGGAGATGGCGCCGCCCAGGGACTCGACGCCTTCGACCTCGCGTGCGGCGATGGCGGCGATCTTGCCGACGACGTCCTCGGAGATCGAGGTCACGCCCTTGTCGGTCTCGAGGCGGGCGAGGGAGCCGCTGGCGCCGCCGCCGGTCGAGGGACGGTCCTTGCTCTGGTTCTGCATGCTGGTGCTGGTGCTGGTGTCGGTCATTGGACGCTCCTTGTGTGGTGGGCTGGGAAGTGGCTTGGATCTCGTGGGAGGGATCAGGCGTCGCGGTCCTGGCGCAGCACGTCTCGGACGTTGATGCCTTGTTCGATCACGATGCCGAGGAGCAGCCCCACAGCGCCGAGGCCGAGCGTGAGCAGGGCGCCGTCGAGGCCGGTGAAGGCCCAGACGCCGCCGACGGCGAGGCCGACGATGATCCAGAAGCGGAGGTTGCTTTGCATGAGGGAACCTTTCGGGCTCAACGGACGCGGGTGGGACGGCGGAGGAGTCGGAGTCGGGTGAGGAGGGCGGTGACGCGGTCTCGGCGGGTGGCTGCGGGGACGACCACGACGCGGCGCTCGGCGTCCATCCCGCGGGACCGGTCGGCTCGGAGGCAGCGGCGGGCGTCCAGGAGCAGCTGGGCCCGACCGGCATCGCCACCCCGATCCGGGTGGGAGGCGCGCATGGCGAGCCGGAAGGCTCGCTCGATCTCCTGCGGGGATGCCTCGGGCGTCACGGCCAGGATCGCTCTCGCTCGATGCGGTGTCATCGCCGCGGCCTGGTACGTGGATCCCACGTCTGCTCGGTACCCGGGAGATCGGTCTTCATGCGGGGAACCACGGATTCCGCGCCGGGGAACCGCCCAGCGTGGGAGCATCACCGCGAACGTCGTGCTCCAGTCCTGGTGGCCGGAAGCCAACTCGGTGGTCCGGGGGGCAGCCACTACCCTCAGCCGCCGTGTCCACGCCCGCCTTCTCCGCTCCGATCGGCACGCGCGACGTGCTCGCGCCGGAGTCGGCTCGGTGGATCGCGCTCCTCGCCACCTTCGGCGAGATCGCCCAGCGCTACGGCTACGGGATGATCCACACGCCGATGTTCGAGGACCTCGGCGTGTTCCAGCGCATGGGCGCCGCCACCGACGTCGTCACCAAGGAGATGTACGACTTCGAGGACAAGGGCGGCCGGCGCATCGCGCTGCGGCCCGAGGGCACGGCCAGCGTCGTGCGCGCGTTCGTCGAGCACCGTCCCCTGGTGCCCTGGAAGGCCTGGTACGTCACGCCCGCGTTCCGGTACGAGAAGCCCCAGAAGGGCCGCTACCGCCAGCACCACCAGGTCGGCGTCGAGGTGCTCGGCGTCGATGACCCGGACGTGGACGTCGAGGTCATCGCGCTGGCCGAACGCTACTTGCGCACGCTCGGCGCGTCTCGCTACCTGCTGATCATCAACTCCATGGGCGACGCCGAGGACCGGGCGAACTACATGGAGATCCTGCGCGCCTACCTCGCCGACGTGCGCGACCAGCTCGCCGAGGAGGATCGCGAGAAGGTCGAGCGCAACCCGATGCGCGTGCTGGACTCCAAGCGCCGCGAGACGATGCAGGCCACGGCCGACGCCCCTCGCATCTCCGACGTGCTGTCAGCCGAGAGCGTCGACCGATTCGAACGGGTCCAAGCCGGGCTCCGAGCGCTCGACATCGAGTTCGCCATCGACCAGCGCCTCGTGCGTGGGCTCGACTACTACACCCACACCCTGTTCGAGTTCCAGAGCACGGCGCTCGACGCGGCCCAGTCCACCATCATCGGGGGCGGCCGCTACAACGGCCTCGTCGAGGCGCTCGGCGGGCCCGAGACCCCCGGCATCGGCTTCGGGTCGGGGATCGAGCGCGTCCTGCTGCACCTCGACGCCGAGGAGGCGTTCCCCACCCCGGACACCGGCGTCGACGTCTTCGTGATCGACACCACCGGCGGCCACCACGCGCGCGACATCGCCGAAGCCCTGCGCGATCGCGGCCTCTCTG
Source organism: Salinilacustrithrix flava (assembly GCF_041228405.1). GTDB lineage: Bacteria > Actinomycetota > Acidimicrobiia > Acidimicrobiales > Salinilacustritrichaceae > Salinilacustrithrix > Salinilacustrithrix flava. Next base: position 3,230,262 of record NZ_CP133888.1, read on the forward strand.
CCGACCGGGCCTGGGACGGCCGGTCCATGCGGGCCCAGATGAAGGCCGCCGACCGCTCCGGTGCCGAGCTCGCTGTCATCGTCGGCGCCGACGAAGCCAAGGCCGGCCACGCCATCGTGCGCGACCTGCGCGGCGATCGGGGCCAGCGCTCCGTCGCCCGCCCCGACCTCGTCGACGAGGTCGTCGCCCTCCTCGCCCCCGATCCACAAGTGGAGACCCCGTGACCGAGATCCTCTCGACCGGCCCAGCCGTCGGCCTGCGCACCCACTGGTGCGGTGAGCTGCGCGCCAGCGACATCGGCGCCACCGTCTCGCTCTGCGGGTGGGTGGAGAACCGGCGCGAGCACGGCGAGCAGCTCGCCTTCATCGACCTGCGCGACCGCACCGGCATCACCCAGTGCGTCGTGGCCAAGGCCCACGACCTGCGCAGCGAGTACGTGCTGCGCATCACCGGCACCGTGCAGGCCCGGTTCGAGGGCGCCACCAACGACAAGCTCGACACCGGCGAGATCGAGCTGCAGGACTGCACCGTCGAGGTGCTGTCCACCTCCGAGCCGGCGCCCTTCCCGATCCACGAGCGCACCGAGGTGGACGAGACCATCCGCCTGCGCCACCGCTACCTCGACCTGCGCCGGGCCCGCCTGCAGAAGAACCTCCAGGTGCGCACCATCGTCAACGCCGCCATCCGACGCACGTTCATCGACAACGGCTTCGTCGAGGTCGAGACGCCGATGCTCATCGCGTCCACGCCCGAAGGCGCCCGCGACTTCGTCGTGCCGTCCCGCCTCCACCCGGGCAGCTTCTACGCCCTGCCCCAGTCACCCCAGCTGTACAAGCAGCTCTGCATGGTGGGCGGCGTCGACCGGTACTTCCAGATCGCCCGCTGCCTCCGCGACGAGGACCTGCGCGCCGACCGCCAGTTCGAGTTCACCCAGCTCGACATGGAGTGCTCCTTCGTCGGCCAGGAGGAGGTGCTCGACTTCGTCACCCAGTCGGTGCGCGCCGCGGTCAGCGACATCACGGGAGAGGACATCGGCGACGTCCCGCGGATGACGTGGGAGGAGGCCATGGAGCGCTACGGCTCGGACAAGCCCGACACCCGCTTCGGCATGGAGCTGGTCGAGCTGACCGAGGTGTTCGCCGACACCGAGGCCAACGTCTTCAAGGCCCCGTGCGTCAAGGGCATCCGCCTCGAGGGCGGCGCCGAGCTCACCCGCAAGCAGATCGACGGCCTCGTGGACCGGGCCAAGCTGTGGGGCGCCAAGGGCCTGGCGTGGATGCGCGTCGTCGCCGGCGAGCGCCAGGCGCCCGCCCTCGAGGGCGGGGTGGCCAAGTTCCTGTCCGAGACCGAGTCGGCGGCCACGATCACCGCCCTCGACGCCGCGCCGGGCGACATGGTGTTCCTGGTCGCCGACGAGCGTCCGGTCGCCCGCCACGTCCTCGGCCTGCTGCGGGTCGACCTCGGCAAGCCGCCGATGGACGAGGGGAGCCTCGAGTTCCTGTGGGTCACCGACTTCCCGATGTTCGACGACGAGCTCGGGCCCGACGGCCGTCCCCAGGCCATGCACCACCCGTTCACGATGCCCAACGCCGAGGACCTCGAGGCCGGCCTCATCGAGTCCGACCCCACGAAGGTCCGCTCGGTCGCCTACGACCTGGTGTGCAACGGCTGGGAGCTCGGCTCCGGCAGCGTCCGTATCCACCGCAGCGACGTCCAGCAGCGGGTGTTCGACGCGCTCGGCATCGCGCAGGAGGAGGCCCAGGAGAAGTTCGGCTTCCTCCTCGACGCCTTCCGCTTCGGCCCGCCGCCGCACGCCGGATTCGCCTACGGCATCGACCGGCTCGTGGCGCTCCTCGCCGGGGAGACCAACATCCGCGAGGTCATCGCGTTCCCCAAGACCCAGAAGGGGGCCGACCCCCTCACCGACGCACCGAGCGAGCTCGAGCCCCGGGTGCTCGAGGAGCTCGGCCTGCGGGTCCTGCCCCGCCTGGACTGAGTGTCGCCTCCGGCGACCTCGAGTTGCTCGCCAGGGGCTCGCAACATCGCCGACAGCACGGGTCAGGCTTCTTCGAGGCCGTCGAGGAACGAGCACAGGGCGCGGCGGGCGCGCTCGCGCTGGTCGGCCAGGGTCTTGCGGCCGGCCACGGTGCCGACGGCGCCGAGCGCCCCGGCCACAGGCAACGAGATGAAAACCAGCTCGGGCTGCTGCGTGAGCACGGCTGCCGCCACGCCCAGCACCGGAGTGACCGCGGCGGGGACGACCACGACCCCGGTGCGCAGCCCGCGTCGCATGTCGTCGAAGACCACCTCGAGGCGGACCAGGCTCCGGCCCTCGCCGCAGTCGACGACGGAGACCTCGACCGCGTCGACGTCGCCGAGGCGGACCCGACGGGCGGTGCGGGCATCCACCTTGCGCCGGAGCTTGGCGCCGAGGTCGTCCCGGGGTCGCCACACCTCGGCGGTGCCCTGGCGCTCGTCGCGGTGGAGGAGCTGGCTGCGCAGCCAGTGGATGACGTGCCCGCGGGACTCGGGCACGGTCCGCGGGACGACCCGGGTCTCCAGCACCCGGGAGGGGCCGAGCAGTCCACCCCGGGCATCGCTGTGGACCAGGATGCCGGCGTCGTGCTCGGCCAGCGCCAGCTCCACGGCGCCGCGCGCGATGCCGACCTCCGACGCCGCCTCGGTCAGGGCGCGGCGGTCGTAGCCGCCGTGGGCGGGGACCGGGCGGTCCTGCGCGCTGATCTCGGCGGCCCGGCGGAGGACCTCGTCGGCCGCGAGCGGGTCCAGCGGCTCGGTCATCGGGCGCCCTCGGTCACCGCACCATCCTGCCCGTAGCCTCGGCGCCGTGCAGGTCCACCACCTCCGCTCGGTCGACGGCGAGATCGTGTTCGACATGGATCCCGAGGTCGTGACGCCCGCGGCGGGCGGCACCCGCATGGCCGAGGACGTCACCGTGGACGAGCTGGCGCTGCTGGCCCGGGCCATGACCTACAAGCTCGCCGTGTTCGAGGCCCGCATGGGCGGCGCCAAAGCCGGCATCCGGCCTCGCCTCCTCGACAGCCGGGCCGAGACGCTCGCCCGGTACTGCGAGGAGATCCAGCCGATGGTGGACGAGGGTCGGTTCTTCACCGGCGCCGACCTCGGCACCACCACGGCCGACTTCGCCGGGTTCGGGGACGACACGCCCGCGGTGCTCCGGGAGGTCATCGACGGCGTCGGCTTCGAGGAGCTGGTCACCGGGCGGGGCGTGGTCGCCGCGGCGGCGGCGTGGCTCGGCACGCTCGAAGGCCGCACGGTCGCGGTCGAGGGCTTCGGCAAGGTCGGCCACGGCGTGGCCCGGGAGGTCGTCCGCCGGGGCGGCCGGGTGGTGGCGGTGTCGACCCTGCGGGGCGCGGTCGCCAAGGCGGGCGGGTTCGACGTCGACGAGCTGGTGGCGGCCCGCGCCGAGCACGGCGAGTCCTTCGTCCACCACCTCGGACTCGACGTCCACCTGCCCCGCGAGCTCCACGAGCTGCGGGTCGACGTGCTCGTCCCCGGTGCCCGGGTGGGCGTGTACGACGCGGCGCTTGCGGCGCGGGTCCAGGCCGAGGTGATCGCGCCCGCCGCGAACGTGCCCTACACCGTGGCCGGGCTGGCCGAGCTGCGGGCGAGGCGGATCGCCGCGCTGCCCGACTTCGTGTGCAACGGGGGTGCGGTGCTGGCCTACCGCTCCTCGGCGGCGCTCACGGCCACCGAGGTGCTCGCCCGGGTCGACCGGGAGATCGGCGACCGCATCGAGGCCGCCCGCCTGGCCAAGATGGATCCGATCCGTCACGCCGCCCTGCTGGCCGAGACCTTCCTGACCACGTGGGTGCCGGCCGACCAGCGCCCCGACGGCCCGGCGGTGGCCCCGTGAGCGATGACCTCTTCGCCGCGGCGGCATCGGAGCGCCTCGAGTCCCGCCAGCCCCTCGCCGCCCGCCTGCGCCCCCGCTCCCTCGACGACATCGTCGGCCAGGAGCACCTGCTCGGCCCCGGCAAGCCGCTGCGGTCGCTCGTCGAGCGCGACCGGCTGTCCTCGGCCCTGCTCTGGGGCCCGCCCGGCACGGGCAAGACGACGCTGGCCCGGGCCGTGGCCGCCCACACCGAGAAGGTGTTCGTCCAGCTCTCGGCGGTGACGGCCACGGTGAAGGACGTGCGGGAGACGATCGCCCAGGCCCGGCACCGGCTCGGCGAGCAGGGGCGCGGCACGATCCTGTTCCTCGACGAGATCCACCGGTTCAACAAGGCCCAGCAGGACGCGCTGCTGCCGGCGGTCGAGGAGGGCCTCGTCGTCCTGATCGGGGCCACCACCGAGAACCCGTACTTCGAGGTGAACGCGCCGCTCCGCAGCCGCTCCACCCTGTTCCGGCTCGAGCCCCTCACCACCGACGCGGTGCGCACCCTGCTCGGCAACGGGCTCGGGGCCGAGGGGGCGACGGCCACCGACGAGGCGATCGAGCACCTGGCCGAGCGGGCCAACGGGGACGGCCGCCAGGCCCTCACCGCCCTCGAGGTCGCCGTCGCGCTCGCCACGGCCCGCACCGAGGCCGGCGAGGGGACCGACGGGACTGGCCGGACCGGGGTCACGGTCACGCTGGCCGACGCCGAGGCCGCGCTCGGGACCAACGCCCTGCGCTACGGCGTCGACGACCACTACGACGTGGTCTCGGCCTTCATCAAGTCGATCCGGGGCAGCGACGCCGACGCCGGGCTGTACTGGCTGGCCCGGATGGTCGAGGCCGGCGAGGACGCCCGGTTCATCGCGAGGCGTCTGGTGATCCTGGCCTCGGAGGACATCGGGATGGCCGACCCGACGAGCCTGCTGGTGGCCAACGCGGCGGCGCACGCCGTGGAGTTCGTGGGGCTCCCCGAGGCCGGGCACAACCTCGCGCAGGCGGTCGTGCACCTGTCGTCCGCTCCCAAGTCGAACCGGGTCGCCAAGGCCTGGTGGGCGGCGCAGTCCGACGTGCGGGACCAGCCGGCGGGAGAGGTGCCGGCCCACCTCCGCGATGCCCACTACCAGGGGGCCGGCGCCATCGGTCACGGCCGGGGCTACCGCTACCCCCACGACGACCCGAGGGGATGGGTCGAACAGGAGCACCGGCCCGCGGGCGTGGCCGACCGGACCTACTACGAACCCTCCGAGCACGGGGCCGAGGCCGAGGTCGCCCGGCGCCAGCGGGAGCGAACGCCTCGGGGCGGCTGACCCTCCACGGATAGGCTCGGCGAGGTGAGAGCAGACGAACTCCGCCGCGCCTGGACACAGTTCTTCGTCGAGCGCGGCCACACGTCGGTGCCCTCCGCGGGTCTCATCCCGCACCACCCGTCGGCCCCGATGTTCGTCAACTCCGGGATGATGCCCTTCGTCCCGTACTTCCTCGGGGAGGAGGCGCCGCCGTTCGACCCGGCCCGGGCCGTCTCGGTGCAGCGCTGCGTCCGCGCCGGGGGCAAGCACAACGACCTCGACGCCATCGGCCGCTCCCGCCGGCACCTGAGCTTCTTCGAGATGCTCGGCAACTTCAGCTTCGGCGACTACTTCAAGGAAGACGCCATCCCGTGGGCGTGGGAGTTCGTCACCGAGGTGCTCGGCCTCGACGGCGACCGCATGTGGATCACGGTCCACACCTCCGACGACGAGGCCGAGGACATCTGGGCCGACTCTGTCGGCTTCCCGCGCGAGCGGATCCAGCGCCTCGACAAGGACAACTTCTGGGAGATGGGCGACACCGGCCCGTGCGGCCCGTCCTCGGAGCTGTTCTGGGACTTCGGCCCCGACGAGGGCCCCGACGGCGGCCCGGCGAACCCGGCGGCCGAGGAGCGCTACGTCGAGTTCTGGAACCTGGTGTTCCCCCAGTACTTCCGCCAGCCCGACGGCTCCCTGCGCGACCTCGACGCCCCCGGCATCGACACCGGCGCCGGCCTCGAGCGCATCCTCGGCGTGCTGGCCGACTCGCCCTCGCTCTACGCGGCCGACACCCTCTCGGTGCTCACCGACCGAGCCCAGGAGGTCACCGGCGCCCGCTTCGGCGGCGACCGCCTCCACGACATCGCCCTGCGGCTGATCGCCGACCACACCCGCACCGTGGCCTTCCTGGTCGCCGACGGCGTCATGCCCTCCAACGAGGATCGCGGCTACGTGCTGCGCCGCGTCCTGCGCCGGGCCGTGTACTTCTCCTACATGCTCGGCGTCGAGAAGCCGGTGCTGCCGCCGATGATCGAGACCTGCGTCGAGCTGATGGGGGAGGCCTACCCCGAGCTCGCCGAGAGCGCGGACAGCGTGCTCACCATCGTCAGCCGCGAGGAGGACCGCTTCCGACGGACCCTGCGCACCGGCTCCACGATGCTCGACAGCCACATCGCCACCATCCCCGAAGGCGGCACGGTCGACGGAACCGTCGCGTTCACCCTGCACGACACCCACGGCTTCCCGTTCGAGGTCACCCAGGAGATCGCGGCCGAGCGCGGCTACGACGTGGACGAGGACGCGTTCCGCAAGGCCATGGCCGACCAGCGGGCCCGGGCCAAGGCGGCAGCCAAGGGGGGCGGCGTGGCCGTCGGCGACGAGGTCGACGCCTTCCGCGCCGTGCTCGACGCCAGCGGACCCACCGAGTTCGTCGGCCGCGAGGTCGACAGCACCACCACCACGGTCGTCGGGGTCGTCCCCGGCGCCGAGGGCACCGTGTCGATCTTCCTGGAAGCCACGCCCTTCTACGCCGAGTCCGGCGGCCAGGTCGGCGACACCGGCGAGATCACCGCCGACGGCGCCCGTGCCGAGGTGCTCGACACCGTCTACGCCCTGCCCGGCCTGCACCGCCACGTCGCGCGGGTCACCGAGGGTGCCTTCGAGGTCGGCGACGAGGTCACCGCCAGCATCGACAGCGAGCGGCGGGCCGCCATCAAGCGCCACCACACCGGCACCCACATCCTGCACTGGGCGCTGCGCAAGGTGCTCGGCGACCACGTCAAGCAGCAGGGCTCGATCGTGCTGCCCGACCGGCTGCGCTTCGACTTCAGCCACTTCGAGGCCGTGACCCCCGAGCAGATCGCCGAGATCGAGGACCTCGCCAACCACGAGATCCTGGCCAACCCCGAGGCTCGCCACTACGAGACATCCATGGAGGAGGCCCGGGCCCTCGGCGCCATCGCGTTCTTCGGTGACAAGTACGGCGAGCGGGTGCGGGTGCTGGAAGCCGGCCCGAACTCCATCGAGCTGTGCGGCGGCACCCACGTGTCCCGACTCGGCGACATCGGCCCGGTGAAGATCGTGAGCGAGACCTCCATCGGATCGAACCTGCGCCGCATCGAGGCGGTCGCCGGCACCGGGCCGGTGGAGCGCCTGCGCGAGCGCGAGGCAGAGCTGGCCGACGTCGCGGCCCGCGCCGGCGTGCCGGTGGGCGAGGTCGTCGACGGCGTCGGACGCCTGCGCGATCAGCTCAAGGCGGCCCAGGACGAGGTCAAGGCCCTGAAGAAGCAGCTCGCCGGCGCTGCTGCCGGCAACCTCGCCGAACAGGCGGTCGACGGCATCGTGGTCGCCCGCGTGGACGGCGCCGAGCGCAACGACCTGCGCGAGCTGGCGCTCAGCCTGCGGGACAGCCCCGGGGTGCGCGCCGTGGTCATCGGCGGGGCACCCGAAGGGGGCGGCGCCGCCCTGGTCGCGGCCACCACCGAGGACTCCGGCATCGACGCCGGCACCCTCGTCGCCGACGCCACCCGCGCCATCAAGGGCGGCGGCGGCAAGGACCCGCGCCTGGTGGTCGCCGGCGGCAAGGATCCCGGGGGGCTCGACGAGGCCCTCGACCTGGTCCGCGCCGCGGCCGGCATCGCCTGAGACCGCGGTGCGCGCCCTGGCCCTCGACCTCGGATCCAAGCGGGTCGGCATCGCCCTGTCCTCGGGCACGCTCGCCACGCCGTACGAGGTGCTGGCGCGCTCGGGCGACCGGCGCCGGGACCACCGCGCCATCGCCGCGCACGTCGCCGAGACCGGCGCCGAGGTCGTGGTGGTGGGCCTGCCGCTCTCCCTCGACGGCTCGGTCGGCCACGCCGCCCGGCGGGTCCTCGACGAGTGCGGTCAGCTCGCCGAGGTGCTCGACGTGCCGGTCGAGACCTGGGACGAGCGCCTGTCCACCGTCACCGCCGAGCGATCGCTGGACGCGCAGCAGCTGCGCGGCCCGGCCCGGCGCCGGGTCGTGGACAAGGTCGCCGCCGCCGTCATCCTGCAGGCCTGGCTCGACGCCCGGCCTGCCGAGCACGCAGCAGAGGAGCCGTCGTGACCGACGATTGGACGAGGGATCACGATCCCGCCGCCGACTGGGACACCGCCACGGTGCACGACCACGAAGGCGACTACGTGGAGGAGCAGTGGGCGGAAGGGGAGTGGGACGACTGGCACCCCCCGTCCCACACCGGTCGCAAGCTGTTCATCGCGTTCCTCGTGCTGCTCGCCCTGCTCGCCGCCGGCGCGTTCGTGGCCTGGAACCAGATCCAGGAGCGCATCGACCCGCCCGGCCCACCCGGCGCCACCGTCGAGCTCGAGATCCCCGCCGGGTCCACCACCGAGGACATCGGCGCGCTGCTCGTCGACAACGACATCATCACGTCGTCCACCATCTGGGACTACTGGACGCGCCTGGAGGGCGTCGGCCCGTTCCAGGCCGGCTTCTACGAGTTCCAGCAGAACTCGTCGTTCGACGAGGCCGTCGCCGTCCTCGACGGCGGACCCCGCCCGCCCCAGCTCGAGCGGATCACCATCCCCGAGGGACTCACCGTCTCCGAGATCCTGCCGCGCCTCGCCGATCCCGACACCGGGGTGGAGCGCTGGTCGCTCGAGGCGCTGCAGGCCGCGCTCGACTCGGGCGAGATCCGCAGCCAGTACCAGCCCGAGGGCGTGACCTCCTACGAGGGCCTGCTGTTCCCGGACACCTACGAGATCGACGAGGACGTGGACGAGGCCGGCTTCCTCCGTCGCCTCGTGGCCGAGACCGATGCCCGCCTCACGGCGCTCGACGTCGAGGCCCGCGCCGCCGCGCTCGGCCGCACGCCCTACGAGATCCTCGTCATCGCCTCGCTGATCGAGGAGGAGACCCGGGTCCCGGAGGAGCGGGCGATGGTCGCCCGGGTGGTCTACAACCGCCTGGAGCAGGGCATCCCGCTCGGCATCGACGCCACCAGCCGGTACGAGGCCGAGATCAGCGGCCGGGACCGCGAGGACCTCGACTTCGAGTCCGACTCGCCCTACAACACCCGCCGGGTCGCCGGGATCCCCCCGACGCCGATCGCCGCGCCGGGCCAGGCGTCGCTCGAAGGTGCCCTCAACCCCGCGGAGGGGAACTGGATCTACTACGTGCTCCAGGACGAGCAGGGCAACCACTTCTTCACCGACTCCTTCGCCGAGTTCAACCAGGCCAAGGCCGAGTGCGCCCGCCTCGGTCTGGGGTGCGGGTGACCCGGACGCCCACCGGCGCCACCCAGCTGGCCGGGGTCATCGGCTGGCCGGTGCGCCACTCGCGCTCACCGGACATCCACAACGCCGCCTACGAGGCCCTGGGCCTCGACTGGGTCTACGTGGCGCTGCCGGTCCCGCCCGGCGAGGTGCCCGCTGCGCTGCGCGGGATGCGGGCGCTCGGGATCGAGGGGCTGTCGGTGACGATGCCCCACAAGGGCGCCGTCGCGGCCGAGGTCGACGCGCTCACCGCGGACGCCGCCGCGCTCGGCGCCGTCAACAGCGTGCGCCGTGACGGCGACCGGCTGATAGGGGACAACACGGACGGTGGCGGCTTCGTGGACTCCCTGGTCGAAGCCGGCGTGGATCCGTCCGGGCGGCGGTGCGTGGTCCTCGGAGCCGGAGGCGCGGCTCGGGCCGTGGTGCGCTCCCTCGCGACCGCCGGTGCGGCCCAGGTGACGGTCGTGAACCGGGACCCGGGTCGGGCGGCCACCGCCGCCGCGCTGGCCGGAGCCGTCGGCGCCGTCGGCTCCGCCTCGGACCTCGGCACCGCTGACCTGCTCGTCCAGGCCACCCCCGTGGGCATGGGCGACGACGCCACCCTGGCCGCCGACCCGGACCTGCTCCCCGCCGGCGCCGTGGTCGCCGACCTCGTGTACCACCCGCTCGTCACCCCGCTCCTGGACGCGGCCCGGACCCGCGGCCTCACGACCGTCGACGGCCTCGGGATGCTCGTCCACCAGGCGGCCCGGCAGCTCCGGGCCTGGACGGGGTGCGACGCACCGATCGACGTGATGCGGGCGGCAGCGACGGGCTGAGGGCAGGACCGTCGGGATTCCCGCTACAGGACGGGCCCGATCGCGCCGAAGGAACCAGGAGCGAAGCCCAGCCTCTGAAGGAGATCGTCGTGGCGCTGTCCGGGACCCTCGAGACGTTCAGCCTGCCGGATGTCCTCCGGCTCCTCTCGAGCACGAAGAAGACCGGCCTGCTGGCCCTCGACGGGGACCGCGGTCGCGGCCGGATCTGGGTGCGCGACGGGGCGATCGTCGGCGCTGATGCCGACCGTGCCGTCGAGGACGCGGTGGAGGGCGTGGCCCTCGAGCTGCTCCGCTTCGTCGACGCCCGCTTCGAGTTCGACTCCGGCGCCGAGCCCGGTGCCGACGGCGAGCCCCGTCCCGTGGACGACGTGCTGGCCGAGGCCGAGTCCCGTCTGGCGGAGTGGCGCGAGATCGAGGCGATCGTGCCGTCGCTCGACGTGTGGGTCCGCATGGTCACCGAGCTCGATGGCGAGCGCACCGTGGCCCCGAACCAGTGGCGGGTCCTCGCCCAGGTGGGCACCGGCGCCGATGGTCACGTCCTCGCGGATCGCCTGGGCCAGGGCGAGTACGACGTGTGCCGCCAGCTGCGCGACCTGATCGAGATCGGGTTGGTCGAGCTCGACGAGGCCCCGGTCACCGCCGCTCCCGCCGTGCTCGACGCGCCGTCCACCGACGCCGTCGATGCTGGTGCATCGTGGTCCGCCCCGTCCGAGGAGCCCACGTTCGTGGAGCCGGCGCTGGATCAGGATGCGGTCAGCTCCCTCGGCGCCGACCTGGCGTCCTTCGTCGCTGTCGGCACCGTCGAGCAGCCCCCTGCCGAGCCCGACGCCGCCGAGATCGCCGAGCCCGCCGACACCGCCGAGCTCGAGCAGCCCGAGCAGCCCGAGCAGATCGAGCAGATCGAGCAGATCGAGGCCATCGAGGAGCCGGCGGACGAGCCCGACACCGTCGAGGACGAGCCCGTCACCGCACCGGCCCACCTCGAGGTCGAGGTCGAGGACGAAGACGTCCTCTCCCAGCTGTCCCAGCTCAGCCCGAAGGCGGCCGCGGCCGTCGAGGCCACGTGGGACACCGACGCCGAGCCGGCCGAACCCCAGGCGACCGAGCCCGCGCCGGAGCCGGGCCGCGACGAGATCGACCAGAACCTGCTGCTGCGCTTCCTGTCCTCGACCAAGCACTGATCCCGGGCACTGATCCCGACCCTGGTCCCGGTTCGGTCGGCGGCCTCACCGTCGTCGGCGCCGGCCGAACCTAGGGTGCCCCGCCGTGGACCTCGTCGCCCTCGTGCTCGCCGGGATCGCCGGCCTCCTCGTCGGGTCGTTCGCCAACCGGCTGATCGTCCGCGAGCCGGGCTACGTCGTCACCGACCCGAAGGACCTCCCGGAGGGGGCAGACGAGTCCCTGCTGGACGAGCTCGAACCCGTGCCCACCGACCTGCCACCGGTGCCCGTGCTCGCCGTCGTGCGGCCCGGGTCGTGGTGGCGGCGCTGGTTCCCGGTCACCGAGGTGGTCATGGCCGCGGCCTTCGCGGCCACGGTCGCCGAGCTGGGCTGGTCGGCGCCGACGGCGGCGATCCTGTTCCTGGTCGCCGCGCTGGTCACCCTCGCCGCCGTGGACCTGCGGGTGTACCGGATCCCCGATCGCATCAACTTCCCGTCGATGGCGATCGGCTTCGGCGCCATCGTCGTGGCCTCCCTGGTCGCCGGTGCGCCCGGCACGATCGTCGGGGCCGCCATCGGCGGCTTCCTGTACGCGTCGATGCTGTTCCTCGCCCACCTCATCTCCCCCCGGGGCATGGGCTGGGGCGACGTGAAGCTGGCCTGGCTCATGGGCTTCTACCTGGGGTGGCGGGGCCACGAGCCCGGGGGCGTGCTCGACCTGGTGGTGGGGCCGCTGCGGGCCGTGCTCCTCGGCGCCGCGCTCGGCTCCATCCTCGGCGTGCTGAGCGGCGGGGCGTACGCGATCGCCCGGCGCTCGACCAAGGTGGTGTTCCCCTACGGCCCGTCGCTCGCGGCCGGGTGCACGATCGCCGTCGTGTGGGGCATCACGCCCCTCTGAACCGGGCGGGCCCGAGCACCATGTGCTTCGTGCCCCGGCCGGCACCGGCTCTACGCTCCCGGCCGTGCTGCGCTACCTGACCGCCGGTGAATCGCACGGGGCCGCCCTCGTCGTGATCGTCGAGGGGCTCCCCGCCGGCCTGCCCATCGAGGTGGAGGAGGTGCAGGGCGAGCTGGCCCGCCGCCGCCTCGGCTACGGCCGCGGCCCCCGCATGCGCTTCGAGCAGGACGAGGTCACCCTCGTCGGCGGCGTCCGCCACGGCCGCACCCTCGGGTCGCCGGTCGCCATCGAGATCGCCAACACGGAGTGGACCCGCAGCGACAAGTGGCACGAGGAGATGTCGCCCGCACCCGGCGCCACCAAGAACCCGGCGACCCAGCCCCGGCCCGGCCACGCCGACCTGGCCGGCATGCAGAAGTACGGCTTCGACGACGCCCGGGACGTCCTCGAGCGGGCCTCCGCTCGGGAGACGGCGGCCCGGGTCGCGGCCGGCACGCTGGCCAAGGCGCTGCTGTCGCACCTCGGCATCTCGGTGCTGAGCCACGTCATCCAGATGGGCCAGGCCCGGGCCGGTGCCGGCATCCGGCCCGCGCCCGCCGACCTCGGCGCCGTCGACGAGGACGAGGTCCGCTGCTTCGACCCCGCCGCCAGCGCCGCCATGGTCGAGGAGATCAAGGCCGCCGCCAAGGAGGGCGACAGCCTCGGGGGCGTGGCCGAGGTCCTCGCCTACGGCGTGCCGGTCGGGCTCGGGAGCCACGTGCACTGGGACCGCAAGATCGACGCCGCCCTGGCCCAGGCCCTCATGAGCATCCAGGCCATCAAGGGCGTGGAGATCGGCGACGGCTTCGAGGTCGCCGGCCTCCGCGGCAGCGACGCCCACGACCCCATCGGCTGGGCGCCCGACGCCCGGGACGGCCGGGGCGACTACGTGCGCGAGGGCACCCGCGCCGGCGGCGTGGAGGGCGGCATCACCACCGGCGAGCTGCTGGTGGCCCGCGCCGCCATGAAGCCGCTGGCCTCGTTGAACCGCCCCACGCTCAAGACCGTCGACGTGCGGACCAAGGAGGAGACGGTGAGCTTCAAGGAGCGCACCGACGTCACCGCGGTGCCCGCCATGGGCGTGGTCGCCGAGACGATGGTCGCCCTGGTGCTCGCCACCGAGGCGGTGCGCAAGTTCGGCGGCGACTCCCTGACCGAGCTGGTGCGCAACCACGACGCCTACGTCCAGACCCGGTGAGGCGCCGATGATCACCGTCGAGGTCCCGGTCCCTGGCCGCTCCTACCCGGCGATCGTCGGTCGCGGGGCACGGCGGGAGCTGCCCGCGCTGCTGCCGGAGGGCACCGGCCGGGTGGCCGTCGTGACCCAGCGGGGCATCGGCATGACCGCGGACCCCGGGGTCGAGCACCGGGTGTTCCACATCGAGGCCGGCGAGGACGCCAAGACGCTGCGGACCGTCGAGTACCTGTGCCGGCAGTGGGCCACGTGGGGCCTCACCCGTGCCGACTGCGTGGTGGCCATCGGCGGCGGGATGGTCACCGACGTCGCCGGCTTCGCCGCGGCCTCCTACCACCGGGGCGTGCCGGTCGTGCACGTCGCCACGACGCTGCTCGGGATGGTCGATGCGGCCATCGGCGGCAAGACCGGCGTGAACCTGCCCGAGGGCAAGAACCTCGTGGGGGCGTTCTGGCAGCCCTCGGCGGTCGTGTGCGACCTGGAGGCCCTCGACACCCTGCCGGCCCGGGAGCTGCGGGGCGGCTACGGCGAGCTGGCCAAGTACCGGTTCCTCCCCGGCGGTGAGGGCCTCGACGACCTCGACCTCGAGGAGCAGGTGGCCCAGTGCATCCGCATCAAGGCGGCCATCGTCGCCGCCGACGAGCGCGAGGGCGGGCTGCGGGCGATCCTCAACTACGGCCACACGCTGGCCCACGCCATCGAGACCGCCGGCGAGTACGACCTGCGCCACGGCGAGGCCGTCGCGGTCGGCCTGCTCTACGCCGCCGCCCTCGCCCGCCGCCTCGGTCGGATCTCCGACGAGCGCGTCGCCCTGCACCACGACATCGTGGCCCGCTACGAGCTGCCCGACCGCGTGCCCGAGGGCCTCGACGACGACAAGCTCCTCTCGCTCATGGGACGGGACAAGAAGGCGCTCGACGGCCTCACGTTCGCCCTCGACGGCGAGGACGGCGTGGAGATCGTGACGGGCGTCGATCCCGAGATCGCCCGGGCCGCGCTGGGGGACGTGCGGTGAGCCCGGCGGCGGCCCTGGCCCCGCTCGACGTCGCCGCCCGCGCCGGGCGCGTCCGGGCCGCGCTCGACGAGGCCGGGTGCGACGCCCTCGTCGTCACCGACCTCACGAACGTCCGCTGGCTCACCGGCTTCACCGGCTCCGCCGGCGTCCTCGTCGTCCGCCCGCGCGACCTCGTGCTCGTCACCGACGGCCGCTACCAGGAGCAGGCCGTCGACCAGCTCGCCGCCGCCGGCGTCACCGCCGAGGTCGAGGTCACCCGCGACACCGCGGCCCGCCTGGCGACCGTGCTCGACGGCACGGACCGGCTCGGCCTCGAAGCGGACCACGTCACGTGGTCGATCCAGCAGCAGTGGGCGCAGGCGCTGTCGTCCACGCTCGTGCCGACGGAGGGCCTGGTGCTCGGCCTGCGGGCCGTCAAGGACGACGGTGAGGTCGACCGGCTCCAGCGCGCCGCAGAGATCGCCGATGCCGCCCTCGCCGACGTCCGCCACCTGCTGCGGGAGCAGCCCACCGAGCGCGAGCTCGCCCGGGCGCTCGAGTCGGCCATGCTCGACCACGGCGCCGACGGCCCGTCGTTCGAGACCATCGTCGCCAGCGGGCCCAACGGGGCCCGCCCCCACGCCCGGCCCTCCGACCGGGTGATCGGCGCCACCGGGGAGGGTGAGCTGGTCGTGATCGACTTCGGTGCCCTCTGCGACGGCTACCACTCGGACATGACCCGCACCTTCGTGGTGGGGGAGCCCTCGGCGACGCAGGCCCGGATGCTGGAGGTCGTGCGGGCGTCGCAGGCGGCCGGGGTCGCCGCCGTCCGCGCCGGCGTGCCGGCGGTCGCGGTGGACCAGGCGTGCCGGGCCGTGATCGACGAGGCCGGCTGGTCCGACGCCTTCGTGCACGGCACGGGCCACGGCATCGGCCTGGTCATCCACGAGGAGCCCCGGTTGAGTCCCGAGTCCACCGCGCTGCTCGCCCCGGGCCACTGCGTCACGGTCGAACCGGGCGTGTACCTGCCCGAGCACGGTGGCGTCCGCATCGAGGACTCGGTCGTGGTCACCGCCGCCGGGTGCCGGCACCTCACCGCCTCGCCCTACGACCCGGCGCCGTAGCCCCGGCCGACCATTTGGCAGGTCCGCCCCCGGCGGCACACCATGTCGCCATGGCGACCGTCTCCACGAACGACCTCAAGAACGGCATGTGCCTCGACCTGCCGGAGGGTCTCGTGCAGGTCCAGGACTTCCAGCACGTGAAGCCGGGCAAGGGCGGCGCCTTCGTGCGCACCACGCTGAAGAACGTGCGCACCGGCGCCAACATCGACAGGACGTTCCGGGCGGGGGAGAAGGTCGAGCAGGCCAAGATCGACCGCTCGGAGTACCAGTACCTCTACAACGACGGGTCGAACTACGTCTTCATGGACCAGGAGACCTACGACCAGATCGAGGTCGCGCCGAGCAACCTCGGTGACGCCACCAACTACCTCGTCGAGCAGGCCACGGCCCAGCTCATGATGTACGGCGACGAGATCGTCGGCGTCGAGCTGCCCCCGTCGGTGGAGCTCACCGTGGCCGAGACCGAGCCGGGACTGCAGGGCGACCGCAGCACCGGCGGCACGAAGCCCGCGACCCTCGAGACCGGCTACGTCGTGCAGGTCCCGCTGTTCATCAACACGGGCGAGAAGCTGAAGATCGACACCCGCACCGGCCAGTACCAGTCCCGAGCGTGAGCCTGTCCAGCACCCGCCGGGAGGCGCGCGAGCGCGCCGTCGAGCTCCTCTACGAGGCCGACTCCAAGTCCGTGCACCCCGAGGACGTGGTCGCCGGCCTCCCCATCCGGCCCGATGCCTACGCGCTCGAGCTGGCCTTCGGCGTCGCCGACCACCAGACCGAGATCGACCACGTCCTGGACCGCTACGCCAACCGCTGGCCGGTGAAGCGCATGGCCGCCATGGACCGCATGGTGCTGCGCCTCGGCGTGCTGGAGCTGGCCACCCAGCTCGACGTCCCGCCCGGCGTGTGCCTGTCCGAGGCGGTGGAGCTCGGCGGCCGCTACGGCAGCACCGACGACACCCCGAAGTTCGTGAACGGCATCCTCGCCCGCGTGGCCGAGGAGGTCCGCGACGGCGATCGACCGTGGATGCCGATCGAGGTCGTGGTCTTCGACATGGACGGCGTGATCCGCCACTGGACGGCCCAGGCGATCGGTGCGTTCCAGGACGCGCACGACCTGCCGCCCGATGCGGTCGGATCCATCGCCTTCTCCGAGCCCCTGTACAGCGACGCCATGTGCGGTCGGCTCACCGCCGAGGAGTGGGCGGCCGAGATCGGCCGGCGCCTCGCCGAGGCCCACGACGGCGTCGACGCCGACGCCGGCCGCCAGATGTGGCTCGAGACCGAGTGGCGCATCGACGACGAGGTCGTCGCCATCGTGTCGGCCCTGCGCGACGCCGGCCAGCGGGTGGCGGTGTTCTCCAACGCCACCACCAAGCTCGAGGTCGACATGGGCACCATGGGCATCCACGAGCTGTTCCACGACATCTGCAACTCGTCGCTCATCGGGCTCATGAAGCCCGACGTCGCCTCGTTCGAGCACGTGGCCGACGAGGTGCTCGGCGTCGCCCCCGAGCGGCTGCTGTTCATCGACGACCGCCACGAGAACGTGGTCGGCGCCCTCGACGCCGGCTGGCACGCCGTGCAGATGCGCAGCGCGGCGGGCATCGCCGCCGTGCTCCGGCGCCTGCAGGTGCCCGGTGCTCCCGACCCCACCTGAGGGCCTGCGCCACTGGCGCCCCGAAGACGCGCCGGCCCTCGAGGCGGCCTGGGCCGACCCGGACATCGCCCGCTGGAACCCGCCGCCCGACCATCTCGACGCCGCCGCCTGGATCGCCGGCGCCGAGCAGCGCTGGGAGCATCGCCTCGCCCTCGACCTGGTGATCGTGCCCGGCGTCGCCGGCGAGGTGGGCCTGTCGTCGTTCACCACGGACCCGGCCCGGGCCGAGCTGGGCGTGTGGGTCGCCGCACCGCACCGCCGCACCGGGGTCGCCCGCCGGGCGGTCGAGGCGGTCGCGGCGTGGGCGCTCGACCCCGCCGGGCTCGCCCTCGACCAGCTGTGGGCCCGCACGGACCCGGCCAACACCGCGGCCGGGGCGCTGTTCGACCGGTTGGGATGGGACCGGCTCGGGAGCTCGGGCGGGATGGCGATCTGGTCGGCCACGACGGCGGTGCTACGTTGACCTCCTGACCGTGAAGCGGGTCCCGTGAGGCCCGGACGGACAGGAAGGAACGCCACATGGCGGAACGCGAACGACGTCTCACACGCCCCTTCGGGGGCGTTTTCGTTGCCCGGACCCAGGTGATGGACGCGGACGACCTGCGCCGGGCCACCTGGCGCATGGCCCACGAGATCATCGAGGCCAACGGCGGCATCGACGACGTCGTGCTGATCGGGCTCCAGACCGGCGGCGTGCCGCTGGCCGAGCGCCTCCAGGAGGCGCTGCTGGAGATCGAGGGGGTCGACGTCCCCGTCGGCAAGCTCGACGTGGCCTTCCACCGCGACGACATCGGCCTGCGCCCGGTGCTGCCCGAGGCGGTCACCGACGTGCCGTTCCACCTCGACGGCGCGGTCGTCGTGCTCGTCGACGACGTGCTCTTCACCGGACGCACCATCCGGGCCGCCCTCGACGCCATCACCTCCTTCGGCCGGCCCCGCGCCATCCAGCTGGCGGTCATGGTCGACCGTGGCCACCGGGAGCTGCCGATCCGACCCGACTACGTGGGCAAGAACCTGCCCACCCGCAAGGACGAGGCGGTCGACGTCCACGACGACGGCGTCGACCTCGGCGAGGTCGTGAAATGACGGATTTGCTCAGCATCAGCGACCTCGAGCGGGGCGACATCGAGCGCCTGCTCGACCTCACCGACCACTTCGCCGAGGTCTCGGCCCGCCCCATCCCCAAGGTGCCGGCCCTGCGCGGCAAGACCGTGGTCAGCCTCTTCTACGAGGACTCGACCCGCACCCGGCTGAGCTTCGAGACCGCGGCCAAGCGCCTCTCGGCCGACACCATGAACTTCTCGGTGTCGACGTCGTCGGTGAAGAAGGGCGAGTCCCTGCGCGACACCGCCCAGACCATCGAGGCCATGGGCATCGACTGCGTCGTCGTTCGCCACAAGTCCTCCGGCGTGCCATGGCAGCTCACCCGGTGGGTCGACGCCGCCGTGGTCAACGCCGGTGACGGCTGGCACGAGCACCCGACCCAGGCCCTGCTCGACTGCTACACGATCCGCCAGCAGCGGGGCTCCCTCGACGGCATGCACATCGCCATCGTCGGCGACGTCAAGCACAGCCGCGTGGCCCGGTCCGACATCTGGGCCTTCACCAAGCTCGGCGCCACGGTCACCGTCGTCGCCCCGCCGACGCTGCTGCCGCCGGCCATCGGCACCTACCCGGTGCGGGTCAGCCACGACATCGACTCGGTGCTGCCCACCGTCGACGCCGTGTACCTGCTGCGCATGCAGCGCGAGCGGATGACCGAGGCGCTGCTGCCCTCGCTGCGCGAGTACACCGCCACCTACGGGCTGACCCGGGAGCGGGCCCGCCTGCTCCAGGACGACGCCCTCGTCATGCACCCCGGCCCCATCAACCGCGGCGTCGAGGTCGACCCCGACGTCGCCGACGAGGTCCGCTCGGTGATCATCGACCAGGTGCGCAACGGCGTGTCGGTGCGCATGGCGGTCCTGTTCCTGCTGCTCGGATCCGGATCCGAGCTCCTGCCCCCCGAAGTCGCTGTCCCGGAGGCCGTCTAGATGCCCCAGCCAACCCTCGTGATCAAGGGCGGCCGCCTCGTCGACGCCACCGGCGTCCGCTCCGGCGACGTGGTCGTCGGCGACGACGGATCGATCCTCGCCGTCGGCCCCGACCTCGACGCCCCGGAGGTGCTCGACGCCGGTGGGTGCGTGGTCAGCCCCGGCTTCGTCGACGTCCACACCCACCTCCGCGAGCCCGGCAAGGAGGAGGCCGAGACGATCGAGACCGGCGCTCGCGGCGCCGCGGCGGGCGGGTACACCTGCATCCTGGCCATGCCCAACACCACGCCGGCGATCGACTCCGCCGCCGTCGTGCGCGAGGTGCTCGAGCTCGGGCGCTCCGCCCCGTGCGACGTGCGCACCTCCGGTGCCATCACGGTCGGCCGGGCCGGCGAACAGCTGGCCCCCATCGCCGAGATGGCCAAGCTGGGCGTGCGGTTCTTCACCGACGACGGCACCGGCGTGCAGGACACCCGGCTGATGCGACGGGCCATGGAGTACGCCTCGGCGCTGGACGTGGTGCTGGCCCAGCACTGCGAGGACGACGCCATGGCCGGCGGCGGCCACATGCACGAGGGGGAGTGGTCCAGCCGACTCGGCATCGCCGGCCAGCCCGCCGAGGCCGAGGAGCTGATGGTCATGCGCGACATCGCGCTGGCCCGCCTCACCGGTGCTCGCATCCACTTCCAGCACCTCTCCACCGAGGGCTCCGTGGCGATGGTGCGGGCGGCCAAGGACGGCGGGATGGACCTGACGTGCGAGGCCACCACGCACCACTTCACCCTCACCGACGAGTGCTGCGCCACCTACGACGCCGTGTTCAAGGTGAACCCGCCGCTGCGCACCGCCGACGACGTGGCCGCGGTCCGGGCCGGTCTGGCCGACGGCACGATCGACTGCATCGCCACCGACCACGCACCCCACACGCCCGATGCCAAGGAGCAGCCCTTCGACGAGGCCCCGCCTGGCATGCTCGGCCTCGAGACGGCGCTCGGCCTGGCGCTCACCGAGCTCGACCTGGACCTCGAGGAGGTCGTGGCCCTGCTCTCGTGGCGACCGGCACAGCTGCTCGGGGTGGAGGACCGCCACGGAGGCCCCATCATCGAGGGACGCAGGGCGAACCTCTGCGTGTTCGACCCAGAAGAGGAGTGGACGGTGGACGCCGACACCATGCACAGCCGCAGCCGCAACACCCCCTACGCCGGACGTCGTCTGCGCGGGCGGGTGCGCCACACCCTGCTCGAGGGTGAACCGGTGCTCCGCAGCGGGGAGGTGACCCGATGAGCGCCGGCGCGCGGATCAGGGACGCCGCCCTGGTCCTGGCCGACGGCTCCACCTTCGAGGGCGAGTGGTTCGGTGCCGAGCCCGCCGGGGGCGTGGCCACCGGCGAGGTCGTGTTCAACACCGCCCTCACCGGCTACCAGGAGATCATCACCGACCCCTCCTACGCCGGCCAGATCGTCACCTTCACCTACCCCCACATCGGCAACTACGGCGTGGCCGCCGAGGACGACGAGAGCCGCCGGCCCTTCTGCCGGGGCGTGATCGTCCGCGACCTCGCCCGCCGACGCAGCAGCTGGCGCAGCGACGGTGACCTGCCCGCCTTCCTCGAGCGCCACGGGGTGCCCGGCATCGGCGGCATCGACACCCGCCGCCTCACCCGCATCATCCGCGACACCGGTGCCATCCCCGGCGCGTTCGGTCCCCTCGACCTGGTCGACGAGGCCACGCTGAAGGCTGCCGCCGCGGCCGAGCCCGGCACCCACGGGGTCGACCTCGTCGCCCAGGTCACCACGCCCGAGCGGTACACCTACGGCGACGGTCCGCTGCGGGTCGCCGCCTACGACTTCGGCATCAAGGTGTCGATCCTCGAGCAGCTCGGCGAGTTCGCCACCGTCGAGGTCTTCCCGGCCTCGGCCAGCGCGGATGACCTCCGGTCGGTCGATCCCGACGGCATCTTCCTCTCCAACGGCCCCGGCGACCCCGAGGTCGTCGACTACGCCGCCGCGGAGATCCGCCACCTGCTGGAGGACGACCGCCCGCTGTTCGGCATCTGCCTCGGCCACCAGGTGCTCGGCCTCGCCGCCGGTGCCCGGACCGTGAAGCTGCCCTTCGGCCACCACGGCGGCAACCACCCGGTGCGCGACGTCACGTCCGGGCGCATCGACATCACCAGCCAGAACCACAACTTCGCCGTCGACCCCGACAGCCTCGGGGGCATCGCCGAGATGACGCACGTGAACCTCAACGACGGGGTCTGCGAGGGCATGCGCCTGCTCGACGCCAACGCCTGGTCCGTCCAGCACCACCCGGAGGCCGGCCCCGGCCCCCACGACGCCCGCCACCTCTTCGAGGACTTCAAGCACAAGATGGAGCAGCAGTAGTGCCCAAGCGCACCGACATCGAGTCGATCATGCTGATCGGCTCCGGCCCGATCGTCATCGGCCAGGCCTGCGAGTTCGACTACTCCGGCACCCAGGCCTGCAAGGTCCTCCGCGAGGAGGGCTACCGGGTGATCCTGCAGAACTCGAACCCGGCCACGATCATGACGGACCCGGACTTCGCGGACGCCACCTACGTGGAGCCCCTCGACCTCGAGCACGCCAGGCGCATCATCGAGCAGGAGAAGCCCGACGCGGTCCTGCCGACCCTCGGCGGCCAGACCGGCCTCAACCTGGCCATGGAGCTGTTCGAGGCCGGCATCATCGGGGTGCCCGGCACGCCCGAGATGATCGGGGCCAACGCCGAGGCCATCGCAACCGCCGAGGACCGCGAGAAGTTCAAGCAGGCCATGGCCGGCATCGGCCTCGGCGCACCCGAGTCGGCGACCGCCCACACCCTCGAGGAGGCGGAGGCCGTGGTGCAGTCCATCGGCCTGCCCGTGGTGATCCGGCCCGCCTACATCCTCGGCGGCAAGGGCACCGGCATCGCGTCCACGCCCGAGGAGTTCCGGCGGATGGCCAAGTTCGGCCTCGACTCGAGCCCGATCAGCGAGATCCTGATCGAGACCTCCATCAAGGGGTGGAAGGAGTACGAGCTCGAGGTCATGCGCGACCGCGCGGACAACTGCGTGATCATCTGCTCGATCGAGAACCTCGACCCCATGGGTGTCCACACCGGCGACTCGATCACGGTGGCGCCGGCCCAGACGCTCTCGGACATCGAGTACCAGCTGATGCGCGACGCCGCCTTCGCCTGCATCCGCCGGGTCGGCGTCGAGACCGGCGGCTCGAACGTCCAGTTCGCCATCAACCCCGAGGACGGGGAGATGGTGATCATCGAGATGAACCCTCGCGTGTCCCGCTCGAGCGCGCTGGCGTCGAAGGCCACCGGGTTCCCGATCGCCAAGATGGCAGCCAAGCTCGCGGTCGGCTACACGCTCGACGAGATCCCCAACGACATCACCAAGGCCACGCCGGCCAGCTTCGAGCCGGTCATCGACTACGTGGTGACCAAGGTGCCCCGCTGGGCGTTCGAGAAGTTCCCCGGCCAGGGCGACGCGCTCGGCACGTCGATGCAGTCGGTGGGCGAGGCCATGGCCATCGGGCGGACCTTCCCCGAGTCGATGCAGAAGGCCATGCGCTCGCTGGAGCAGGGCCGCATGGGCCTGAACTGCGACCCGGGCGAGACCCAGATGGACGACCTCTCCGACGCCGAGCTGCTGGCCCAGGCCTGCATCGGCACCCCGGATCGGCCCTACCAGCTCGAGGCGTGCCTGCGCCGGGGGATGAGCGTCGAGGAGGTCGCCGACGCGACCAAGGTCGACCCGTGGTTCCTCGACCAGATCTCCCGCATCGTGGAGGAGCGCGCCCACCTGGCCGAGGTCGGGTTCACCGACATCACCACGCGGGAGCTGCGCCGGGCCAAGCGCCTCGGCTTCGGCGACGCCCAGCTCGCCTACCTCTGGGGCGTGGACGAGGCCGAGGTCCGGGCCCGCCGGATCGCCGACGGCCTGGTGCCCACCTACAAGACCGTCGACACGTGCGCAGCCGAGTTCGAGGCGGCGACGCCGTACCACTACTCGACCTGGGAGGACACCGACGAGGTCGTCGACACCGGCAAGCCCCGGGTCATCATCCTCGGCTCCGGGCCCAACCGCATCGGCCAGGGCATCGAGTTCGACTACTGCTGCGTGCACGCCAGCTTCGCCCTGCGCGACGCCGGCTACGACACCGTGATGGTCAACTGCAACCCCGAGACGGTGTCCACCGACTACGACACCTCCACCCGGCTCTACTTCGAGCCGCTCACCACCGAGGACGCCCTGAACGTGGTCGAGGCCGAGATGGCCTCCGGCAACCTGGTCGGGGTCATCGTCGGCCTCGGCGGCCAGACCCCGCTCAAGCTCGCGGGGGTCCTGCCCGAGGGCACCGTGCTCGGCACGAGCCCGGCCTCGATCGATCTGGCCGAGGACCGCGACCTCTGGAACCAGCTCTGCGACCGGCTCGACATCCCCCAGCCCGCCGGCGGCACCGCCACCGACCTCGACGGCGCCCGGGCCATCGTCGAGCGCATCGGCTACCCGGCCCTGCTCCGCCCCAGCTACGTGCTGGGCGGTCGGGCCATGGAGATCGTCTACGACGACGAGGGCCTCGTGCGAGCCATGGCCGAGCTGGCCGGGTTCGGCTCCCTCGGCAAGGAGGGAGGCCTGTCCGCCGAGCGTCCCGTCCTCGTCGACCGCTTCCTCGAGGAGGCCACCGAGGTCGACGTCGACGCCATCCGTGACCGCACCGGAGAGGTCGTCATCGGTGGCGTCATGGAGCACGTCGAGGAGGCCGGGGTGCACTCAGGTGACTCGGCCTGCTCGATCCCGCCGCACTCGCTGGCCGACGAGACCGTCGAGGTGATCGAGGACTACACCCGCCGCCTCGCCGAGGCCCTCGACGTGGTCGGCCTGCTCAATGTGCAGTTCGCCGTGCGCCAGGGCCAGGTCTTCGTGATCGAGGCCAACCCCCGGGCCAGCCGCACCGTGCCCTTCGTGGCCAAGGCCACCGGCGTGCCGCTGGTGAAGTGCGCCGCCCGCGTCATGGTCGGCGCCACGCTCGCCGAGCTGCGCGACGAGGGCATGCTCACCACCCCCGTCATCCCGAACCGTCGGGGCCAGGGCCGCCACGTGGCGGTGAAGGAAGCCGTGCTGCCCTTCAACCGCTTCCCCGACGCCGACCAGGTGCTCGGCCCCGAGATGCGCTCCACGGGCGAGGTCATGGGCATCGACCGCACCTTCGGCCTGGCCTTCGCCAAGTCGCAGGTCGCCGCGGGGGAGCGGTTGCCCGAGACCGGGGCCGTGTTCTTCTCCCTGGCCGACCGCGACAAGCCCCAGGGGGCAGTCGCGGCCAAGGGCTTCATCGAGATGGGCTTCGAGATCGTGGCCACCGACGGCACCGCCGACCACTTCGAGGCCACCGGCATCCCCGTGGCCACCCGGGTGGCCAAGCTCGGCCAGCACGCCGAGGGCGCCGGACCGACCGCGGTCGACCTGCTCGAGGCCGGCAAGATCGACCTCGTCGTGAACTGCCCCCGGGGCCGGGGACCGCGCGCGGACGGCGACTACATCCGCTCGGCCGCCGCCACCCACCGGGTGCCGCTGCTCACGACCGCCGCCGGCGCCGTCGCCGCGGCCGAGGGCATCCGCGACCGGGCCGCCCACGCCGGCCGGGTCATGTCCCTGCAGGAGTACCACTCGTCTTGAGCCGTGTTCGTCGCTGCGCTCCTCCACGGCTCCCGTTGCACGGAGCCG
The DNA here is from genome assembly GCF_041228405.1 of Salinilacustrithrix flava. GTDB lineage: Bacteria > Actinomycetota > Acidimicrobiia > Acidimicrobiales > Salinilacustritrichaceae > Salinilacustrithrix > Salinilacustrithrix flava. The sequence goes on from NZ_CP133888.1 coordinate 3,255,376, forward strand.
CCCGCACCGGTGGGGCGTGCTCCGGGCTGGCGCCCTGCGCACGGTCGCAGCTCGGGACACGCGTGAGGATCCGCGCATGAGCGGCATAGACCTCACCACGACCATCGGGTCGGTGACCCTGCCGAACCCGGTGATGACCGCGTCCGGCACCGCCGGCCACGGCACCGAGCTCGGCGCCTACGTCGACCTGTCCTCGCTCGGCGCGGTCGTGGTGAAGTCGCTGGCCGCGTACCCGTGGGACGGCAACCCGGCGCTTCGCACGCACGGCACCCATGGCGGGATGATCAACTCCGTCGGTCTGCAGGGGCCCGGCGTCGAGGCGTGGCGGCGCGAGCAGCTGCCGCGGCTGGTCGATGCCGGCGCCCGGGTGGTCGCCTCCATCTGGGGACGTTCGATCGACGACTACCGCCGTGCCGCCGAGCAGCTCGCCGGCTGCCCCAGCGAGGTCGTCGCCGTCGAGATCAACCTGTCGTGCCCGAACACCGAGGCCGGGGGCGAGCTCCTCGCCCACGACCCCGAGGCGAGCGCGGCCACCGTCGAGGCCGTGGCCGCAGCCGGGCTGCCCCGGTGGGCCAAGCTCAGCCCCAACACCAGCCGGGTGGCCGAGGTCGCCGCCGCCGTGCACGCCGCCGGCGCCGAGGCCGTCACCCTCGTGAACACGCTGCTCGGCATGGCCATCGACCCGGTCAGCGGCGCCTACCGGCTGGGGTCGGGGGAGCGGGGCGGCGGCGTGTCCGGCCCGTCCATCCACCCGGTCGCGGTGCGAATCGTCCACGACGTGCACCGGGCCCTGCCGGAGCTGCCCGTCATCGGGGTCGGCGGCATCGCCACGGGCGAGGACGCGGTCGAGATGCTCCGGGCCGGCGCCACCGCCGTGCAGGTCGGCACCGCCACCTTCGCCGACCCGCGGACCGTCGCGAAGGTCCTCGCCGAGCTCACCGCCCTCGCCGGACGCATCGGCGTCGCACGGGTCGCCGACCTCACCGGCGCGGTCCGCCCGCCCACCCCCCGCTGACGCACCCCATCCCGTTCTGGGGTACGTCGCTGCACCGCTGGTGGTCGTCCAGGTGCTCCAGAACGTGGGGTCAGACCTGCGGGCCGAACCGGCGGTCGTGGGCGTCGCGGATGCGTTCGGTGTCGTGGCTCCCCAGGTCGGCGCGGTCGACCCCGGCCCGGATGAGGGCGGCTTGGCGACGGAGCGCGTCCCGCACCGGTTCGTCGCCGTCGACGGCCTGGTCGAGCAGGTGCAGCATCTCCAGCAGGTAGATGCAGACCGTCGGCATCCCGACGGCGGCCAGGCGCACCTCGTCGAAGGCGACGTCGATGAGGTCCCGGTGCCCGAGCCGCTCGGGGCGCAGTAGGAGGCGGTCCTCCTCCGTCGGGGTGGCGAGCCGGGGCGGGTGCAGTGCCAGCAGCTCGCGCAGGACGCTGCCGAGGTGGAAGATGGCGTCCTGGGCGGTGGTGGGGTCGTTGATCCCGGGTGACAGCGCCCGCAGCGCCACGTCGGCCAGCTGGCGGATGGCGTAGCCGACGTCCTGCTCGACGGTGCGGCTGTCGCCGGTGATGACGGCCCGGCGGGCCCGCCAGCACGACTCGTCCTCGTCGTCGGGACGCGGCCAGATGCGGCAGAGGGGCGTGCCGGCGACGGCGTAGCGCCCGACCTCGATCTCGGCGCGCACGGTGCCCCCCGGCGGCCCGCTGGCGGCGAGGCCGCGGTAGTCGATGTCGCGCACCCAGCCATCGCTGACGTGGGTGACGAGGAGGTGGTCGTCGGGGGCCTCGGGTACCTGCTCGGGGTCGCTGCCGGTCTGCGGCTCGTCGTCCCACAGGTCCTTGGCTGCAGCGATGCCGTCCGACGTCGCCCGGGCGAGGATCCGGGACACGTCCATGGAGTGGGCGCTGTGGTTGATGAAGGCGACGATGGCCAGGATCGAGATCACGCCGAAGAGCAGCGCGAACCCCACCGAGATGCTCGGGATGACCGGGGTCCCGTCGTCCTCGAGGGGACCCCGGACGGCCCGCAGCACGACCAGGCAGTAGGTGAACGTGCCGATGACGACGCCCATGACCTGCTTGGTGAAGGGGTCGCGCAGCAGGCCGTGCACGACCCGAGGCGAGTACTGGCTCGACGCCAGCTGGATCACGAGCAGGGAGATGGAGAAGGCGATGCCGGCGAAGGTGATGGTCGCCGACGCGACCGTGCCGAGGATGGCGCGGGCGCTGTCGACCGTGGACGACAGGCCGAAGGGGAGCTCGGCCGTGCCCTCGACCAGCCGCTGGTCGAGCTCGACGGCGGCCACGCCGAGCAGCACCGCGAGGACCACCCAGGCCATCGGGATGAAGAACAGGCTGTTGCGGAGCCGCTCCGACAGCGATGCGAGCCGAACGTCCATGTCCCATCGTTGCACCGTGGCCGCAGCCGATCCGGGAGGGATGGCAGGCTGGGCGCCGGACGAGGGAGGCGTGGCGTTGACACAGATCCAGATCGAGGCACCCGAGGAGGTGCGGGCCCGGCTGTGCCTGGCGCTCGACACCGACGACCTGGTGGAGGCCGGTCGGCGAGCCCGGGAGCTCGGACCGTGGTTCGGCACCCTCAAGGTCGGCCTCGAGCTGTTCTCCAGCGCCGGGCCCGCCGCCGTCAGCACCCTCCAGGGCCTCGGCCTCGACGTGTTCGTCGACCTCAAGCTCCACGACATCCCGACCACGGTGCGCAAGGCGGCGCGGGTGCTGGGCTCCCTCGGCGTCGCCCACGTGACGTTCCACGCCCACGGCGGCGTCGACATGCTCCGCGCCGGTGTCGAGGGCCTGCGCGAGGGCGCCGAGTCCGCCGGCGTCGCCGTTCCCCGCGCCCTGGCCGTGACGGTGCTGACCTCCGACGACACCGCCCCGCCCCACATCCTTCCCAAGCGGGTGGAGGCAGCGGCGGAGGCCGGGTGCGACGGGCTCGTCTGCGCGGTCGCCGACGTGGGCGAGGTGCGGGCGATCGTGCCCGACATCTTCGTGGTCACCACGGGCATCCGCACCACCGGCGACGATCCCCACGACCAACGGCGGACCGCGACCCCGGGCGAGGCCCTGGCCGCGGGCGTGGATCTGCTGGTCCTCGGGCGCACGATCACCCACGCCGAGGACCCGGCCTGCGCCGCCGCAGCGGTGGTCGACGACGCCCTGTCGTGAGCGGTGCAGCGGGGGGTGTCGTCTAGGGTCGCGCCATGCCCCAGCCCCCCTCTCTCACCCCGGAGCAGCGTCAGGCGGCGCTGGCCAAGGCCGCCGAGGCCCGCCGGGCCCGAGCCGAGCTGAAGGAACGCCTGAAGATGGGCTCGCTCCTGCTGTCCGAGCTGCTCGAGCAGGCCCCGGGCAACGAGACCATCGGCAAGATGAAGGTCCTCGCCGTGCTCGAGTCGCTCCCCGGCGTGGGCAAGGTGAAGGCCCGCCGCACCATGGAGGCCTTCGAGATCTCCGAGACCCGTCGCGTGCGGGGCCTGGGCGAGCAGCAGAAGCGCAAGCTGCTCGAGGAGTTCGGGTCCTGAACATCGTCGTGTCCGGCCCGGGTGGGGTCGGCAAGGGCACCATCGTGGACCAGCTCCTGACCCGGCGCCCCGAGATCTGGCTGAGCCGGTCCTGGACCACCCGCGAGCGCCGGGCGGGCGAGGCCGAGGACGCCTACGTCTTCACCGACCGCGAGACCTTCGACGCCCACATCGAGGCCGGCGGGTTCCTGGAGTGGGTCGACTTCCTCGACTACCGCCAGGGCACCCCCGTCCCGGACCCGCCGCCGGGCACCGACGTGCTCCTCGAGATCGACGTCGCCGGCGCCGAGGCCATCCGAGCCGTGGATCCCGATGCCCTGCTCGTCTTCGTCGACACCCCCGATCGGGAGGCCCAGCGCCAGCGCCTCACCGGTCGCGGCGACAGCCCCGACCGCATCGAGGCCCGGATGCGCAAGGGCGACGAGGAGCGGGTGGCGGCCCGTCGCCTGGGGATGCACCACATCGTCAACGACGTGCTCCACGACGCCGTCGCCGAGCTCGAGGCCCTCATCGACGCCCACCGCGAGGGCTGAGGGTTTCCTGCGCCGGCGCAGCCCGCTGCTAGCGTGGCTCGTTCGGCAACCCCTCGGAGGCAACATGTCCGGTCGTCACGACACGATGATGAACCCGCGGATCGAGGACCTCCTCGATCGCACGGATTCCAAGTTCCGTCTCGTCACGCTGGGCTCGACGCGGGCTCGCCAGATCAACGCGTACTTCAACGCCGTGGGCAGCGGCGGCCTGGGCTCCCAGGTCCCCCCGCAGGTCCCCTCCGTGGTGCGCAAGCCGCTCTCGATCGCCTTCGAGGAGATCGCCGCCGACAAGATCCTGCCGGTCTACGGCGAGGAGCTCGCCGCCAAGCGCGAGGCCGAGGCCGCCGAGGCCGCCGCCCGCATCGCTGCGGCCCAGGAACAGGACTAGTCGCTCCGCGCGCGGCCCGCCCATGCTCGCCGGGAAGCGCATCGTCCTCGGGGTGACCGGCGGGATCGCGGCCTACAAGGCCGTCGAGGTCTGCCGTCGCCTGGTCGACGCCGGTGCGCACGTCACACCGATCATGACCGACGGCGCCCGACACTTCGTCGGGGAGACCACGCTGTCCACGCTCGCATCCGAGGCGGTCCGCACGTCGCTGTGGGAGATCGACCACGGCGCGGACGGCAGCCCGATCACCCACACCCGCCTCGGCCAGACCGCCGACCTGGTCATCGTCGCCCCGGCCACCGCCCGGGTGATCTCGGACCTGCGCACCGGCCGGTCGGCCGACCTGCTGAGCGCCACCCTCATCGCCACCACCGCGCCGGTGCTGCTGGCCCCGGCCATGCACACCGAGATGTGGGAGCACCCGGCCGTGCGGGAGAACCTCGAGGTGCTCGCCACCCGGGGCGTGCACGTCGTGCCGCCTGAGGAGGGTCGCCTGGCCGGTGGCGACTCCGGCGCCGGCCGGCTCGCCGACCCGGCCACCATCGTCGAAGCCGCCGAGAAGGTGCTGGCCGGCACCAGCGCCGCCGCCGACCTGGCCGGCCTCGCCGTGCTCGTCACCGCCGGCGGCACCCGCGAGCCCATCGACCCGGTCCGCTTCATCGGCAACCGCTCGTCGGGCAAGCAGGGCTACGCCGTCGCCGCGGAGGCCGCCTCCCGCGGCGCCCGGGTCACCCTCGTCACCACCGTCGACCGCCCGCCGGCCGCCGGGGTCGAGGTCGTGCGGGTGGACACGGCCGACGAGATGCACGCCGCCGTCGCCGAGCGGTCCCCGACGTGCGACGTCGTCGTGATGGCCGCCGCCGTCGCCGACTTCAAGCCGGTCGACCCCGCCGACCGCAAGATCAAGAAGGCCGGCGGCGTCCCCGAGGTCGTCCTCGAGCCCACCGTCGACATCCTCGCCGCGCTCGGCGCCGCCAAGCCCGCCGGCCAGACGCTGGTCGGCTTCGCCGCCGAGACCGACGACCTGCGCGCCAACGCCGAGGCCAAGCTGTCGGCCAAGGGCGCCGACCTCATCGTCGCCAACGACGTGTCCGCCCCCGGCGCCGGCTTCGAGCACGACACCAACGAGGTCGTGCTGCTGTCCGCCACCGGCGCCACCGAGGTGGCCCGGGCCGACAAGCGCCGGATCGCCAAGGCGGTGCTCGACGCCGTCACCACCCTCCGCACCCCGAATCCAGGGAGCCAGTCATGAAGAACGACTTCACCTTCACCTCCGAGTCCGTCTCGGAGGGCCATCCCGACAAGATGGCCGACCAGATCTCCGACGCCATCCTCGACGCGATCCTCGCCGAGGACCCCATGGCCCGCGTCGCGTGCGAGACCATGGTCACCACGGGCATGGCCATCGTGTCGGGTGAGATCACCACGACGGCCTACGTCGAGATCCCCGACATCGTCCGCAAGACGATCAACGGCATCGGCTACGACCGCGAGTCGATGGGCTTCGACGGCAACACGTGCGGCGTGATGACCACCATCGACCCGCAGAGCCCCGACATCGCCCAGGGCGTGGACAAGGCGTTCGAGACCCGCTCCGGCGAGCGCGACGACGAGCTCGACGACCAGGGTGCCGGCGACCAGGGGATGATGTTCGGCTACGCGTGCGACGAGAACGACGCGATGATGCCGACGCCGATCCACCTGGCCCACCGCCTCGCCGAGCGCCTGGCCGAGGTCCGCAAGGCCGGGATCCTCCCGTACCTGCGACCCGACTCCAAGACCCAGGTCACCATCGACTACCGCGACGGGCGCCCGGCGGCCCTCGACACGGTGCTCATCTCGACCCAGCACGCACCCGGCCACGACGCCGAGACGCTCATCAAGCCCGACCTGATCGAGCACGTCATCCGCCCGACGCTGCCCGAGGCCTTCGCCGGCGACGACTTCCGGGTGCTGGTCAACCCCACCGGCAAGTTCGAGCTCGGCGGCCCCCACGCCGACTGCGGCCTCACCGGCCGCAAGATCATCGTGGACACCTACGGGGGCTGGGCCCGCCACGGCGGCGGCGCATTCTCCGGCAAGGACCCGTCCAAGGTCGACCGCTCCGCGGCCTACGCCACCCGTTGGGTCGCCAAGAACCTGGTGGCCGCCGGCGCCGCCTCCCGCTGCGAGGTCCAGGTCGCCTACGCCATCGGCGTGGCCCACCCGATGTCGATCATGGTGGAGACCTTCGGCACCGAGAACGTCGACCCGGCCGCCATCGAGCAGGCCGTGCGCGACGTGTTCGACCTGCGCCCCGGCGCGATCCTGCGGGACCTCGACCTGCGCCGGCCGATCTACCGCAAGACCGCCGCCTACGGGCACTTCGGCCGCACCGGCGCCGAGGGCGAGTTCCCGTGGGAGAACACCGACCGCGTCGACGACGTGAAGTCGGCGCTCGGTCTCTAGACCGGCGCCGCACCACCGCTGAGCACCGACGAACCCACCCTCTTCGGCGGCGACGAGCCGGAGCCACCGACCGAACCGGACCCCGCCCCGGCGGGGACGGTCGTGCGCGTCCTGCCCGACCAGACCGGCATCGCCAAGACCTTCGACTACGTGGTGCCCGAGGCGTGGGTGGGTCGGGTGGGGGTCGGCTCCCGGGTGCGGATCGCGCTCGGCCCCCGCCGGGTGGGCGCCTGGGTGACCGAGGTCGACGTCGACCCGCCCGCCGGCGTGACCCTGAAGCCGCTGGCCAAGCTGTCCGGCCACGGGCCGAGCGCGGAGCTGATCGAGCTGGCCCGGTGGGCGCAGTGGCGGTGGGCGGCCAAGACGCCGGTGCCGTTCCTGCGCACCGCGTCCCCCGAGCGCAACGTCGACGGCCTCCCGGCCCGGCCGGCCCGCACCCACCCCGCCGCTGCGGTGGCCGACCCCGTCGTCGGCCCGCTCCTGGCCGACGCGCTGTCGGGCGGCCCGACCGTGCTGCGGCTCCCGCCCACCGCCGACCTGGCCGCCGTCGCCCAGGGCGCCGCGTCGCTCGGCGACGCGCTGGTGATCTGCCCGTCGCACCGGATGGCCCGGCACCTGGCCGTGCGGCTGCGCCGGGCCGGCGTGCCCGTCGCCCTCCACCCGGACGAGTGGGCCCGGGCGGCGGCCGGCGGCTGCACCGTGATCGGGACCCGGGCCGCAGCGTGGGCCCCCGTGCCGGACCTGGCGGCCGTCGTCGTCCTCGACGAGCACGACGAGGTGCACCAGGAGGAGCGGTCGCCGACCTGGCACGCCCGCGACGTCGTCGTCGAGCGCGCCCGGCGCCGGGGGGTGCCCTGCGTGCTCACCTCACCGATGCCCACCCTCGAGGCGCTGCGGTTCGCCCGCCTCGTCCGCGCCGACCGGGCCACCGAGCGCGCCGGCTGGCCCGCGACGGTGGTGGCGGACCGCACCGAGGAGCCTCCGGGCCGCAACGCCCTGTTCTCCCCCCAGCTCGTCGACGTCGTCCGCAGCGGCGCCCGGGTGCTCTGCGTGCTCAACCAGAAGGGACGGGCCGCACTGCTCGGCTGCGCCGGGTGCGGCGAGATCGTGCGCTGCGACGCCTGCCACGCCGCGGTCGCCAAGCCCGGTGACGAGCTCGTCTGCCGGCGCTGCGGGACGACCCGACCCGTGATCTGCGCGACGTGCGGCAGCATCGACCTCAAGGTCATCCGCATGGGCGTCAACCGGGTGGTCGAGGACCTGGAGGCCCTGAGCGGCGAGCGGGTCGTGGCCGTCACCGCGGAGACCCCGGCCGCCGAGGTCGACAGCGCCCGCCTCTACGTCGGCACCGAGGCCGTGCTCCACCAGGTCGGCCGGGCCGACGTCGTCGCGTTCCTCGATCTGGACCAGGAGCTGTTCGCGCCCCGGTACCGGGCGGCCGAGCAGGCCCTCGGCCTGGTCGCGCGAGCCGCCCGGATCGTCGGCGGTCGAGGGGAGGGCGGGCGCGTGCTGCTCCAGACCCGGGCACCCGAGCACGAGGTGTGCCGGGCCGCGCTGCTCGGCGATCCGGAGCGGGTCGCCGTGGTCGAGGACGAGCGCCGGGAGATGCTGGGGTTCCCTCCGCACATCGCGCTGGCCGAGGTCGGCGACCAGGCGGGGGAGGCGTTCGTGGCGGCGCTCGTCGAGTCGGCCCCGCCGGAGGTGCAGGTGCAGGGTCCCGTCGACGGGGCGTGGCGGGTCAAGGCCCCCGACCACCAGGTGCTGTGCGACTCGCTCGCCGCCGTGCACCGGCCGTCGGGGCGGCTGCGCCTGTCCGTCGACCCCCTGCGGGTCTAGGCCCGCTGCGACCGGAGCAGGCGATAGCCGCGCTTGGAGGCCAGGCGCTCGGTGGGGAACCCCTGCTCGCCCAGCCAGCGCTGCATGGAGTCGGCGCCCAGGTTCCGTCCCATCACCAGGACGGCCTCGCCGTCCGGGGTGAGCCGCTCGAGCCAGCGGAGCAGCAGGTCGTGCAGCGCGTCCTTGCCGATGCGGATCGGCGGGTTCGACCAGATCAGGTCGTAGCGCAGCGCCGGGTCGACCTCGTCCGGGGCGCGGACGTCCACGTTGGTGCAGCCGAGCGCCTCCGCGTTGCGGGTGCACAGCTCCCGGCTGCGCTCGTTGACGTCGACGGCGACGATGCGGGCGTCGGGCCGCTCCCGGGCCAGGACCAGGGCGATGGGGCCGTAGCCGCAGCCGAGGTCGAGGAACGTGCCGGTGGGCGGCGGCGCCGGCGCGGCATCGAGCAGGAACGCGGTGCCGGGGTCGAGCCGGCGGGGGCTGAACGTGGCCGAGTCGGTGGCCAGCTCGAAGCGGTCGCCGTGCAGGTCCACGACGATGTGGCCCGGCCGACGGCGCGCGGTCGGCGCCTCGGCGAAGTAGTGGCCCTCGGCACCCCCCGTGGTGGGCTCGGTCGACGGCTGGTCCGGTGGGGCACCCACGGCGGCGACGGTAGCCTCGGCCCCGTCATGAGCGCGCCCTACAACATCCGAGTCGTCGGCGATCCGGTGCTGCGCGCCTCCGCCGCCGAGATCACCGACATCGACGGCAAGCTGGTCAAGCTGGCCCACGACATGCTCGACACCATGTACGAGGCCCCCGGCCTCGGCCTGGCCGCCCCCCAGATCGGGGTGGGCAAGCGCCTCTTCGTCTACGACCTCGACCCCGAGGCCCGGGCCGACCCGCACGTGCTGGTCAACCCCCGCATCGTCGAGTCCGACGGCGAGTGGACCTACGAGGAGGGTTGCCTGTCGATCCCGGGGCTGTCCTTCGAGATCGTGCGACCCAAGGTCGTGCACCTCGTCGGCGTCGACCTGGACGGCAACGAGGTCTCGATCGAGGCCGACGAGCTCACCGCCCGGCTGTTCCAGCACGAGCTGGACCACCTCGACGGCGTGCTCATGACCGAGCGCATGGACCCGGACACGAAGAAGCAGGCCCTCAAGGAGATCCGGCGCATCCGCGATGGCTTCGAGGTCGCCCCCCGGGAGACGTCGGGCTTCTTCTCCTGAGCCGAGCGACCCGCCCCGTGCGCCCCCGCTCGCTCGTCTACCTCGGCACCCCGGCCATGTCGGTGCCGCCGCTGCGCGCCCTGCACGCCGCCGGCTTCGACATCCGCCTCGTCGTCACCAACCCCGACACCCGACGCGGGCGGGGCGGCAAGACCGCGCCGAGCCCGGTGAAGGCCGCTGCGGTCGACCTCGGCATCCCGGTGTCCCACACGGTCGACGACGTGCTCGATGCCGGCGCCGACCTCGGAGTCGTCGTCGCCTTCGGCCGCATCATCCGGCCCCACGTGCTCGCCGAGCTGCCGATGGTGAACCTGCACTTCTCCCTGCTGCCCCGCTGGCGCGGCGCGGCCCCGGTCGAACGGGCGATCCTGGCCGGCGACGAGCGCACCGGCGTGGACCTGATGGTGGTGGAGGAGGGCCTCGACACCGGTGCGGTGCACGCCCGGACCGAGCTCGACATCGGCCCCGACGAGACCGCGGAGGAGCTCCGCGCCCGCCTGGTCGACGCCGGCACCGAGCTGCTCGTCTCGACGCTGCAGTCCGGGCTGGGCGAGCCGACGCCGCAGGTGGGGGAGCCGGAGTACGCCCACAAGCTCGGCCCGGACGACCTTCGCATCGACTGGCACGCACCCGCCGAGCGGATCCACCGCCAGGTGCGGGTCGGCGGCGCCTGGACCACGCTGGCAGGGGAGCGGTTCAAGGTCTGGCGCACCTCCCTGCAACCGGGCGGCGACGGCGTGGTCCACCCGACCGGCACCGCGCCGATCGAGCTGCTCGAGGTCCAGCCCGCCGGCAAGGCCCGGATGGCGGCGTCGGCGTGGGCCAACGGCGCCCGCTGGTCCGACGGCGACCGGCTCGGCACATGAGCGCGCCCCGCCCGCCCCGGTCCACCCGGAAGTCAAAGCCCACCCGGAAGTCGAAGCCGAAGCCCCCGGTCGACGCCGCCGGCGTGGCCGTGCGCCGCGCCGCGCTCGACGTCCTCGGCCGCATCGAGGAGGAGGGGGCCTACGCCAACCTGGCGACCAACGCCGTCCTCGGGCGCAGCGACCTGGCCGATCGCGACCGGCACTTCGTCACCGAGCTGGTCTTCGGCACCACCCGCATGCGCCGGGCGTGCGAGCACCTCGTGACGCAGCACCGCACCGGTGGGATGTCGCCCCGGGTGGCCGCCGCGCTGCGCCTCGGCGCCTACCAGCTCGCGTTCGGCGGGGTCGCCCCCCACGCCGCGGTGAGCACCACGGTCGGGGCGGCACCGAAGCCGGCTCGCGGCCTCGTGAACGCCGTCCTGCGCCGGATCGCCGACGACGTGGCGGCCGGCGTCGAGTGGCCCGACCTGGCCACCGAGCTGTCGTACCCCGACTGGATCGTCACCGCCCTCACCGAGCGCCTGGGCGCCGATGCCGCGACGTCGGTGCTGCGGACGATGAACCACGCCGCCACCACCCACGTGCGCGACGACGGCTACGTGCAGGACGCCGCCTCCCAGCGGGTCGTCGCCTCGGTGGGGGCCGGCCCGGGCGAGCTCGTCCTCGACGCCTGCGCCGCCCCGGGCGGCAAGGCCACCGGCCTGGCCGCCACCGGTGCCTCCGTGGTCGCCGCCGACCCGTCCCCGGCGCGGGCCCGGCTCGTGGTGGGCAACCGGGACCGGCTCGGTCTCGACCTACCCGTGGTCGTCGCCGATGCCGCCGCGTCCCCCTACCGATCGGGCGCGTTCGACCGGGTGCTGGTCGACGCACCCTGCTCCGGGCTCGGCGTGCTCCGACGACGCCCCGACGCCCGCTGGCGCATCGACGCGGACGCCCCGGCCCGGTTGGCCGAGCTCCAGGTCCGCCTCCTGCGCGAGGCCGCTCGCGTCGTGGCTCCCGGGGGCTCGCTCGTCTACAGCGTGTGCACGCTCACCGAGGCCGAGAACCAGGGCGTCGTCGATGCCGTCGACCTCGCCGGCTTCGAGCTCGAGGGCACCGAGACCATGGTCCCCGACGACGATGCCGATGGCATGTACGTGGCCCGATGGCGCCGTCCCTAGGCTCCCACGCCGTGGAGCACGCCAAGATCCTGACCGTCTCCGATGGCGTCGTGGCGGGCACCCGAGAGGACCGCTCCGGCCAAGCCGTCGAGGACCACCTCCGCGCCAACGGCTTCGAGATCGACGACCGCCTCGTCGTCGCCGACGGCATCGAGTCGGTGGCCCGCGCCCTGCGCGCCCTGGCCGACGGCTGGGCTGGTCTGCTCGTGACCACCGGCGGCACCGGCTTCGGGCCCCGGGACCTGACCCCCGAGGGCACGCGGGCCGTGCTCGACCGCGAGGCCCCCGGGCTGGCCGAGGCCATGCGCCTGGTCAGCCCGCTCGGCCGGCTCAGCCGCCAGACCGCGGGCACCATCGACGCCGCCCTGGTCCTGAACCTGCCGGGGTCCACCAACGGGTGCATCGAGTGCCTCGACGCCGTCCTCGACGTCGTGCCCCACGCCCTCGAGCTCCTCCGCGGCGACCGCCCCCACTGACCGTTCCGGCTGAACGGCCTAGATCATCCGCAGCGGATCGCCGGTCGTGGGCTCGTCGAAGAGCACGGCCTCCACGGCGTGGTCGAGCATCGTCCCGGCCGGCATGCCCTTGCGCACGTGGCCGTAGACGCCGACGGGCGTGCCGCGGTCCACCTCCCGGGCCCACACCTCCCGGATCCGGCAGAACACCGCCTCGGGTGCCTCCGGGTGCGACGCGACCGCCAGCAGCAGCGGGACCCCATCGGGGGACAGGCTCACCCGGTCCTGGTCCCGGCGCACCGACGCCGCGCACCGGGCGAGGGCGAGCCGGTGATCGGTGCGCAGCACGTGGTCCCAGCTGCCGGCGTCCGAGGCCGTCGGGATGAGGTCGAGGGCCAGCACGGCGTCGCCGCTGAGCAGGCCCTCGGCCGCCTTGCGGAACGATGACCACGGCTCCAACCCGCTGAGGCTGAGGGCTTCCGGCGGGTCGAGCGCCGGTATCGGCCGGGCCACCGGCCGGCGGAGGTCGTGGCGGAGGGAGCCGCCGTGGGCGAGGTCGCCGAGGACCACCTCGAGGGCCGGGAAGTCCGGCTTCTCCACCACGGCGGTGGCGCCGGCGGCGAGCAGGCCGTCGAGATCCCCGACGTGGGACGAGAACACCACCACCTTGGTCTCCGGACGCTCGGCGACCAGGTGGCGGAGCAGGTCCTCGCCCCGGCCGTCGCGGAGGGCGAGGTCGAGCACGACGACGTCGGCGTGGACCCGGTCGATGACCTCCAGCGCCTCGGACGGGCTCTCCGCCTCGGCACACACCTCGTAGCCGATGGGGCCGATGACCCTCGTCAGCACGCAGCGCAGCAACGGGTCGTCATCGCACACGACCGCAGATCTCGGCGCCATCGTCTCCCCTCGCGCTCGCACCGTGCCCGCCGGACCCGGACGGACTCCGGACAGTCTGGCGAGATCGGCGAAGTCGGCGGGGGATGGGGCGGGCTCGGAGGCGCTTGTACGCTCGGCCGGTGGCTGACGCGACCGACGAGGGCTGGATGCGGGCGGCGATCGCCGCGGCAGCCGATGTCCGGGCCACCGCCCACCCGAACCCGTGGGTGGGCTGCACGATCGTGGCCGGCGGCGAGCTGGTCGCCACCGGTGCGACCCGCCCACCGGGCCAGGCCCACGCCGAGGTCGCGGCCCTGGAGGCCGCAGGGGAGCGGGCCAGGGGCGCCACCGCCTACGTCACCCTCGAGCCGTGCAGCCACACGGGCCGCACCGCGCCGTGCGCCGACGCCCTCGTCGACGCCGGGGTCGCCCGCGTCGTCGTCGCCGTGCTCGATCCCGACCCGCGGGTGCGCGGCGCCGGTGCCGAGCGGCTCCGCCAGGCGGGGATCACCGTCGACGTGGGGTGCGCCGCCGACCTCGTCGAGCGCCAGCTCGCCCCGTACCTGCACCAGCGCCGCACCGGCCGGCCCTACGTCGTGCTGAAGCTGGCTGCCACCCTGGACGGGCGCACCGCGGCGCCGGACCGCACCAGCCAGTGGATCACCGGGCCGGTGGCCCGCGCCGACGCCCACCGGCTCCGGGCCGAGAGCGACAGCATCGTGGTCGGGGCCGGAACCGTGCGCGACGACGATCCCACGCTCACGGCCCGCGATGCGGACGGCCCCGACCCCGAGCGCATCGTCCTCGGCCGCGCCCCTGACGGCGCGCGGGTGCGGCCCTGCACCGAGTGGGACGGTCCGGTCGAGGCGCTGCTCGACGACCTCGGCCAGCGGGGCCACGTCCAGGTCCTGTTCGAGGGCGGTGCGACCGTCGCCGGCGAGCTGCACCGGGCCGGCCTCGTCGACCGCTACGTGGTCTACCTGGCGCCGGCGCTGCTCGGAGGCGACGACGCACCCGGCTTGTTCCGCGGTCCCGGTGCCGCCACCATCGCGGATGCCTGGCGCGGTCGGATCGAGTCCGTGACGTCGCTCGGCGACGACCTGCGGATCGACCTCCTGCCGCACCCCCGATCAACCACCGAAGGGACCCCGTGATGTTCACCGGCATCGTGGAGGAGCTGGGCGAGATCCGCTCCTTCGAAGGCGCGACGTTGCGCATCGGCGCCGACACCGTGCTCGAGGACGCCTCCATCGGCGACTCCATCGCGGTGAACGGCTGCTGCCTCACCGTCACCGCCATGGGGACCGACGACCGGGGCGGCTGGTGGGAGGCCGACGTGTCCCACGAGACGCTGCGCCGGACCAACCTCGGCGACTCGGCGCCGGGCACCGTGGTGAACCTGGAGCGCCCCGTGCGTGCTCAGGACCGCCTCGGCGGCCACATCGTCCAGGGCCACGTCGACGCGGTCGGCGAGATCGTGGAGGCCGTTCCGGACCTCCGCGTGCGAGTGCCGATCGACCTGCTGCGGTACCTGGTCGTGAAGGGCTCGGTCACCGTCGACGGCGTGAGCCTCACGGTGGTCGACGTCCTCGAGGACGGCTTCACCGTCGCCGTCATCCCCCACACCGCCGAGGTCACCACCCTCGGACGCAAGGGACCGGGCGACGCCGTCAACCTCGAGGTCGACGTCACGGTCAAGTACGTCGAGCGCCTGCTGGAGTGGCACCGCGACGTCGGCGGCTGATTCAGGACCTGCCCGCCTCCGGCGGGCGCTGCTCGTGGTGGCGCCGGCCCGCGGTCCGCCGGTCCTCCTTCATCTCGGACTCGAACACGTGGGGCCGGCCGCCCACCAGCTCGCCCTCGAGATGCTGCAGGCCGTCCCGGAACGTGGCGTAGTAGGTCGAGTCGAACTCCTCGACGATCTGGAAGGTCCACCGACCCTCGAGCACGTTGCGACCGACCAGGTGCTCCTCCACGTCGTCGGCGAGGCCGCCCTGCCCGCACGCCCGCAGCAGCTCGGCCGCTTCACCGGCCAGCAGGTCGGCGTGGCCCATCATCTGGTGGAAGTCGTACAGGCGGCCACGGGCCCGCTCCACCCACTCCATCGCCTCGCCCAGCTTGCCGACGGCCTCGACGGTGGCGTCGTCGACCCCCTCGGGGCGCCGGTCGGCGGCCAGCCAGGACGGTTCGGGGTCGGTCGGGTTCCAGCGGGCGGGCTCGCCCGTCTCGTCGGGTGCGCTCATGCCCGGACCTCTACCCGGTCGGCCCCGTTGGGTGCCCGCCGCAGGGCCACGGGTACGCTCGCCTCACCCCCGGAAGGAGAGCAATGCCCTTCGCACCCATCGAAGACGCCGTCGCAGCCATCGGCCGTGGCGAGATCGTGGTCGTCGTGGACGACGAGGACCGCGAGAACGAGGGCGACCTCATCATGGCGGCCGAGTACGCCACGCCCGAGGCCATCGCCTTCTTCCTCCACCACACGTCCGGCTACATCTGCGCCCCGGTCACCGAGCAGCGGGCCCACGAGCTCGAGCTCGACCTGATGGTGCGGGAGAACACCGAGTCGATGCGCACCGCGTTCACGGTGTCCGTCGACGTCCGCCAGGGCACCACCACCGGCATCTCGGCCCACGACCGCGCCGCCACCATCAAGGCCCTGGTCGACCCGAGCACCCGCCCGCTCGACCTGGCCCGTCCCGGCCACATCAACCCGCTGATCGCCCGCGAGGGCGGCGTGCTGAAGCGGGCCGGGCACACCGAGGCCGCCGTGGACCTCGCCCGCATGGCCGGCCTGTCCCCGGTCGGCGTGCTGTGCGAGATCGTCGACGAGAACAAGATGGACATGGCGCGGGTCCCGGAGCTGGAGCGCTTCGCCGAGAAGCACGGCCTGCTGCTCATCTCGATCGCCGACATGATCCGCTACCGGCGCAAGACCGAGAAGCTGGTCAAGCGCGTGGCCGAGGCCCGCATCCCCACGGAGTGGGGCGACTTCACCTGCTACGTCTACGAGTCCACCCTGGACGGCGAGGAGCACGTGGCCCTGGTGCGCGGCAACGTCGCCGGGGAGCAGGACGTGCTCGTCCGCGTGCACAGCGAGTGCCTCACCGGCGATGCGTTCGGGTCCCTGCGCTGCGACTGCGGCCCCCAGCTGCACAAGGCCATGGCCCAGATCGCCGCCGAGGACCAGGGCGTGGTCGTGTACCTGCGCGGCCACGAGGGCCGGGGCATCGGCATCGGGCACAAGATCCGCGCCTACTCCCTCCAGGAGCAGGGCCAGGACACCGTGGACGCCAACACCTCCCTCGGCCTGCCGATCGACTCCCGCGAGTACGGCATCGGCGCCCAGATGCTGGTCGACCTCGGTGTCACGACGATGCGGATCCTCACCAACAACCCGTCCAAGCGAGGCGGGCTCGAGGGCTTCGGGCTCACCATCACCGAGCGGGTCCCGATCGAGTCGGTGCCGAACCCGGAGAACATCAAGTACCTCCGGACCAAGCGCGAGCGCATGGGGCACCTGTTGGAAGGCTTGGATGACGTCTTGTGAGTCGTGCCCCATCCGACGCGGGTCGGCGTCGGGAGCGCCAGCGAGCAGCCGACAGCGTTCCGAGCGACGAACGGCCCCCCGGGGCCGGAGCGCGAGGTAGCGGATAATGGCGAGCGGTGACGACCGGGCCCAGGTGCCCGAGGACCTCGACGGCATCGGCCTGCGCATCGGCCTGGTCCGGTCGCGGTGGAACGCGGAGATCGTCGAACGGCTCTGCGCCGGCGTCGAGCGCGGCCTGCTCCACCTCGGCATCCCCTTCGACGACATCGTGATCGAGACGGTGCCCGGCTCCTTCGAGATCCCCATGGCCTGCCGGATCCTGGCCCGCTCCGGCGAGGTCGACGCCATCGTCACCATCGGCGCGGTCATCCGCGGCGAGACCACCCACTACGAGCTCGTCTCGGAGGGTGCCGCCAACGGCGTGCAGCAGGTGCAGCTCGAGACCGGCGTCCCCATCGCGTTCGGACTGGTCACGGTGGAGAACACCGAGCAGGCCCTGGCCCGCTCCGAGGGCCCCGGCGGCCACAACGTGGGCGAGGAAGCCGCGCTCGTGGCCGTGGAGATGGCCCGCCTCGCCCAGCGCCACTGAACCGAACGGATTCGGCCGGCCCGCAGGCCCGCCCGTACCGTGGCCGGCGTGCTGAAGCTGGTGCTGCCCAAGGGATCGCTCGAGAAGGCCACGATGGAGCTGTTCGCTGACGCGGACCTCCAGGTGAACCGATCGAGCAGCGTCGACTACAAGGCGACGGTCGACGACCCACGCATCGACGAGGTCCGGATCCTGCGCCCGCAGGAGATCCCGAGCTACCTGTCCGAGGGGCTCTTCGACCTGGGCATCGCCGGCCGGGACTGGGTCGAGGAGACCAGCGCCGACGTCGTCAGCCTCGGCCAGCTGCAGTACTCGAAGGCCACCTCGAACCCGGTGCGCATCGTGGTCGCCGTGCCCCAGGACTCGCCGGTCCAGTCCGTCGCCGACCTCCCCCAGGGTGTGCGGGTGTCCAGCGAGTACCCCCGCCTCACGGAGCGCTTCTTCGCCGACAAGGGCATCGAGGCCGACATCCGCCTGTCCTACGGCGCCACGGAGGCCAAGGTCCCCGACATCGTCGACTGCGTGGTCGACATCACCGAGACCGGCCGGGCCCTGCGCGCCGCCGGCCTCAAGATCGTCGACACGATCCTCACCAGCTACACCGAGCTGCTCGCCAACCCGGCCAGCGCCGCCGACCCGGAGAAGGCCCACGCCATGGCCCAGCTCCTCACGCTGCTGAACGGGTCCCTCGAAGCCCGGGGCAAGGTGCTGGTGAAGCTCAACGTCGGCGGCGCCGACCTGGACAAGGTCATCGAGATCATCCCGTCGATGAAGGCCCCGACGGTGAACGAGCTGTACGGCGGCGGTGGCTACGCGGTCGAGACCGTCGTGCCGAAGAACCAGATCAACCGGTTGATCCCGGCCCTGGTCGATGCCGGCGCCAGCGACATCCTCGAGCTCCCCCTGTCGAAGATCGTCCACTGACCATGCCCGTCAGCACGATGGGTACCAAGACCGGGACGGTCACGGCGTTCGACGAGGACCGCGGCCTGGGCGAGATCACGACCGACGGCGGCGAGGTCCACCACTTCCACTGCACCGGCATCGCTGACGGCAGCCGCACCATCGAGGTGGGCACGCCCGTGCGCTTCGGCATCATCCCCGGCCGCCTCGGCCGCTGGGAGGCCTGGAGCATCGCGAAGGCGTCCTAGCCGACGTCAGCCGGTGGAGCTGTTCAGCCAGTCGTCGCCGGCGTCGAGCAGCGCCTCGTACTGCTCGAAGGGGATCGGCCGGGCGAAGTGGAAGCCCTGGGCGACGTCGCAGTCCAGCTCCCGCAGCTCGATCACGTGGTGGGCGGTCTCGACCCCCTCGGCGAGGGTGGTCATGCGCAACGCCCGTCCCATGTGGATCACCGCCTGGACGATGGCGGAGTCCTCGGGGTCGTGGCCGAGGCCGCTGACGAAGCTCTGGTCGACCTTCAAGATGTCGACCGGGAAGCGACGCAGGTACGACAGCGACGAGTAGCCGGTCCCGAAGTCGTCGATGGCGAGGTGCACCCCGAGGGCCTTGAGCTGGCCGAGGCGGGAGATGGTCTCCTCGGCGTCGTCGAGCAGGACGCTCTCGGTGATCTCCAGGCACACGTCGGCCGGCCGGGCGCCGGTGTCGGCGAGCACGGTCGCCACCTTGTCGGCGAAGTCGGGGGCGACGAACTGCTTGGCGGAGATGTTGACGGCGATGACGAGCGCATCGCGGTCGGGGTGGCGGTGGCGCAGCGCCGCGCACTGCGTGAAGGCCTCGCGCATGACCCAGTCACCGATCTCGATGATCAGGTTGCTGGTCTCGGCGATCGGGATGAACTCGTTCGGTGCGACCAGACCCCACTGGGGGTGGCGCCACCGCAGGAGGACCTCTGCGCCGACGATCTCGTTGGTTCGCAGCAGCACCTCGGGCTGGTAGTGCAGCACCAGCTCGCCGCGCCCGGCCGCGCCCCACAGCTCGTCCTCGAGCTCGGCCCGGCGCATGGCGCGGGCCCGCAGCTCCTCGTCGAAGAGCCTGATGCTGCCCCCGCCGGTGTTCTTGGCCAGCTGGGCGGCGGCGTCGGCGTGGCGGATGAGCTCGTCGGTGGTCATCGAGCCGGGCACGCCGAGCGCGACGCCGCACGACGCCGTCAGCATGACCACGTGATCGCCGACCGTGAAGGGGTCACGGAAGCAGCGAGCGACCTCCTCGGCGACGGCGAGGGCGTCCGCCTCGTCGTCCACGCGCTCGCAGAGCACGACGAAGTCCTCGTCGCCCCAGCGGTGCACGCTCTGATCGGTGGCGAGGTGCTCGGGGAACCGGGAGGCGATGGCCTTGAGCAGGACGTCGCCCGCGCTCTGCTCGAACCGGTTGATCTTCTCCTTGAACCGGTCGGGCGTCACGAAAAGCACCGCGACCGGGGTCGGGTCGCCGCTGACCCGGCGCAGCAGGAGATCGAGCCGGTCGAGGAAGAGCGAGCGGTGCGACAGGCCGGTGAGCGGGTCGTAGAAGGCCCGCTGGCGCAGGCTGCGGATGACGTCGCGATCGGTGGTCGTGTCCTTGGCCACCCAGCCGAACCCGGGCTCGCCGTCGTCCAGGGTCAGCGGGCAGATCGTGGAGCGGGTGGGGAACTCCCCGGTGATGGGCGAGGCCATCGACATCGAACCGGTCCAGGTGTCTCCGGCCCGGACGGCGGACACGACGTTGGCGAAGCGGTCCCGGTCGGCGCTGCCCGGCAGGTCCTCGAGGCGGAGGTCGAGGGACGCGTCCGGGTCGAGGCGCAGGAGGCGTCGGCCGGTGCGGTTGAGGAACAGGCAGCGGCCCTCGGCGTCGAACACGGCCACGAGGTCGTTGAGGTGGTCGGCGAGCGTCGCGTGCACGGCCCGGGTCTCCACGTCGGCCACGTTCACCTCCCCCTCGCTCGCACCAGCGTGTCGCCAACCTATCCGTCGGTACGTTCCGTGGTCGGCTCCTGCCCCTCGCCGCCGCGGTCGGCGATCTGGACGAAGGCCATCTGCAGCTGGGGGAGGGTCTGGCGCAGCTGGGTGCCCACCTCGCCGAGGCGCCCCTCGAGGCCGTCGACGAGCGCGACGAGCGCGTCGATGGCCAGGCGGGCGTCGCCGAGGCGTGGTTCGGGCTGGGACAGGTGGATGACGGCCAGCTCGTAGAGCCCCATGGCGTGCTGGGCGACGATCTCCTCCGCCGGCGCCTCGAGCAGGAAGCGCTGCAGCTCGGCGGCCTGGGCGGCCAGCTCCTCCTCCGACGGCGGCCCTCCCGAGCCCGGTCGGGGCGCGGTCGCCTCCGAGGGAGGTGGCTCCGATCCGCCTCTGGAGCGGTCGACGGGGACCTCGCCTCCTGGTGTCCACAGCGATGACACGGGCATCTCCTTCCTCGCCACCGGGGTGGCGTGCGCGGGGCACGTCAGAGCGTTGATCCTGGCGCACTTGCCACGTCGGCGCCACGACCCGGTACATTGGTGCCACAACTGATCGAGCAAGCGGGGCCCGCCCCCCACCCGACCACCGCTGGTGCGCTCGGGTCGTGGAACACCTCGCCGTCACCCCCGGGTGTCGGCGACTCGGTGTGGCGGACGTCTTCGGACGTCCGTTTCCGCGTGTGGGGGCAACGCCCTCCCGGCAGGTACCGCTTCCTCGTGATTCCGAACGAAGTTCCGAACCACAGGAGGAACGGACAACTTGTCGAGGAGTGATCGGCGATAGCTGCTGACGAGCCCCGCATCAACGACCGCATCCGCGCCCGCGAGGTCCGCCTCGTGGGTGCTGACGGTGAGCAGATCGGGATCAAGCCACTGCCCGAGGCATTGGCCATCGCCCGCCAGCAAGACCTCGACCTGGTCGAGGTGGCGGACAAGGCCAACCCACCCGTGTGTCGGATCATGGACTACGGGAAGTACAAGTACGAGGCTGCGCAACGGGCGAAGGAATCTCGTCGCAAGAGCTCGAGTGCTTCCATCAAGGAGATGAAGTACCGACCCAAGATCGGGCCGGGTGACTTCGACACCAAGACCAGGAAGGTCATCCACTTCCTGGAGGAGGGTCACAAGGTCAAGATCACGCTGATGTTCCGAGGTCGAGAGATGACCCACCCGGAGCTCGGCCGCAAGATCCTCGATCGAGTGGTCGAAGCCACCTCCCAGGTGGGCCGGGTGGAGACCACCGCCCGCCAGGAGGGTCGTCAGATGACCATGGTCCTCGGACCGGACAAGAAGGCCCAGGCCGCAGCGAAGGCCGCAGCCAAGGAAGCCGAAGCCGAGGCAGCCGCCGAAGCCGAGGCAGCCGCCGAAGCCGAGGCCGACGCCCCCAACGAGACGTCCGACTGAACGCCGGGCGCACCGCCGCCCCGTTACCACGCACGTCGAAGACGAAGGAAGAGCCATGCCCAAGATGAAGACCCACCGCACGTCGGCCAAGCGCTTCAAGATCACCGGGAGCGGCAAGGTGAGCCGACGCCAGGCCAACCGCCACCACGGCAACGAGCGCATGAGCGAGAAGCGCCTCCGCCGCCTCAAGGGTGACGAGCTCGTCAGCAAGGCCGACGAGAAGCGCGTCAAGCGGATGCTCGGCATCTGAGAAGCACCCAGCCGAACATCCACTGAGAGGAGTCAGACATGGCACGTGTCAAGCGCGGCGTCCACAGCAAGAAGCGTCGCAAGCAGGTACTGGGTCGGGCGAAGGGCTACTACGGCGACAAGAGCCGCACCTTCCGCTCGGCCAACGAGCAGGTCATGCACTCGGGGAACTACGCGTTCCGCGACCGTCGAGCCCGCAAGGGGGAGATGCGCAAGCTCTGGATCCAGCGCATCAACGCCGCCTGCCGCACCCACGGCACCACCTACTCGCGCTTCGTCGCCGGTCTGCGTGAGGCCGGGGTCGAGGTCGACCGCAAGCAGCTGGCCGACCTGGCCGTCCGCGACGATGCCGCCTTCGCGTCCCTCGTCGGCGTGGCTGACCAGGCCCTCGGCGCCGCCCAGTCCGAGGGCGCAGCGTAAGCGTCGTCCATGACGGACCTGCTCGGCCCCCGGTCGAGCGCACTGCAGCACCTACGGCGCCTCTCGGGGCGCCGTAGGGCGCGTCTGGACGCCGGCCAGTTCGTCATCGACGGCCCGACCCTCGTGGTCGAGGCCATCGAGGCCGGGGTCGACGTGGCCGAGGTCTACGCCGAGCCCGGTGCCCCGGCCGACGCGATCGCGGCCGCTCGGGCCGCCGGTGTCCCGGTGCGCGACGTCGAGGCCGGTGCGCTGGCCAAGGTGACCTCACCGGTCACGCCCCAACCGCTGGCTGCGCTGGCCGCCCTCCCGGCACCACCGCAGCGTTCGGTCCTGCGCGGCTTGGTGCTGGTGCTGGTCGGCGTGGCCGACCCCGGCAACGCCGGCACGCTGCTGCGCGTCGCCGAGGCCACTGGGGCCTCGGCGGTAGTGTCCTGCGCCGATGCGGTGGACCTGTGGAACCCCAAGTGCGTCCGGGCATCGGCCGGCGCGCTGTTCCGGGTACCCGTCCTCGCCGTCGGCGACGCCACCGAGGCCCTCAGCCGGCTGCGTGGCGCCGGCATGACGGTGCTGGCCACCACGCTCGACGATGCCGTGGGCCTCGACGACGTCGACCTCAGCGGTGATGTTGCCGTGCTCCTCGGCAACGAGGCCCACGGGCTGCCCGGCACCGTCGTCGACGCGGCGGACGTGGCGGTGCGGATCCCCATGGCCGGCCGGGTCGAATCCCTGAACGTGGCCATGACCGGCACCGTCGTCGCCTTCGAGGCGGCGCGCCAGCGCCGGGCGGCAGCGCCGTGAGCGACCTCGCCGGGTGGGACGTGCTGCCCGACGCCGTCCTGGCCGTGGCGCCCGACGGCACGCTGGCCGCGGGCAACGCGGCAGCGACCGAGCTGCTCGGCTCCCTCGACGACCGGATCGGGCGGCCGGCCACCGAGGCCCTGGTCGTGCGGGATCCGGTCGGTGATCCGATCGACGCCGGGGCCTGGCCCGCGCCGGGCAAGGAGGTGGAGCTCCTGATGGCTCGGGCCGACGGCAGCGACGTCGCCGTCACCGTCACCGCCCGTGCGGTCGGCGGCGGCACCGTGCTCGCCGCTCGACCGGTGGGCGACCGCTCCGGCATCGCCATCGTCTCCACCGTCTCCCACGAGCTGCGGTCCCCGCTCACGTCGGTCAAGGGCTACGTGTCGCTGCTGCTCAACCGGTGGGACCGGATCGAGGACGACAAGAAGCGCGAGATGCTCAGCCAGGTCCACGACGACGCCGACCGGGTCACGCGCCTGGTCACCGAGCTGCTCGACATCAGCCGTCTCGAGACCGGCCGTCTCGTGCTGCGTCGCCAGCTGGTCGACGTCGCCGACCTGGCGACGACGGTCGTGGACAAGGTCCGCATGGCCCACCCGGGTCTCGAGTGCGAGGTGCGGGTGGCCGACGACGTGCCCCAGGTCTACGCCGACCCCGACAAGCTCGAGCAGGTGCTCACCAACCTGGTCGAGAACGCGGCCAAGTACGGCAGCCTCGAGGGCATGGCCGTCTCCGCCGACGTGGACGGCCCCCACGTGCGGGTGTCGGTGGCCGACACGGGGGAGGGCATCCCCGCCGACGACCTGCCCCGGGTCTTCACCAAGTTCTTCCGCCGCGACCACGGCCGGCCCACCGGCACCGGCCTCGGCCTGTGGATCAGCCGGGGCCTGGTCGAGGCCCACGGCGGCGAGCTCACCGCCACCTCGGAACCGGGCCAGGGCGCCACCTTCACCTTCACGCTCCCCACCGACGCCTTCGAACGCGCTCACGGCGAGGCCTGAGCGCGCTCAACGCCGGCACGGCGGCGCGCCGGGGACCCGACCGGGGGATGGGTCGGGTCACCGGGGCTGGGGCCGGGATGGGCGTGGGCCGGAACGGCGGGCGGGACGTGGGCAGGGGTGCGCCGGCGTCACGGCGGATCGCCGCGCGAGCTGACGAGCGGGGTCGGCCGTCCGGTCCATCGGGTGCCGTGGGCGTCGATGGCGATCCACCGACCGTCTTCGACCAGCAGGCGCCAACCGTGGTGGTGGAGCAGGCGGTGGTGGAACCGGCAGAGCATGGCGCCGTTGCCGGTGCGGGTCGGTCCGCCCCGGCCGCGGTGGTGCAGGTGGTGGATGTCGCAGTGCCGTGGTGGTCGGCCGCATCCGGGGAAGACGCAACCGCCGTCGCGGGCGGCGATGGCGCGCCGCTGCTTGCGGGACCACTGCTCCGCCGCGTCGTTGGCATCGAGGAGCGTGCCCTTCCCGTCGAAGAGCACCGCGGTCAGCGCGGCGTCGCACAGGAGCTGATCGGCGGCGGCGCGGGTGAGGTTCCACCCGTCGCCCCGCAGCACGAGGTCCTCGAGGTCGTCGACATGTCGCAGGTCGGCGAGCGTGCGCAGGTCGATGTGGACGTTGACGCAGATCCCCGAGCGGGACCGGGTGCGCCGGCGGGCTCGGCGGCGCCGGTGGGCCTCGGCCTTGCGGAGCCGCCGGCGCAGGCGGACCAGCGGGTCGAGCTCGTCCGTCGATGCGAGGTGCTCGTCGAGGTCATCGGTCGGGCAGAAGCCGTCGAAGGTGTCCGCCGCTTCCACGTCCTCCCACTCGTCTTCGTCGTGGTCGTCGTCTTCGGCGTCGGCGGAGCCCCAACGGGTGCTGTCCGGGTCGAGGCCGGCCCGGCAGATGTCGTCGAGGGCGTCGGCGCGCCGCTCGCCGAGCGAGCGCTGGTAGGGAGCGTCCTTCGGATCGGGGTCGTCGGTCCAGGCGTCGAGGGCGGTAGCGACGTTGAGGAAGGCGTTGGGGGAGAGGTCGCCGTGGATCTCGCCGCCACCGAACAGCTTCTGGGTGAGGACCACGGAGTGGGCCGGGACGCGGCGCACCTCGCGCTCCTGGTCCACGAGGGATGCCCAGTGGCGTACGGCCCCGGCCCAGTCGGCGTCGTCGCAGCCCCGCTCGGCCAGGCGGAGGAAGGCGTCCAGGGAGTCGGCCAGCCACGGTTCCCGGTCGGGGTTCGCGGCGTGGCCCAGCGTGTGGGCCCGGGCCATCGACACCTCGCCGAACAGGACCGCCTCGGCGAGGGCGGGGTGGCGGTGGCAGAGCCCGGCGAGGCGCTCGAGCCGATGGGCTTCCTGCTCGGAACAGTGGGTGTAGGCGAGCAGCCACCGCTTCGCGGACGTGGCACCGGCAGCCCGCCACGCCGACATCGGCCACAGATCGAGCAGCGCCCGGACGAGATCCCGTTCCGCGGACTGGACACCCGCCGCCGCTGCAGCAGCGAGGTCCAACCGCTCCCGCGCCACCGACGTGACGTCGGCGTCGTGAGCGAAAGAGGCGGAACCGGTCATGTCGCCCATTCTCCTCAGAGGGTCTGACAGGAACGCGCCGCCCTGGGGGTGAAGCCCTTTGCCAGCCGCCGCCCCGGTCGGGCAGGGTTCCATGACCATGATGGATGAGCTCGCCCGCATCGCCGACGACGCCCGTGCCCGCCTCGCCGAGGCGCCCACCGTCGATGCCCTCGACGAGGTCGTGCGCACCACGCTGGGCAAGAAGGGGTCGCTGAAGGGCCTGAAGCGCGAGCTCGGCCGGCTCGACCCCGACGAGCGCAAGTCGGTCGGCCAGGCCGTCAACGACGTCATCGACGAGCTCCAGGCGGCCGCCGACGACCGCCGCCACGACCTCGAGCGGGCCGAGCGCACCGAGCGGCTGCAGGCCGACCGCCTCGACCTCACCGAGGTCATGGCCGGCTCCCGGGCCGGGCACCTCCACCTGGTCACCCAGGCGATCATGGAGCTCGAGGACGTCTTCGTCGGCTTGGGCTTCACCGTCGCGGAGGGTCCCGAGGTCGAAACCGACCACTACAACTTCGGGGCGCTCAACTTCCCGGAGGGACACCCGGCCCGGGACATGTACGACACGCTCTACGTGGACTTCGGGGAGCCGGGCCACACGCTGCTGCGCACGCACACCTCGCCGGTCCAGGTGCGGGTCATGGAGACCACCGAACCGCCGATCTACTCGGTGATGCCGGGGCGCACGTTCCGCCAGGACACGGCCGACGCCACCCACCTGCCGGTGTTCCACCAGATCGAGGGCCTGGTCATCGACCGGGGCATCACCCTCACCGACCTGGCCGGCACCATCGACCGCTTCACCAAGGCCTACTTCGGCGGGGCGTTCTCCTCCCGCCTGCGTCCGTCGTACTTCCCCTTCACCGAGCCCTCGGCCGAGTTCGACATCATCCGCCCCGACGGCTCGTTCCTGGAGCTGGGCGGCTGCGGGATGGTGCACCCCAACGTGCTGCGCAACTGCGGGATCGACCCCGAGGAGTTCTCCGGGTTCGCCTTCGGCTTCGGCATCGAGCGCCTGGCGGTCACCAAGGCCGGCGTCGACGACCTGCGCGAGCTGATCACCAACGACGTCCGCTTCCTGCGGCAGTTCTAGGAGCGACGATGAAGGTTCTCCACTCCTGGCTGCGCGACTTCGCGCCGATCGAGCTCGACGCGGTCGCGCTCGGCGACGTGATGAGCGACCTCGGCATGGCCGTCGAGGAGATGGACGTGCTCGGTGAGGGCCTCGACGGCATCGTCGTCGCCCGCGTCCTCGACCTCCGCCCCCACCCCGACG
The DNA here is from genome assembly GCF_041228405.1 of Salinilacustrithrix flava. Classification (GTDB taxonomy): domain Bacteria; phylum Actinomycetota; class Acidimicrobiia; order Acidimicrobiales; family Salinilacustritrichaceae; genus Salinilacustrithrix; species Salinilacustrithrix flava. Next base: position 3,282,406 of record NZ_CP133888.1, read on the forward strand.
CGGACAAGATCCAGCTGGTCGACGTCGACGCCGGCGACGGCGAGGCGCTCCAGATCTGCTGCGGCGCCTTCAACATGTCGGTCGGCGACCTGGTCCCGCTGGCCACGCTCGGCACGACCATGCCCAACGGCATGGAGATCGCCCGGCGCAAGCTGCGCGGCGAGTGGTCCAACGGCATGCTCTGCAGCCCGCCCGAGGTCAACCTGCCCGGCGACCCGTCCGGCATCCTGCTGCTGCCCGAAGGCCTCGAGCCCGGCGTGCCGCTCACCGAGGCGCTTGGCATCTCCGCCGACGTGCTCTACGACCTGGAGATCAACCCGAACCGCCCGGACGCCATGTCGGTGGCGGGCGTGGCCCGCGACGTCGCCGCCCGCCTCGGTCTGCCGTTCCAGCTGCCCACCCCGACCATCGCCACGACGGGTCCGGCCACCGCCGACCTGGTCTCCGTGGAGATCCTCGCCCCCGAGCGCTGCGGTCGCTTCACCGCCCGGGTGCTGCAGGGCGTCACGGTCGGCCCGTCCGATCCGCTCATCGCCAACCGGCTCACGCTGCTCGGCATGCGGCCCATCAACAACGTGGTGGATGCCTCGAACTACCTGATGCTCGAGCTCGGCCAGCCCTCCCACCCCTACGACCTCGCCACCCTCGGCGGCGCCGGGTTCCGGGTGCGCCTCGCGAACGAGGGCGAGACCATCACCACCCTCGACGACGTCGAGCGCACGGTCACCACCGCCGACCTGCTGATCTGCGACGCGACCGACGTCCCGGTCGGCATCGCCGGGATCATGGGCGGGGCCGACTCGGAGATCTCCGACGCCACCACGGACGTGGTCGTGGAGATGGCCTGGTTCGAGCGCATGCCGCTCGCCAAGTCGAGCCGGCGGCTCGGTGTGCGCTCCGAGGCCTCCGCCCGCTTCGAACGGGGCGTCGACCCCGACGGCATCGACCTCGCCCAGGACCGCTTCGTCGAGCTCCTCGGGGGCGTCGGCGGCGGCTCGGTCGGCTCCGTGTCGCAGGGCCTGGTCGACGAGCGGGGCCAGCTGCCCGACCGCACCCCGATCGAGGTCCGACCGGCCCGTGTCAACGCCATCCTCGGCGCCGACCTGTCGCCGAAGGAGATGAAGGAGCTGCTCGACCCGATCGGGTTCACCACCGAGCTCGGTGCGGAGGGTGAGCCGATGCGAGTTGCGCTGCCGTCGTTCCGGCTCGACTCCGAGGTGGAGATCGACGTCGTCGAGGAGGTCGGCCGCATGTACGGCTACGCCCGCCTCGGCAAGACGATGCCGGTGTCGTCGCTGTCGGGCCACCTCACCCGCCGTCAGCTCGAGCGCCGCCGGCTGCGCAGCCTGCTCACAGGGCTCGGGCTCTCCGAAGCCGCACCGATGCCCTTCCTGGCCCCTGGCGACCTCGAGCGGGCCGGCCTGCCCGGCGACGGCATCACCATCACCAACCCCCTCGTGGCCGAGGAGTCCGTGCTGCGCACCTCGCTGCTGCCGGGCCTCCTGAAGGCCGTGCGCCACAACGTCGGCCACCGCAACGAGGGCATCGCCCTGTTCGAGATCGGCCACGTCTTCCGTCGTCCGATGGACCCCGACGCCGAGCTGCCCGACGAGCGCGAGACGGTCGCCGTCATCGTCGCCGGCGCCGACGCCACCGCCGCCGTGGAAGCGTGGCGGACCGTGTGCGACGGCCTGTCGGTACCCGGTGCCGACGTCGCCAACGCCGAGATGCCCGGCCTGCACGCCACCCGATCCGGGGTGGTCCGGGTCGAGGGTGAGCCGGTCGGCGCGGTCGGGGAGGTGGACCCCGAGGTGCTCGCCGCCTACGACATCCCCGGTCGGGTCGCCTGGCTCGAGGTCGACCTCGACCGCTTCCTCGCCCACCCCCACGGGGAGCCCACCTACACGCCGGTGAGCCGGTTCCCGTCATCGGACATCGACCTCGCCTTCGAGGTCGCGGAGGGCATCTCGGCCACCGACGTGGGGTCGACGATCGAACGGGCCGCAGGCGACCTGCTCGGCTGGGTCCGCCTCTTCGACACCTACCGCGGCGAGGGCGTCCGGGACGGTCACCGCTCGCTGACCTACCGGGTCCGCCTGCAGGCACGCGACCGCACCCTCACCGACGGCGAGGTCGGCGAGGTCCGCCAGGCCATCATCGACGCGGTCCAGGCCGGCTTCCCGGCGCACCTGCGCGGGTAGCGCAGGCAACAGGCTGCGGGGCGAGCCCGGTCAGCCGGCGGTCTGGGCCCGGGCGTGGGCCTCGTCGGAGGCGGCGAGCAGGGCGGCGAGGCGCAGGTCGTTGACGGTGGTGAGCGCATCGACCCACGCCGCCCGACCGGCGGGGTCCGGCGATCGACCGAGGATGTGGCGGTACAGGGCGTCGACGCGGTCGCCCCGGGACTCGGGGGAGCGGTGGAAGGACGCCGCGACCGTCGGTGGCGAGGCGCCACCGGCCAGGGTCCGGAGCCAGAAGTCCAGCCCGGGCGGTTCGGGCTCCCGGCGCAGGAGCCGGTGGTAGAGCGCGGTCACGAACCCCGACGGCGTCGCCCCGGCCCGCTGGATGAGCTCGTCGGAGCCGAAGACGTGGGCGGCGATCAGGTCGAGGGCCACGCCGCCGGCGACGAGGCCGCCCCAGTAGGTCCGGCCCGCCGGGTCGGCGTCCCGGTCCAGGGCCCGGCGGTAGAGGTCATCGACCTGCGTGCCCGCCCAGGCCTCGCTCGCCGTGAGGGCACGGGTGAAGGCGATGCGGGGGTGGCCGCCGGCCAGCCGGTCGGTCCACGCTGCGATGGCGGTGGCCGTGGGCTCCCGGCCGAGGAGCGTCTCGATCGCCCAGGCCGCGTAGCGCGCCTGCGGCTCGGTCCGGGACGGATCCGGGCCCTCGCACCGGTGGCGCACGCTCCCGGCGACGAGGTCGCCGTAGAGCACCTGCCCGTCGTCGGAGACGTGGACGCCGTCAGCGACGTGGATCTCGGGCAGGGCGTCGGCCACCAGGTCCCACTCGGCGAGGTGCACGCCGGAGCCGTCCACCGCACGCCGGATGCCGGCGACGCCGTCGCGGCTCTCCGGGTGCGGCCGTCGGACACCGTCGGGGTAGCGGGCCGCGGCCGGGAGCACCCAGATCGCGCACCCGCGCTGCTCCAGGACCTCGACCGCCCGGCGGGCGTGCTCCTCGTGTGTGGGCGTCCAACCCCAGGCCACGTCGAAGGTGCCGCTGGCGAACACCACGATCGGGGCCGGGTGCTCGAGGACCCTGTCGGTGGACCAGCTGATCGTCGTGCCGCCCCAGACCTCGAAGCGCACGTCGTGGTACCCGAGCGCGCCGAGCGACCGGGCGATGTCGTCGGCCGCCTGGTGCGAGAGCGAGTCGCCGGTGACGAGCACGGGCGGCTGCGCGGCCGACGCGGGGTCGGTCTGCGCGCCGGCGGTCCCGATGCCCACGGCCAGCGATGCCAGCACGGCCACGAGCGCTGCCCGGGCCAACCGCAGGACCGTCAATCGAGCACCGCCTCGAGCCCGTCGATCAGGCGCGCCACGTCCTCGGCCGAGGTGTAGTGGACCAGCGAGGCCCGCACGACCCCGCGCCGGGGGTCGACGCCCATCGCCTCGAGCGTGCGCCAGGCGTAGAAGTGCCCGGAACCGACGGCGATCTCCCGGTCGGCCAGGGCGGTGGCGACGGCGAGGGGGTCGTGGTGCTCGGGGACGAAGGCGATCGTGGGGCAGCGGTGCCCGGCTGAGTCGTCGGCCGGGCCGAGGAGGCGCACGTCGTCGCGCCCGTCGAGCCAGGCCAGCAGGGGCGCGGCCACGGTGGCCTCGTGGGCCTGCCAGCGGCTCGCCATCGCGTCGCAGGCCGCCCGGAGGTCCTCGGCCGGGTCGCCGTGGTGGTCGGCCTGCTCGAGGACCATGTCGAGCACGGCGGCGGAGCAGGCGACCTGGGGGTGATCGGGACCGGCCGGGTTCAGCCGCTTGCTCACCACGTCGGCGTTGAAGAAGTGGCCCTGGTTCGGGAGGGCGTCGAGGAGGGGTCGCCGCACGGCCATGAGCCCCTGGTGGACCCCGTAGACCTTGTAGAGGCTGCACAGGTAGACGTCGGCGTGCAGGTGGCCGACGTCGGGGATGCCGTGGGGCACGGCCGACACGCCGTCGACGACGGCCCACGCGCTCGCCTCGTGCACGAGGCGCACCAGGGTGTGGACGTCGTTGAGGACGCCGACGATGTTGGACGCATGCGGGAGGTGCACCAGCCGGGTGGCGGCCGACAGGAGGTCCTCCAGCTCGGCCGGGTCGAGCAGGCCGGTGTCGGGGTCGATGCCCCAGACCCGCACGGTGGCACCGGCCCGGATCGCCGCTCGCTCGATGGCGCCGCGGTTGGCCTCGTGGTCCTGGTCGGTGACGATCACCTCGTCGCCGGCGCCGAGCAGCTCCTCGAAGGCGTGGGCGAGGGTGTAGGTGTTCGCCGAGGTCGACGGGCCGAGGTGGACCTCGTCCTCGCCGACCCCCAGGGCCTCGGCCCACCGGGCCCGGGCGCGGTCCATGGCGCGACCGGCCGCCATCGCCGGTCCGCCCGGGTGGTGCGGTTGCACCTTTCGGTGCACGTAGTGCTCGTGGAGCGCGTCGATCGTCTGGCCGCAGGCGTAGCTGCCGCCGGCGTTCTCGAACATGGCCCACCGCCCGGCGTCGGTGCCGAAGACGGGGAACTGCCGGCGCACGAGGTCCAGGTCCAGGGGCGTGTGCATCGCAACGTTGTAGCCCGGCTGGCACCGCCGCCCGTGGTCAAGCGTCGAGGAGCTGCTCCAACCCGTCGAGGTCGGCGACCGTGACGGTGAGCCCGGGATGCCGGATGAGGCGGAACGGATCGATCCCGGTGACCGGCTCGTGGAAGCCGATGCAGAGCCCGGCATCGCCGTTCGTCGCGAAGGTGATGCCCCGGTCGGCGAGGGAGAGGTGGGCAGGCCCGGCGGTCTTGGGCAGCGTGTAGGGCCCGGTCCGCTGCGTCCCGGCGACGTTCGCCAGGGGCGTGCGCACCCGCCACGGACCGAAGCGGGCGTCGAGCTGCTCGTCGCTCACCCGGACCACCGCCGTGGAGGGCCGCACGCCGAAGGGGAGCGCCAGCCGGCGGTACGTGGGATCGAATCGGAACGCGAAGCGGTGATCGGCCATGGTGGGTTCGTACCCGGACGGGCCCCGGAACACGTTTGCATAGTCATGCAAGCAAGCGGATAGGCTCCGCCCATGATCTCCGTCGGCATCCTGGGTGCGTCCGGCTACGCCGGGTCCGAGCTGCTGCGGCTGCTCGCGGCCCACCCGGAGCTCGAGGTCCGCGTCGCCGGGGCCGAGAGCCAGGCGGGCACCGCGGTCGCCGACCTGTACCCGAACCTGGCTGCCGCCTACCCCGACCTCGCCTTCACCCCGGCCACCGCGGAGGACTGCGACGGGCTGGACCTGGTCTTCCTCGGCCTGCCCCACGGGCTGAGCCAGGAGATCGTGCCCCGGCTGCGCGGCCGGGTGAAGTGGATCATCGACGCGGCGGCCGACTTCCGGCTGAAGGACCCGTCCCTGTACGAGCAGTGGTACGGCCAGACGCACCCGGCACCCGAGCTCCTGGCCGAGGCCGCCTACGGCATCCCCGAGCTGTTCCGCGACGAGCTGGCGGGCGCCGACCTGGTCGCGGTCGCCGGGTGCTACCCGACCGGTGCGGCCCTCGCCCTCACGCCGTTCGTGCGGGCCGGGCTGGTGGAGACCACCGGCGTCATCGTCGATGCCGCATCGGGGGTGAGCGGCGCGGGACGGCCGCCGAAGGCCCACACCACGTTCGCCTCGGCGTCGGAGAACATGACGGCCTACGGGCTGCTCGACCACCGCCACACGCCCGAGATCGAGCAGGCCACCGGGGCCCAGGTGCTGTTCACCCCGCACCTGGTGCCCATGACCCGCGGCATCCTCTCGACGATCTACGCCACGCCGGCGGCGGGCGCGAGCCGCGACGACCTGCTGTCGTGCCTGGCGGACACCTACGCCGCCGAGCCCTTCGTCGTCGTCGACGACCGCATCCCCCAGACCAAGGCGGTCGCCGGCTCGAACTGCGCCCACCTCACGGTGCGCCACGACGAGCGCACCGGCCGCCTGCTCGTCCTCTCGGCGATCGACAACCTGGTGAAGGGCACGTCCGGCCAGGCCATCCAGTGCGCCAACGTGCTCGCCGGCCTCCCGGAGGCCACCGGCCTGCCGCTGACCGGGCTGCTGCCATGACCGCCATGGGCAGAGCCAGGATCTTGCTGGAGGCGCTGCCGTACATCCAGCGGTTCCGCCAGAAGGTGGTCGTCATCAAGTTCGGCGGCAACGCCATGGTCGACCCGGCCCTGGCCGACTCCTTCGCGGCCGACATCGTCCTGCTCCACACCGTCGGGCTCCGGCCGGTCGTGGTCCACGGCGGCGGTCCCCAGATCGGCGAGCTCCTGGCCCGCCTCGGCATCGAGTCCTCGTTCAAGGACGGCCTGCGGGTCACCGACGCCGACACCCTCGACGTGGCCCGGATGGTGCTCGTCGGCAAGGTCAACCGGGACATCGTCGGTGCCATCAACACCCACGGCCCCCTCGCCGTCGGCCTCTCCGGCGAGGACGCCGGCCTCATCACCTCGGTCGCGCGCGATCCCGAGCTCGGCTACGTCGGCGACGTGGAGTCGGTGAACCCGGCGATCCTGCACCGGCTCCTGGCCGAGGAGCTGATCCCGGTCGTGTCCACCATCGGCGGCAGCGCGGACGGGCAGGCGTACAACATCAACGCCGACACCGTGGCCGGAGCCCTCGCCGCGTCGCTGCACGCCGAGAAGGTCATCTACCTCACCGACGTGCCCGGCCTCCTCGAGGACGTGGACGACCCGGACTCACTGATCCGCGCCGCCACCGTCAGCGAGCTGCAGCGCAAGATCGCCGACGGCGAGCTCACCGGCGGGATGATCCCCAAGATCGACGCAGCCGTGTCCGCCGTGGAGCAGGGCGTGCCCGCCGCCCACCTCCTCGACGGGCGCCTCGAGCACGTCGTCCTGCTCGAGCTGTTCTCCGACGAGGGCGTCGGCACCATGATCACCCGCCACCCCCACACCGGGGACACGAGGGGAGCCACACCGTGACCGACACGACGCACGCCGCCGCCATGGGCGCGCCCGAGGAGCTCGAGGCCTGCCCGCTGATGCCGACCTACGGTCCGCCGCAGGTGCGCTTCGTCCGCGGCCAGGGGACCGAGCTGTGGGACGGCGAGGGCACGCGGTACCTCGACTTCCTGTCCGGCCTCGCCGTGGTGTCCCTCGGCCACGCCAACCCGGTCGTGGCCGATGCCATCGCCGAGCAGGCCCGCACCCTGTGCCACGTGTCGAACCTGTTCGGCACCGAACCCGGGTGGGAGGTCGCCCGCACACTCGACGAGCTGCTGCGCACCGGCAACCCCGACGCCTCCCGCTACCAGACGTTCTTCTGCAACTCGGGCGCCGAGTCCAACGAGGCCGCCATCAAGCTGGCCCGCAAGTTCGGCGGACGGGGCAAGCACGATGTGGTCTGCGCGTTCTCGTCGTTCCACGGCCGCACCCTGGCCACGCTGCACGCCACCGGCCAGCCCCAGAAGTGGGAGGCGTTCCAGCCGCTGCCCGAGGGCTTCCGCCACGTGCCCTGGAACGACCTCGACGCGCTCGAGCAGGCCCTCGACGCCTCCGTCGCCGCCGTGCTCCTCGAGCCGGTCCAGGGCGAAGGCGGCGTGAACCCGGCGACGGCCGAGTACTTCCAGGGCGTCGAGCGGCTGTGCCGCGAGCGCGGCATCCTCTTCATGGTCGACGAGGTCCAGACCGGCCTCGGACGGACGGGGGAGTGGTTCGGGTTCCAGCACTTCGGCGTGCAGCCCGATGTGGTGACCATGGCCAAGGCCCTCGGCAACGGCATGCCGATCGGCGCCTGCGCGGCCAAGGTCGAGGTCGCCGCCGCCTTCGAGCCGGGCGACCACGCCACCACCTTCGGCGGCCAGCCCCTCGCCACCTCCGCGGCCCGGGCGGTGCTCGCCGAGATGCGCCGCCTCGACATCCCCGCCGTCGCGACGAAGGCGGGGGAGCGCCTGCGCGCTGCCCTCCTCGACCTGCCCGCTGTCACCGAGGTCCGCGGCCTGGGGCTCCTCATCGCCGCCGAGCTGGACACCGACGCGCTGGGCCGGGACGCCAAGGCGATCGCCACCCAGCTGCTCGACCGCGGCCTGGTCGTCAACGCGGTCACGGCCAGCGCGCTGCGGCTCGCCCCGCCGCTCACCGTCACCGACGCCGAGATCGACGAGGCCGTCGCGACCATCGCCGACGTGCTGCACGGGAGCGCCGAGTGACCCCCACCCGCCACCTCCTCGAGATCGACGACCTCTCACCCGGTGAGCTGGTCCGCATCCTCGACCTGTGCGAGACGCCGACGGCGCCCGACAGCGCGGTCAGTGGCGAGCTCGCCGGTCGCAGCGTGGGCCTCTACTTCGAGAAGCCCAGCCTGCGCACCCGACACTCCTCCGAGGCTGCGGTCACGCGCCTCGGGGGCCACGCGGTCACGTTCACGAACGCCGAGGTCGGCATCGGCACGCGCGAGCCGGCGGCCGACATCGCCCAGGTGCTGTCCGGGTTCCACGCCGCGCTCGGCGCCCGGGTCTTCGACCACCAGATCCTCGAGGACATGGCCGCCGCGTCGTCGATCCCGATCGTCAACCTGCTCTCCGACCTCGGCCACCCCTGCCAGGCGCTGGCCGACCTGCGCACCATGCGCAGCGAGCTCGGCGACCTGGCCGGCCGGACGGTCTGCTGGGTCGGTGACTACAACAACGTCGCCCGCAGCCTGAGCATCGGCGCCGCCATGTGCGGCATGCAGGTCCGCATCGCCTCCCCGGTGGGCTACGGCCCCACCGGCGTCGACGTCGACCGGCTGCGCGCTGCCGGCCACGACACCGCCCCGTTCGTCACCACGCACGCCGCCGAGGCCGCCGAGGGCGCCGATGCCGTCCACACCGACGTGTGGGCGTCGATGGGGCAGGAGGAGGAATCCGAGGCCCGCCGCCGGGCCTTCGAAGGCTTCCAGGTCGACGACCGGGTCATGGCCGCCGCCGCCTCCACGGCCATCTTCATGCACTGCCTCCCCGCCCACCGGGGTGAGGAGGTGTCGGCCTCCGTCGCCGACGGCCCCCAGTCCCGGATGTTCGCCCAGGCCCACAACCGGATGCACGCCATGATCGGGCTGTTCCGCTGGCTGGTCGAGATCGAGGCCATCCAGTGACCAACGCCCGCACCCCCCGAGGTCCTCGCCTCACCAAGCCCCAGCGCCAGCACCGCATCCAGCGGCTGCTGGAGGACCAGGCCGTGTCCACCCAGGAGCAGCTGGTCGATCTCCTGGCTGCCGACGGGGTCGTGGCCACCCAGGCCACCGTCTCGCGCGACCTCGAGGACCTCGGCGCCATCAAGGTGCGCGTCCCCGGCGGCGAGACGGTCTACGCCGTGCCCGCCATGCCCAAGGACGCCGTGGCCCCCGAGGAGCACCTCCGCCGGGTGTGCAGCGAGTGGGTGGTCGAGGTCGCCCACTCCCACAACCTGGTCGTCCTGCGCACCCCGCCCGGGTCGGCCCACGTCGTCGGCTCCGCCCTCGACCGCACCGGCCTCCCCGACGTGCTCGGTACGGTCGCCGGCGACGACACCGTCCTGCTGGTCATCGCCGAGACCTCCACGGGCCAATCCGTCGCCCACCGCATCAGCGACCTCGCCGGGCTATGAGATCGGCGCTTCCGTGACACTGGCGCTTCCTCGCTCCGCTCCGGGGAGCGCCCACGTTCGCACGGAGCCGCCCGAGGTCCGTGCGGTCGCTCCGCTGGCGCTTCGCTACCTTCGCCCGACGCCCTCGAACTCGCCCATTTGAACCCCGCACACATCCATCGCAAGGAGTCCCCACCATGGCCAAGCGAGTCGTCCTCGCCTACAGCGGCGGCCTCGACACCTCCGTCGCCGTCCGCTGGCTCATCGAGAACGAAGGCGTCGAGGTCATCGCGCTCGCCGTCGACGTCGGCCAGGCCGCGGAGGACTGGGACGTCGTCAAGCAGCGCGCCCTCGCCGCCGGGGCCGCCGAGGCCGTCGTCGTCGACGCCCGTGAGGAGTTCGCCCGCGACTTCTGCATGCCGGCGCTGCGCGCCAACGCCATGTACGAGAACCGCTACCCGCTCGTCTCGGCCCTGTCCCGCCCGGTCATCGTGAAGCACCTGGTCGAGGCCGCCCGCTTCCACGGCGCCGACGCCGTCGGCCACGGCTGCACCGGCAAGGGCAACGACCAGGTCCGCTTCGAGGTCTCCACCCGGGCCCTGGCGCCCGACCTCGAGATCATGGCGCCGGTCCGCTCGTGGGGGATGACCCGCGAGGAGGCGATCTACTACGCCTACGACCACGACATCCCGATCCAGGCGACGAAGGAGAAGGTGTACTCCATCGACGACAACCTGATGGGACGGGCCATCGAGTGCGGCGAGATGGAGGACCCCTGGGCCAAGCCGCCGCAGGGCGTGTGGCTGCTCACCAAGCAGACCGCCACCGACGAGCGCACGGTCGTCATCGGCTTCGAGGAGGGCATGCCGGTCAGCATCGACGGCGAGTCCAAGTCGCCCGCCGAGGTCATCGACGAGCTCAACACGCTCGTGGGCTCCTACGGGTGGGGTCGCATCGACATGGTCGAGAACCGCCGCGTCGGCATCAAGAGCCGCGAGACCTACGAGTGCCCCGCCTCGCTCGCCCTCATCAAGGCCCACGTCGACCTCGAGTCGATCTGCCTCGAGCGGGACCTGCAGCGCGAGAAGTACCGCCTCGAATCCCGCTACGCGGAGCTCGTCTACGACGGCCTGTGGTTCTCGCCCCTGCGCGAGGCCCTCGACGCCTTCATCGCCGAGTCCCAGAAGTACGTCACCGGGGAGGTCCGCCTCCACCTGGCGCCCAACACCTGCGAGGTCGAGGGCCGTCGGTCCGACACGAGCCTGTACGACTACGGCCTGGCCACCTACGACGCGGAGGACTCCTTCCGCCACGAGGACTCCGCCGGCTTCGTGCGCCTGTGGGGCCTCGGCATCGAGACCTGGTCCCAGCGCCAGGGCCCGGGCTCCAAGAACCGCTGAGCAGGCACCGATGAGCGAGCCTTCCAACACCCTGTGGCACGGGCGGTTCGAGTCCGGGCCGGCCGAGGACCTGCTCGCCTACACGGTGAGCCTGCCATTCGACCAGCGGCTGTTCCCCGACGACATCGCGGGCAGCCGGGCCCACGTCCGCGGCCTCGGCCGGGTCGGGATCCTCGGACCCGACGAGGTCACGGCCGTGCTCGACGCGCTCGACCAGGTCGAAGCCGAGCTCACCGGGGGTTCGTTCGCGTTCGTCGAGTCCGACGAGGACATCCACACCGCCGTGGAGCGGCGGGTCACCGAGCTGGCCGGGTCGGCCGGCGCCAAGATCCACACGGGCCGCAGCCGCAACGACCAGGTGGCCACCGACCTGCGCCTGTGGTGCAAGCGCGAGCTGCTGGCCGTGGCCGGCGACGTGCTCGCCCTGCAGCAGGTGCTGCTCGACCGGGCCGAGGCCGCAGGCGACGCCTACCTGCCCGGCTACACGCACCTGCAGCGGGCCCAGCCCGTCCTGCTGGCCCACCACCTCCTCGCCCATGCCTGGGCGCTGGCCCGCGACGTCGACCGCCTCCTCGACGCCCGCCGTCGCCTCGACGTGTCGCCGCTCGGCGCCGGCGCGCTGGCCGGGTCGTCGCTGCCCCTCGATCCACCATCGGTGGCCGAGGACCTCGGCTTCGCCGGCGTCTTCGACAACAGCCTCGACGCCGTGAGCGACCGCGACTTCGTGGCCGAGTCCCTCTTCGCCGTCACCCTCGTGGCGATCCACCTGTCCCGGATGGGGGAGGAGATCGTGCTGTGGAGCAGCGACGAGTTCGGCTTCGTCCGCCTCGACGACGGGTACTCCACGGGCTCGTCGATGCTGCCGCAGAAGAAGAACCCCGACATCGCCGAGCTGGCGCGGGGCAAGGCCGGCCGGGTCATCGGCGACCTCACCGGTCTGCTGGCGACGTTGAAGGGCCTGCCGATCGCCTACAACCGAGATCTGCAGGAGGACAAGGAGCCGCTGTTCGACGCGGTCGAGCAGGTGCGCCTCGCGCTGCGAGCGACCGCCGGGCAGTACGCCACGCTCACCATGCGGACCGAGCGGATGGCCGAGGCCGCCGACGCGCCGACGGCCGCGGCCACCGACCTGGCCGAGTTCCTCGTCCGCGCCGGAACGCCGTTCCGCGACGCGCACGCCATCGTCGGTGCGCTCGTGCGCCGGTCGGTCGACGACGGCGCCTCCCTGGCCGAGCTGGTCACCGCGCACCCGGACCTCGGCCCCGACGCCGCCGCTCTCATCGAGCCCGGCGTCCCCGTCACCATGCGCACCACCCATGGCGGCGCGGGGCCGGCGGCCGTGGCCGCGCAGCTCGATCGCTTCCGTGCCCGCCTGTCCACCGACCGCTCCCGCGTGCAGGAGGCCTGACCGTGCGCTACTCCCTCGACGTCCGCTACTCGGAGTGCGACATGCAGCAGGTCGTGCACAACAGCGTGTACCTGCGCTGGTGCGACGATCTCGCCGACAGCTTCTTCCGCGACCTCGCGGTCGGGCTGGAGAGCGGCAGCTGGGACATCATGGTGAAGGCCGCATCCATCACCTGGTCGGCGCCGGCACGGCTGCGCGACACCGTGGACATCGACATCGAGGTCTCCCGGTTCGGCAACACCTCCTTCGACGTCACCTACGTCGGCACCCGCGGTGGTGATCCGCTGTTCGAGGCCACGATGGTCTACGTCTGCGTCGTCCCCGGTTCCCTCGAGACCGCGCCCGTCCCCCAGGAGCTGCGCGACGCCGTGGCCGGTCATGGCTGACCCCGGGCCGCTGATCGGCCGCGGGCGGGACGCCGACGTCTACGACATCGGTGGCGGACGGGTGCTGCGCCGGTACCGCACCGAGTACGACTCGGCGCCGGAAGCGGCGATCATGGCCCACCTGGCCGACCACGGCTTCCCGGTCCCGGCCGTGCACGACGTCGACGGACGCGACCTGGTCATGGATCGCATCGAGGGGTCGACCCAGCTCGACGTGCTCCTCCGCCGTCCGTGGCGGGCGGCATCGTTCGGCCGGGAGCTGGCCGATCTGCACCGGCGGTTGGATGCCGTGCCGCCGCCCGAGGGCCGGACCGGCGGCGTCCTGCACCTCGACCTGCACCCCGGCAACGTCATGTGCGCGCCCGACGGACCGGTGGTCATCGACTGGAACAACGCAGATGTCGGCGTTCGCGCCGACGACGTCGCCACGACCTGGCTGCTGCTCGCCGTCGGTCGGCCCGATGGTGGACGGGTGATCCAGGCCCTGGCCGGTGCGCTGCGCCGGCGCCTGCTCGACAGCTTCCTCGCCAGCGTGGACGTGGAGGCGGCTCGGGCGTCCCTCGGCGGCGTCTGCGCGGCTCGCGCGCTCGACCCGAACATGGCTCCCGAGGAGCTGGCGGCGATCCGGGCGCTCGGGGCTGCCGCACGCGGATGAGGCACGTCGAGCGGTCGTTCCTCGCGCGGGACCCCCGCGAGGTCGCCCCGGAGCTGCTGGGCAAGGTGCTGGCCCACGACCTGCCCGACGGCCGGCGCAGCGGTCGCATCGTCGAGGTCGAGGCCTACTGCGGCCCCATCGACCCCGGCGCCCACACCTATCGGGGCCGGACGGCTCGCAACGCCACCATGTTCGGCCCGGCCGGGCTGCTGTACGTGTACTTCACCTACGGCATGCACTGGTGCGTGAACGTGGTGTGCGGCGACGAGGACGAGGGCGTGGCCGTGCTGGTCCGGGCACTCGCGCCGCTCGAGGGGATCGACGCGATGCGTTCCGCCCGGGGCCCGGCGGCCCGGCGGGACCGGGACCTGTGCAGCGGCCCGGCCAAGGCGGCCCAGGCGCTCGGCCTCCACGGGGACCACGACGGCGTCGACCTGCTCGGCGGGAGCGCGGTGGGGCTGTGGGACGACGGCACGCCCCCGCCGTCCGAGCCGGTGCAGGCGACCCGGATCGGCCTGTCCGCAGGCGCCGAGCACCCGTGGCGCTGGTACGTGGACGGTGACCCCAACGTCTCGCGCCGCTGACCGGCCTAGCCTCCGACCGTGCCAGCACCGCACCTGCTCGACGCCGACGCCCCGGAGCTGCGCGCCTCGGACCGGCTCGCCGACGCCCGAGCCGCCGTTGCCGCCGCCGATGTGGACCCCGGCGCGGAGCCGCACCGCCGGACGATCCTGGACTTCGTCGACGTCCACGACGACGCGCTGCACCGCTCGTGCCGGACCGGCCACCTCACCGGATCGGCGCTCGTCGTCGACGCGGACGGTGACCGGGTCGTGGTGCTCCACCACCGCAAGCTCGACCGCTGGCTCCAGCCCGGCGGGCACTGCGACGGCGATGCCAACCTCGCCGCCGTGGCGCTTCGGGAGGCCACGGAGGAGACCGGCATGGAGGGCCTGCGCGTGCTGCCCGTCGCGGTCGACCTCGACGTGCACGAGGTCGCCCCGCCCGACGACGGCCCCCACCTGCACCTCGACGTCCGCTACCTCGTGCACGCTCCTCCCGGCGCGGAGCCCGCGGGGAACCACGAGTCCAACGACATCCGGTGGGCCTCCCTCGACGACCTCGCCGGCCTCGACCTGGACGAGGGCACCTGGCGCATGGTGCGCCACGGCCTGGCCCGCCACCAGGAGCTGATGCAGCGTTGAGCACCGGGCCGGCACTGGAGGCGCTGGGCTGGGACGAGTCCCGCCGGGCCGAGGTCGACGCGATCGACGCTCCGGGCGGGATCCCGGGCCGCGTGGTGCGCCAGGACCGGGGCTGGGTCCAGGTGGCCCGGGCCGACGGCGTGCACGCCGCCCGCACCCGGGCCGACCGGGTCGGGACGCCGGTGGTGGGTGACTGGGTGGTCGTCGTGGACGACGAGGTCGCGGCCGTGCTGGAGCGCCGTGGTGTCCTGCGCCGGGCCGATCCGGTGGGGGAGGGCGAGCAGGTGCTCGCCGCCAACCTCGACCGCGTGCTGGTGGTTGCCGGCCTGGACCGTCCGGTGAAGGCGGGGCGGATCCAGCGGGCCGCAGCCCAGGCCTGGGACGCCGGCGCCGAGCCCACCGTGGTGCTGACCAAGGCCGACCTCGTCCCCGACGCCGAGTCGCTCCGGGCCGAGGTCGCGGCCGAGCACCCCGGCACCGATGTGGTCGCGGTGTCCTCCCGCACCGGCGAGGGCATCGACGAGCTCGCCCGTGCCCTCGGTGGCGACACGGTCGTGCTGCTGGGGGAGTCCGGCGCCGGCAAGTCGAGCCTGCTCAATGCGCTCGCCGGCGCCGAGGTCGCCCTCACCGGCGACGTCCGCGCCTTCGACGCCAAGGGCCGTCACACCACGACCCGGCGGGAGCTGCACCTCCTGCCGGGCGGGGGCATCGTCGTCGACACGCCCGGCATCCGGGCCATCGGGCTCTTCGTCGACCCCGAGGCCATCGACGCCGCCTTCTCCGACATCGACGACCTCTCGGCGCAGTGCCGGTTCAACGACTGCACCCACGACCACGAGCCGGGCTGCGCGGTCCGGGCTGCCGTCGAGGCCGGGGAGCTGTCCGCCGAGCGGCTCGCAGCGTTCGGCGACCTCCACGCGGAGGCCGAGTGGGCTCGCCGCCCGGAGCACGAGCGCCGCAAGCGCCGGCCCTAGTCAACCGACGTCGTCGGGGGTCTCGCAGCTGTCCATGTCGTTGATGAGGGCGAAGTCGTCGATGAGCACGTCGATCTGGAAGCCGCCGCGGTCGGTGACGGCGAAGGGCTGGTCGTAGCGGTCGCTGCTCGGGTCGCGCTGGGCGTCGGCGTACTCGCGGCGGTCCTGGATGAAGGTGCGGTAGTCGTCCAGCCAGCGCTCGACCGCGACGGCTTCGTCGGCATCCCTCGGCGGCACCAGCCCCTCGAGGCGGGTGACCATCACCTCGAGCTCGTCGCTGGCCTCGTCGAGCAGGTCGGCCCGCTCCGCGGGGGAGCCGACCTCGTTGGCGAAGGGGAGCGACTCGAAGAAGGCGGTGGACTCGGCGCAGGTCTCCTCGGCCGCCGCGGTGAAGCGGGTGTCGCCCATGCGGTCGCGGGGCTCGGCCCGGCCTTCGAAGAAGGTGAGGTACATGACGTAGCCCCAGATGCCGACGAAGCTGACCACGACGGCGATGACCCCGAGCCGGCGCAGGCCCGTGCGGCGGTCGGACGGTTCGGTGGCGGAGGTGTCGGGCACGACCACGATGGTCGCCCGCCGTGGCCCCGGCACGCCAGACGGGGCGGCCGCCGTCGGGGTGCACGGAGCGCGCCGCGTACTGTCGGCGCCCATGAGCAGCCTCCTCGACGACCTCCGGGACCGGGGCCTCGTGCAGGACAGCACGGACCTCGACGCCCTGGCCGACCGCCTCGCCGAGGGACCGATCGCCCTGTACTACGGCTGCGATCCGTCCGCCCCCAGCCTGCACGCGGGGAACCTGATCGGCCTGCTGGTGCTGCGTCGCTTCGCCGATGCCGGCCACCGGCCCGTCGCGCTCGTCGGTGGCGCCACCGGGATGATCGGCGACCCGGGCGGTCGCTCCGAGGAGCGCAACCTGCTCGACGACGAGACCCTTGCCGCCAACGTCGCCGGCATCGGCGCGCAGGTGCACCAGATCGTCGGCGAGGTCGCCACGGTGGTGAACAACCGGGACTGGACCGAGGGCATCGGCGTGCTCGAGTTCCTCCGCGACGTCGGCAAGCACGTCACGGTGAACCAGATGCTGGCCAAGGAGTCGGTGAAGGCCCGGGTCAGCTCCGAGCACGGCATCTCCTACACGGAGTTCAGCTACCAGCTCCTGCAGGCCAACGACTTCTGGCACCTCCACGCCCACGAGGGGGTGGAGCTGCAGATCGGCGGCTCCGACCAGTGGGGGAACCTGGTCGCCGGCGTGGACCTGATCCGCCGGCGCTCCCAGGCCAGCGCGCACGCGTTCACCTGGCCCCTGATCACGCGCGCCGATGGTGCGAAGTTCGGCAAGTCCACCGGGGGAGCGATCTGGCTCGACCCGGCCCAGACCTCGCCGTACCAGTTCTTCCAGTACTGGATGAACGTCGACGACCGCGACGTGCAGCGCTTCCTCCTCCAGCTCACCCTGCTGGACGTGGCCGAGGTCCGCGACCTCGTGGCCGTGCACGCCGACGCACCCCAGGAGCGGGCCGCCCAGCGGCGCCTGGCCCACGAGGTCACCTCGCTCGTCCACGGCACCGACGCTGCCCAGGCGGCAGCCGAGGCCTCCAGCGTGCTCTTCGGCGGTGACCCCACCGACGCGTCGGCCGCGGCGTGGGCCGTGGTGGCCGAGGAGGTCGACGCGGTCGGACCACCCGAGGGCGCCTCGGTGCAGGAGGGGATCGATCCGGTGCCGGTCCTGGTCGGTGCCGGGTTGGCCAAGTCCAACTCCGATGCCCGCCGCCTGGTGCGCGACGGCGGGGTCCGGGTCACGGGCCGACGCCTCGAG